>WVYQ01000032.1:23362-57671 GCA_011772865.1 Woeseiaceae bacterium | reverse complement strand
AAAATTATCGAGTAAACACTATGGCTACTAACCAAAATATACGAATCAGGCTCAAGGCGTTCGATCACAGGCTGATCGACAATTCTGCTCGCGAGATTGTCGATACGGCCAAACGGACCGGCGCTACTGTCAAGGGCCCGATCCCGCTGCCGCTGAAGAAGGAGCGATATACGGTCCTGATTTCGCCGCACGTCAACAAGGACGCCAGGGACCAGTACGAGATCCGGACGCACAAGCGTCTGATGGATATCGTGGACCCGACGGACAAGACCGTCGACGCGCTCATGAAGCTCGAATTGCCGGCCGGCGTGGACGTGCAGATCAAGCTGAATTAGGGCCCTGAAAAACAGCAAAAATCGTCTGAAAACCGCTTGATCAGGGGGTTTTCGGAGGTATAATTGCTGGCTCGCTGGAGTTGGCCGGGCCGGGAGTCGGCCAGACCCAGAAATAGCGCCACAAGGCTGGGCTTTGTGGCGCTTAAAAGCATAAGGTCGCCGGGAAACCGAAGGCGACACGGCAAATCCCGGAACTGCCGGACCGAGTGGATTCTCGGGTCGGACGCAGGGTCAGCCCTAGAGCACTGAGGACACGAGGTCCTTGGCCATGGCTGGCCCTTTCGCGTGTCTGAAAGAAGCGCGAACGGACAGGCCAGGCCAATCGTGGTCGGGCCGGTGCCAGAGATTATTGAGTATTAGGCGTCGGCCAATCGAAGTCGGTGCGAGGTTTTGAAGATGACAACGGGTATTGTTGGCCGCAAGTGCGGCATGACACGTGTCTTCACGGAAGACGGGATCTCGATCCCGGTCACCGTGATCGAGGCACAGCCAAACCGAATCACTCAGGTGAAGACCGTTGAAAACGACGGCTATCGTGCCCTGCAGGTAACTGCGGGCAGCAAGAAACCGTCTCGCGTGTCGAAGCCTCAAGCCGGCCACTTTGCCGCCGCAAAGGTTGAAGCCGGCGACTTAATCACCGAATTCCGTCTCGATGATGCCGACGAAGGCGAATACGAGATGGGTGGCGAGCTCAAGGTAGACGTGTTCGAGGAAGGCCAGATCGTTGACGTTATAGGAACGTCGATCGGTAAGGGCTTCGCCGGCACGGTCAAGCGTCACAACTTCCGCACGCAGGACGCCACGCACGGCAACTCGCTGGCCCATCGCGCGCCGGGTTCGATCGGCCAGAACCAGACCCCGGGACGCGTATTCAAGGGCAAGAAGATGTCCGGCCACATGGGTAATGTCCGTCGCACATCGCAAAATCTCCAGGTTGTGCGTGTCGACGCCGAGCGCAACCTGCTGCTGATCAAGGGCGCCGTCCCGGGTCACAGCGGCGGCAAGGTCATTGTTCGCCCGGCGGTGAAAGCAAAGAACAAAGGAGCTGAGGCATGAAACTGAAGCTTGCCGGAACTGGCTCCGTGGATGTCGCAGAAGCGGCATTCGGCGCAGAATTCAACGAAGCCCTGGTGCACCAGGTCGTAACGGCGTACCTCGCCGGCGGCCGTGCGGGCACGAAGGCGCAGAAGAATCGCTCGGCGGCTCGTGGCGGCGGTGCGAAACCGTGGCGCCAGAAAGGTACGGGACGCGCTCGCGCTGGCACGATTCGCAGCCCGATCTGGGTCGGCGGCGGTCGTGCGTTTGCTGCAAAGCCTCGCAACTACCAGCAGAAGGTCAACAAGAAGATGTACCGTGCCGCCTTGCGGTCGGTTCTTTCCGAACTGGTCCGCCAGGACAGGCTCGTCGTCATCAAAGAACTCGAGCTCGAGGCGCCAAAGACGCGGTTGCTCGCGGCCAGGCTCAAGGAACTCCAGCTGGACAACGTGTTGGTCCTGAACGAAGCCTTCGACGAGAAGCTCTTCCTGGCGGCACGCAACCTGCCGAATGTCGGCATTTGCGATGCGGCATCGATCGATCCGGTCGTGCTGATCCGTTTCGAGAAGGTGCTGGTGACGCTGCCGGCGCTGAAGCTTATCGAGGAGCGCCTGTCATGACTGCCGCTGCCCACGAAGAACGATTGATGACCGTGCTGCAGGGCCCGTTGCTGACCGAAAAGGGAGCAGTGTCGGCCGAGCTGTACAACCAGGTCGTATTCAAGGTTCGGACCGATGCGACCAAGGCCGAGATCAAGAAGGCTGTCGAGCTGCTGTTCGACGTCAAGGTCGACGGCGTGCAGGTTATTAACTACGGCGGCAAGAACAAGCGTTTCGGAATGACGCGCGGGCGCCGTAAGGATTGGAAAAAGGCCTACGTCAGGCTTGCTGAAGGCAGTCAGATCGACTTCCTCGGCACGGAGTAAGGGATATGTCACTTCATAAAGCAAAACCGACATCTGCCGGACGCCGATTCGTCGTCGAGGTCAAGACAGACGGTCTGCACAAGGGCAAGCCATACGGCGCGCTCGTCGACAAGAAGTCCTCGAAGGGTGGTCGCAACAATAATGGCCGCATCACGGTTCGTCACCGCGGTGGTGGTCACAAGCAGCGCTATCGCATCATCGACTTCAAGCGCAACAAGGATGGCGTCGCTGGCGTCGTCGAGCGCCTGGAGTATGACCCGAATCGCAGCGCGCACATTGCGCTCATCAAGTATACGGATGGTGATCGCCGCTACATCCTGGCGCCGAAGGGCATCCGCGAGGGAGCCAGGATCATCAGCGGCGAGGACGCGCCGATCAAGCCCGGTAATTCCCTGCCGCTGCGTGCGATTCCGGTCGGCACTGTTATTCACAACGTCGAAATGAAGCCCGGCAAGGGCGGCCAGCTCGTACGTTCGGCAGGTGGCTACGCACAGCTCGCTGCCCGGGAAGGCGCATACGCAACGCTGCGGCTGCGCTCGGGCGAGATGCGCAAGATTCACGTCGATTGTCGCGCGACGATCGGTGAAGTCGGCCACTCGGAACACAACCTGCGCAAGCTCGGCAAGGCCGGCGCTTCGCGCTGGCGGGGCGTGCGCCCAACCGTTCGCGGCGTCGCAATGAACCCGGTCGATCATCCCCATGGTGGCGGCGAAGGCCGCACGTCGGGCGGCCGGCATCCGGTCAGCCCCTGGGGCACGCCGACCAAGGGCGCGAAGACGCGCTCGAACAAGCGCACCGACAACATGATCGTGCGTCGTCGCAAGCGCAAATAAGGAAAGGTAGTAGAAATGCCACGCAGTGTTAGAAAAGGCCCGTTCGTCGATACACATCTGGCGAAGAAGGTTGCAGAAGCAGCGGCCAGCAACGATCGCCGTCCGATCAAGACCTGGTCGCGTCGTTCGATGGTGTTGCCCGACATGGTCGGTCTGACGATCGCCGTTCATAACGGTCGCCAGCACGTACCTGTCCTGATTTCGGAAAACATGGTCGGTCACAAGCTTGGTGAGTTTGCGATGACCCGCACATTTCGCGGCCACTCCGGTGACCGCAAGACGAAATAACGGAGCCCTGTAGGAGCGGCCGAAGGTCGCGACAAGGACAACGAATTATGCAAGTTGCAGCAACATTAAGATACGCACGCATTTCACCGCAGAAATGTCGCCTGGTGGCTGACACCATTCGTGGCAAGACGGTGGATGATGCGCTGCGTACTTTGACGTTTACGCCAAAGAAAAGTGCGCGCATCGTGAAGAAAGTGCTCGAGTCGGCCATTGCCAACGCCGAGCACAATCATGGTGCCGATATCGATGAACTGAAGGTTTCGACCATCGAGGTGAATGAGGCCCCGACGTACCGCCGCTATCGCGCTCGTGCAAAGGGTCGTGGCGCGCGGATTATCAAGCGTAACAGCCACATCACCATAAAAGTTGGAGACGAGTAAGGAATATGGGTCAGAAAGTACATCCAACAGGCATTCGCCTTGGCATCGTCAAGGACTGGACGTCGAAGTGGTACGCGGATTCGAAAATGTTTCCCGAGTATGTTCGCACGGACCACGAGGTCCGCGTGTTCATCAAGAACAAGCTCAAGGAGGCGTCGGTCAGCAAGATCGCTATCGAGCGTCCGTCCAAGAAATGCAACATCACGATTTTCACGGCACGCCCGGGAATCGTCATCGGCAAGAAGGGCGAGGACATCGAAAAACTGCGTGCTGAAGTAGCGCAGATGATCGGCATGAATATCCAGGACGTGCGAATCAACATCTCCGAGGTCCGTAAGCCGGAGCTGGATGCGCAACTCGTTGCCGAAGGTATTGCGCAGCAGCTCGAGCGTCGCGTGATGTTCCGCCGCGCGATGAAGCGAGCCGTAACCAACACGATGCGCGTCGGCGCCGAAGGCATCAAGGTCAAGGTCGGTGGACGACTGAACGGCGCCGAGATCGCGCGTTCAGAGTGGTACCGCGAGGGCCGTGTCCCGCTGCACACGCTGCGCGCCGATATCGACTACGGCGTCGCCGAGGCGCACACGACATATGGCGTCATCGGTGTAAAGGTCTGGATTTTCAAGGGTGAAGTGTTTGACAAGCCCGAAGCAGTAGCGGCTGAACCCGCTGAGGCATAAGAGATGTTACAGCCTAAACGTACGAAATTCCGCAAGCAGATGAAGGGCCGCAACCGCGGCCTGGCATTGCGCGGCAGCACGGTTGCATTCGGCCGGTACGGCCTGAAGGCGACAGGGCGCGGGCGCATGACGGCTCGTCAGATCGAGGCAGCTCGTCGGGCGATGACGCGCCACATCAAGCGTGGCGGAAAGATCTGGATCCGTGTATTCCCGGACAAGCCGATCACCAAGAAGCCGCTTGAAGTACGCCAGGGTAAAGGTAAGGGCAACGTCGAGTACTGGGTGTGCCAGATCCAGCCGGGCCGGGTGCTCTACGAGATGGAAGGGGTAACTGAGGAAGTAGCGCGCGAGGCATTTCGCCTTGCTGCCAGGAAACTTCCTTTCCCGACTACGTTTGTCGAACGGCAGGTGATGTGATGGAAGCCAAGGAACTTCGCGATATGTCGGTCCAGGAACTGAACGACGAACTCCTCGCGCTGCGTCGTGAGCAGTTCAACCTGCGGATGCAGAAGGCGACCGGTGAGCTCAATCAGCATCATCAGCATCGCAAGGTCAGAAAGGATATTGCTCGCGTCAAGACCGTGCTGAACGAGATGGCGCGTACAGCGGAAGAAAGCGAATGAGTGAAGAACAAGTAAAGAAACAGCGTACGGTCGTTGGCCGTGTCGTCAGCGACAAGATGGATAAAACCGTCTCCGTCGCGGTCGAGCGCCTGATCAAGCACCCGATGTACGGCAAGTACATCCGTCGTACGACCAAGGTGTTGGCGCACGATGCCAATAACGAATGCAAGGCCGGCGATCGCGTGGCAATTGCCGAGTGCAAGCCAGTGTCGAAGAGTAAGTCATGGGCTGTGGTCGACGTTGTAGAACGTGCGGCCGGCCAGTAAGTAACCAGGAATGCAGTCATGATTCAGATGCAGACAGTTCTCGATGCAGCCGATAACTCCGGTGCTCGCCGCGTGCAGTGCATCAAGGTACTTGGTGGTTCGAGACGCCGCTATGCGGGCGTCGGTGACGTCATCAAGGTGAGCGTCAAGGACGCGATACCGCGTGGCAAGGTCAAGAAGGGCGAGATCTACAACGCGGTTGTCGTGCGCACTCGCAAAGGCGTTCGCCGCAACGACGGCTCTCTGATTCGCTTCGATGGTAACGCGGCTGTGCTGCTGAATGCGCGCCTCGAGCCGATTGGAACACGTATTTTCGGCCCGGTGACCCGTGAGCTGCGCACCAGCAAGTTCATGAAGATCATTTCACTGGCGCCCGAGGTGCTTTGATAATGAACAAGATCAGAAAAGGCGACGAGGTCATCGTTCGCACGGGCAAGGACAAGGGCCGTCGCGGCACGGTGCTGCAGGTATTCGACGATGGCCGTGTGCTGGTTGAGGGAATCAACCTTGCCAAGAAGCACACGAAACCGAATCCGCAGATCGGCCAGGAAGGCGGCATTCTGGACAAGGCGATGCCGCTCGACAGTTCGAACGTTCTGGTATTCAACCCGAAGTCGAAGAAGGGTGAGCGCATCGGTTTCCGTGTGGAAGATGATGGCAGCAAGGTACGTGTCTTCAGAGGCACGGGCGACGTTGTAGACATTTAAGAGTTAAGAGCTATGTCCCGTTTACAGGAACAGTACAAGAACGAGCTTGCTGCTGAGATCCAGAAGAAGCTTGGTCTGAAGAATACTCAGGAAGTGCCGAAGATCACGAAGATTACGCTCAATATGGGCGTTGGTGGCGCCGTGGCCGACAAGAAAGTGCTCGAGAAGGCGCGTGATGACATGGAAAAGATCGCCGGCCAGAAACCCGTCACGACCCGGGCACGCAAATCAGTTGCCGCTTTCAAGATCCGCGACGGCATGCCGATCGGATGTATGGTTACGCTGCGACGCGAACGCATGTATGAGTTCCTGGATCGCCTTGTGAACATCGCGATTCCTCGTATTCGTGACTTCCGTGGTCTGAACCCGAAGTCATTCGACAGGGCGGGTAACTACAGCATGGGTGTGACGGAGCAGATTATCTTTCCGGAGATCAACTACGACGAGATCGATGCGATTCGTGGCATGGACATCACGATTACCACGACCGCTCGTAATGCCCAGGAAGGCCGGGCGCTACTTGAGGCGTTCAACTTTCCTTTCAAGAAGTGATTCGCCACGTAAACCGAACCAAGATTCATACTGAGCAGACAACGAGATCTATTAAAGATGGCCAAAAAGTCAATGATTCAACGCGAACTGAAACGCGCCAAGCTCGTGGCACGTCATGCTGAGAAGCGCGCCAGGCTGAAAGCGATCATTCGCAACGTCAATAGCACGGACGATGAGCGCCGCGCGGCACAAGACAAGCTGAACAAGCTGCCTCGTGACGGCAGCCCGACGCGCCTGCGCAGCCGCTGTGCCATCACGGGTCGTCCAAATGGCGTGTACCGGAAGTTTGGCCTTGGCCGCAACAAGCTTCGGGAGGCCGCTATGAACGGCGAGATTCCGGGTCTGACCAAGGCCAGCTGGTAGAGGATTGCTGAAATGAGTATGACCGATCCGATCGCAGACATGCTGACGCGTATTCGCAACGGCCAGAAGGCTCGCATGGTGAGCGTTTCGATGCCGGCGTCGAAGGCGAAGGAAGCCGTCGCGAAAGTTTTGAAAGAAGAAGGCTACATCACCGATTACTCGAGTGACGGTGAGGGCGCCAACAAGACGCTGAACGTCGAACTCAAGTACTTCGACGGAGTGCCTGTCATCGAAAAAATTCAGCGCGCCAGCCGTCCGGGACTGCGTGTTTATCGTGGCAAGGAAGAACTGCCGAAAGTACTCGGTGGTCTCGGCGTCGCGATTGTATCGACGTCGGCTGGTGTCATGTCGGACCGGCAGGCGAGAGAAAAGGGTATTGGAGGCGAGGTTCTGTGCATCGTTCAGTGATGCGGCCGGACCCAACTCGTTGAGACAGAACTATGTCGAGAATTGCAAAAGCACCTGTTGAGTTGCCGCAAGGCGTCGAGTTCAGCCAGGAAGGCAACGTTGTCACCATCAAGGGCAGCAAAGGATCGTTGTCGCATGAGCTGAACTCGGAAGTTGAGCTGACAGTGGAAGAGGGCGCACTGAAGCTGGCGCCGCGTTCGGGGTCGCGTTTTGCGACTGCCGTAACGGGGACCACGCGTTCGTTGCTTGCCAACATGGTCAAGGGCGTGACTGAGGGCTTCGAGCGCAAGCTCGAGCTTGTCGGCGTTGGCTACCGTGCACAGGCGCAGGGCAGCAAGTTAAACCTGTCACTCGGTTTTTCGCACCCGGTGATCTACGAGATGCCCGAGGGCGTCAGCGTCGAGACGCCGAGCCAGACCGAAATTGTCGTGCGTGGCTCGGACAAGCAGAAGGTTGGTCAGGCAGCGGCGGAGATTCGCCGTTTCCGTCCGCCGGAGCCCTACAAGGGCAAGGGCGTTCGCTATTCCGATGAGCGGGTACAGCTCAAGGAAGCGAAGAAGAAATAGCTAGCGAGATAATCAATGAAGCTCGATAAGAAACAAAATCGTCTGCGCCGCGCCAGAAAGGCACGCGCGAAGATTTCGGAACTCGAAGTGAACCGGCTGACGGTTCACCGTACGCCGCGCCACATCTACGCGCAGGTCATCGGTCCCGATGGTGGCACTGTGCTCGCATCGGCATCGACGCTCGAACCGGAGGTTCGCAAGGGCGTGAAGACTGGCGGCAATGTCGAAGCGGCCTCGATCGTCGGCGCAAGGATTGCCGAAAAGGCCAAGGCGGCAGGTATCGACATAGTTGCGTTCGATCGTTCGGGTTTCCGCTACCACGGCCGCGTCAAGGCGCTTGCCGACGCAGCTCGTGAAGCGGGACTCAAATTCTAAGTAAAGGTTCGGTAAGCAAACAATGGCAAGAAACGAACAGACACAGGCAGGCGACGACCTCATTGAGAAGCTCGTTACCGTTAATCGTGTTGCGAAAGTGGTCAAGGGTGGTCGCCAGTTCGGCTTCACGGCACTGACCGTCGTTGGTGACGGCCATGGCCAGGTCGGATTCGGTTATGGCAAAGCCCGCGAAGTACCGATTGCGATCCAGAAGGCAATGCAGGCCGCACGCAAGAACATGATCACGGTCAACCTCAACAATGACACCCTGCAGTATGCGAAGAAGGGGAGTCATGGTGCGACCAACGTGTACATGCAGCCGGCTTCCGAAGGTACGGGCGTCATCGCCGGTGGTGCGATGCGCGCCGTATTCGAGTGTGCCGGTGTCCGCAACGTGCTCGCCAAGAGCTACGGTTCGCGCAACCCGATTAACGTCGTGCGCGCAACAATCAAGGCGCTGTCGGAGATCCACTCTCCACAGGCTATCGCGGCGAAGCGCGGCAAGAAAGTCAAGGAGATCCTGGCCTGATGGCTACGACAAAAGAACTGAAGGTAACGCTGGTCAAGAGCAAGCATGGCCGACTGAAAAGTCACAAGGCCTGCGTTGCGGGTCTTGGCCTTCGCAAGATGCACCAGACTGTCACGGTTGCCGATACACCGGAAAACCGCGGCATGATCAATCGTGTGTCGTACCTGCTTGCGGTAGAGGAAGCTTGATATGCGTTTGAATGATTTGGCGCCCGCCAAGGGCGCAAAAAAGGTTGGTAAGCGCTTCGGGCGAGGCCACGCTGCGGGTCAGGGCAAGACGTCGGGCCGCGGCCAGAAGGGCCAGCACTCGCGTTCCGGTGGTTATCACAAGGTCGGCTTCGAAGGCGGCCAGATGCCGCTGCAGCGCCGCTTGCCGAAGGTCGGCTTCAATTCGCGCATGGCCAAGTACTCGGCGGAATTGCGGCTGCATGAACTTGCAATCCCCGAGGCCGACGAGATCACGATCGACGTACTGAAGGCGGCGAACCTCGTGCCCGCTTTCGTTACCAAGGTCAAGGTCATCAAGTCGGGTGAACTCGACAAAGCAGTGAAACTCAAGGGCATTGCGGTCACCAAGGGTGCGCGTGAAGTCATTGAAAAAGCTGGCGGAAGTATTCAGGACTGATTAAGTGGCACGAAAGCTCCAACAAAATCCGGCGGACATCGCGAAAGCTGCGGGGAAACTGAGCGAGCTCAAGGCTCGATTTCTGTTTCTCGTCGGCGCGCTGATCGTTTTCCGCATCGGCACCTATATTCCGGTGCCCGGTGTGGATCCTGTCGCGTTGGCAGATTTCTTCGAGCAACAGGCGGGCGGCCTCCTCGGCATGGTCAACCTGTTCTCGGGCGGCGCGTTGTCACGCTTCGGTATATTTGCGATGGGCATCATGCCGTACATCTCGTCCTCGATCATCATGCAGATGGCCAGCCATATCGTGCCGAGCCTTCAGCAACTCAGGAAAGAGGGCGAGCAGGGCCGCCGGCAGATCATCAAGTACACGCGCTATGGCACGGTTGCTCTCGCGAGCTTCCAGTCGATCGCGGCCGCATCGTGGCTGCAGAGCCAGGCCGGCCTCGTCGTCAATCCGGGCCCGGCGTTCCTGATCACCGCGATGATCACGCTCGTGACGGGCACGATCTTCCTGATGTGGCTGGGCGAGCAGATTACCGAACGCGGCATTGGCAACGGCATCTCGATGATCATTCTCGCAGGTATCGTTGCCGGCGTACCGGGCGCAATCGCCGGCACGGCGCAGCTCGTGCGTAACGGTGAGATGTCGCCGGCCGTGGCCATCATCATGCTGGCTGTCGGTATCGCCGCAATCATCTTCGTCGTCTACATGGAACGCGCGCAACGCCGCATAACAGTCAACTATGCGCGCCGCCAGCAGGGGCGCCGGATGTACCAGGCGCAGAGCACGCACTTGCCGTTCAAGATCAATATGTCGGGTGTCATTCCGCCGATCTTCGCATCGAGCATCCTGATGTTCCCGGCGACGATCGCCAGCTTCTTCGGGCAGGCGGCTGATCCGAACTCGGTACAAAGCGCGTTGCAGACGGTTGGCGCAAACCTGTCACCGGGCCAGCCTATCTATGTGCTCTTGTACGCCGCGCTGATCATATTCTTCTGCTTCTTTTACACCGCGCTGATGTTCAACTCGAAGGACACGGCCGACAATCTGAAGCGTTCGGGCGCGTTCGTGCCGGGTATTCGCCCCGGTGCGCACACGGCCGAATACATCGACAAGGTACTGACACGCCTCACATTCTGGGGGGCGATCTATATCGCCGGTGTCTGCCTGCTGCCTGAATTTGCGCGCATGTTCTATCCGACCATGCCGTTCAGCTTCGGCGGTACCTCGTTGCTTATTCTCGTCGTTGTAACGATGGACTTCATGTCGCAAATGCAGGCGCATGCGATGAGCCATCAGTACGAGGGCATGATGCAGAAAGCCAACCTGCGTAACTATGGCAGGGGTGGACAGTTGCGCTGATTCTGTCAGCGTCAGGAGTGGTTATCTCATGAAGGTAAGAGCATCCGTTAAGAAAATCTGCAGGAACTGCAAGATCATTCGTCGCAATGGTGTTGTGCGGGTTATCTGCAAGGACGCCCGGCACAAGCAGCGCCAGGGCTAGATGAGTAGTCTGAAAGAACACGACTTTTACTCGAGGAAGAATTAGTGGCACGTATAGCAGGCATAAACATACCGCTGAACAAGCACATCGTGATCGCGCTGACATCGATCTACGGTATCGGTGACTCGCGCGCGAAACAGATCTGCGCCGCAGCTGGAATTGACCCGGCAACGCCCGTGAAAGACCTGGCCGAGCCCGAGGTCGCCAAGTTGCGTACGGCGGTTGACCAGTTCGAGGTGGAGGGCGACCTGCGCCGCGAAATCTCGATGAACATCAAGCGTCTGATGGATCTCGGTTGCTACCGCGGCATCCGTCATCGCCGTGGTTTGCCGCTGCGCGGTCAACGCACACGTACCAATGCGCGTACCCGCAAGGGCCCGCGCAGGCCGATCAAGAGGTAGTCACTCATCGTGGTTCTAATCGAACCAAAAGTGGACTGAACGACAACGAGCAAATTTAGATATGGCAGAAGCAAAGAAAAAGAAGGTCAAGAAGCATGTGGTCGACGCGATCGCCCATATTCATGCGTCCTTCAACAATACGATCATCACGATTACGGATCGCCAGGGTAATGCCCTGTCGTGGGCGACGGCTGGCGGCTGCGGATTCCGCGGTTCGCGCAAGTCGACGCCGTTTGCTGCCCAGGTTGCCTCGGAGAAGGCCGGCCGTACGGCACTCGATTTCGGTGTGAAGAACCTGGACGTGCGTGTGCGTGGGCCGGGACCGGGACGCGAGTCTGCGGTGCGTGCCCTGAATGCCCTGGGTTTTCGTATTCAAAATATTGAGGATGTCACACCAATTCCTCACAACGGCTGTCGCCCGCCCAAGAAGCGGCGCGTATAGAGGCTACACATGGCAAGATATTTAGGACCAAAGTGCAAACTGTCCCGCCGCGAAGGCACGGATCTGTTTCTTAAGAGTGGCGTTCGGCCGCTCGAGTCGAAGTGCAAGCTCGAAGTGCCGCCAGGCGGCGCTCCGCAACGTCGTCCGCGTCTGTCGGACTACGGCCTGCAGCTTCGCGAGAAGCAAAAACTCCGTCGCATGTACGGGGTTCTGGAACGCCAGTTCCGCAACTACTACAAGAGAGCGGCACAGTTGAAAGGCTCGACGGGTGAGAACCTGCTGCGCCTGCTCGAGGGTCGTCTGGACAACGTCGTTTATCGCATGGGTTTCGCCGCTACGCGCGCCGAAGCTCGGCAGCTCGTTAGCCACAAGAGCATCGAGGTGAACGGCAAAGTTGTGAATATCCCGTCTGCGCAGGTCAAGGCAGGCGATTCGGTAGGTATTCGTGAGAAGGCCCGCAAGCAGCTTCGCATCCAGAATGCGATGGAAATTGCAGGCCAGGTCGGGCTGCCCGAGTGGGTAGATGTGGACGCGAAGAAGATGGCAGGTGTTTTCAAGTCATTGCCGGATCGGGAGGACATTCTTCCCGATATCAATGAAAACCTCGTCGTCGAGCTGTACTCCAAGTAGTCAGGAGGGATTTTTCCCATGCAGGAATCTGTACATGAGTTTCTGAAACCGCGCGTTGTCAAGGTTACGCCGGTTAGCGATCTGTTGGCCAAGGTGGTCATCGAACCGTTTGAACGTGGCTTCGGCCACACGTTGGGCAATGCGTTGCGCCGCATTTTGCTTTCGTCGATGCCGGGTGCTGCGATTACCGAGGCGGAGATCGAGGGCGTATTGCACGAGTACACGAGTATTGAAGGTGTGCAGGAAGACGTCGTCGAGATTCTCCTGAACCTCAAGCAAGTCGCCGTGCGGATGCATTCGCGCGACACGGCCGAGCTGCGCATTTCGAAAAAGGGCCCTGGTCCCGTGACGGGTGCCGATATCCAGCTCGATCATGACGTCGAGATCATGAATCCGGAACTGGTCATCGCGAACCTGACCAAGGTCGGTGAGCTGAACATGATCCTCAAGGTCGAGCGCGGCCGCGGCTACCGTCCGGCGACACAGCGTCCGGTGTTCGAGGAGCAGGCTGGCCCGATCGGCCGCTTGCAGCTCGATGCCTCGTTCAGCCCGGTCCGCCGCGTGACGTACAACGTCGAAGCGGCGCGCGTCGAGCAACGCACTGACCTCGACAAGCTGCTGATCGAGATCGAGACGAACGGCACGATCGATCCGGAAGAGGCGATCCGCCGCGCGGGCAGCATCCTCAAGGATCAGCTGTCGGTATTCGTCGACCTGCAGGGCCAGGAAGACAGCCTCAAGACACAGGCCGAAAGCCAGGTCGATCCGATCCTGCTGCGTCCTGTCGACGAGCTGGAGCTGACGGTACGTTCGGCAAACTGTCTCAAGGCCGAGAACATCATGTACATCGGTGATCTCGTGCAGCGTACCGAGGTCGAGCTGCTGCGGACGCCGAATCTCGGCAAGAAGTCGCTGACGGAGATCAAGGAAGTCCTCGAGGGGCACGGCCTCGGCCTCGGCATGCGGCTGGAGAACTGGCCGCCGGCCAGCTTGCGCCCGGACCACGAACTCGGTCTCGGTGCCTGATAACCAAGTAGGAAAGACAAATGCGTCACAAGAAATCCGGTCGTCGACTGGGTCGTAACAGCTCTCATCGCAAGGCCATGTTTCGCAACATGGCGGCATCGATACTGAAGCACGAGACGATCAAGACGACGCTTCCGAAAGCCAAGGAACTGCGCCGCGTCGTGGAGCCTTTGATTACGCTTGCCAAAGAAGACAGCGTCGCCAACCGGCGGCTGGCTTTCGATCGCCTGCGCGACAAGGAGGTCGTTGGCAAACTGTTCACCGACCTCGGCCCGCGTTTCAAGGATCGTCCCGGCGGTTACCTGCGTATTCTGAAGACCGGACCGCGTCCGGGTGATGCGGCGCCAATGGCCATTGTCATGCTGACCGAGCAGGCGCAAGAGCCTGTCGAAGCTGAGGCGGCTGCGGATTAGGTTCTGCCGCCATGCTTACGCAAAAAGCCGGGCGATGCCCGGCTTTTTTTATACCCCGGACTGTTGCGCGCCAGCCTCGCCTTTGAGTTTTTCGATCAGCTGGGCGACATATTCCGGTGAATGCGTGTTCCTGGCCACCAACGTATAGACAGTCGGTACGACGATCAGCGTCAAGAAGACCGAGATCGTGACGCCGAAGAAAACGACCGCACCGATTGACTGCCGGGACAGGGCGCCGGCGCCTGACGCAAGGATCAGGGGTATAGATCCTCCAGCAGTACACATGCTGGTCATCAATACTGGCCGCAGTCGTGTCTTGGCCGATTGAATCACGGCCTCACGAAACTCGGTACCACGATCCCTGAGCTGGTTCGCGAATTCGACGATCAGGATGCCATTTTTCGCCGCAAGCCCAATCAGCATGATGAGACCGATCTGGCTGAAGATATTGATCGACGCTCCGAATATCAGAAGCCCGATCAGGGCGCCCGTGATGGCCAATGGCACTGTCGTCATGATGATCAGCGGGTGCCGGAAACTTTCGAACTGTGCCGCGAGAACGAGATAGGCAATAACCAGCGCGAGCAGGAATGTCAGGTAAATGGTATTGCCCGTGTTCTTGTAGTCACGCGACTCCTCATCGTAATTCAGGCGCACAGACGGTGGCAGGTACTCCCTGACGATCTCTTCGAGGTCGGCTAAAGCTGCCCCGAGCGAATACCCCTCATTCAGCGTCGCGGTTATCGTGATCGATCGCATCTGATCAAAACGCCGCAGGTCGACAGGGCCGGCAATTTCCACGAGTTGCACCAGATTCGACAGCGGGATCAACCGTGCCGAAGCTTCCGACCTTACGTAGATGCTTTCCAGGTCACTGGGCGTCTCCCGGCCTTCTTCACTGCCCTGAAGTATGACGTTGTATTCTTCGCCGCCATCGATGAATGTCGTGACGATGCGGGAACCGAGAATAGTCTCCAGCGTACGACCAATGTTGGAAAGCGAAACGCCGAGATCAGCAGCGCGGTTGCGATCGACTTTCACGTCAATCTTGGGTTTGCGTTCGCGGTAATCCGATTGGATATTGGATAGCCCGGGATTCTTCTGCGCTTCGCGAATGACGATGTCCCGCCACTCGGCCAGTTCGTCGTAGTCGAATCCGCCGAGGACCACTGCCAGGGGTCTTTCGCTCTGTCCTATTCGCCAGTTACCCATCGAAAAGGCAAAAGCCTGAACGCCGGGCAGATTGGCAAGCTGCCGATTCCAGTCGCGCACAATCTCGTCGGCAGAACGGTCTCGTTGCGACCAGACCTGCAAAGGTGCGAACACCATCCCTGTGTTGACGCTGTCCTGGCCCCATCTGCCCGAGCGGCCGAGCGCCTGCAATGCATCGCCGCGTTCGATATCCTGCATGACGATTTCTTCGGCGGCCCGAATGTACCGGGTCGTATAGTCCAGGCTCGAGCCATCCGGCGCCGTGAGATTGATCATAACCATGCCGCGGTCCTCGCGGGGCATATACTCGTGCGGCAGCTTGTTCAGCAGGGTCAAACTACTGGCGAAAATAATGAGTGCGGCGCCAATTACCAGGACCGGATGTTGCACGGCCCGACGAACAATGCGCTCGTAAGCATTGGCCAGTGACCTGAAGAAGTTGTCGAGCGCGCGCGCGACCCAGCCGCGATGCAATCGGTTGTCCCAGAACAATTTGGACGTCAACATCGGTACGAGTGTCAATGCGATCAGGCTCGAAAAAGCGACCGCCGCAGCCAACGAGATACCGAACTCGCCGAATAACATGCCGATGTTGCCCGGCATGAACGAGACCGGGAGTATGACGGCAATCAGTACGAGAGTCGTTGCAATGACCGCGAAGCCGATCTCGCGACTGCCGTTGGTGGCGGCCAGCAGGGTAGGCTCGCGGCCCTCGATACGCCGGACGATGTTCTCGAGTACAACGATGGCATCATCTACAACGAGGCCGATAGCGAGAACGAAACCGAGAAGCGTCAGCGTGTTGATCGAGAAATTGAAGCTCGCCATCACGATGAAGGCCGAGATGATCGAAATTGGAATTGTGACGGCCGGGATAATCGTTGCCCGGACAGTACCGAGGAACGCATAAATGACAGCGAGGACCAAAAGCATTGCAACTCCCAGCGCTTTGGCCACCTCGATTAGCGACGCGCGGATGAATATCGAACTGTCAATGATGATCGACAGTCGGATGTCCGGCGGCAATGATGCCTGCAGCTCCTCGACGCGTTTGGTGACGGCCGTATTGACCTTGAGCATATTGGCCTGCGCCTGCGGGATGATGCCGAGCCCCGTTCCGGGCACCCCATTCGTGGCGGAGTAGCTGCGTATGTTTTCCGGGGCGAGTTCGACATCGGCTACCTCGCCGAGCCGGATGAGGTAATTATCCTCGCCTTCGCGGAGCACGAGATTTCGAAAATCATCGACCGTGCGCATACCCGTGTCGGTTCTCAGTGTGAACTCGCGCGTGCGGGACTCGAGCCGTCCTGCGGGGATCTGGACATTCTCGCGGCGCAACGCATTTTCGATGTCGTTGACTGTCAGCCTGCGGGCTGCAAGGCGCTTCGGATCGATCCAGATGCGCATTGCGGGCCTGCGAAGCCCGGACTTGTGTAATCGGGCGACTCCCTCCACGGTCGATAAGGCATCGACAATATAGCGCTCGGCGAAATCGGATATTTCCATGATCGAGCGAGTTTCGCTCGACACGTTGATCCACATCGTCGTCTCGGCCGCGTCACGCTCCTTGGTCACGATAGGCGGATCCGCCTCATCTGGCAGGGAGTCCAGTATCCGCGATACTCGATCGCGGACGTCGTTGGCCGCTGCATCGATGTCTGTGTCCGAGTGAAACTCGATATCGATAGCAGAACGCTCGTCGAGGCTCGTGGAGGACAACTTCGAGATACCCGTTATGCCGGCGAGCTGGTCCTCGAGGATCTGAGTGACACGGCGTTCGACGATATCGGCCGCCGCACCGCGGTAGCTTGTAGAAATTGACACAGTCGGGCGTTCTATCGCGGGATACTCGCGCACCGTCATGCTGCTTGCGGAGATCAGGCCGAGAATCACGAGGATGAGCGAGATGACGGCTGCAAAGACAGGCCGTCGGACAGATACGTCGGAAATCAGCATCGATGTAACCTAGGTGCGGTCTGGATCGGGCGAAAGTTCCGGCCGCTGGGCGGCTGCCTGGCCGGGCACCTCGACCTGAGACCCATCGCGAACCCTGTGTGTGCCCTCGGTAATGACCGACTCTCCTTCTTCGAGGCCGCTCTCTACCGCGACGAATCCCGGAATCCGGCGGCCGAGCTCAACCCGCCGCTTTTCTGCGATGCCATTGGCAACGACGAAAACGTACTGGCTGCCGCCTTCGGGGACAATGGCTTGCTCCGGCGCGACGATGACTGCGCCACGGTCGCGCTTCAGATCGACCGACATGAACATGCCGGGTTTGAGCAGTTCGTCCTCGTTCGGAATGATTGCGCGCACCTGGACAGCGCGAGAGACAGGGTCGAGCCGCGTATCGATGCTGGCGACCACACCCTGGAATACGCGATCGGGGTAGACGAGGCTATGGGCATCGATATTCATCCCTTCGGACAAGACGGTCAGAAACGTTTCCGGTACCGAGAAGTCGAGTTTGATCTTGCTGACGTCGTCGAGTGTCGTGATCACGGTCGAGGTATCGACGAAGCTACCAGGGCTGACCCGGCGTAATCCGACGCGACCGGAGAAGGGCGCGCGGATTATCGTGTTGGCGAGCCGTGCGCGAGCTGCTTCGACCGAGGCCTCGTCGACATGCACCTGCGCCAGGAGTTGTTCGAGATTCGATGCGGAGATCGCCTGTGTATCAGCAAGCGACTTGCTGCGATTGTACAGGCTGCGGCTCTCCGAGAGGCTCGCCTCGGCAAGAGCGAGACCCGCCCGGATCTCGTTGTCCTCGAGCTGCACGAGAATGTCGCCGGCAGCAACCGCCTGACCTTCCGAGAACATGAACGCCTCGACGAGACTCGAAATCCGCGGCTGGATTTCGACGGATTCGTTGGCTCGCGCCGTGCCGAGGGCCTCGATCTCGTCGACGATATGCTGTCGGGCCACCTGCTCGGTGGCGACCTTGGCCGGGCCGCCCCAACCGCCACGGGCGGTCGCGGACTGATCTTCCTCACAGGCAATCAGCAGGGAGGCGAGCACGACGGGCAACAGGGCACGGAAATTCATGGCGGCACGCGTTTCAGGACACTTCTTAATTATAAGACCAGCAAGTGTAGCCTGATTGGTCCCAAAACGGCGGTTTTGGGCAGGTGAAACAATGTAACTAATTGTTTCTATTGTTAAATAGGCGAATATCGGGTCTTGTGAGGCGACTCACAGCGTAGGCTGTCGAAGCGGTCTAACCTAGAGCTGTTCTGACATGGAGTTGAGAACGATCAGCAAAGATAAGGCATTTGATGAATGCGTCATCCTGTCGAGTGAAGCATTCGACCCGGACGAAATATTCATGGACGACATCGTCGATGGCGAGGTCCTGCCTTACCTCAGTCTTGCAGTCGATGGACTGACCGAAGGAAAAGACGGCAAGAAGGGGAAACTCGATTTGCGTCCTGAAGATGTAGCGGCCAACGAACCGCAACCTGACACAACGATGCCTGTTCCCGCGGTCGACGCCGCCGATTTGGTCGACGTCTACGGCTGGGAGTCGTCGCTGTGGAAAAAAATCAAAGGTTACTTCAGCTTCTAGTAAAATCTCCCGATGATTTTCCAAGACAAGACCGTCATTATCACAGGCGGGTCTGAAGGGTGTGGTGCGGCCGCAGCGCGCCTGTTTGCCGATGCCGGCGCCAACCTCATGCTCGTCGCCCGAGGCAAACGCAAACTCGAGGCGATTGCCGAGGAATTGCGCGACAAAACCCGTGTCGAGATATTTCCGATGGATGTGGCCGACACCGGTGCCTGCGGCGATGTGTTCAAGAAGGCGAAATTCGAGTTCGGCCGGGTCGACATTCTCGTCAACAACGCCGGTTACCATCAACGCGGCCGATTCGAGACCGTGTCGGCCGAGGATCATGCAGCTATGGTCGACGTCAACCTGCGTGCACCGATCATGATGACACGCATCGCGTTGCCCTATCTCCGAGAGGCGGGCGGTGGCGCGATCATCAATGTCGGCTCCCTGGCGGGATGGCAGCCACTACCCGACCAGGTGACCTACTCGGCGACCAAGTCAGGATTGCGGACGTTCACATACGCGCTGTTCGAGGAATTGCGGGATACCGACATCAAGGTAGCTATCGTCTCGCCGGGGCCGTTGGATACCGGTTTCATCATGTCGAATCTCGATGTCGTCGCCGACCTGACAATGTCGCAGCCGATCAGTACGGCTGAGGAAGTTGCACAGGCGGTTCTCGACTTGTGTGGCAATCGTCAGCGCGAGATTGCGATGCCCAAAGTAACGGCGGCGCTGAGCCGCTTCTTCATGCTATTCCCGTGGCTGAAACGGATCCTGCTGCCCGTATTCGAGGCCAAGGGTCGCCGGGTCAAGGCGCGCCTGCAGTCTGAAGCTAAGCGACAGCAGTAAACGCATCGCGCGTCAGATTTTCGCAGCCGTCTGCGGTAACGCGCACGTTGTCTTCGATCCGGATACCACCGAATGGGCGAAGCCATTCGACGCCTTGCCAGTTGACGTGGTTTTCAGCCGCCGTGCCGCGGAGATTGTCCAGCAGCATGTCGATCGCATAGATCCCCGGTTCGACCGTCAGCACCATGTTCTCCTCGAGATCACGCGTCAGGCGCAGGAATGGATGGCCGCTAGGCGGATCAATTATCGTGCCGGCTTCGTTCTCCATGAAGCCGCCGACATCGTGTACCTGGATGCCGAGTAAGTGTCCGAGGCCGTGCGGAAAAAACGCCGACGTCACGCCGGTGGAGAGCAGCGTATCCGGGTCGCCGGAGACGATCCCCGCATCTACGAGAACGGCGGCCAGAATGCGGTGCGTCTCGATGTGCAGCTCGCTGTAATTCACGCCAGCGCGTATTCGCGACACGATATCGCCCTGAGCGGAATGCATACGCTCGATCAGTTCCGAGAATCGCGAGTCGCTCCAGGAGTAGCTCCGCGTAATGTCGCTCGCGTAGCCATGAACTTGCGCACCCGCATCAATCAGGAACGACCGCAGCGTATCGGGCGGTTCGCGCTCCAGATTCGTGTAATGCAGCACGGCACCGTGCGAGTTCAGGGCGACGATGTTGCTGTATGGCAATTCGTTGTCGGCATGACTGACCGCTTTGCAATAGGCGCGGTGAATGTCGAATTCTGAACGCCCTTCGCGAAACGCAGCTTCGGCTGCATTATGGCCGCGCGCACCGCGCCGCGAGGCGAGGCGCAGGCAAGCAATCTCGTATTGCGTCTTCACGCCGCGCGCATAGTGGAGAATATTGATCGCCGAGGTGGGATTGACACGTTCGATGCCAAAGGCATGCGACTCGTCGTCGATCTCACCGATAAGGATGCACTTCTCGCGGTCCTCGGGCAGATTTGCAGCAACATCGTCGGGGGAATGCACAACCTTGATATCGAACAGACCGGTCCAGTATCCACCGGGTTGGCCGGGAACGCTGTGCCAGTAATCGTGCGGCAGATAATAAATCAGCTGCGGTGTCTCGCCAGGCGTGTGGACAATGCAGGACAAGGGCAGATTGACCAAAGGCACCCAGCTCAGGAAATGCGCGTTCGGTTTGAACGGGTACTGCTGGTCGTCGAGAAATACGGTTTTCGGGCAACCCGAGAAAATGACCGCGTGAGCGGCGCCCGAGTTTTCGAGTGCGTGATCGTGGCGCTCGCACAGTGTCTTGATATGGTCCGGATACAGCCGGCCGAGCTCGGGGTTGCGGTCGGAATAGTCGTCGCTCATGGCCTGCATGATACCGTGTTTTAATCTGTTGATAATCCGGGCATTATGGGCGCCCTTGCCCGGAAATCAGGGTGCGTTGATGAGACTTGGCGCTGTTCTTGCAGGCCTGGCAATGACGATGATCGGAGGCGGTGCAGTGGCGGATTCCCTGCCGGGGTACGACCGTAATTCAGGGTTGCCGTTCGCCTCCCGTTCTGAGGTGATTGCCCGCAACGGGATGGCAGCGACGAGCCATCCTTTGACGACCCAGATCGCACTCGATGTGCTCAAGGCGGGTGGCAATGCGGTCGATGCGGCAATCGCCGCAAATGCCGCACTCGGCCTGATGGAGCCCACGGGCAACGGCATTGGCGGTGACCTGTTCGCGATTGTCTGGGATGCGGAAAACCGGGAACTCGTCGGCCTCAACGCATCGGGTCGTGCGCCGGCGCTGATGACGCTCGAGTACTTCCGTGAAAAAGGCCTGGACGACATTCCCAAGTATGGCCCCCTGCCTGTCAGCGTCCCGGGCGCGGTTGACGGCTGGTTCGAGCTGCACGGGCGCTTCGGCAGCATGCCGATCGCCGATCTGCTGGCGCCCGCAATTCGCTATGCCCGCGAGGGATTTCCGGTCACCGAGGAAATCGCCCGGCTGTTCGTCGTCAACCAGAAACGGATCGGACATTACCCGGGATTTGCCGAAACATTCATGCCGCGCGGACGCGTGCCGAAAAAGGGCGAGGTTTTCCGGAATCCGCGGCTCGCCGACACGCTGCAGGCGATTGCCGAGGGCGGTCGCGATGCTTTCTATAAAGGAGACATTGCACGTCGCATCGATGCGTACATGACCGAGCAGTGCGGTCTGCTGCGGTACGATGATCTGGCGAGCCACACGTCGGAGTGGGTGACGCCGGTATCGACCGACTATCGCGGCTGGGAGGTTTACGAACTGCCGCCCAACGGGCAGGGCATCGCAGCGCTGCAGATTCTCAACCTTCTCGAAGGATTCGATATCGCCGCGATGGGTTTTGGTAGTCCTGAGTATGTGCACACATTCGTCGAGGCAAAGAAACTCGCGTTCGAGGACCGCGCAAGGTATTACGCTGACATGGATTTCGCGGACGTACCCGTGACAACCCTGATATCGAAAGAATATGCAGCCGAGCGGCGCAAGCTGATCTCGCCCGACCGTGCCGCGAAGAAAGTGCCAGCCGGAGATATCAAACTGGAACAGGGCGACACGATTTACATGACCGTCGCCGATAGTACGGGCAACATGATTTCGCTGATTCAGAGTAACTACAACGGCATGGGTTCTGGGATGACCCCGGGTGACCTCGGTTTCGTGCTGCAGAATCGCGCGGACCTGTTCTCGCTGCTACCGGGTCACGCCAATGTGCTCGCGCCCGGCAAGCGCCCGTTCCATACGATTATCCCGGCCTTCGTGATGAAGGACGGCAAACCGCTGATCAGCTTCGGGCTCATGGGCGGAGCGATGCAACCGCAGGGACATGCGCAAATCGTCATCAACATGATCGATTTCGGCATGAACTTGCAGGAGGCGGGCGATGCCGGCCGCATCTACCACAAGGGATCCTCTGAGCCGACCGGTGAGACGATGACTGACGGTGGCGTGATCCATCTCGAAAGCGGTTTCGGCGAGGAAGCCCGCAGGAAGCTCGCCAAGATGGGCCACAGGCTCGGACCCAGCAATCACGAATTCGGCGGCTACCAGGCGATTATGTGGGACGAGCAGGAAGGCGTGTACTATGGCGCCTCCGAAGTGCGCAAAGACGGTCACGCAGCAGGTTATTGATTGAGTATGGGCCAGGACATCTATCTCACCGGGATCACGACGACGGGAACGCCTCACATCGGCAACTATGTCGGGGCGATCCGACCCGGTATCGAAGCCAGCAAGGACCTCAGTACCCAGCATTTCTACTTTCTTGCCGATTATCATTCGCTCGCCAAGAATGAAGATTCCGACAAGATCGGCCGCTCAACGCTCGAGATAGCAGCATCCTGGCTCGCGCTCGGTCTCGACACCGAGCATGCTTATTTTTACCGACAGTCCGATATTCCGGAGATTCCGGAGCTCACCTGGATCCTGCACGGCGTGACGGCCAAGGGCCTCATGAACAGGGCGCACTCTTATAAAGCGTCGGTGCAGGCAAACGCCGACAGCGGTAACAAGGATCCCGACAAGGGCATCACAATGGCCCTCTATAGCTATCCGATACTGATGGCGGCCGACATCCTGATGTTCAAGTCGACAAAAGTCCCGGTTGGCCAGGACCAGAAGCAGCATGTCGAAATGGCGCGGGACATAGCACAGCGCTTCAACCACCATTACGGTGAGGTGTTTGTCCTGCCGGAGGCCGTGATCGGTGAGGACACCGCCGTTCTCAAGGGGCTTGACGGCCGCAAGATGTCGAAGAGCTACAACAACACGATTCCGCTGTTTACCGACGAAAAGCGTTTGCGCAAGTTGATCATGAAGATCAAGACGAACAGCCTCGAGCCGGGCGAGCCAAAGGACCCGCGGGACAGCACACTGTTCGACATCTACAAGGCATTCGCCACGTCCTCGGAGACAGCCGAGATCGAGGGGCGCTATGCTGACGGCATTGCCTGGGGCGAGATGAAGCAGATTCTGTTCGAGTACATCAATGACCAGATCAGGCCCGCCCGGGACGAGTACCAGCGCCTGATCGCAGATCCTGGCGCCGTCGAGGCGGAACTCAGGAAAGGGGCGGAGAAGGCGCGGGAGATTTCCGTGCCCTACCTGGCGGAGATTCGCGAAGCGATAGGCATCCGCAAGCTCGGCGATCAGTGACGGAGGCATCGGTATGAGCGTGTCCGGAAAAGACCATTGGGAGCATGTCTACACGACCAAGGGACCGACTGAAGTCTCCTGGTATCAGCCTGTTCCGGCAAAATCCATGTCGATGATACGAGAGACCAAGGTGCCGCTGGAAGCACCAATTATCGATATCGGCGGCGGCACATCGACACTGGTCGATCTGCTGCTGAACTCTGATTACAGCGATATCACGGTGCTCGATATCTCGAGTGCTGCGCTCGACGAATCTCACAAGCGCATCGGTGATCGGGCATCCGAGGTGCACTGGATCGAGTCCGACATTCTCGAGTTCGAGCCGCTGAGACGCTATTACGTGTGGCATGATCGCGCCACTTTTCATTTCCAGGTCAATGCGGCAGCCATTGAAAAGTATCTCGACATCATGCGAACAGCACTCGTTCCAAAAGGATTCTTTGCACTCTGTACATACGGACCCCAGGGCCCCGATCGTTGCAGCAACCTGCCGGTCCAGAGTTATTCTGTCGAGGAGCTCACGTTCATGCTCGAGTCCGGCTTCGAGTTGTTGACGTATGAACTCGAAGACCACAAGACGCCGACCGGTGCGCTGCAGCAATTCCTTTACACCTTGTGGCGGGCGAAAGATTCTTGGTAAGCGCTAAAGAAGCACTACAACGCTTGCGTGAGGGCAACCAACGCTTCGTTGCCGACGCGACGCTGCACAGGATGGGCGTCGAAGGGCGACGCCGGGAACTCACGGACGGACAGGAACCATTCGCCATTATCCTCGGTTGTTCGGACTCGCGTGTCCCGGCCGAGATCGTATTCGATCAGGGCCTGGGTGATCTGTTCGTCATTCGCGTAGCCGGCAACATTGTGCAGCCTTCGCAGATAGGCAGCGTCGAGTTCGCCGCTTCCAAGTTCGGAACGCGCCTTGTTGTCGTGCTGGGCCATTCGCAATGTGGCGCCATTCAGGCGACGCTCGAACAATTGCAAATGCCCAGCGAGGACCGCTCACCCAACGTGCCGTCGATCGTCGAGTTTATACGGCCCTCCGTCGAGTCGCTGCTGGAGCGGGACCTGGATGCGAACACTGTTCTGGACCAGGCCGTGCGCGCCAACGTGCACGCATCCGCGGAGCGGCTGAGGCGTGCGTCGAGTCTGATCGAGCAGCTGGAGCGCGATGACGGCCTCGTTATCGCAGGCGCCGAATACTCGCTCGAAACGGGCGTTGTCGATTTCTTCGATGATGCGTCGTAGATCTGCCGATGCTCGAAACCTCTCACCTTTCGCTGCGCAAGATGACGCTCGAAGATGTCGGGTTAATGCTTGCTGTCTGGAATGATCCTGCATTTATCCGGTACGTTGGCGACCGCGGTATCCGGACTATCGATGATGCCCGGGAAGCAATGAAGAGCGGCGCACTGCAACTCTATGAACGCTACGGCTACGGGCCTTACCGTGTTGCCTTGAAGGATACCGACACGCCGATCGGCATCTGCGGTCTGTTTCGCCGCGAAGGACTGGATGTTCCGGATCTCGGTTACTCAACGCTGCCGGAATTCTGCGGCAGGGGGTACGCATTCGAAGCGGCGGTGGCGGTCATGGACTACGCCTGTTCGGAACTGTCTATCGATCGCCTGATAGCGATCATTTCGCCCGAGAACAGTGCGTCGATTGGTCTCATCGGGAAATTGGGCTTCGAGTTTGAGAGAATGCACACGATGCCGGGCGACGAAGACGCCGTCCGCATCTACAGTAAATTACTGAATTAAAAGGAATTAACTCGTATGGCTTTCTTCAGCAGCGACGGCGCGAGAACCGGTCTTTATTTCGGTGCGACCTCGGGTGTTATCACGACAATCGGGCTGATCACCGGGTTGAACGCTGGTACCCGCTCGGTGGCGGCCGTGCTGGGGGGAATATTCGTGATCGCCGTCGCCGATGCAATGTCCGATGCGCTCGGTATTCACCTGGCCGAAGAGGCTGACCCCGATACGACCCACGGTCACGTGTGGGCAGCAACGATTTCCACGTTCCTGAACAAATTCATCTTTGCGCTGAGCTTTGCCGTCCCGCTACTGCTGTTGCCCCTGGATCAGGCCGTCATAGCTTCTTTGCTGTGGGGCATGCTCGTGATCATCGTATTGAGCTATTTTCTCGCAAAGGCTCAAAACGCATCCCCGGTAATGATTATCGGTGAACATCTCGGTATCGCGGTTACCGTCGTCGTTCTTTCACACCTGATCGGCCTCTGGGTCGGCAGGACGTTTACGTGATGGCGGCAAAGCGGTTCAAATCGAAGGTCGATGGCTGGATCTTGATCCTGATGATTGTCGCGATTGTCGTACAGATCGTCGCAATCGGAGCGGCGGCGTTGCAGGCAGGTGACCCGCTAGTGACGACAGGCCTGATACTCCTGGTAATTAGCGTTTCCGGCCTGATGGTATGGCTTTTGATCGCAACGCACTACACGGTAGATCACGGCCTGATTCGTATCGTAGCCGGGCCGTTCCGCTGGAAAGTGCCGGTCGATCAGATTACGTCGGTCGCGGCAAGCCGGAGCCCACTTTCATCCCCGGCCCTGTCGCTGGACCGAATCATGATCCGTTACGGAAAACGCCGGCGCATCATGGTTTCCCCTGCCGATCGGGAGGGATTCCTGAAAGCGATCGGCCACGAGATACAGGATTAAAACAGCAACTCAGAGACCAGAAAATGAGGGACGAAGGCCGAATTGATTACGTGGAGATCCCGGTAACGGATCTGGACAAAACCCGGGCGTTCTTCGAGGCTCTGTATGGCTGGGAATTCCAGGAGTGGGGGCCGGATTACTGCAGTTTCAGGGACGGCCGCCTCGACGGCGGATTCCGGCGTGCGGACGAGGCTGCGCCAGCCAGTGGCGTATTGCTGGTCTTTTACAGTAGTGACCTCGAACGTGATTATGAGCGCGTGCAGGCGCTGGGCGCGACGATCAGCCAGGAGATATTCGAGTTTCCGGGTGGCAGGCGATTTCATTATGTCGAGCCTGCCGGCACCGAATTCGCGATCTGGACAAGTACTGAAGAGCAATAACGGAGCACATTGATGCACGAGCAAATCGACCACCCCTGTGTGCAGCACAAGCTGGCGACCATTCGCGACCAGGAAACGGGCCACAAGCTGTTTCGTGAGCTGGCGAAGGAGATCACGATGTTTCTGTGCTATGAGGCCCTCAAGAACATCAAGACTCGCAAGGTCGAGGTACAAACGCCGCTTGCGACGGCCAGCTGCCATGAAATCGATACCGATCTGGTCGTTGTACCGATATTGAGGGCCGGTGTTGGCATGCTGGACGGCATTCTCGAACTCGTACCAACAGCTCGAGTGGGTTTCGTTGGTCTTTATCGTGATGAAAAAACCAAGAAACCCGTCAGTTACTACCAGCGATTTCCACCGCAGGTCAGTAACGGCACCTGCATTATCATCGACCCGATGCTCGCAACCGGCGGTTCGACCGTCGCGGCTATCGATGCCCTCAAGCAGAAAGGCGCCGGCCAGATCATCGTGATCTGCATCGTGACCTGCGAAGAGGGGCTGGCACTGGTAGAGGCCGCGCATCCCGATGTACCGATATACACCGCATCAATCGATGAGCGGCTCGATGACAACAAGTACATCGTGCCCGGTCTCGGTGATGCAGGCGATCGGCTATTCGGGACCAGTCACTAGGAGTATGATGCTACGCGTATGGCCGAGAACAAGACGAAGCCGACCAAAGCGGGTGTCAGTGAATTCCTGAACGGGGTGGAGAATCCGAAGCGGCGCGCCGACGCCAGGAAAGTCGCCGCCATGATGCGCCGTGCAACCGGCAAGCGCGCAACGATGTGGGGGCCGAGCATGGTCGGCTACGGTAGTTACCGCTATCACTATGACAGCGGTCGCGAAGGTGATTGGATGCTGACCGGCTTTTCACCGCGCAAGCAGAATCTCGTCGTCTACATTATGCCTGGCTTCAAACCCTTTGAATCGTTGATGGATGGTCTGGGCAAATACAAGACAGGCAAATCTTGCCTGTATATCAACAGGCTCGACGATGTCGATGAAAAGGTGCTTGAAAAGCTGATAAAAGACTCCGTCAAGCTGATGAAGAAGCGCTACAACGTGAACTGATGAGTGACACGATCAAGACAAAGCGGCTCGAAGGCACGCAACTGATTATCGAGACGAAAGACGGTACTGAGTCTTATGATTCCAAGTTTCTCGTCGCGGCGTTGCTGATTTTCATTGCACGCGGTTCCGGCACGATCGAGCCGGAAGAGTCGGCGAAAATGATCGAGCTGATCGAAGAACATTTCCACATGGAGGGAGCCGAGTCCCTCGAGCTCCTGACACGCGCGATGAGTGAGCTCGCCGAGAACCCCGAGCTGGGACAGTCGCTTGTTGACCTCGCACCGACGCTTTCGGAACAGGACAAGGAAGACATAGCGTTGATGTCACTCAAGGTCATTGCCGCGGACGGGCGCCGCCACGTCGGCGAAATGGAGAAATTCAACGAGGCCGTCGAAGCCATCGGTATTTCACCGGACACGGTTCATCGTGCGTTCGACCGGTATTTCGCGGAGACGATGCCGCAGTCGTAAGTCCACCATGGGTATGCTGACACGCGATGGCTGGACGCTGCGAGAAGCTGGGAGTTCGGACATCGAGGCGTTGATGCAGTGGTTTCCGACACACGATGACATCAATGTTTGGGGCGGACCTTCGTTTCGCTACCCGTTTACATGCGAGACGTTTTTCGAAGATGTTTACTGGGAGAAGATGGCGTCGTTCTGCCTCTCGAGCCCATGCGGAGATCTCGTAGCCTTTGGCCAACTCTACGACCGGGATAACCGCATTCATCTCGCACGCCTGGTGGTGGCGCCTGGCATGCGCGGCCAGGGGCTTGGCCGGCGCCTGATCGAAATG
This sequence comes from Woeseiaceae bacterium, assembly GCA_011772865.1. GTDB lineage: Bacteria > Pseudomonadota > Gammaproteobacteria > Steroidobacterales > Woeseiaceae > UBA1847. The sequence continues at coordinate 29,068 of WVYQ01000032.1, read as the reverse complement.
CTGATGGAACAGGGTAAGAAACTTTATCCAAGAGACGAATATTCGCTATTCGTGTTCCGGGACAATATTCCTGCGTATGAGTGTTACCGAGCGCTCGGGTTCAGGGTTAGTGAATACCCGAAAGATATGCCCCATGCCGATGTCTGCTATTACCTGACTCGACCCGAATTTCTCGAGGAGGAGCGAAATGCATCGTAGTCGATTTGCCGGAATTATTATCGATTGCCACACCGACGACCTTCAGGCCGCCGCCGATTTCTGGAGCGCCGCTCTGGGTTATGAGACCGGTGGGTCGGACGGTGGCAAGTACATAGAACTCGAGCCGCCCGACCGCGACCCGTATATCGAAGTGCAAAAGGTCGACCACGCCAGCCGCGTGCATATCGATATCGAGTCGGACGACGTCGAAGCGGAAGTCCGGCGGCTCGAAAGTCTCGGTGCGAAACGCATGGAGTCGGTGCGTACCTGGGTAGTCATGGAGGCTCCGGACGGGCAACGATTCTGTGTCGTACGCCGGGCACACAAGTACTTCGATGAAACAGCAAACCGCTGGAACGAGGAGGGAGAATAACAATGACAAATGAGCTGATGAGTTTGACCTGGGTCATTACGTTGTCTGCCGTAATGTGGGTTCCCTACATCGTGAATACGATCATGGTGCAGGGTCTCAAGGATGCGGTTGGCTATCCGGACAATCCGAAGCCACTGGCGCCCTGGGCGCAGCGCATGAAGAAGGCGCACTACAACGCCGTCGAGAACCTGGTCATGTTCGCCGCACTCGTGCTTATGCTGAATGCGCTGGGCATCAGCAACGCGACCACGGTCATGGCCTGCAATATCTATTTCTGGGCGCGCCTGGCTCACTACCTCGTCTATTCGGCCGGTATCCCGTGGCTGCGCACCCTGTCGTTTACCGTCGCGTGGCTCTGCGTCGTGGCACTGCTGCTGCAGTTATTCTGAGCCGAAGCCGCCACCCCCGGGGGTCTCGATGACGAGCATGTCTCCGGGCTCCAGCGACGTTTCGTCGTTGCCCCGGAGTTCATCGACGTCTCCGCCCGCGCGAACGATGTAGTTGTGCCCGCAGGCGCCGGGTTTTCCGCCCGCGAGCCCGAATGGCGGCACGACGCGGTGTGAAGTCAGCATCGTGGCCGTCATCGACTCGAGAAAACGCAGTTTGCGAACGGCGCCGTCGCCGCCACGATGGTGTCCGGCACCGCCAGACCCCTCGCGGATCGCAAAGACCTCGTTTCGAACCGGGAAGCGCGACTCGAGCACCTCGGGGTCGGTCATCCGCGTATTGGTCATGTGGCTATGGACGGCGCTGGATCCGTCGTGGTTCATGCCGGCCCCGGTGCCGCCGCAGATGGTCTCGTAGTTCTGGTAGCGGTCGTTACCGTAGAAGATGTTATTCATGGTTCCCTGCGAGGCTGCGAGCACACCCAGCGCGCCGTACAGCGCGTTGGTAACGGCCTGCGAAACTTCGACATTGCCGGCCATGACCGCAGCCGGGTACTCGGGATTCAGCATCGACGGAGTCGGGAGCACGAATTCGATCGGCTTGAGGCATCCCTCGTTCAGTGGAATGTCGTCGTCGATCAACGTGCGGAAAACATACAGCACCGCTGCCTTGCTGACGGATGCGGGCGCGTTGTAGTTGCCCGGGTGCTGGCCCGAGGTTCCCGTGAAGTCGATCAGGGCGGAGCGTTTTTCACGATCGACGCTAATCGCAACACAGATCTGGCTGCCGTCATCCAGCGGGTAGGTAAATCGACCGTCGGTCAGGGCGTCGATTACTCGCCGCACCGATTCTTCGGCATTGTCCTGAACGTGCTGCATGTAGGCATGCACAACTTCGACGCCATAGTGCTCGAGCATCTTGCGAAGCTCGGCGACGCCGGTTTCGTTGGCGGCTACCTGCGCGGCAAGATCGGCAATATTCTGGTCGATGTTGCGACACGGGTAACGGCCCGAGCCGAGCAGATCGCGCAACTCCTTCTCGCGCAGGCGGCCGTCTTCGACCAGCAGGAAGTTGTCGATGACGACACCTTCTTCGTCGATATGCTTGCTGTCCGGTGGCGCCGAGCCCGGCGTGCGGCCGCCGATATCAGCATGATGGCCGCGCGATGCGACATAGAACAGGATGTTCTTGCCGGCAGCATCGAATGCCGGGGTAATCACGGTGACGTCGGGCAGGTGAGTGCCGCCATTATAGGGCGCGTTAAGGACATAGACGTTGCCCGGCCGGATCGACGCCTGGTTGGCCTTGATGATCGTTTTGACCGAGTCGCCCATCGAACCGAGGTGTACCGGGATATGCGGCGCATTGGCCACGAGGCCGCCGTCGGCATCGAATAATGCACAGGAAAAATCCAGACGCTCCTTGATGTTGACCGAGTAGGCCGTGTTCTGAAGTGTCGCGCCCATGTGCTCGGCAATCGACATGAACAGGTTATTGAATACCTCGAGCATGACCGGGTCCGCATCGGTGCCGATGGCCTCTTTCTTTTCTCGCTCGACGGAGCGTTCCAGGATCAGGGCGCCCGCACCGTCGAGAGTGCCTTGCCAGCCGGCTTCGATGACAATCGTGCCGATCGCCTCGATGATGATCGCCGGGCCGGCAATCGTCTGTCCTGTCGCGAGATCTTCACGTTCGTGAAGTGGCACATCGCGCCATTCGCCTGCGCTGAACATGGGCACGGTATTCGGCGACCCGGCAAAACCCGACGCTTGTTGCGGTGTCGCGGGAGGCGGAGAGGCCTCTGCGCCAATCGCCTCGACCGACAGTGCTTCGACGACGAGCCCACGCTCGGGCGCTACGAACCCGAAACGACTCCGGTGCGCGCGTTCGAACTCAGCCAGCATGTCATCCGCGGGGGCCAGGTTGATCGGCAAACTGGTGTCGGTGCCTTCATAACGCACCTGCACCTTCGTGACGATCTCTGTTTTTTCGTGCGCGACACCCTGCGAGACAACCTCCTGCATCGCAGCATCCGCCAGCGGTTCGGCAGCTCGTTGCAGCTCGGATGCGACGGTCGCTTTGTCGAAGGCGATGCTCATCTGCCGCTCGCGCATCGCTCGAATCTCGGCGAGCCCCATGCCGTAAGCGGACAGTACGCCGGCCAGTGGATGCAGCATCACGCGCCGGATGCCGAGCGCGTCTGCGACCAGGCAGGCGTGCTGTCCGCCGGCGCCGCCGAAGCAATTGAGCGTGTATTCGGTCACGTCATAACCGCGTTGCACCGAGACCTGCTTGATCGCGTTCGCCATATTCTCGACCGCAATGCGAAGAAATCCGGCCGCAACGCTTTCGGCGGACGGAGGCGTTTCCCGCTCGCCGGCGACAGCTCTGGCCAGCTCATCGAACTTCGCTATCACAACATCGCGATCGAGAGGTTCGTCCCCGCCGTCGCCAAAAATAGCCGGGAAATAGTCGGGCTGAATCTTGCCGAGCATAACGTTGCAGTCGGTAACGGTCAGCGGACCGCCGCGGCGGTAGCAGGCAGGCCCGGGATTCGCACCGGCCGATTCGGGGCCGACGCGAAATCGAGCGCCGTCGAACTGCAACATCGACCCTCCGCCCGCAGCCACGGTGTGGATGTGCATCATTGGCGCCCGCATGCGTACGCCGGCCACAAGCGTCTCGAAGCTGCGCTCGTATTCACCGTCGAAATGGGTGACATCGGTTGACGTACCGCCCATGTCAAAGCCGATGACCTTCCTGTAACCACTGGCTTTCGCCGTCATCGCCATGCCCACGACGCCGCCGGCAGGCCCCGACAGGATCGCATCCTTGCCCTGAAACAGCTGCGCATCGGTCAGGCCGCCGTTCGATTGCATGAACATGAGCCGCGGCCCGGCGCTCGCGGTGCCGAGCTCACCGGCGACCTGGTCGACGTATCGGCGCAGGAGCGGCGACAGGTAGGCGTCGACGACCGTCGTATCGCCACGCGACACCAGCTTGATCAACGGGCTGATCTCATGGCTCAGCGAAACCTGGGTAAAGCCAATGTCGCGGCAGATCTCGCCGACCCGGCACTCGTGATCCGGGTAGCGGTAACCGTGCAGGAACGCGACGGCGACAGAGCGAATGCCGGCATCGAAAGCATCCTGCAGTGCCTCGCGGACCCGGTCTTCGTCGAGGGCTCGCAGCAATTCACCGGCGGCCGACACACGTTCATCGGCTTCGATGACCTGCTCGTAGAGCATCTCTGGCAGCCGGATATCGAGCGCGAATATCGCCGGCCGGCTCTGATAGCCGATTCGCAGCGCGTCGCCAAAGCCGCGGGTCGTGACAAATACGACCCGATCGCCCGTTCGTTCAAGCAGCGCGTTGGTCGCCACCGTGGTGCCCATGCGAACCTGGTCGATCTGGCTGCCGGGAATCTCGGCGGAGTCGTCGAGCCCCAGCACCTGGCGTATACCCTGCACGGCCGCATCGCGATAGCGCCCGGGATTCTCGGACAACAGCTTGTGGCTGACAATCCGGCCGTCAGGGCTGCGAGCCACGACATCGGTAAACGTCCCGCCACGATCGATCCATAGATTCCACATTGCGACCGACCTCAGCGAAAGCTTTCCTGCAAGGTCTCGAGCTCGGACCATCGCTCGATGCGTCGCTCGAGCAACGCCTCGGTCTCGGCCAGTTCTTTGAGTTTCTCTTGCACGATCTCCTGGTCCTGCGCGTAAAAGTCCGGCTCCGCCAGGACGGCCTGCAGTTCCGCGATCGACGCCTCGATCGACTCGATCTCCACCGGGAGCCGGTCGAGTTCACGCTGGTCCTTGTAACTTAGCTTCGTGGGTTTTTGCTGCTTGCGGCGCTCGGCGTGCGCCTCTTTTCGTTGTTGCACCGCAAGTCCGAACGGATCCTCGGTCTCCGCAAGTTCATGGCCGCGCCGCAACCAGTCGCTGTAGCCACCGACGTATTGCTCGATTTTGCCGTCTTTTTCGAACACGACCGTGCTTGTGACGACGTTGTCGAGAAATTCGCGATCGTGGCTGACGACGATCAGCGTTCCCGTGAACTCGACGAGTTTTTGCTCGAGTACCTCGAGCGTCTCGATATCCAGATCATTGGTCGGTTCGTCGAGTACAAGGAAGTTCGCCGGGCGGGTCAGGAGCTTTGCGAGGATGACGCGATTGCGTTCGCCGCCCGATAGCGCCTTGACGGGCATCATCGATCGCTTCGGGCTGAACAGGAAACCCTTCAGGTAGCCGACGACGTGACGGTCCTTGCCATTGAGCTTGATGTATGTGCGGCCCTCGCCGACGTTGTAGGCCACCGATTTCTCGAGATCCAGCGTCTGGCGGAGCTGATCGAAGTACCCGATCCGCAGGTTGGTGCCGTGTTTGATGGTCCCGGTCTGCGGTTCGAGCTCGCCGAGAAGCAGGCGCAGGAGCGTCGTCTTGCCGACACCGTTGTTGCCGATCAACCCGATGCGATCGCCGCGGTTGATTTTGATCGAGAAACCCTCGATGACGGGTTCGTCCCCGTAGCTGTAACTGATGTTCCGGGCGCGAATGACCTTGCGTCCCGACTGTTCGGCCTCGTCGATGTAGATCCGGGCTTTTGCATCGGGCTTGATGCGCCGGGCGAATTCTTCGCGCATCTTGACGAGCGCCCGCGTACGACCCTCGTTACGCGTGCGCCGGGCCTTGATGCCCTGGCGTATCCATTCTTCTTCCTGCTCGAGTTTCCTGTCGAACCTG
>WVYQ01000032.1:249-23309 GCA_011772865.1 Woeseiaceae bacterium | reverse complement strand
AGTATTCGCGTGGCGAGTCGCTGCAGGAACGCGCGGTCGTGCGTGATGAACAATACCGAACCCGGGTACGAGTACACGCGGTCCTCGAGCCACTTGATCGTCGCGATATCGAGATGGTTGGTCGGCTCATCGAGTAGCAGCAGATCGGGCTTTTGCACAAGCGCCCTGGCGAGGGCGACTCGCCGACGCCAGCCGCCCGACAGCTCGTTCATCATTTTGTCAGCCGGGATCTCGAGATCCGATATCGTCTCGTCGACGCGCTGTTCGATGTGCCAGCCGTCGTGCGCATCGATCTTGGCGTGCAGCTCCTCGAGCTCCCGCAGGCCCTGCTTGTCGAGATCCAGCGTCGATCGTTGCTCGTACTCGCGAAGCAGTCTTTCGATGTCTGTCAGCCCGGACCGGACCACGTCACGGACCGGCAAATCCATCGCCTCGGGCAGGCTCTGGTCGAGCTGGCTGACAACGAGGTTGCTGTTGCGCACGATCTCGCCCTTGTCATGCTCGAGTTCCCCGGCGATCAGTTTCAGCGTCGTCGACTTGCCGGCGCCGTTGCGGCCAATCAGGCACACGCGCTCCCCGGCCTCGATTGCCAGGTCGGCTTCGCGCAGGATGACCAGTTCACCGAACGCGAGCGTGACTTCGTCGAAACGGATTAATGCCATAATGGACAACAGTTTATCGTGGAGGCAGGCATGAGCGAAGAAAGACTCGTGGACATCGAGGTCAAGCTGGCGCACCAGGAGCAACTGCTCATCGATCTCGACAAGGTTGTCACGCAACAGCAGTCCAGGATCATGCAGCTCGAGGCGTTGTGCAACCGGCTGATCGAGCGCGTACGCTCCTTCGCCGGGGGCGCGAGCGATGCGCCCCACGACGACAAGCCGCCGCATTATTGAAGGGTGAAACCATGAACAAGCTACAAGTCGCCTGGATGGCCATCTTTACGCTGGTCCTGATCTGGTCCGGCATCGGCCCGCACGATTACCCGACCTGGCTGCTTGAAGTGGCGCCGGCCATCATCGCCGCTGCCGTACTCTGGTACACGCGCGAGCGCTTTCCCCTGACCCGGCTTACCTACATCCTGATCCTGATTCATTGCGTCATCCTGATGGTCGGCGGACACTATACCTATGCCCTGGTGCCGCTCGGCGATTGGGTCATGGAGGCCTTCGACCAGACGCGCAACAACTACGATAAGCTCGGCCATCTGGCGCAGGGATTCATTCCGGCCATCGTCGCGCGCGAGATCCTGATCCGGAACAAGGTGATTAATTACCCGGGCTGGCGCGACTTCCTGATCGTTTGCGTTGTGCTTGCGATCAGTGCCTTCTACGAACTTGTCGAGTGGTGGGTGGCGCTGCTGTCGGAAGAGGCTGCGGATTCATTTCTCGGCACGCAGGGCTATGTCTGGGATACCCAGTCCGACATGTGGTTCGCCCTCGTCGGCGCTGTTTCCGCGCTCGTCCTGTTGAATCGCCTGCACGACAGGCAGCTCAGGGAGTTTGCCTAGCGATTGCGGGTGAGCGCATACACTGCGAATGACGCCAGCCAGTGTGAGCCTTCGTAGTGCTCGCTGGCGACGTGTGGCAGCGATGCCGACAAGTGCTCGCTCGCCCACTCGCGAAACAGTGCCGTAGTCTGATCATCGCCGAGATGGTTGGAGATGATGTACAGGTTCCAGGCGCGGCTCAGGTTGAGGCCGTCGAGATGGACGATTTTCCCGTCCGAGCGGTCGCTGACACTCACCGGCGCCAACGCGCCGGGGCTGGCGAGACCGGGCAGAAAGTCGCCAAGCCAGGCGCGGTATTCGGCGGCAGGTAAAACCCTTGCCATCAGGGCCGCCTCCTCGAGGCATGGCGACAGGAAGTCTTCGCCGCTGGGTTCCCACGACAGGGGGCAGGTCTTGTCGTCGCGGTAATAGCGCAGAGCGCCCTGCACCAGTGCATCAGCAAGTTCCTCGTCGCCAGCGGACCGGGCGAAATCGAGCGCGAACGACAGCCCGAAAGCCGTATTCGGGTGCACGCCCGTGCGCACCGGGTAGTCCTGTCGTGGCAGAAACTCGAGGTACCTGTCCCTGATCAACGCCGCCAGGGGAGCGAGATTGGCGGCCAGCTGTTCTCCGACCGGGTCGTCCCACTCGCCCAGCTCCATCGCAAGCTGCAACAGCCACGCCCATCCGTAGGTGCGCTCCCAGCTGCCGGACTCATTGTCGAAGTATGCGACCTCGCCAAGAATGTTGTCGGCCGATAGTGATTCGGTGAGACCTGCGAGTATCTCGTCGCGTTCGGGCAAGTCTTCGAACATCGTCAGCAGCTTGACCAGCATCCAGTGTCCATGGACTGACGAATGCCAGTCGAAACAACCGTAGAAGGCCGGATGCAGTTCTCGCGGTGACTTCAGGAAATCCGCGCTCTCGAGCGTCTGATTGAGCTTGTTCGGGTATTCCTTGTGGATGCAGTCGAGCGCGATTCGCGCGAAATGCGACGCGCCGGCCTCGCTAAGGCTCAGGCGATTATCGTCCTCAGTGAACATTTCCATCGATTGAGGCTCCTCGGAGCTGCAGGCGCTGATGACGGCGAGCGTTATGGCAAGCAGGGCCGTTACGCGGCGGTTTGTTTGTGGTGAAATCATGCGACCAAGGTTACTGTAGGCGTCCGGAGGTATGCCAGTGTCAATGAGTTCCGTGAAGGTGGCTTTGGCGGCCGCGATAGCCGCTGCTGCGGTTGCTGCGGGATGCAGCAGTTCGTCCGGTAATAACAGTAATAATCAGCCGGGACCCGTAACGCCAACTCAGGACTTGCGGGATCCCTCCGTCGGCAGGCTGTGGAACGAGGTCATTCTCGAGGCGATTCGCGACGACTTTGCGCGGCCGACAGTACACGCCCGCAATCTCTGGCACACGTCGGCCGCGATGTATGACGCCTGGGCCGTCTTCGACAATACGGCAAGCACCTATCTGCTGGGCAACACCGTCGGCGGGTTTGCCTGCACACTGGGCAGCTTCACACCGCCGGCAGACGTGCACCCGGCGCGAGAGGAGGCCATCAGCCATGCGGCCTATCGCCTCGTCCGGCACCGCTTTGCCAATTCGCCGGGTGTCAGCAACATCGTGACGAATGCAAATGACCTGATGCAGAGCCTGGGTTTCAGCAGAAGCGATACCTCGCTCGATTATGCGTCGGGGTCGGCTGCCGCGATGGGCAACTATATTGCGGACTGCTACATCCGCTTCGGGCAGCAAGACGGTGCGAACGAAGCCAACGATTATGCCAACGTCGCTTACCAGCCCGTCAATCCACCGGTCGAGCCTGAACTGCCGGGCAACCCGAACATCGTCGATCTGGACCGGTGGCAACCAATTCTGCTGTCGCTGTTCATCGACCAGTCAGGCAACCTGATTACCGACGAACCGGAGTTCCTGAGTCCGGAGTGGGGCTCGGTCGAGCCGTTCGCGCTGACCGATGCCGACAAAACGACCTACACGCGGGATGGCTTTGATTACGAGGTTTACTTCGATCCGGGAATGCCACCGACATCGGCAGGGCCATTGTCCGCAGAGTACAAGTGGGGTTTTGCGCTGGTCGCGATCTGGTCGTCTCATCTGAGCCCGGACGACGGCGTCGTGATGGATATATCGCCGGCCAGCATTGGCAATCTCGAGTCTTACCCGGCCAATCCGGGGGAGTACGCGCAATTCTACGATCTCCTGGACGGCGGCGATGCGAGCGCAGGCTACACGGTAAACCCGGTCACGGGTGCGCCGTATGCACCGCAGATCGTTCCGCGTGGCGACTACGCACGTGTGCTGGCGGAGTTCTGGGCCGACGGTCCCGATTCGGAGACTCCACCAGGTCACTGGTACGTCATCATGAACGAGATCAATGACCATCCGCAGTTGCAGCGGCGCTTCGGTGGCGCCGGGCCCGAACTCGGGCCATTGCAATGGGACGTCAAGTCCTACTTTGCGCTTGGCGGCGCGATGCACGATTCGGCGATCGCGGCCTGGGGTATCAAGGGTTGGTACGACTATATTCGGCCGCTGTCGGCCATTCGCGCGATGGCCGACCGCGGCCAGAGCTCCGACCCGAGCCTGCCCTCGTACCATGTTGACGGAATCCCGCTCGAACCCGGCTATATCGAACTCGTGCAGGCGGGCGATCCGCTTGCCGGCGCCGGCGATGAAAACGTCGGCAAGATCAAGCTGCTTGCCTGGCGCGGGCCCGATTTCATCGTGAACCCGCGCCTGGACGAGGCCGGTGTCGGCTGGATCCTGGCCGAAAACTGGTGGCCCTACCAGCGCCCGTCATTCGTGACGCCGCCGTTTGCAGGCTATGTGTCCGGCCACTCGACGTATTCCCGCGCCGGGGCGGAAATCCTGACAGCGCTGACCGGTAGCGAGTACTTTCCGGGTGGCATGAGTGAGTTCGAGATCCCGGCTAACGAATTCCTCGTATTCGAGAACGGTCCCAGCGTCGATATGACGCTGCAGTGGGCAACGTATCGCGACGCATCGGACCAGTGCAGCCTGTCACGAATCTGGGGTGGCATCCATCCGCCGGCCGACGACATCCCGGGTCGGCTGATTGGTGAGAATATCGGCATTGACGCCTTCCAGCTGGCCACGACCTATTTCAACGGTGCGCCTTAGCAACGCAGAATCGAAACCTTGTCCGGGCATGCCTGTCAGAACAGACACAGGACCATTGCAGGAGACCCTCACGTGCGAGTGACTCTCAAACATATCTTACCGCTTGCCTTACTGGCTATCCTGGCCGTGGGATTGATCGCCTCGCAGGCGCGGGCGGACGACGATATTGCGAGCCAGGTCGATATCCAGTACGAGATGTTTACGCTCGACAATGGTCTCACCGTGCTTGTCCACAGCGATCACTCGGTACCGACCGTATTCGTCGGGATGTGGTACGGCGTCGGCTCCGCCGACGAGCCGCAGGGCAAGACAGGATTCGCCCACCTGTTCGAGCACCTGATGTTCCAGGGGACGGCGAATCGAGACGGGGAATTCTTCGGGCCGTTTATCGACGCTGGCGCCACCGGTATGAACGGTACGACCAGTGAAGATCGCACGAACTACTTCGCGACAGTGCCGACCGGCGCGCTCGACATGGCGCTGTGGATGGAAAGCGATCGCATGTCCTACCTGCTCGGTGCCGTCAATCAGGAGGCACTCGACGAGCAGCGCGGGGTCGTGCAGAACGAAAAGCGCCAGAGGGAAAACCGGCCTTACTCCGGAATGGCCGACCGAATCCGCGCTGGCGTATATCCCGTGGATCATCCCTATCGGCATTCGGTTATCGGCTCCATGGAGGATCTCGATGCCGCTTCGCTCGAGGACGTCCACGAGTGGTTCGGGAAATATTATGGCGCGTCCAACGTCGTGCTCGTCCTGGCCGGCGACATCAGCCTGGAGACGGCCAAGGAAAAGGTTGCCTATTATTTTGCCGAGGCGCCGTCCGGTGTCGAACTGGTCAAGACGCAGCAGTGGATACCAACGATCGATCACAACCGCATCGAGAAGATGTACGACAAGGTCGGCCAGTCGCGGGTCTCGCGGACCTGGGTCCTGCCCGGGATGAACGACAGGGACACCACGCTGATGTACCTCGTCAACGAGACGCTGGTCGGCAACAAGAATTCGCCCCTTTATAGCAGGCTCGTCGACGAGCTGCAGATCGCAACCAGCGTGACCGGATACGCGCACGGTCGCGTATTGAGCGGTGAATACAGTCTGACAATCGACGTCAAGCCCGGCGTGGACCCGCAGCAGGTACTCGATGTCGTCGACCAGGTGCTTGCCGACTATCTCGACAATGGTCCGAGCCCCGAAATTGCCGAGAACGCCAAGCTCGGTGTCAATATGTACATGCTGGGTTCGCTGGAGAGCAAGGCGACGATCGGACGATTCCTTGCCGAGGGACAGCTCTACGCCGGTGATCCGTTGCAGGTCAAGACGGATATAGCGTGGCTAAACGAGGCGACGCCAGAGGAATTGCAGGCCGTCGCGAATCGCTGGTTATCCAGAAACTATTATCAGCTTACGGTAGACCCTTTTCCGGAACTCGTAGGGTCGGAACCGGCGGTTGATCGTGCAGTGATTCCCGCCGTTACCGAAGTCGCCGATATCGAGTTTCCCGAGATCGCGACAGCCGAACTCGACAATGGAATGCAACTGGTCGTGGCTCGCCGCGGGAGCATCCCGCTGGTCGACGTGTCGATCCAGGTGAACACGGGGAACAGCGCAAATCCAGCCCAGGCGCCGGGAACCGCGAGCGCCGTCTTCGGGCTGCTCACAGAGGGTACCGGGCAATATGATGCGAACGAACTCGCCGCGGCGCTCGACAGTATCGCGATGAGTCCGCGCATCAGTGCGGGCCAGGAGCGCAGTTCTTTCGGCTATCGCATCCTGCGATCGAATCTCGATGCGTCGCTCGAGCTTGCCGCCGAAATGCTGCGCAACCCGACATTTCCGCAGCACGAACTCGACAAGATCAAGCAGCAGCTGTTCGCGGTCCTCGCCACGATCGAGAAGAACCCGTCACGATTCACGGGCAGCCTCTTCAGTCGGGCGATTTATGGTGAGGCAAGCCCGCTCGGCATGGTGTGGACGCCAGAACTGGTTGCCGATTTCTCGGTGGACACGCTGCGTTCTTTCCATCGGCGTGAGGTCGCGCCGGACAATATGACCATTTACATGATCGGCGATATTTCGCTCGAAACAGCCAGGGCATCGGTTGAAAGCGCATTCGGCAGCTGGCGCCACGAGGCGCAGTCGGGCCGCAAGCCGATTGGCGATGCGGTTGACAAGGGTCCCCGGGTCATTCTCGTACACCAGGCCGAGGCCGTACAAAGCACGATCATGGCGGGCCATTCGATTCCACCGTTCGATCCGCAGGTGAACACGGAGCTGGCATTCGTGAACGGCGTCTTCGGCGGGACGTTCGAGTCGCGCATCAACATGAACCTGCGCGAGGACAAGGCCTGGTCCTATGGTGCGCGGTCCGGCGTCGCCAGGAATGCGAGTGGCGACCAGACGTTTGCCGTGTCGACGAGTGTCCAGACCGACAAGACGATGGAGAGCATGCAGGAGATCAAGCGCGAGCTCGACGAATACGTCTCGTCCAGGCCGGCAACGGCGGAGGAAGTCGAACGCGTCCGGCTCAACCGGACTCGCTCATTGCCCGGTTCTTACTCCAGCAATCGAGGCTTCCTGAGCAGTATCGTCAGTTCTGATTCCTACGGCTTGCCGTTCGATTATGCGGAGGGGACGGCGGATCGTCTGAACGCGGTCACTCTCGAGGAAGTCAATACGCGAGCCACTTCGCTGATCAGGCCGGGTGAACTGACCTGGGTCATTGTCGGCGACCTCGATCAGATCGAGGACAAGGTTCGGTCTCTTGATTTCGGGCCCGTCGAAGTCTGGGACGGGTTCGGCAACAGGATCCGCTGACTGCTCGTCAGTACTCCATTATGATGCGGCGCATGAAGCGCTGCGCTTATCTCGTGATGGAAGATCCGGGTGATTTCGTTACTGACTACGACCTGAGTTTCGATGCCATGGCCGACCTCGGCTGGCGGGTCGACTGCGTGCCGTGGCGCGATCCCTCGCACGACTGGAACCAGTACGACGCGGTCTATATTTGCACGCCCTGGGATTATCCCGAGGACCCCGGATTGTTCATGCAGGTCCTCGAGGCGATCGAGGCGTCTACGGCGCACCTGATCAACCCGATCTCGCTCGTGCGCTGGTCGCTCGCCAAGACCTATCTGCGCGATCTTGCCGAGCGTGGTGGCGCCGTCGTGCCGAGTCTTTGGTTTGACCGTTTCGATCCCGAGGAGGTAAGCGGCTGGTTCGAACATTTCGATTCAGATCGGATCGTCATAAAGCCTCAGGTGGGCACCAATTCGCAAGACCAGTTCGTCCTGAAAAGGCCGGTCACCAACGTGGTGATGAGCGAGGTGCAGCACATTTATCGCGAGCAACCGTTCTTCGTGCAGCCATTCATCGCCAATGTCCAGAGTGAAGGCGAGTTTTCCCTGTTCTTTCTCGGCCGTGAGTACAGCCACGCGACCCTGCGCGTGCCCGAGCCGGGCGATTTCCGCTCGCAGGAAGAACACGGCGCCCAGGTGCGGAACATCACGGCAAGCGCGGAGCAGATCGAGGCGGCAGAGCGATTGTTGTCGCTGGTCGATCCGCAGCCGACCTACGTGCGCGTCGACCTCGTGCGTGACGATGACGGCAACTTTCTGCTCATGGAGCTGGAGCTGATCGAGCCGTCGCTTTATCTACGTACCGACCCGGGTGCTGCGGGCAGATTTGCGCGCGCTTTCGACGAGCGGTTTCAGATACTCACCGGTAAATGAATGCTTGCTGGCCGCCACATCCTCGGGCGTGCCGGTTGCAACGACCTCGCCACCGCCATCACCCCCTTCGGGGCCGAGGTCGATGATCCAGTCTGCGGTCTTGATGACATCGAGATTGTGCTCGATCACGACGACCGTATTGCCGCGATCGCGCAGCCGGTGCAGCACGCCGAGCAGCTGTTCGATGTCGTGGAAGTGCAGGCCGGTTGTCGGCTCGTCAAGAATGTAGAGCGTCTTGCCGGTGTCACGCTTCGACAGTTCCTTGGCGAGTTTGACGCGCTGAGCTTCGCCACCTGACAGCGTCGTCGCGTTTTGTCCGAGGTGAATGTAGGACAAGCCGACGTCCATCAATGTCTGCAGCTTCTTCGCAACGACAGGCACATTCTTGAAGAACTCGAGCGCGTCTTCGACGGTCATCTCGAGGACTTCATAAATGTTCTTGCCCTTGTAGCGGATTTCGAGCGTTTCCCGGTTATAGCGCTTGCCTCGGCAGACGTCGCACGAGACGTAGACGTCGGGCAGGAAATGCATCTCGACCTTGATGACGCCGTCACCCTGGCAGGCCTCGCAGCGTCCGCCCTTGACATTGAAGCTGAAGCGCCCCGGCATATAACCACGCGAGCGCGCCTCCTGCGTGCCGGCAAACAGTTCCCGGATTGGTGTGAACAGACCGCTGTAGGTGGCCGGGTTCGAGCGCGGCGTGCGGCCAATCGGCGACTGCGAAATATCGATGACTCGGTCGACCAGTTCGAGACCCAGAATTTCCTTGTGCGGCGAAGGGTTACGGCTGCTCTTGTTCAGTATGTCGGCGACGGCTTTGTACAAGGTGTCGTTGACGAGTGTCGACTTGCCCGAACCGGACACGCCAGTGATGCAGGTCATGAGCCCCGCCGGAATCGATGCCGTGACTTCCTTGAGGTTGTTTCCCGTCGCACCAACGATCGTAATTTGCCGGTCAGGGTCGGCCGGCACGCGTTGGTCGGGGACTTCGATACAGCGTTTGCCGGACAGGTACTGGCCTGTCAGCGACTCCGAACTGCGCATAATTTCATCGGGCGTACCCGCGACGACGACCTTGCCGCCGTGCACGCCTGCGCCGGGCCCGAGATCGACGACATGGTCCGCAGCCAGGATCGCCTCCTCGTCATGCTCGACGACGATGACGGTGTTGCCGATGTCCCTGAGGTGCGTCAGCGTTCCGAGCAATCGCTGGTTGTCGCGCTGGTGCAAGCCGATTGAAGGCTCGTCGAGGATGTACATGACGCCGACGAGCCCGGAGCCGATCTGGCTGGCAAGGCGGATGCGCTGCGCTTCGCCGCCGGACAGCGTCTCGGCGCTGCGGCTCAGCGACAGGTAATCGAGCCCGACATCCGACAGGAAACCGAGCCGGTCAGCGATTTCCTTGACGATTTTTTCGGCGATCGTGGCACGCCAGCCCTCGAGCCGCATGGTCGCGAAGAATGCAACAGCCTGGCCCACGGACATCGCGGAGATTTCGGGCAGCGCGAGATCGAGGATGAATACATGGCGAGCGGAGCGATTGAGCCGCGTACCGTTACAGTCAGGGCAGGCCTGGCTGTTGAGGAACTTGGCCAGTTCTTCGCGCACGGCGCCCGATTCGGTTTCGCGGTAGCGCCGTTCGAGGTTCGGGATGACGCCCTCGAAGCGATGCCGCTTCTTGACCTGCATGCCCCTGGAATTCTCGTAGTAGAACTCGATTTTCTCGCCGCCGCTGCCGTACAGGACGATATCCCGCAGCTTGTCTGACAGTTTGTTGAACGGCATCTCGAGGTCGAACTCGTAGTGCGACGCCAGGCTCTGGACCATCTGGTAGTAGTAGGTCGTCTTGCGGTCCCACCCGCGAATTGCTCCGCCGGCCAGCGAGAGTTCCTCGTTGACGACGACCCGATCGGGATCGAAGTATTGCCTGACGCCAAGTCCATCGCAGCCCGGGCAAGCGCCCGTCGGGTTGTTGAACGAGAACAGGCGCGGCTCGAGTTCGGTCAGTGAATAGCCGCAAATGTTGCACGCGAAGCGGTCGGAGAAGATCAGTTCCTCTTCATCCGGATCGTCCATGAGCGCGATGCGCGCCGTGCCGTCGGCAATACGCAATGCGGTCTCGAACGACTCGGCAAGGCGCAGCCGGATATCGTCCTTGACTTTGAAACGATCGACGATCACGTCGATGTTGTGCTTCTTGCGAAGATCGAGCGCCGGTGGCTCATCGAGTTCGTAAACCTCGCCATTAATTCGTGCGCGGATAAATCCCTGGGCCATGAGATCTTTCATCAGCTGCACATGCTCGCCCTTGCGTTCGGCGACAACCGGGGCAAGCAACATCAGGCGCGTCCCCTCGGGCATCGCCAGTACCTGGTCAACCATCTGGCTGACCGTCTGCGCCTCCAGGTCGGTGCCGTGATCCGGGCAGCGCGGGATGCCGGCGCGGGCGTACAGCAGGCGCAGGTAATCGTAGATCTCGGTGACCGTGCCGACGGTCGATCGCGGGTTGTGCGAGGTCGATTTTTGCTCGATCGAGATCGCCGGCGACAGGCCGTCGATGTGGTCGACATCCGGCTTCTCCATCATCGACAGAAACTGGCGCGCATAGGCCGACAGCGACTCGACGTAACGTCGCTGTCCCTCGGCGTAGATCGTGTCGAAGGCGAGCGAGGACTTGCCCGAGCCGGAAAGCCCCGTGAACACGATCAATTTGTCGCGCGGCAGGCTCAGGTCGAGATTGCAGAGGTTGTGCGTCCTGGCGCCGCGAATGTCGATGGATTTCATGGTGAAGCTGTTTTGGCTGACCAACCTGCTAATATACGCCGCCCGCTCAGTTCGGCGCAAAACCACCCCTTATGGCGAATCAGACTGACAACGCGATAGCGGCCATGCTGCCTGCCGAGAAGCGGGCTACCGGCATCGTGGCGATGATTGCGATGCTGAGAATGTTTGGCCTGTTTGCGCTGCTGCCGGTTCTGTCACTGTACGCTGCCGGGCTGGAGGGCCAGACTCCGCTCCTGGTCGGCTTCGCAGTCGGCGCCTACGGCCTGACGCAGGCCGGCCTGCAGATTCCTCTCGGCGCCCTCTCTGACCGTGTCGGACGGGTCCCCGTGATCGTTGCCGGACTGGCCGTGTTCGCGATTGGCAGCATCGTCGCTGCGCTCGGGGATGATATCTGGAGCGTCATTGTCGGCCGGCTGCTGCAGGGCGCGGGCGCGATCTCGGCGACGTTGACGGCGCTGATTGCCGATGCCACGCGCGAGCAGCTTCGTACACGGTCCATGGCCTTCATGGGCATCGGGATCGGGCTGTCGTTCATGCTGGCGCTGATCATTGGTCCGCTGCTCGGCGCCCGTTTCGGCGTGCCGGCCCTGTTCTGGCTGGCCGCAGCGCTCGCCGTCGTGGCGGGATTGCTGCTCAGGGGCCTTCCGGAAGGGATCGTGCCTCCCAAGGCACAGAACTGGAACGTCGTGCCGGCCTTTCGCGCGGACCTGCTGCGACTCGATTTTTACGTATTTCTTCTGCACGCGATTCTTACCGCGAGTTTCGTCGCATTGCCGTTCCTGTTGACGACGCGTCTCGAGATGCCTGTGACCAGTCACTGGCAGATGTACGTCGGCGCACTCATGGTCTCACTACTCGGCACCATTCCGCTGATTCTCGGTGACGAGCGGCAGGGCAAGGCGCGAACGGTGGGTATTGCGGTAATGCTGATGCTCGCCGGACAGCTGATCCTGGCTTTTGGCAGCTTCGGCGTCACGCCTGTCTTCGTCGCGCTGGTTATGTTCTTCGCGGGTTTCAACTTCCTCGAGGCCGGCTTGCCGGCCAGGCTGTCGACGCTGGCCGACGGCGACGCGCGCGGGGCGTCGCTCGGCGTCTTCTCGAGCGCCCAGTTTCTCGGCGCTTTCGTGGGCGGACTCATCGGCGGCCGTTTCCTCGCCGGCGGGCGTCCATCCGACGTGTTTTTCGTCTGTGCGTTGCTGGCGGCTATCTGGCTGGCATCGTCGGGCTTGTTTCGCCGCTGAAAGGCCATAAATCGGGGTGGTATTTGGCCCTGCAGGCCCTACAATAGTCACCCCCTCGCAGGCCTTGGCCCGCAGGCACAACAACACGAAACCATAGACAGGGGACCAGATATGGCCCGCGGAATCAACAAAGTCATACTCGTCGGCAACCTCGGCGCGGATCCCGAGACCCGCTATATGCCCAGTGGATCGGCCGTAACCAATCTTTCGGTGGCGACGAGCGAGACGTGGAAAGACAAGCAGACCGGCGAGCAAAAGGAACGGACGGAGTGGCACAAGGTCGCCATGTTCAACCGCCTGGCCGAGATTGCGGCAGAGTATCTGCGCAAGGGATCGCAGGTATACATCGAAGGCAAGCTGCGTACGCGCAAGTGGCAGGACCGCGACGGCAACGATCGCTGGACCACCGAGGTGATCGCGGACGAGATGCAGATGCTCGGCGGCCGCGGCGGTGGCGGCGGAGCAGCGCCGATGAGTTCAGGTCAGGATTCGGGGCCGCCGAGTGCGCCGCCTGACACCGGTCCCGACGACTTCGACGACGATATTCCTTTCTGATTTAGAAATCGTTCATTTTGGCATTTTTCGCGGGGCAGGCCTCAGATAAGCCTGTGCCGCTCTTTTGTTTAAGGGAAGAAGACAATGGGTGCGTTTAAAGAGCCGCATGGCGGCGAACTAAAAGATCTCTACCTGCCCGCCGACGAGGTAGAGGCGGCCAAGGAGGCCGCGGGCAATTACCCCTCATGGGACCTGACCGAGCGCCAGCTCTGCGATATCGAGCTGATTCTGAATGGCGCGTTCTCGCCGCTCGAGGGTTTCCTCGGCGAAGACGACTACGATTCCGTCGTCAAGACGATGCGGCTCAAAAGCGGAGTGCTGTGGCCGATTCCGATCACGCTGGATGTCTCAAAAGAGTTTGCCGGCGACATCAAAAAGGGCGACACGATCGCGCTGCGGGATCTGGAAGGGGTTATTCTCGCCACGCTCGATGTCAGCGACATCTGGACGCCTGACCTTGAAGCCGAAGCAAAGAGCGTTTACGGCACGATCGACGAGAAGCATCCGGCCGTCTATTACCTGAAGCATGTCGGCCACCCTGTGTGTGTTGGCGGCAAGCTGACTGGCATCGAGAAGCCGACGCACTACGACTTCAAACACCTGCGAGATTCTCCGGGGGAAGTGCGTGATCGGTTCGAGAAGCTCGGCTGGCGCAAGGTCGTCGCATTCCAGACACGCAACCCGATGCACCGCGCGCACCAGGAACTGACGCTGCGTGCCGCCCGCGACGTCGAAGCCAACCTGCTGATCCAGCCGGTCGTGGGCATGACCAAGCCGGGTGACGTCGATCACTTCACCCGTGTGCGCTGCTACGAACAGCTGCTTCACCGCTACCCCGAGCAGACCACGATGCTGAGCTTGCTACCGCTCGCGATGCGCATGGGCGGCCCTCGCGAGGCACTCTGGCACGCGATCATCCGCAAGAACTACGGTTGCACCCACCTGATTGTCGGGCGAGACCATGCGGGACCGGGCCAGGACAGCAAGGGCAACGACTTCTACGGTCCCTACGATGCACAGGCGCTGCTCAAGGAGCATGCGGACGAACTCGACATCACGATGGTGCCGTTCCAGCTCATGGTGTATGCCGAGAACCGGGCCCAGTACATCCCGATCGACGAGAAGAAAGACGACGACCACGTGTTGAACATCTCGGGCACGGAGTTTCGCCGCCGTCTGCAGGAGGGTCTCGAGATTCCCGAGTGGTTCTCGTTTCCCGATGTCGTCGAAGAACTGCGGCGCACGCATCCGCCGCGCCACAAGCAGGGCTTTACCGTATTCTTCACCGGTCTTTCCGGCTCGGGCAAGTCGACGATCGCGAACGCGCTCATGGTCAAGCTCATGGAAATGGGCGGCCGGCCGGTGAGCCTGCTCGATGGCGACATCGTGCGCAAGAACCTGTCGAGCGAGCTTGGTTTCTCGAAAGAGCACCGAGACCTGAACATTCGTCGCATCGGCTATGTCGCGAGCGAGATCACAAAGAATGGCGGTATCGCCATTTGTGCGCCGATCGCACCATACACGGCCACGCGCCGCGCGGTCCGCGAGCACATTGAGCCTGTAGGCGGATTCATCGAAATTCACGTTTCGACCTCGGTCGAGGTGTGCGAACAACGTGATCGCAAGGGGCTGTACGCTCTCGCGCGTGCCGGCAAAATCAAGGAATTTACTGGAATTTCAGATCCTTACGAGACTCCGGAGAATGCCGAGATGGTCATCGATACCGTCAATATTACGCCCGATCTTGCAGCGCATCGTATACTCGTCAAGCTCGAAGCGATGGGCTTTATCAGGTAAGCACTTTGGCCAAGAAACTCTACATCCGGACGATGGGCTGTCAGATGAACGAGTACGACTCGGACAAGATGGTGGACGTCTTGCGCGAGTCTCACGGCTATGAACTGACATCCGACCCCGAGGCCGCCGACCTGCTGCTCGTCAATACCTGCTCGATCAGGGAGAAGGCCCAGGAAAAAGTATTTTCCGAACTTGGCCGCTGGCGGCCGCTGAAAGAAAAGCGCCCAGGCGTCATGATCGGCGTGGGTGGCTGCGTGGCGAGCCAGGAAGGTGAGGGCATCACGAAGCGTGCACCATTCGTCGATGTCGTGTTTGGACCCCAGACCCTGCATCGCCTTCCGGAATTGATCGAAGGCGCCCGGAAGAAGCAGGAATCGGTGGTCGATATTTCGTTCCCCGAGATCGAGAAATTCGATCGATTGCCCGAACCGCGCGCCGAGGGGCCGACTGCATTCGTGTCGGTGATGGAGGGCTGCAGCAAGTACTGCAGCTTCTGCGTTGTACCTTATACACGCGGTGAGGAGATCAGCCGGCCCCTCGACGACGTGATTGCCGAATGCGTGTCGCTCGCAGAGCAAGGCGTGAGGGAAATCAACCTGCTGGGTCAGAACGTCAATGCTTATCGAGGTCCGATGCATGATGGCAGCATCGCCGACCTTGCGACTCTTATTTATTACGTTGCCGCTATCGACAGCGTCGAGCGAATCCGCTTCACGACATCGCACCCGGTCGAGTTTACGGACAGCCTGATTCAGGCCTACGCAGAAGTGCCGAAACTTGCGAACTACCTGCACTTGCCGGTGCAGCATGGATCCGATCGCGTGCTCGCCGCGATGAAGCGTGGCCACACGGTGCTCGAGTACAAGCAAAAGATTCGCAAGTTACGTAAGGTGCGACCCGATATCTCCTTGTCATCAGATTTTATCGTCGGGTTCCCGGGCGAAACCGGCGACGACTTCGAGAAACTCATGGACCTGATCGCCGAGATCGGTTTCGACCAATCTTTCAGTTTCATCTACAGCGCCCGACCGGGCACGCCCGCAGCGAGCCTTGTCGATGACACGTCGATGGAAACCAAAAAGCAAAGACTGCAGATCCTCCAGGCGCGTATCAATCAGCAGGCGTTCGATATCAGTCGTTCGATGATTGGCACAACGCAACGCGTTTTGGTTGAGAAGACGTCGAAAAAAGATGCTAAGCAGGTTGCCGGCAAGTCCGAGAATATGCGCTGGGTCAACTTCGATGCCGATCCTTCAATCATCGGCCAGTTTGTCGACGTGGTCATTACAGAGGCATTACCAAATTCGCTTCGCGGCCGGCTTGCAAACAATCAGGCTGCTGCGTAGTCTCTGAAGTACTTTGAATGCGACACAAATTTCTCGGGACGTCGTTCTCGAGCCCGCCGACAACAGCCGCCTCGCCAATCTCTGCGGCCAGTTTGATGAACACCTGCGCCAGATCGAGCGTCGACTCGATGTAGAGATCTCCAGTCGCGGTAATCGATTTCGTGTAACGGGCGAGCCCGGTGCCGCCCAGGTGGGCGGCGACGTGCTGTTGTCCTTGTTCGAGATGGCAGGTACCGAAAGACTCGACCCCGAGCGCGTCCATATGCTTTTGCAGGAGTCCGTTATGAACGATGGCCAACAGACGGCAAGCGTTCCGGAAAAATCGTCGGACGAAGCCAGCGAGGTTGCGGTGCAGACGCGGCACAAGCTCATTCGGCCGCGCGGCGCGAACCAGACCGCCTACATGAGAAGCATTCGTGACAAGGATCTTGCGTTTGGCATAGGCCCGGCGGGTACCGGCAAGACGTATCTCGCCATAGCCTGTGCAATCGACGCACTTGAAACGGAGCAGGTGCGTCGCATCGTCCTGGTGCGCCCCGCCGTCGAGGCTGGCGAGCGCCTGGGATTCCTGCCCGGTGATATGTCGCAAAAGGTGGATCCCTACCTGCGCCCAATGTATGACGCGTTATACGACATGATGGGTGCCGACAGGGTAACCAAGCTCATCGAGCGAAATATCATCGAGATCGCGCCACTGGCATTCATGCGTGGCCGCTCGCTCAACGAGTCGTTCGTTATTCTCGACGAGGCGCAGAACACGAGTGTCGAACAGATGAAGATGTTTCTGACGCGCATCGGGTTTGGATCTCGCGCTGTCGTCACAGGCGATATAACGCAGGTCGACCTGCCTAACCAACAAGAGTCGGGACTCAAGAATGCGATCCGCATCCTGAAGAACGTCAAAGATATCGCGTTCACTTATTTCTCTCCAAAAGACGTCGTGCGCCATCCACTCGTGCAGCGCATCGTCGAAGCCTACGAATCGGACGACAATGGTGGCGGTAGTAGCTGACGTCCAGGTCGCTTGCGACGATCCCGACATACCGGCTGAAAAAAAGATACAGACCTGGGTATCGGTGGCGGTCGCCCAGTCGGGGCGTGCTCCCGAAACCAGTGTGGAGGTTGCCGTTCGTGTCGTCGATACTGATGAGATTCAGACTCTGAACCGGCTCTATCGCGATAAGGACAGTGCGACGAACGTGCTGTCGTTTCCCGCTGGCGATATGGACGGCCTGCCTGCTGATGCAACGCGCCAGTTGGGTGACGTCGTGATCTGCGCCTCCGTCGTTGCGGCCGAGGCGATGGAGCAGGGCAAAGCCCTTGGAGACCACTGGGCGCACATGATCGTGCACGGAACGTTGCATTTGCTCGGTTTCGACCATGACACCGAAGCCAAAGCCAGTGAAATGGAGGCACTGGAGACCCGGATCCTGGCTTCCCAAAGTGTGACGGACCCCCATGCGGGGTCATTATGACAAGCTGCTACAATAGAGGGCCTTGTTTGAGGGCCATTTGTAAAGCTCAATGAACGACAAACCGCCAAGTACCAGCGGCACAGGAGGAAGTACCGGATTAATCGCGCGCATACGGCGTGCGTTTAAAGGCAGCCCCTGGAGCCGCGAAGAAATACAGGAATTCATCGAACAATCCGAGACCGACCTGGATGCTGAAGAAAAGAGCATGCTTTCGGGTGTTCTCGAGGTGTCGGAAACCCAGGTTCGCGACGTCATGGTGCCGCGGTCGCACATGGTCGTCATCGATATTGACGAAGACTTCGATGAGATTCTCCGCACCATCATCCAGTCCGGCCATTCACGCTTCCCGGTCATTGGCGAGGACCGTGACGAGGTTCTCGGTGTACTCCTTGCGAAGGACCTGCTGCGTTACTTTGGCAGTGACGAGGCAGACGATGTGCCGCTGCGCAAGATGCTTCGCCCGGTTTCGGTCATTCCCGAGTCGAAACGTCTCAATGCATTGCTCAAGGAGTTCCGCGATAGCCACAATCATATGGCGATCGTCGTCGACGAGTACGGCGGCGTGGCCGGTTTGCTGACAATCGAGGATGTGCTCGAGGAAATCGTTGGTGAGATCGACGACGAGCATGACCGCGAGGAGATCGCGTTTATTCGGCCCGAGGGCGAGCAAAACGGTAAACCGAGTTACGCGGTTCGTGCATTGACGCGGATCGAGGACTTCAATGAATTCTTCGAATGCGAACTCGGTGACGAGGAGTACGACACGATCGGCGGGCTCGTCATGCACGAACTCGGCCGATTGCCACGGCGTGGTGAGAAAGTGCAATTCGGCGGCTTCAGTTTTGCGGTGACCAAGGCCGATAAACGCCGTATCGATTCACTGCAAGTTCAACGCAACGCCTGATACGTGCCTCGTCCGACTTCGATTCTGCTGCTTCCGGCGGACCGGCCAAGACTGAGCCATTTCGCCTTCTTCCTCCTGGGATGCCTGACGACACTCGCATTCGCACCGTTTGGCTTGTCGCTGCTTATCCTGGTCGTGCTCGTGCCGTTCCTGTATGTCTGTTTCACGATTTCGCCCCGTGACGCTGCCAAGCATGGATTCTGGTTCGGGTTTGGCCTGTTCCTGACTGGAACCTACTGGATCTATATCTCGGTGGTCATCTTCGGCCAGGCGCCGGTGTGGATCGCGCTGTTCCTGATGATCGGGCTCGTGCTGATCATGTCCGTCTATTTCTGGATCCTGGCCTGGTTGATCTCGCGGCTGTCGCACGGTGAGCCCTGGTACCTGTTGGCGGTTGCGCCGGCGGCGTGGGTGATCGTCGAGTGGGCCCGCGGTTGGTTGTTCACCGGGTTTCCGTGGATGGCACTGGGCTACAGCCAGGTCGATTCCGCACTGGGCGGATGGGCGCCGGTCCTGGGCGTATACGGCGTGTCCGCCCTGATAGTGCTGAGCGGGGCAGCGATACTGGTTGCGATCATGACGCGCGGTCGCCAGCAGATTGTTGCGATGACATTCGTATTGTTGCCGGGAATCGCCGGAGCGATCCTGAAGTCGGTCGACTGGACGCGGCCGGCCGGGGAGCCGCTGCGGGCGACAATCGTCCAGGGCGGCGTTTCGCAAGACCGGAAGTGGTTGCCCGAGCAGTTCCAGCCAACGTTGACTTTCTATCGAAGCGAAACGCTCAAAGTTGCAGACAGCGACATCGTCTTGTGGCCGGAAGTTGCGATTCCGGCGGTGACCGATCGCGTCGAGGGTTACATACAGCTTCTCGAGTCTGATGCGCGCGCCAATGAACAAACGATCCTGTTCGGTATCCTCGAGCGCGTAACCGAGCGGGGAGACGACAAACCGAGCGTGTACAACGCGATTATCGGGGTCGACGGCTCGAACCGGATGGTTTACCGCAAGCGACACCTCGTTCCCTTTGGTGAATACTTTCCCGTCCCGGAGACGGTTCGCGAGTGGATGCGCATGCTGAGCCTGCCGCACAGCGATCTTTCGGATGGCGACGACGAGCAGCCGCTGATCCAGATGGCGGGCGGAGTCAAACTCGCTTCGGCGATCTGTTACGAGGATGCCTATGCTGCCGAGCAGCTCTACGCCTTGCCCGAGGCGGGCATCCTGATCAATGTAAGCAACGACGCCTGGTTCGGCGACTCGATCGCGCCACATCAGCACCTGCAAATCGCTCGAATGCGCTCGCTCGAGGCAGGGCGCTTTACGATCCGCGCGACCAATACCGGGGTTAGCGCCTTCATTGGTCCGAAAGGCAAGGTGCAGCAGACGGGCCCGCAGTTCGAGCCGGTCACGATGACTCGCAGCGTGCAGCCAATGCAGGGAAGTACGCCATACGTCATCGTCGGCAACTGGCTGATACTCATCATGAGCTGGGTCATCCTGGGAGTCTTCTGGCTGCGCAGTCGCGCGAATCTCTGAACACCGCGCGCCTGCTGCGTTCCTGCGGCTGTTGCTGTACGCTTGCGGGTTTTGGACACCCGTAAAACCGAACTGCCGATGAGCACTGCGTATCACCCCGAAACCGTTGAGACAGAGGCCCAGCAATACTGGGCGGAAGCGAAGTGTTTCGAGGTCGGTGAAGACACCGACAAGGAAAAGTTCTACTGCCTCACGATGTTTCCCTATCCCAGCGGAAAACTCCACATGGGGCATGTACGAGTGCTCACGATCTCTGATGTCATCGCGCGCTACCAGCGCATGCAGGGCAAGCACGTCATGCAGCCGATGGGATGGGATGCATTCGGCATGCCGGCCGAAAATGCGGCAATCAGGAACAAGGTGCCGCCAGCCAAGTGGACTTACGCCAATATCAAGGAGATGCGCTCGCAGATGGACCGGCTCGGCTATGCCTACGACTGGTCCCGGGAAATCGCGACATGCCGTCCCGAGTACTACCGTTGGGAGCAGTGGCTGTTCATCAAGATGTTCGCCAAGGGCCTGGTCTATCGTAAAAATTCGATCGTGAACTGGGACCCGGTCGACCAGACGGTTCTCGCCAACGAGCAGGTCATTGACGGTCGCGGCTGGCGCTCGGATGCGCTGGTCGAGCGCCGCGAAATTCCCCAGTGGTTCATGAAGATCACGGCTTACGCCGACGAACTGCTCGACGAGCTCGATCGTATGCCGGGCTGGCCCGATTCGGTCAAGACGATGCAGCGCAACTGGATCGGTCGGTCGGAGGGTGTCGAGTTGACCTTCGATGTTGCCGGTGAAGAAGAGCCATTGACCGTATTTACAACGCGCCCGGACACCCTGTTCGGAGTGACGTACATGGCCGTTGCAGCCGAACATCCGCTTGCGGAAAAGGCTGCGGCAGAAAATGCCGAGGTCGCGGCGTTCGTCGCAGAGTGCAAGCAGATGGATGCGGCCGAGGCCACGATCGAGACGATGGAAAAGAAAGGCATGCCGCTCGGCATCAGCGTCATTCATCCGCTGACCGGCGACGAAGTGCCTTTGTGGGTCGCCAACTTCGTGCTGATGAGCTATGGCACGGGTGCTGTTATGGCTGTTCCCGGGCATGACGAGCGCGACTGGGAGTTCGCCAAGAAGCACGGTTTGCCGATCAGGCAGGTGATTGCGCCTGCAGACGGCAGTGATATCGATATCGACGAAGCGGTATTCGTGGACAAGGGCATAACGGTCAATTCGGGCGACTACGACGGCCTCGATTACGAAGCGGCATTCAACTCGATTGCCGACTGGTTCGAGCAGAACGGCCGCGGCCGGCGCACTGTGAATTATCGCCTGCGGGACTGGGGTGTATCGCGTCAGCGCTACTGGGGCGCGCCGATCCCGATCATTTACTGCGACGATTGCGATGCCGTGCCGGTTCCGGAAGAGGACCTGCCGGTTGTGTTGCCCGAGGACGTCGAGTTCACGGGTCATGGTTCGCCGCTCAAGGACATACCGGAGTTTGTCAACGTCGAATGCCCGAACTGCGGCAAGGACGCGCGTCGCGAGACGGATACGCTCGATACATTCGTCGAGTCTTCCTGGTACTTCGCGCGATACGCGTGTCCGGACAACGATTCGGCAATGCTCGACGAGCGCGCCGCTTACTGGATGCCCGTCGACCAGTACACAGGCGGCATCGAACACGCCATCCTGCACCTGCTTTATTCACGCTTCTTCCAGCGCGTCATGCGTGACGAGGGGCTGTCCGATGATTCCGAGCCGTTTACCAACCTGTTGACGCAGGGCATGGTGCTCAAGGACGGCGCAAAAATGTCGAAGAACAAAGGCAATGTCGTCGACCCACAGGAACTGATCGCAAAATACGGAGCCGATACGGTACGGCTGTTCATGATGTTCGCAGCGCCACCCGAGCAGGCGCTCGAGTGGTCTGACGAGGGTGTGCGGGGCAGCTTCCGGTTTCTGAAGCGATTCTGGAATGCGGTACAGGCGCACCTCGATGCCGGGCCGGTTGGGCGACTCGACGTGGCCGCGCTGGATACCCGGCAAAAAGATCTGCGCCGGAAAACGCATCAGAGTATCGCCAAGATCAGCGACGATCTGGGTCGGCGATATACGTTCAATACGGCCATCGCCGCTTCGATGGAGTTGCTGAACGCAGTGACCCGTTTCGAGGACGAATCGGAGATGGGGCGCGCCGTGGTGCACGAGGCGCTCGAGGCCGTTGTGCTGATGTTGTCGCCAATGGTGCCGCATATCTGCCACGCCCTGTGGGCCGCGCTCGGGCACGAGACAGCACTCGTCGATGTACGTTGGCCCACCGTCGATCAGTCTGCACTCGAGACCGACCTGGTCGAAATCGTCGTGCAGGTCAATGGCAAGCTGCGTGGCCGGGTATCGGTTGCGGCCGATGCCGACAATGACACGATTGGCCAACAGGCGCTGGCAGATCCGAATGTGCAACGCTTCGTCGCGGGCAAGGAAGTGCGCAAGACAATCGTGGTGCCCGGCCGGCTGGTGAATATTGTTGTCTAGGATTCCGGTTCTCGTCGTTGCAGCGCTGCTGGGCGCTTGCGGTTTTCATCTGCAGGGAGACCTGACGACACCGTCCGAGATGGAGCGCACCTATATCGCACCTTACGAGCGCAATTCACAGTTCCATCGTGAATTGCGGCGGCAATTGGACGCCGCCGGTGTTCACGTTGTCGACTCTGAAAATGATGCGACGGCGATGATAGTGATCACTGCAGATGATACGGGTCAGCGTGTACTCTCGGTCTCGGCACGCAACGTTCCGACCGAGTACGAGGTTTTTTATACGATCGAGTATTCGCTCGTGAGTGGCGAAGACATCTTGCTGCCGCCCCAGGACATCACGTTCGTTCGCGATTACACCTGGGACGAGACACTTGTGCTCGGCAAGGCGCACGAAGAAGAGCTGATGCGCGAGGCGTTGGTCCGTGATCTCGTTCGTACCGTGCTCAAGCAATTCTCGACGCTGTAGATGGTCCTCTCGATTGCTGACGTAAACCTGGCTGCGATCAAAGCT
>WVYQ01000032.1:0-167 GCA_011772865.1 Woeseiaceae bacterium | reverse complement strand
GTTGTCGGCCGAACTGTCTTCGTGCGTAGCGATACGCCTGTTCATTCGCTGTTGCACGAGACCTGCCACATCATCTGTATGTCCCGGGAGCGGCGAGCCGAACTCGAAACCGACGCGGGCGGCGATGACCTGGAGGAGGCGGCAGTCTGCTACCTGCAGGTCCTTCT
>WVYQ01000042.1:15307-17583 GCA_011772865.1 Woeseiaceae bacterium | reverse complement strand
AAGAAGGATGATTACGTGCAGCTGAATATTGCGCGGTATTTCTAGGGTACCGCGCAATTGTTCGTGGCGGGTCCCATCGGACTCCCGCATCTTAATACGCCCTATTGTTATATTGATAGTACTAATAGTACACTGCCTCGCGACCGCTTCATGCGGACTGCCAGGATAACGATAACAATATGAGTGACGCATCCGGGCGCAAGGGCCCTCTGACTGACATACGCCTCGTCGAACTTGGCCAGCTGATCGCTGGTCCGTTTTGCGGTCAGCTTATGGCGGACATGGGTGCAGACGTGATCAAAGTGGAGCCACCGGGTCAGGGTGATCCGATGCGTTCCTGGGGGCGTGGCGAGTATCCGCTATGGTGGCAGGTCTGTGCGCGTAACAAGCGAGTCGTGACCGCGAACTTGCGCGAAGAGCAGGGCCAGGCACTCGTTCGCAGACTGATATCCGAAGCGGACATGGTGCTGGAGAACTTTCGCCCCGGTACATTGGAGCGCTGGGGTTTGGGCTATGAAGAGCTCGCCAAGGACAATCCTGGCCTGATCATGATTCGCGTATCAGGCTACGGCCAGACGGGGCCTTACGCAAAGCGGGCCGGTTATGCATCCATTGGTGAGGCTATGGGTGGCATGCGTTACCTCTGCGGCGAGCCGGATCGCCAGCCAAGCCGGGCAGGGCTTTCAATGGGAGACTCACTTGCGGCGACCTACGCTTGTATGGGTGCCCTGGCGGCCCTGCATCATCGCGACAAAACCGGCGAAGGACAGGTCATTGACGCCTCGATTTTCGAGTCCGTTCTCAATGTGATGGAAGCAACCATCCCGGAATACACGGTCAGCAACTACATCCGGGAGCGCTCCGGAGCAACCCTCCCGAACGTTGCGCCGTCGAATATCTACGACTGTAAAGATGGCATTTTCCTGATTGCCGCAAACCAGGACACGGTGTTCCGCCGTTTATGCGCCGTGATGGGTCAGCCAGAGCTTGCCGAGGATGCGCGTTTCAAGACGCACACGGCACGCGGCGAGAATATGCAGGAACTCGACGCGATCATCACCGACTGGACCAAGGCCAGGGATATTGCGGAGGTGGATCGCTTGATGCAGGAAGCGGGGGTGCCGGCCGGCAGGATATATCGCGCACCCGAGATGCTCGAGGACGAGCATTTTCAGGCACGCGAAGCAATTATCGAGACGCCCACCGACGAGTGGCCGGATCTCAAGATGCAAAACATATTTCCGAAAATGTCCAGAACCCAAGGTGAGGTTCGATGGACGGGTGTGACGACGTTGGGCGCACACAACCAGGAAATTTATGGCGAGCTGCTGGGACTAAGCAGCAAAGAGCTCGCAGAACTTAAAGAAAAGTCGATTATTTAGGGGATCTGATATGACATTTCGTCTGGGAGTGGACGTTGGCGGCACGTTTACTGACTTGCTGTTGGTCGACGAAGCCTCAGGGCAGACCTACATGGCCAAAGTGCCCTCAACGCCCGAGGACTCATCGATTGGCGTCTTGAACGGTATCGACCGCATCTGCGACGAGTCGGACATTGATGCGACACAGGTCAACCAGGTCATGCACGGGACTACGGTTGCGACCAACGCCGTCCTGACGCGAAAGGGCGCCAGGGTCGGGCTCATTACCACCAAGGGCTACAGGCAGGTGCTGCAGGTGGCGCGCTCGTTCTGTCCTGGCGGTCTCGGCGGCTGGGTCAGCTATGTCAAGGCACCGCTCATGGCGCCGCTCGAGCTGACAATAGAAGCGGATGAGCGCATCGACGCCGAGGGCAACGTAATCAGCCCGCTCGATGTGAAGGCGCTCGAGAAAGATCTCAAGGCGCTCAAGGCAACGGGCGAGGTCGAAGCGCTGACGATCTGCTTGCTCAATTCCTATGTCAATGGCGCCCACGAAGAGGAAGTCGCTGAGGCCGCTGCCAAGGTATTTGGCGATATCCCGATCTCGATTTCGAGCGCCGTCGTACCCGAAATGCAGGAATACGAGCGCACAGAGACGACTGTCGTGAACTCGTATGTACGTCCGCAGGTATCAAAATACGTGCAAAACCTGCAAAGCTCCCTCGAGGAGCGCATGGGAGACGACGTCGGTCTCGCGATTCTGCGTTCCGATGGCGGCCTTGCCTCGGCACGTGCGTCGAGTGAGTCGCCTGTGAATATGCTGTTATCAGGCCCGGCGGGCGGCGTGGCAGGTGCCATGTACTTTTGCAAGCGTGGCGGGTTCGACAACATCCTGACGTTCGATATGGGTGGGAC
>WVYQ01000042.1:3407-15235 GCA_011772865.1 Woeseiaceae bacterium | reverse complement strand
GCCGGCGGTGGCTCGATCGCATTCGTACCCGAGTTGACCAAGGCGCTTCGTGTTGGTCCCGATTCGGCCGGTGCCGAGCCCGGTCCGGCCGCCTACAAGAAAGGCGGCGACAAGCCGACGGTTTGTGATGCCAACGTCGTGCTCGGCTATCTGCCATCGGACGTAAAACTCGGCGGCGCGATGGAAATCTATCGAGATTCAGCCGAGGCAGCCGTGCAGACCCTTGCCGACGCCATGAATATCGACCTGATGACGGCGGCGGAGGGCATCATCAAGATCGTCAACGAGTCGATGCTTGGTGCGCTGCGTCTCGTTTCGGTCGAGCAGGGTTATGACCCGCGCGATTTCGCGCTGGTCGGCTTCGGCGGGGCGGGTCCGTTGCACGCCAACGCACTCGGTATCCTGTCGGGCGCCTGGCCGGTCATCGTACCGCCGGGACCGGGCGTGCTCTGCGCCTACGGCGACGCAACGACGCAAGTCCAGGACGAAGCGTCACAGACGTACGTCGCGCGCACCGATGCGATCACCGCCGACGACCTGATCGGTGAGTTCGAAGCTCTGCGCGGGCGAGCCAGTGAGTCGTTCGAAGCTGACGGTATACCGGCCGACCAGCAGGAAGCGACGTACCAGGCCGATATTCGCTATGCGGGCCAGGCGTTCCAGCTCACGCTGACGACGACGATCGACGAGCTCAAAGAAAAAGGTCTTGCGGTACTGACCGACGAATTCGATCGGCAACACGAACAGTTGTTCACGTTCGCGCACGGCAAGGATCACGAAATCGTCATGATCCGCGCCATCGTCAAGGCAAAGAGCAGTCTGACGGCAGACCTCAAGGAAGTCGGCGAAAAACCGACGGCTCTCGAGGATGCGAAATTCCATGACACGAAGTTCTACTACGAGCAGGAATGGCATGACGCCGTCATCTACGATCGCGAGAAACTCGGCGCGGGCACCGTGATTCCGGGGCCCGCTATCGTCGTCGAGATGGACTCGACGACCCTGATCCTGCCCGGCCATGCCGCCACGGTAGACAAGGTCGGCAACCTTCTGATCAACCCGGCCTGAGGAGTTTAGACATGCCAGCAAATATCATTGAAACTAACTCCACGCCATTTGAAATGGTCGACGTCGATACCGTGACCGTCGACATCATCGAGAACGCATTGCGAAACGTTCGTGTCGAAATGGACGCGGTGCTGTTCCGCACGGCGATGAGCCCGGGTATTCGCGAACAGGGTGATTGCTTCCCGATGGTTGCAAACCGCGACGGCAAGATGGTCGTCGGGCAGTTCGGATCATTCATTTACGGCTTCATGGAAGCCTATGATGGCGACATCGAGGAAGGCGACATCATCCTTACGAACGACCCGTATATGTGTAATGCAGCCGTGTCGCACTTGCCGGACTGGATCGTGCTCGTACCGATTTTCAAGGACGGGCGCCACATGGCGTGGTCGGCGATGTTCGGCCACATGTCCGATAACGGCGGCATGGTGCCCGGCTCGATTCCGATCAGCGCGGAAACGATTTACCAGGAAGGCATTCGCATCCCGCCTACGAAGCTGTACAAGAAAGGCGAGCTGCAGACGGATGTTCTCGAGCTGATTCTGCACAATGTGCGCACGTCGGAGTGGAACCGCTTCGACCTGAACGCCCTGGTCGCAGCGTGTCGCACTGCAGGCCGTCGATGCATCGAAATCGCCGAGCGATTCGGTGACGATACGTTCTATTCCACGATGCAGATCATGCTGGATCGCAATCTCGAAGCCATGCGCGCAATCATCAACATGATTGTTCCCGAAGAACCGCAGTACTTCGAGGACTTCGTCTGCGACGACGGTGTCGGTAAAGGTCCGTACAAGATCGCCTGCAAACTGTGGCGCGAGGGTGACGTGGCGATTTTCGACTTCGAAGGCACCGACCCACAGGCGAAAAGCTCGATCAACTTCTATCTCAATGAAGAGATGTTCAAGATGTTCTTCGGCTCGTTCACGATCAATCTGTTCGATCCGCACATCCTGTTCAACGATGGGTTTTACGAGCTCGTCGACGTGCGTATTCCGGACGGCAGCCTGTTGAAACCGAAGTTCCCGGCTGCATTGTCGGGGCGTACGCATGCGCTCGGCCGCATCTTCGATGTGATGGGTGGCGTATTGGGGCAGGGCGCGCCCGATGCCATGAACGCGGCCGGTTTCTCGGACAGCCCGCACCTGTTCTTCTCGGGCTACAGAAAGAACGGCGAGTGGTTCCAGCTGTTCCAGATCGGATTCGGGGGCATACCCGGTCGTCCGGTCGGCGACGGGCCCGACGGTCACTCGCTGTGGCCGGGCTTCACGAACGTACCGAACGAGTTCATCGAAGCTTATTTCCCGTTGCGCATCGTCAAGTACGAACCGATCGCGGATTCGGGCGGTGCGGGACTGCATCGTGGTGGCAACGGTCTTTCGGTTGCCTATGAGTTTCTCGTCGATGGCCACATCGGCATCCACGACGAGCGTTGGCTGACTTACCCGTGGGGTGTTCGTGGCGGTGAACCGGGCATGCGTTCGACGAAGCGACTGGTTCGCGCCGACGGCAGCGAAGAATGGCTGCCGGCCAAGTGCGACGGCGTTGCGGTCAACGAGGGCGACGTCCTGTACTTCAATACCTGGGGTGGTGGCGGCTGGGGCGACCCGCTCGATCGCGACCCCGAACTCGTCAAGGTCGATGTGGGTCGCGGCCTCGTGACTGTTGATGGTGCGAAGCGCTATGGCGTCGTGATTGCGAAGGACGGCAGTGTCGATCAAGGCGCGACGGAAAAGCTGCGTGAGAAAATGCGCGGCGGCCGCGGCGACGTTGGTCTGTTCAGCTTCGGCGGGACAATTGACGAGATCAAGGCACGCTCGCTCGACGAGACGCATTTGCCGGCGCCAGAGTCGCCGCACGCGTGATTGATCGGAAGCATCGATGACCGAACTGCTGAGCTCATTGAAGTCAGAGTGGAATCGGTCACAGAACGGATTGACGGACCGTTCGCCGCTCTATCATCGGCTGTACACGGTGCTGAAGGCGGCGATCCTCGATGGCACGATACCGTACGATGCGCAAATGCCGACAGAGCAGCAGCTGGTAGCGACGTTTGATG
Source organism: Woeseiaceae bacterium (assembly GCA_011772865.1). GTDB lineage: Bacteria > Pseudomonadota > Gammaproteobacteria > Steroidobacterales > Woeseiaceae > UBA1847. The sequence goes on along the minus strand of WVYQ01000042.1, from coordinate 12,108 downwards.
TCTCACGCATCACGGCGAAGCGGGCAATGGACGATTTGGCTGCCGAAAATCTCGTAGCGCGTTTTCGCGGCAAGGGGTCGCATGTCATTTACCAGTACAACCCGAAAGCCGTGCGTGCTCCTCTTGTCGGCATGCTCGAGAATCTCGTCGAGATTGCAAGGCTTGGCACGATGCGTGTCGTCACGACAGAACGCGCTGTGCCGCCGGCTGGTATCAGGCAGATCCTGGCACTGGCCGATCATGAGGTAGCACAGAAGGTCGTCCGTATTTGTAGCAATGAACACGGCGAGGCCTATGCCTATTACCGGAGCTGGACGATAGGTGTCCACAAGGGCTTCACGAGAAACAAACTTGAGAAACACACGCGACTCGAAATGTTGCGTGAGAACGGTATTCATCTCACACAGGTCAAGCAGGTCATAAGCGCTGAAAGTGCGTCGGCGCGCATTGCCGAAGAACTCGGTGTGGAAGTCGGCGCGGCGCTTTTGTGGATCCGGCGCATTGGCCACGTCGATAGCGGCGACGTGGTTGATGTTTTCGACGGCCTGTATAACCCGGAGCGTTTCCAGTACGTCATGATCTCGAGCTTCGACTGATCCCGAATGAAAAGCTGTACAAGTTGTCAATTTACATGAAAAGAACTAAAGTTATAACAAAAGTGCAATGCACTTATCCTCAAACCAGGGGGAACCTGAAATGAAAACCATTAGCAAAGTCGTGCTGGCCGCGATCCTTCTACCGTTTTGGCCGTTTGCGACATCAAATGCACAGCAAGGTGGCGAAATCGCGATTGAGGAGGTCGTCGTTACGGCACGCAAACGTGCAGAGAGTCTGCAGGAAGTGCCTATCGCCATTACTGCGTTCACGGAACAAACGATCGAACGCGCTGGTATACGGCGTCCTGCCGACTTCATATCGTTGATGCCGAACGTCACGCTCGTCGATACGGCAAACGTTGGCGATACGCAAGTGAGCATTCGTGGCATTGTCTCGACTCGTGATGCTGAGTCGACTTTTGCCTATGTTGTGGACGGCATCCTGAGCACGAATCCGAACAGTTTCAATGAAGAACTCGTCGATGTGCAGCAGATAGAAGTCCTCAAGGGCCCACAGGGCGCACTTTACGGCCGCAATGCTGTTTCCGGTGCGGTTTTGATTACCACCAGGGAACCTGGCGAAGAGTTTTCAGGTGAGGTAAAAGCAGGCGGCGGTAGTGATGGCTATGCAAACGCATCGCTGCGAATGGCTGGCCCGCTAGGCGGTTCGGCGCGAGGCAGCCTGGCGGCAAGCTATCGCGAATTCGATGGCGTGTATTCCAATGTTTTCGAGAATGCGGGATCCGGCGTCGACTACCTCGAAGATACAACTGTTCGCGGGCGGCTGATTGTCGAATCCAATGACCGACTGAGCTGGGACCTGCGCGCGGGTTATTCCGAGGTTGAGGGTGGTGCGATCAACTTCAATGCCGTTTTCGCGATACCGGCGTTCGCTGCAGGCTTTGGACCAACCTTTTTTGCCGATGTGAACGATCATGATTTCATTTTCTCCTTCAATGTTCCCGGTGAGAACAAGCAGGAAACAACCGAGTTTGCCGTCAAAGCGGACTATGAAACCGACAACGGCGACTTGACTTTTATCGCGTCGTATAACGACCTAGACGAGTACCTGTTGTCCGATGGCACGAGCGCAACATTCTATGGATACGAATTGCTCGGTTCGTGCCGGACAGACAGGGCGACGCTCAACAATACGCCGGCTGCTCTCGGCGGAGCAGATCGAGTTGACCTGTTCGGAGGGTTTTTCCAGCCGTTTGGCGTATTCCCTCCAGGCAACGGTCAATTTCCGCCGAACAACGTCCTGGACTTCGAGGGCGTTTACGGGCCCTATACGCCCACCGCGTGTGATGGCTACCAGTACCAGGAACGCAATCAACAGGATACGAGCCTCGAGGTACGCTTTACTTCACCACAGGATCAATCGGTTCGCTGGATCGCCGGTCTGTATGCGACCGAAATCGACCGCGAAGTCGTCGTCGCCTACGGCGCCGACCTGGGCCTCGGGTTCTCGCGCCAGCCGTACGTCGATCCGTTAGGGTCGAATCCCACCGACCTGCTGTTCTGGGATGATTTCGAGACGAGCGTAATTGCGGCGTTCGGCGAGGTGGCCTTCGACATCGGCGATTCCATGGAGTTGTCCCTGGCGTTGCGCTGGGACCAGGAGGATCGCAAAGTCAGGAACAAGGTTCCGAACGTCACCGCCTCCGGCCTCAATATCAACACGCTGGATCAGAATTTCCTGCCGGGCCCGATCAATCCCGGATTCGTATCAAACCCGGGCGGAATTCCCGATCGAAGTGAAACGTTTGATCAGCTGCAACCGAAAGTATCGTGGCGTTGGGCGGCTTCCGATACCGTTAATGTCTATGCGAGCTGGGGTATCGGTTTTCGCAGCGGCGGCTTCAATTCACTGGGTAGTTCTGATTTGATCGAGCTCTGGTTTAATACGGGCCTGCCGCCGGTTTACCAAAACCCGGTCAATGCTCAGCTGACTATCGAAGATGAGTATGAGAAGGAAGTCTCGAGCAGTTTCGAGTTGGGCATCAAGACGGAATTGCTGGAGCGGCGCCTGCGATTGAATGCGGCCGTCTTCAGCACCGAGGTCGACGATAACCAGTTCTTCGAGTTCTTCGCCGGGCCGTTTGGGCTCATGCGCGTTGTGACTACCATTGATGAAACACAGATCCAGGGTTTCGAGGCCGATTTCAACTGGCTCGTTACGGACAACTTCTCAATGTTCGGAGGCGTCGGCTTCCTGGATTCCGAGATCAAGAAAAACGTCAACCGGCCGCTATCGGAAGGTAACGATGTGCCGCAAGCGCCAGAGGAAACCTACAATCTCGGCGCACAGCTCGAAATTCCTTTTGGCAGCAGCATGAATTTCTATGCGCGGGTCGACTACCAGCATGTCGGCAAGATGTGGTTCCACACATTGCAGGGTGAACCCTCGCCGACGATCTGGGATGCCTTTAATGGTGGTGGTGGCTTCATCACCCAGGACCTGTCCAAGACTCAACGCGACGCTTACGACACGATTAACCTGCGCATCGGACTCGAAGGCGAGCGCTGGGCAGCCACCGTGTGGGGCCGCAATATCACCGACGAAGAGTATCTCGAGGAAGTGATTCCTGCGCCCGAGTTTGGCGGTTCGTTCATCCACCCGGCGACCACGGCGACGTTTGGCGCCGAAGTCAGCTTCCGGTTCTAAGGCAATGGATGAGTGACGAGCTCACAGAAAATTATCGCGGCGCTTTTGACGGCAGCCTTGGCTTCGGAAAAGCGCCCGCGTTAATTCTTGTCGACTTTGTCGAGGCGTATTTCGACAAGGACAGTCCCTTGTATGCCGGTGTGGAGGACGCGCTGTCCTCCGCACTGCGCATACGGGAAGCAGCTCGTACCGCAGGCATTCCCATTTTTTACACCAACGTTGCGTACGAGGAAGGTGGCGCGGATGGCGGTGTCTTTTACCGCAAGGTCCCGGCGCTCGAAGTTTTCGTCAGCGGGAACCCGCTCGGCGACTGGCCTGACGGTCTCGAGCCCGCCGAGGACGAAATCGTTATCACCAAGCAATACCCGAGCGCCTTTTTCGGCACATCGCTGGCGGAGATGCTGGATGCGAAAGGCGTTGATACGCTGATTATTACCGGCGTGACGACGAGTGGCTGCATTCGCGCGACCTGTGTCGATGCGATGTCGCACGGTTTCGTGCCAATCGTGGTGGCAGACGCCTGTGGCGATCGTCATTCGGCCCCGCATGAGGCAAACCTGTTCGACATGAACGCGAAATACGCAGACGTCGTGGACGAACACACAGTGATCGAGCATCTCACATGAGTAGCAAGGCTATTACCCTGGTCGAGGTCGGGCCACGCGACGGCTTGCAGAGCGAGCCCGAGATCCTGCCGACCGCGAGCAAAGTCGAATTCATCAACAGGTTGATCGATGCCGGTATTCGCCGTCTCGAGGTCGCGAGCTTTGTGCATCCGAAGCGCGTGCCGCAAATGGCCGACGCCGAAGCATTGATTGAACAACTGCCGGACCGTGACGACGTGTCGTACGTCGGGCTGATCATGAACGAACGAGGTCTGGATCGCGCACTCGAGACGAAGGTCGACGAAATCGGCATGGTGGTCCTGTCGACCGATACCTACAACCGCAAGAACCAGGGCGTGGACATCGATGAGTCCATACGCGTATGGGGCGAGATCTCACAACGTGCCCGACAAAATGGCCTGCGGGCCAATGTCATGATCTCGTCGGCATTCGGCTGCCCGTACGAGGGTGAGGTCAAGGTCGAGCGCATCGTCGAACTTGCAGAGCGGCTTATAGAGGCCGAACCGGCGGAACTCGGAATTGCAGACAGTATCGGCGTCGCCGTGCCCGGACAGGTCACCGAGGTGCTCGGGCGCGTTCGCGAGGTCGTTGGCGATTTGCCGCTCCGGTGTCACTTTCACAATACCCGCAACACCGGGTTAGCCAATGCCCAGGCCGCGGTGGAGTCCGGCGTCACGTATCTTGATGCAAGCGTTGGCGGCATCGGCGGCTGTCCATTTGCCCCGGCGGCAACCGGCAACATCCCGACCGATGACTTGCTGTACATGCTTGATCGATCCGGTATTGAGACAGGCGTGTCGCTGGGCAAAATCATTGAAACCAGCCACTGGCTGGAACAGGAGCTTGGCCGTGATGTGCCGGCATTGCTGCCAAAGGCCGGCATGTTTCCGGCGGGAAGTCAGAAGACTGCCTGATGTTGCCGACCCGCATTCACCACCTCAGTTTCGTGGTGCACGATCTCGCAGAAGCAACGGCCCGCTTTGAGAACATACTCGGACTGGATCCGTTCGAAATTGTCGATCATCAACCGCGTGGCGCCCGGGTAGCCCACACGCGAATTGGCGATAGTTGGCTCGTGCTGGTGAGTCCGTATGATTCCGAATCGGCGCCTGGCCAATATCTTGCTCAACACGGAGAAGGTCTTTTTCTCGTATCGCTAGGCTTTGAGGATCTCGTGCAGCAACTCGAGCGGCTCGAGGCAAGTGGCGTTGAGCTAGTCGATCAGAGCCCGCGAGACGGTATCCTCGATTGGCGCGTCGCTGATATCGGCATTCTGCATGGCACCAATATGCAGTTCACCAAGGACATAGCCGCGGCGGACGAGTAATCGTGGCGTGCTCCAAAGAGATGTGCCCCTACTGGCTGCAGAAGAACGATTACGTGCAGCTCAACATCGCGCGGTATTTCTAGCCGCGCGAAACTGAAATACGCCCGGCGCCGGTTCAGTTGATCAGCGGCGTCGGGTGAACCAGCCGTTCGTACTCGGCATACGGCAGGCGAATCAACTCGTCATGTGAGCCGGCGTTGAACGCGATCTCGTCGTCTTCCCTCAGCGACTGGTCGACAAACACCTTCATCCCGTAAAGATTGCCGAACGGCGGCATGGCGCCGGTCTCGCAGTCCGGGAATGCGCCTTTGAACTCGTTCTCGTCGGCCAGTTCGACGTGTTCGGTCCCCATCGTCTGGCGCAGATGATCCAGCCGGAGCATCTCCGAGGCCGGTATTACGACCATGGTGAGTACGCCGTCGACCTTGACGATGACGGTTTTGGCGAGTTCTTTGCCGGGAATATGAGCGAGGGCGGCAATCTCCTGCGCCGTGTACGCGGGCGAATGGCCGATCGTCACGTACTTGACGTGCTCTTTGTCGAGAAAATCTTTGACTCTGGTTTCGGGCATGGGTCTCTCCTGGGTATCGCCCCTTGTTTCGTCATTGAGACACCGTGCCGGCCAGGCCGGGGCACCTGCCCGGCCAGCTCAGGATACGCCGAAAATGCCTGATCTTCCTTGTGGAATCTGCTTACATCGGCTCAATCCAGCGCCGAGGCCACGTAAACTGCCGCCAGGTCCGGATTGGCATAAATCATGAGGCCCGCATGCAATACACGGGCGACCTGTGAAAGCCCGATGAGTTTCTGGTGATTTGCGTTAAAGTAGCCCCACAAGAACAACAAGGGGTTACCGTGGCGGGGTTTTTCGAGGAACTGAAGCGGCGCAAGGTCATACGCGTTTTCGTGGCGTATGTCGTTGTTTCGTGGCTGCTGCTGCAGGTCGCCGATACCCTGTCATCGGTCCTGGATCTTCCCGACTGGGCGCCGAAACTCGTCTTTTTCCTGCTCGCCATCGGCCTTGTTCCGGCGCTGATACTCGCCTGGGCCTACGAGATCACCCCGGGCGGCATCAAGTCTGACGATGAGGCGCGAGCATCCGACGGACCGGCGCCGAAGAAAGAGAGGAGTTTTTTGCCGATCGCATCGGTCGGGTTCCTGGCCGCTATTATCGGCGCCACGCTGTTCTGGATGGCGGGCGCTGACGATCGCTGGGTACGCGACGTCGGTGTTCCGGAGGTCGAGCGGCACATCGTTGCCGGCGATTTTCAAGCGGCGTTTACCGCAGCCATGGAAGTCGAGAAACGCGACCCCGGCTCGCCGCTGATCGAATACGCCTGGCGCGAGTTCTCCTGGAAGGCCAGCTTTCCATCGCAGCCCGAGGGGGCATCCGTATATCGCCGCGACTATGACGATCCCGAAACCGAGTGGCAGTATCTTGGCGAAACGCCGCTTTACGACATCAAGGTTCCCAGGGGAATGTCTGTCTATCGATTCGAACTCGATGGGCACGAGCCGATCATCCGGCTGGCAGGCGGGCTGGTTGGGCAATCGGACCAATTGCCCGTGGCCGATGCGGTCGTCTATAACCGCTACAACGCACTGATTGCGGATGTGACCTTCGACCGCGTTGGCGCCATCGATCCCGACGAAATCCGCGTGCCAGGCAGGCCGCTTCGGATAGACGACCAGGACATTCCGCTGAACGACTTCTTTATTGATCGTTTCGAGGTCACGAACCGTGAGTACCAGGAGTTCGTTAATTCGGGTGGCTACGAAGACCAGGGGTTCTGGGAGCACGACTTTATCCGCGACGGGGAAGAAATCAGCTGGGAAGCAGCGATGGCAATGTTCGTCGACTCGACCGGGCAGCCCGGGCCCAGTACATGGATCGGTGGGACCTACCCCGACGACATGGCAGACCATCCCGTCGGTGGCATCAGCTGGTACGAGGCCGCTGCCTTCGCCCGGTTCGCCAAGCGTGACCTGCCGACCGTCCATCACTGGCGCCGGGCATTTGCCGCTGCCGCCCTGAGTTGGGAAATCGCTCGCAGCAACGTCGAAAGTTCGGGCACGGTGCCTGTCGGCACAGCGGGCGGGCTCGGCTGGGTCGGTACCCAGGACATGCTGGGCAATGTTTCGGAGTGGGGCGCGAACTGGGTTGGTGATCTCAAGGTCAGTCTCGGCGGGAGTTTCGATGACGCTCCGTACATGGTTGAGCCGTCTATTTCCAACCCAAGTGGCCTGCCGCCGTTCGACCGAAGCGCCTCAAACGGCGTCCGGCTTGCCCGTTTGAACGACGAACGCAAAGTCAGCGAGACGTTGCATGCCAAGATTGCGCAGGAACACCGCCGCGAGGTTGTCGAACCGGCGTCCGACGCAGAGTTTGCGGCGATGCTCAGGAATTTCGACTATTCAGACGCGCCACTGAATGCACGTGAAGACGATTCGGTGGAAATTCGCGGCTTCACGCGTCATCGAATCAGCTATGACATCGATGAAAGCGGTTCGCGGATGCACATGTACCTTTACCTGCCGGACGACAGTGGCAGGCGCCACCCGATCATGTTCTATTGGCACAGTTCGCACCCGTTCTTCCTGACCAGTTACGAGCAATTTCGCTTTCACCTCGACTTCATGGTGAAACGTGGTTGGGCGGTGGCCGTGCCCGTATTCGAACACGCGTTCGAACGCGGTGACGGCAGACTCCATTCAATGACATCCATCGAGTACCGCGACCAGTTTATTCGCTGGATGCGCGAGATGCGGCGATCAGTCGACTATCTCGAGACTCGCGCCGATCTGGACATGGATACACTTGTTCTCTATGGCTTCAGCTGGGGTGGTCGACTGGCTTCGACGGGACTTGTCATCGAGCCAAGATTCAAAGCGGCGATACTCAACCAGGCAGGGTTGGGCTGGTTTCACCACTACGATACGATCTCCGAGCACTACCTGCCGCGCGTGACGCAACCTGTCCTGCAGTTCAACGGCCGATTCGATTCGGACTTCAGGCTCGAAGAGTCGGCCAAACCGTTCTTTGAAATGCTGGGATCCGAACACAAGAAACACGTTGTTGGGCCTACCGGGCACTTCGTGCCCATGAAAACCGTCATCGGTGAAACGCTGGCCTGGGTCGACGAGCACATCGAGCGCTGATTCTCGCGACCGATTTTTCTCTCTACGCCCGTCTATCAAATCAAGTATGTGCAGGGCGAACCCCACAGGCACTCCCGCCTGTGGATACGACGTTCGCATGCTCATGCGGGGAGAGAAAAATGAAGCGTAATCAATTGATATCAAAGACTATGTTAGGGGTATTCCCGCTACTTTTCGTGGCGGGCGCCGCGAACGCGGACGGGTTCTCGGTCGGCATGTCGGCCGTCAACGCGCCGATCAGCGTCGAGGAGGCCGGAATCGGCGCCGGCGGTGACTCGAACGGCTGGCGGGCCCACGTCCAGTACATGTTCAACAAGAATTTCGG
>WVYQ01000042.1:0-3368 GCA_011772865.1 Woeseiaceae bacterium | reverse complement strand
CTATCCGTTCTCGGAAGACGCCGGCGTGTTCGCAAAGGCAGGCGTCGTGGCGTTGAACACCGAAACCGAGGTCAACGATACCAACGAGACCCACCAGACGAGCACCGATCTCGCGCTGGCGCTGGGCGGTCAGTACGACATCACCGAGCGCTTCGGCGTTCGCGCGGAACTCGAGTGGTTTGAAAGCGCGCTGCAGGGCGACCTGAAGTACTCGCTCGGCGCGGTGGTCCGGTTCTGATGAAGACGCGAACGCTTATCGCGGCGATACCGTTCGTGGTCGCCGCGTCGGCGACTGTGGCGAATGACGTCTGGCAAAGCGACTTTCCACTCGACGGCTACACGCTGACCGCGACGGGCGATCATCCGTACTGGAGTCTGAAGCCCGGGCGCTTTGTCGTGCTGGCCAGTATCGAGGCGGACGGTTCCGAAGTGGTCGTAATCTCGGTGCTGGACGAGACCGAGATGGTCGACGGCGTGGAGACGCGTGTCATCGAGGAGCGCGAATACGAGGACGGCGAGCTCGCCGAGATCTCCCGCAATTTCTTCGCAATGGCCGAGGAAACCGGAGACGTGTTCTATTTCGGCGAGGATGTCGACTATTACAAGGACGGGCAGATCGTCGGCCATGACGGCGAGTGGCGCGCAGGGATCGGCGAGGCGAAGGCCGGGTTGTACATGCCGGCTCGTCCCGAGGCGGGCATGAAGTACTACATGGAGTACGACCCGAGTTCGGCGATGGACCGCGCCGAGATCATCGAGACCGATGCGACCGTGGAAACTGCGCGGGGTACGTTCCGCAACAGCCTGATCATCACCGAGTCGTCACCGCTGGAACCGGACGACGAGTCCTACAAGCGCTATGCGCCCAAGGTCGGCATGATCTATGACGACGGCCTGGAGCTGTACAAGTACGGCCGCCGGTTTCCGTCCGAGCGCTACATCGAGTTCGAGATCACCGAGGATCAGATGCCGAAGATTCCGCGGGACGTGGTGTACGAGCTGCATCCGACGGGCGTCATCAGGGAGGTCAAGGTCGAGATTCGCAAGACGCGGGCTTTCTATGCCGTCGAGACCTTTATCGATGGCGACCAGTGGGACGTCGAAGTCCTGGACGACGGCGAGGTCAAGCGCAACACGCCGGACTAGCACAGGCTGGTTCGGCGTTCGCCGAGGTGGGGTTCTGTAGTAGTGTTTAATCGCTGTGCAGAAGCCCTACCTCTCCAAATCGCGCCTGATCTCGGCCTGGCAGTGCCCCAAGCGCCTGCATCTCGAGACGCATCACCCGGAATACGGTGAGGTCTCGGCGCAGACCGAGTCGCTGTTCGCCACGGGTCACCAGGTTGGTGCCGTGGCGCAGCAGCTCTATGGCGGCGACGATGCCGTCGTCATCGAGTTCGACTTCAAGCGAATGGAGGCCCAGACCCGGCGCCTGATCGACGGCGGCGCCCGGTGCCCGATTTTTGAAGGCACGTTTCGGTACGAGAATGTCCTGGTTCGCGTCGACGTGATGCTGCCCGATGGCGACGGCTGGCGCGTTATCGAGGTGAAGGCCTCGACGTCCGTGAAGGACCATCACGTGATCGATTGCGCGATCCAGGACTGGGTGCTGCGCAACTCGGGCGTCAATGTTACGTCCATCTCGCTCGCGCACATCGACAACCGGTTCGTTTATGCCGGCAATGGCAACTACGACGGCCTGTTACTTGAAAACGATCTCACCGACGAGGTACGCACGCTCGAGCCCACCGTTGTCGACCTGCTGGTCAAGGCGCGTGATGCCGTCGCCGGGCAGATTCCCGACATCGCCGTCGGCAAGCAGTGCAACACGCCGTACGAATGCCAGTTCATCAATCACTGCTGGCCGACGGATACCGACTACCCGGTGATGGGTCTCGGCGGCAACAAGGCAAAGCTGGCGGAATTTGTGGCCCTCGGCGCTCGCGACATTCTCGATGTCGACGAAGCCAGAATCACGGCCGGCACGCAGCGACGCATTCATCGCGTCACCTGCGAAGGCCAGCCCGAAGAGCTGGATGGGGCGCGCCGGGAACTCGAGTCGCTGCCATACCCACGCCACTACCTGGATTTCGAGACGATCGGTCCCGCCGTGCCGATCTGGGCGGGCACGCGGCCGTACGCGAGCATTCCCATTCAGTGGTCCTGCCATATCGAGGACGAGAGCGGTGCGCTGCGGCACGCCGAGTTTCTCGATACGTCGGGCAGGCCGCCGATGCGCGAGCTGTCCGAGGCACTGATCGAGTGCCTGGGCCGGGAGGGCCCGGTACTGATGTACACCCACTACGAAAGACAGGTGATCGAGGGGCTGATCGACCTGTTCCCCGACCTGGCCGAGCCCTTGCAGGCCATTGTCGATCGGCTCTACGACCTGCATCCGGTGGTCAAGGAGAATTATTACCACCCGAACATGCTGGGTTCATGGTCGATCAAGTCCGTGTTGCCCTGTATCGCTCCTCACATGCGCTACGAGGATCTCGAGGGCATTACGGAAGGAACGGCGGCATCGGAGGGCTTTCTCGAGGCAATCGATCCCGCGACCGCCCCGGAGCGCAAGGCCGAACTCGAAGAACAGCTGCAGCGCTATTGCCGTTTCGATACCGAGGCGATGGTGGAGATCGTGAAGTTTTTTACGCGCTAACGGAGAACAAGAGCCGGTCGTAGAGGCCCTTGAGCCGGCGTAGCGGGCGGCTCCAGGCACGACGCTTGCGATACTGCAAAACTCGTAAACCGCAGCTTCGCGTTATGGGATCGGCCGGATCATTGTCCGGGCCGCAGGTGAATTCTCGCGTTACCATCCCGAAGTCGATCAGGGAGCCCGGGTACATGTAGATAAAACGATCGATAGCTTTGCGGACGTCGGTTCGGTAGGCGTCGTGGTAAAGCATGTAGGCGCCGTTTGCGAGGTAGGGGAGCACACCCACCGAGTCGCGCATTACGGCACGCGTACTATGGCCGGCATCGATGAAGGCGAAATCGAAAGGCGCGCGAGCCGATTTTGCCGCCTTGGGCAGTATGCCGGGCGACCAACCCTCGATGAGCACACTCCGGTGTTCGATCTGGGCCCAGGTCTCCGGGGCAATCTCGGGACTGTCATCAACGAGGTAAAGTCTGCCGTCGCTACCCGCTGCATCCATTGCCTTCGCCGCAATGAGCGACGCGCCCCCAAAACGCACGCCAATCTCTATGCAGTTCTGTGGCCGCAGGCAGTAGATCAGGTTGAACAACATGAGCCGCTCAGATCCAGTCAGCATCGCGGGCGCGGTTCGAAGCGTGTCGAGCGCATCGAAGTCGATGTCGCGCCCGAAGGCATCGAGGTCCTCTTTCGATACGTCGACGATTGCAAGCTGTGT
>WVYQ01000043.1 GCA_011772865.1 Woeseiaceae bacterium | reverse complement strand
ACGTGACCAATCGTCCCAACGTTTACGTGCGGCTTCGTTCTCTCAAATTTCTCTTTAGACATGAGCTCTTCCTGCTTATCTAAGTTTCGTAAACCTTCGTTACTTCCTGCTTCTCCGGGGCTGGAGCCCACACCGAGATTTGAACTCGGGACCTCTTCCTTACCAAGGAAGTGCTCTACCCCTGAGCTATGTGGGCTTCATCCGGCATCCAGCCTGCCTTCCTGATGGAGCGGGTGATGGGAATCGAACCCACATCATCAGCTTGGAAGGCTGAGGTTCTACCATTGAACTACACCCGCCTTACGCCTTTTTCAGACGTGCAAAAATCCTGACAGTCTATTGATGAGTCAAACCGTCCGGATTTCATAAACTCTCTTTGTGTCTTCCCCGCAGCGGAACTGCAACCCAGCTACGCCCAGTTCAGATTGTGTCTCGCGGCTTTTTTTCTTGCTCAAGGTGCCGGAACAACGAGTGCCTTGCCTGCTATACTCGTTCTGGGCCTACCTCCGCCGAACCCAAAAAGTCTGGTGGAGGGGGTAGGATTCGAACCTACGTAGGCATAGCCAGCAGATTTACAGTCTGCCCTCGTTGACCGCTTGAGTACCCCTCCGCGGACACAAGCCGGCTATTGTCTAACCGTCCCAACCAACTGTCAACAACTTAGGCGCGCTTTTTTGCGCCGTTGCGGGGCGGCATTGCCAGCCCGAAACCTATGATTGGGGCGGGTTTCAGCCTTTCAATGACCAGTGCCACGGCTCGTACGCGATACCCCAGGGATTGTCGCGCGGGTAAGTCATTGAAAACCCGAACTCGATCGCACGGGACTGCAGCCAGCGAAACGCGTCGGTGTCCTCGAATTCCTCGGTCAGCGGCCGCGATCCGGGCGTCGCGATATCGACCGCTAGGCCCGTATGGTGCTCGCTGTGCCCCGGGGCCGCATTGACCTTGAGAATTTCCTCGATCGCCTGGCCTGCCTCGATCTTCTTCCGGATCAGGCCTGCCTGGTACTCGATGCCGCGAAACCCGGACACGATCAGCAAGTGAATGCCGACCTGGTCCGCGGCGTCGACCATCCGCTGCCATTGCCGGGCCGCCTCCGGGGCAAGACGCTGCATGCGGCCCACGAGATTCTGCCCCACCTCGACGAGATCCTCAGCCTCATCGAAGCTCGGCGGTCCGCCATCGCTACCGTAGTTTTCCGGAATTCCGAGCTCTTTGTGAAGTTCGCGTAACATTGCCAGGGAAATTATGGACGAAGACAAGCTCTATATCGACGAAAAGCTGGGCGACGAGCCGTTTCGTTTCGACGAATCGGTGGCCCGGGTATTCCCGGATATGCTCCGCCGCTCGATTCCAGGCTACGCGGCCTCGATTGAGGCCATTGGCTCGCTCGCGGCCCGTTACGTGAAGCCGGGCACGTCGTGCTATGACCTCGGCTGCTCGCTCGGCGCGGCCTCGCTGGCGATGCACCAGGGCAACCGTGCTGAAGATGTCAGGATCATCGCGATCGATAACTCGGCCGCGATGGTCGAGCGTTGTCGAGCTGCCGTTGCCGGCAATGACGACATCGATGTCCAGCTGGCCGACGTGCGCGAGACGCCGATCGTCAACGCGTCAATGGTGGTCATGAACTACACGCTGCAATTCCTCGACCTTGCTGCGCGTGACGACATCGTTCGCGGAATTCACTCGGGTCTCGTACCCGGAGGACTCTTCCTGTTGTCGGAGAAGGTCGTCGACGAAGATGCGCACATGGAGGAATTGCTCGTCGATCTGCACCATGAACACAAGCGGCGCAACGACTACAGCCAGCTGGAGATCAGCCGTAAGAGAGCCGCACTCGAAAACGTGCTCATACCCGAGACCGTTGCGGCCCACAAGCGGCGGCTCTCGGCTGCAGGGTTTGCGCACACTGCCGTCTGGCTGCGCTATTTCAACTTCGTATCGATCGTTGCGATCAAATGACCCTGATCGATTACCCCGGGTTGTGGCGGTGCCTTGACGATCTGGGTCTCGGCGACTGCCGCGAGCAACTCGAACCCCTGATCCGGAGGCGGCTCTCCGATGAGGGGCACGGCGACTTCCGGGCCTGGCGCGAAGTCGTCGAAGAGCTCAATACCGAAGCGGGGAACAGCGATGTCATGCGTCGACTCTTGCTGCGACTGTCTCCCTGGCGCAAAGGCCCGTTCGAACTGGACGAGATCACGATCGATGCCGAGTGGCGGAGCAATCTCAAGTGGGAGCGGCTCGAAGCCGGGATAGCGCCGCTGAATGGTCGCAGCGTGCTGGACGTCGGCTGCGGCAACGGCTACTACGCGCTGCGCATGCACAACCAGGGCGCTCGCGCCGTGATCGGCCTGGACCCCACCGTTCTCTACGTCATGCAATTCATCGCGGTGCAGCAATTTTTTCATGCTCCGGCGGTATTTGTGCTGCCGATGCGTCTCGATGAGTTTCCTGCCGCACAAAGCTTCGATACCACATTCTCGATGGGCGTGCTCTATCACCAACGTTCGCCGCTCGACCATTTGCGCCAACTGCACGACACCTTGCGGCAAGGCGGCCAGCTCGTATTGGAGACCCTCTACCTGCCAGGCGAAGAGCCCTGCGCGCGAACGCCTCCCGACCGCTACGCCCGCATGCGCAACGTCTGGCTGTTGCCAACAATAGCGGAGCTGAGAACATGGCTCGCGCGGACCGGGTTCGAGGATATCCGGATTCTGGACAAGTCCCGCACGACGCCCGACGAACAGCGCAGCACCGAGTGGATGACTTTCGAGTCTCTCGCCACAGCGCTCAGGCCCGACGATCCTCGGCGCACGGTCGAGGACTGGCCGGCGCCAAGACGCGTCATCGTGGTTGCGAACTCCCCGTAGTTTCCATAAATTCTGTTACGACAGAAATAATCAAAACAAAGAAAGGGGAGCGCGCTCCCCGCGAGGGGGACAACGGATGAAACTGTCGCCAGCCGTTGAGAAATACGTCCTGCACTGGGGCGAAATGGGCACCCGCTGGGGAACCAACCGAACCGTGGCGCAGATTCAGGCGCTGCTCTACCTGTCGCCCGAGCCGCTGCGCGCGGACCAGATCGTCGACGCGCTCTCGGTCGCACGATCCAATGTCAGCACCAGCATTCGCGAGCTGCAAAGCTATGGGCTCGTGCGAATGACGCACGTGCTGGGCGACCGCCGTGACTATTTCGAGTCACTGCATGATGTCTGGGAACTGTTCCGCGTGATCATCGACCAGCGTAAACAACGCGAGCTGAATCCGACCTTGTCGATGCTGCGCAACGCCGCCGAGGAAGTCGATGCCGAGGCCGACACACACGAGGTCACGAAAGAACGCATCCACAACATGCTGGAGTTCGTCGAGACGACGAGCACGTGGTATGAGCAGATCAATGACATCCCGACGCCCACCCTGAAAAAGTTGATGAAGCTTGGGAAGAAGATAACGAAACTGGCAAGCTAGTCGGCAGTCGGATATTCCCCGACCCGCTAGCCCTGCTCACACGTTTCCGCTTTCCGATCCACGCCCGCCGAACGCTCCCTCAATACCCAGACGGATTCCGTGATGGCCTTCGACTCGGGGCCGCCGTTGACGGCGCCGGGGGGTCGCAGGAAGTAGCCTCCCGGCGTATAGATCCAGGTGCGCACCTCGCCGACGACACATTCACTGTGTTGATACTCCCCACTGGCCAGGTAGCCTTCCCGGACCACCGAAGAGGATTGCCAGGGAATGGACGCGCCCGGGCTGATTCGCATCAACCACGTGCGCGCTCCGTTACCGGGATCGGATCTCAGCTCTTTGATGGTAACGCCGGCGTAGTCGGTCGGCTGCCAGTCGATGAGGCGGGCATCGAGGATGACCGGCGTCTGAATCATTGCGAGAGGATCAACGATGTCCCGGTAATAGAGAATCTGTGCGCCATCGCTGGTGGTTATGTTGTAGGCGAAGGTGCCGGGCGGTATGTGCGCGTAACCCCCGGGACCCAGCTTGACGTCGCCGACCGTAACGTCACCGTTGAGGACGACGATTTCGAGCAACATGCCTGGCGCTCCACCCGTCGTGCCCTCCCAGCCCGCCGGCAAATCGATGCGGTTTGTCGTGCGCCGGGTTTGCGGATCCCCGGAAAACTGCTTGGCTATTGTTCCCGGCACGCTGGCCAGGTAAGCGTTCTCGAGTTCATCGGCCTGCAGGAAAGCCGGGTATGGCATCTTTGGCGGACCCGACGCACAGCCGGCGATGGCAAGAAGGACCGGAGCGAAAAAGGCCGCCCAGAATCTGGGCGGCATAGCAAGCAGAAGATGTAGCGGGCGCGTTACGAAACGCATGAGATCAAGAACCTCCGTGTTGCAACGGTCTCAAACTGCATTCGTCAACGTGTAGAACGGTCGCTTCTCTGACAGCTGCGCTGGTTGCATTTCAATCCCCCTCGGGGAGGCAACCGGCTGAAGCCACGTGTTGAGAGGAAGCACGTGATGCCTGCCGTCGGATCATGCGTCCGGCATGGCGTCCCGCCTACACTGCCTTTTACATCCCATCTCCGTGCGTACCGAATTGGTACGCACGGAATGCTACTACATCTTGTATAGGAGGGCCAGTTGTGCACAAGATGTAGCCGGGGACTGACGAACTGACTCGGGAGGCCGCTTGAACGACATGAAAAAGCAGGGGGGGCGCTCACTTCATCAGAGGATCGGGCTCGCGCTCGGCCCCGCCCTGGCGGTCGTAATGTTGCTCAGTGACCCGCCCACCGGCCTGAATCCGGCGGCCTGGGCGACGGCCGCGGTCGCTGTATGGATGGCCATATGGTGGGCGACCGAGGCGATTCCGATTGCGGCAACTGCTCTGCTGCCGATCGCGTGCTTCCCGATACTCGGTGCAGTGAACATGGCCGACACGACGGCGCCGTTCGCCAACAAGGTCATTTACCTTTTCCTCGGTGGTTTCGTCGTGGCGTTTGCCATGCAGCGCTGGAACCTGCACAGGCGCATCGCGCTCAACGTCCTGCAACACGCCGGCGGGAGCGGCCGCCTGCTGGTCGGCGGTTTCTTGTTTGCGAGTGCGTTGATCAGCATGTGGGTCATGAATACGTCGACTGCGATGATGCTGACGCCGGTCGCTATCTCGGTGATCTCGGTCATTCACGCCTCCATACGCGAACTCGATGACCGCGCCCGGGATCATTTCCAGAATGCGCTGCTGCTCGCGGTTGCCTATGGTTCCACGATTGGCGGCATGACGACGCTCGTGGGGACGCTGCCCAATGCCATGCTCGCCGCTTTCATGCTCGAGAGCTATGGCAGTACGGTCAATTTTGCGAACTGGATGATGGTTGGTGTGCCGCTGGCCCTGCTCATGTTGCCGATCTGCTGGCTCGCGCTGACCCGCTGGGCCTTCGACGTCAGCTTTCGAACGTCCGGTGAGGGTCAGGCCGAATTGCGCAAGCTCCGGGAGGACCTCGGGAGCATCGGGAAACCCGAGATACGAATCTCGATCGTCGCTGCGATCATGGTAATCGCCTGGGTTGGCCGGCCGTTCTGGATCCAGCTGCCTGGCCTCGGGGCGCTCGATGACTCCGGCATTGCGATCGCCGGCGCCATCGCCATGTTCGTCATTCCGAGCGGCGACAAGAAAGATCCGGTGCTTCTTACCTGGAAGTATGCGGAACAACTGCCCTGGGGAGTCATCCTGCTGTTTGGCGGCGGACTCTCGCTTGCCAATGCCTTTGTGGTAACGGGCCTTGCCGAGTGGATCGGGCATTCGCTTCAGGTCATCGGGACCCTGCCGCTGGTGCTGATTGTCGTCGCGATAACGACGCTGATTATTTTTCTGACTGAACTGACCAGTAACACCGCAACGACCGCCACATTCTTGCCGATCGTTGGCGCCGTAGCGATCGAAGCGGGTTTCGATCCTATTGTCCTGGCTGTGCCGGTAACGCTTGCTGCAAGCTGCGCGTTCATGCTGCCGGTTGCGACGCCGCCAAACGCAATCGTATTTGGATCCGGAATGCTCACCATTCCAAAAATGATGCGCGCCGGCTTCACCGTTAATATTGCCGGGGTCGCCGTTGTCACGCTCGCGGCGATGGTGCTGGCGCCGCGGTTCCTGAACTGAGTATCGCAATGTCGAATGACTATAAAATAAGCAAGTCCAACAAAGTGCGGCAGCTGCGCGAAAAGGCAGCATATGATCGTGGCACGGTGCATCGCGTCCTGGACTCGGCACTTTTCTGCAGCGTAGCCTTCGTCCAGGACGGGGGACCGGTCGTCGTCCCGATGATTCACGGGCGTGACGGTGAGACGGTTTACGTCCATGGCGCGCGCAAGGCGCGCGTAATTCGGCTCCTGGAACAGAACGAGCAGGCGTGTCTCAACGC
The DNA here is from genome assembly GCA_011772865.1 of Woeseiaceae bacterium. Lineage (GTDB taxonomy): Bacteria > Pseudomonadota > Gammaproteobacteria > Steroidobacterales > Woeseiaceae > UBA1847. Next base: position 19,012 of record WVYQ01000043.1, on the reverse strand, counting down.
GACGCTGGTTGATGGAATCGTGCTTGCACGTTCGGCATTCAATTCGTCGATGAATTACCGGTCGGTGACGATCTTTGGCGCGCCACGGCTCGTCGAGGATCGATCCGAGAAATTGCACGGCATGCGCGTCATCAGCGAACACCTGATGCCCGGCCGATGGGATGAATTGCGCGAGCCGCACGAAGATGAGATCAAGATGACCGGCGTCATCGCGATCGAGATCGAGTCCGCATCGGCCAAGATTGCCGGCGGCATGCCCGACGATGAAGACGAAGACTATGCGATTCCTGTCTGGGCCGGTGTTCTTCCTCTCGAGTCACGGCTGACGACGCTCATAGACGACGAGCGGCTGATCGATGGCGTCGAACCTTCGGCCATCGTTCGTGCCTTGCAGGAGCGCTTACTTTAACAAGCCGCTATTCTCGGCTTCGAGACGTAACAGTTCCGCCTTGGTGTCGAGCCCACCACCAAAACCCGTCAGGTCACCGCTGCTGCCGATGACCCGGTGGCACGGAATCACGATTGGAATAGGATTGCGGCCGTTTGCGGCGCCGACCGCGCGCATCGCTTTCGGGCTGCCAATTCTTTGCGCGACCGCGCCATAAGAGGTCGTTTGTCCGTACGGTATGCGCTGCAACTCCTCGAGAACCCGCACCTGGAAGTCCGTGCCGCTCAGGTGCAGGGGCAGATCGAATTCCTTGCGCTCGCCGGCGAAGTATTCCTCGAGTTGGCGCACTGCCTCGGAGAACGGCTTTTCATTGAATATCCAGTCCGGCTCGGGGTCCCGGCGCATCTTGCCTTTGGGAAATCCGATCATGCTGAGACCGTCATCGTCACCGGCCAACAGCAGATCGCCAATCGGGGTAGTCAGGTAGCGGTAGTACATCGTTCAACCTCCGGAGCCTGGTAATGAGCTCCACAACAACAGCGCAGCGTAAGCACGCCATGGACGCCACTTTTCTGCACGCTGCTTCAAATCAGCGGGACCTGCAACATCATAGCCCGCCGCCTTCAGCAGCCCCATGTCCGACGCCGGAAACGCATCGGGATTCTTGAGCGCTCGCATCGCGATGTACTCGGCGGTCCATTCGCCGATCCCGCGGATGCTCGTGAGTCTCGTGCAGAACTCGTCGGGATCCTGGGCAGTATCGAAATCGACGTGCCCGTCGATCACGGCGCGCGACAGGCAACGGATCGCTTCTATCCTGCTGGTCACGAGACCCATGTCATTGAATCGGGCCCGCGCGAGCCGTTCCGGCGCGGGAAACAGGTGACTCAATCCTGGTATTCCGTCCCTTGCCGATAGCGATGCAGGCAGTGTGATCGGCTCTCCGTAACGTTGGACGACACGTCCTGCAAGCGTCGTCGCCGCCTTGACGGACACCTGCTGGCCGAGGATTGCCCTTACCGCGAGTTCGAAGCCGTCCCATGCGCCCGGCACCCGGATTCCGGGTCGCCGGCGCGCAATGGCTGCGAGTTGCTTGTCCTTGCTGAGGACTTCGGCGATCTGACCGACCGGCGCATCCAGGTCGAACATCTCGCGCGCTTGCTGCACGGCCCGGAATGTCTGCACGGTTTCGATACCGTGCAGCGACAGCGCGATGATCTGCCGCATTTCATCGATTCGGCACTCAATGACACCGGACCCGCCGTCCAGGCTGACAGTGCGCAGATAAGCATCGTCAGCGACGAGTTCTACGCCCGGCGTTGCGCGGTCACGGAAGAAGGACAGCAGCGACGGCCAGTCAAATGGCATGCTGAATGAAAGTCGCACCGTCAGCGCAGCGCTGCCATCAAATTCTTCATTGTTTTGGCGGCGCAGTTCCCGCGGCGACTTTCCATAGGTCTTTACGAATGTATCGTTGAAGCGACGCACACTGCCGTACCCGGCTGCCGCTGCGACATGCGACATCGGCAGGTTTGTCTGGTCGATGAGGCGTTTTGCAAAATGCAGGCGCTGCGTGTGCGCAACCGCAAGTGGCGACGCGCCGAGGTGCTGCGTGAACAGGCGGCGCAAGTGGCGGCTCGTCACCCCGAGCCTGTCCGCAAGCTTTTCGATTGACCCTTCGTCGAGCGCGCCATTCGAGATCAGGCGCAATCCACGCTGCACGGTCGTTGACGTCCCGTTCCAGGCAGGGGTGCCGGGTGCGCACTCCGGGCGGCATCGGAGACACGGACGAAAGCCTGCTTCGCCCGCCGCTGCGGCTGTCGCGAAAAACGTGACATTTTCAGATTTCGGAGCAACAGCCGGGCAGATAGGCCGACAGTAGATGCCCGTGGTGCGGACGCCAACAAAAAACTGTCCGTCAAACCGGACGTCGCGGGAAAGGCGTGCTCGCTCGTAGATCTCTTGCTGCTGCATGCGGCCAGTATACGCCGCGCCGCGCCATTAACTAGCCACTTTCGGACATCTATTATTTGTCGATTCCGCCGATGCACAGGTACTTGATCTCGAGGTAGTCATCGAGACCGTACTTGGAGCCCTCGCGGCCCTGACCGGATTCCTTGACGCCGCCGAACGGCGCCATCTCGTTCGAGATAATCCCCTCGTTGATACCGACGATGCCGTACTCGAGGCCTTCGCTGACGCGCCAGATGCGACCGACATCGCGCGAATAGAAATAGCAGGCGAGCCCGAATTCGGTGTCGTTGGCCATCGCAACGGCTTCTTCCTCGGTCTGGAACTTGAACAATGGCGCGACCGGACCAAAGATTTCTTCGCGGAACACGCGCATGTCCGGGCTGACGTTCGTCAGTACCGTGGGCTGCAGGTAGCAGGCGCCGAGATCCGAACGGCCGCCGCCGGCTGCCACATTGGCCCCCTTGGCAACGGCATCCTCGACAAATCCGAGCACGTCGTTCGCGGCGCCCTCGTTGATCAGCGGCCCCATGGTCACGCCCTCGTCGACGCCGTTACCGAGCTTCAAGGCGCCGGTCGCCTCCATCAGTTTCTCGGCGAACTCGTCGTAAACGCCTTCCTGCACGAGGATGCGGTTCGCGCAAACGCAGGTCTGCCCGGCATTTCGAAACTTGCAGATGATGGCGCCTCTGACAGCCTCGTCGACATCCGCGTCGTCGAACACGATGAACGGCGCGTTGCCGCCGAGTTCCATCGATGTGCGTTTTACGGTGCCCGCGCACTGTTCCATGAGCAGCTTGCCGACTTCGGTCGAACCCGTGAACGTCAGCTTGCGGACGATGGGATTGCTGGTGAGCTCGGCGCCGATCTCCCGGGTGACGCCCGCCACGATATTGATCACGCCCGCGGGGACTCCGGCGCGTTCGGCCAGCTCGACGAATGCGAACGCCGAGAGCGGCGTTTCATTCGCCGGCTTGCAGACCACGGTACAGCCGGCCGCGAGCGCCGGCGCTATCTTGCGCGTCAGCATGGCGTTGGGGAAGTTCCAGGGCGTGATGCATGCCACCACTCCGACGGGTTGCTTGATGACGACGATGCGCTTGTCCGCAGAAGGTTGCGGGATCGTGTCGCCGTATATGCGCTTGGCTTCTTCGGCAAACCACTCGATGTAAGACGCGCCGTAGGCGATTTCGCCGCGCGCCTCGGCCAGCGGCTTGCCCTGTTCCGCCGTCAGAATCTGCGCAAGATCTTCCTGGTTCTCCATCATGAGGTTGAACCACCTGCGCATGATGGCGGCCCGCTCCTTGGCGGACCTCGCGCGCCATTCGACCTGGGCCTTTTCCGCAGCCTCGATCGCGCGCCGCGTCTCGGCCGTACCGCATTTGGCGATCTCGGCGATTGCCTCGCCGGTGGCGGGGTTGGTGACAGTCAGCGTATCGCCGCTGTCAGCGTCGGCCCAATGGCCGTTGACATAGGCCTTCGTCTTCAGAAGGGCCGCATCGGAAAGTTTCATTGCTGTCTCGGTCAGCGTGTTGCAAGCCGGGGCCGATTAGTATGAAAGCTGCGACCGCCCGGCGCAATGTGCGGTCCGTGTAGTCGCGGTCCAACATGAGCTCTTCGAACTCGATGCCGGCATCACGCAGCATGCCTTTGGCGCGCGCACAGAACGGGCAGCCGGGTTGCTCGGGCTCGATGACGCCGTCGCGCACGAGCATCGAGTAGCGCCACGACCGCTTGCCGAAGCCGAGGTCTTCCTTGCCGACCAGCAGGCCCATGCCGTCCGTGAAATCGCCATTGCCGTCGGGCAGGAACGATAAGCGGTCGGCGTTCTGGGCGCGCTGCCACTCGTCCATGACGAATGCGTCGTTGACCGATACGCAGATTATCTCGTCAACGCCAGCAGCTTCGAATGCAGGCTGCAGCTGGTTGTAGCGCGGCACATGCGACGATGAGCAGGTCGGCGTGAATGCGCCAGGCAGCGAAAAAAGGAGCTCGAGAACACGCAAAAGGTACAGCCGTTTGCAGCCAGCAGTATCCTGACATTGGTAGAGATGGTCGATGCCGATCTCGGCATCACGTTCCTGCCCGAGATGGCAGCCGGGTCTGCCCTGCTCAGGAAAATTTGGTGCCGGCACCAGGAGTCGAACCCGGGACCTACTGATTACAAATCAGTTGCTCTACCAGCTGAGCTATGCCGGCTATTGGGCTTGCGGGCAGGTCGCCGCGTCGCGCAAGAGTACCCTGTCCTCACCGTATTTGTCGACGATCGCGCCCGCGCCCTTGCCCGGTGGCAGGCCGATATCCACGAAAAACACCTGCGCGTCACGGGCCATCGGCGACACACTGACGTCGAAGCCGATCGACCGTGCCTGCAACTCGACCTTTTCGGCATTGGACTGGTTGCCGAAGATGCCGAGCGAGATCGACAAGCCGTCTTCTTCATTGCCGACGATAAACGCGTCACCGAGCCCGCCTTCATGCAACTTGCTGAGCATCGTGCGACCTTCATCCCGCGTCGGCACATTGACGACTTGCACGGAGTGGCCGATGAAGATCTGCCCCTGCCCTGTGCGGACTGCGGTCCGCATCCCCTCGCCGGCGTATTCCATCTTCGCGCGCTCAGCATCTTCCGTGGCACGGAAGGGGCCGATGGTGACGCAGGAGCGGCCGACGAGGGCGGCGAGATCTGACGGCTCGCCCGAGCCGAGCACGGCGCCGACGCTGGCAGCCGTCCCGGCATCGCGATTTGCGGTCGCAGCAAGCCTGGGACCGAGTTCCGATTCGTCAACGATGGCGATACCCGGCTCCGAGCCACTATCCGACAACATGCCCCATACGAAATAGAGAATGTTCGCGAGCAGCAACAGCAGCAGCAGGTTTCTCATTGATGATCTTCCAGAATTCGCGCCAGGCCTTGCAGTACGAGATGCGGGCGGTGTATTGCCTCGCATCCGAGCGACTTAAGAATGCGGGACGCATCACCACCGGTCAAGATCACGGCCGGGGCCTCGCCATACTCCTGCAACACATCCGCCGCACGCTCGACGGCTCCGGCCACGGCGTTCAGCGTGCCGTGTGCAACGGCCGCCGTTGTCGATCCGCCAAACATGCTCATGTCGCGTGCCGGACTCGACGGTCGTTTTTGAATGAGTGGTATATCGCTCGTCTCGTCGGCAAGGCTCGCGGCCATCAGGCCGACGCCCGGCATGATCTGGCCGCCACAGTGCCGGCCGGTCGAGTCGATCGCGTCGATCGTGAGGGCAGTGCCTGCATCGACGACGACCACGGCATCCTGTATTTCGTTCCAGGCGCCGATCATTGCGACCCAGCGATCGACGCCGAGCCGGCGGGGCTGGCGATATCCGTTGACGATTCCGCACGCCTGCCGCTCGCTGCGCGCGAAGTGAACCTCCACGCCACAGTGCATGCCGACGACACCGGATAATCGTGTCGCAAATCCCGGACCCGCGACATTGCTGACGAGCGCTGTATCGACCCGACGCGGCAATTTTGAGGTCAGCGCGCCAAGCCCCTCATCCCGGATCTTGCTCTGTGCAATGTGGCCCGTTCGCCGGACCGCGCCGCCATCAAGGACACCCCACTTGATCCGCGAGTTGCCGACATCCATCAACAGCGCCGTCATCCGTCGCCATCCCTGGGTCCTGCCATGACGATCGATCCCGAAATAACCTCGACCTGTCCGGCTGACGTGTCTACGAGCAGGCTGCCATTCCGCCCCACCCCGGCGGCAATGCCCGTGATCTGCTTGTCGGGCAGATCGACGGTTATTTCCCTGCCCAACAACCAGTCGTGACGACGCCAGTCATCCATAAATTCGGTCAGGCCGTATTCCTCGAAGCGCAGGAATGTGAGATACAGCTGCTCCACCATCGTGCCCGCAATCAACTCGCGAGCTGGCGGGCCATCGCTGATCGACTTCAGATCGACAGCCCGGTGCGCCCAATCCGACTCGGCACCGAAGTCAATCCGCTCGGGCAAGTCGAGATTCAAGCCGACACCCGTGACGACAGTGGAATTTCCTGATGACCCTGACTGGACTTCGGTCAGGATGCCGCCGAGTTTGCCGTCCAGCGCCACGATGTCATTGGGCCACTTGAGAGTCAGCCCATCGATGCCGAGCTGCTGCAGGGCGTGAATGACGCCGACGCCGATTGCCAGAGTCAGTCCTGCGAGCTCCCGGGTAACGCCGGCAAACGTGTAGGAAAACGACATGTACAGACCCGCGCCCGCCGCTGACATCCAGCGACGGAAGTGTCGTCCCCGACCCGATGTCTGGTGATCGGCGATTGCGACACGATACCGTCCAACCTCGGGCGGTTGTTGGGACATCAGGTAAGTGTTCGTAGAAGCGATGCTTGAAAAAACTTCGAGTTTCTCGAGCCGGGATGTTGCGAGCTCGGTCAGCGGTTGCTGGATGCCCGCTACGTCAAGCTTGCTCATCTTCCTGCTGGCGCTTCCTGCTGAAAATCATCAGTCTCGTGTTGCGATGCTCATTGCCTGCCCGCATTCGCTGGATGTTCGAACGGTGCCACAGGACGACAAACACAGCCATGCCGACGCAGTAAATGAACAATGGCTGATCTTCGGGCAGCCGCGTAAAGCCGATCCAAACCGGCACCGATGATGCCGCTATCATCGTCGATAGTCCGACATAGCCAGTCAGGACGAGTACCCATGCCCAGACCAGGACCATAGGCAGAATCAACTCCGGTCCAAGTACGATGAAGGTTCCGATCAGCGTCGCAGCACCCTTGCCGCCTTGGAACTGATGATAGACCGGCCACACGTGCCCAAACACGGCGGCCATCGCGCAGCTCAGTGTCAGCCACGTGCGCGAAATCTCGGGGTCGGCCGGTGCAAACGGGATCTCGAGGCCGGGCACAATACCTGCGCCGATAAATCCCTTGCCAATATCGATGATGACGACGCCGAGCGCGAACGCAAATCCCTGGGTCCGCAGCGCGTTGGTCCCGCCGGCGTTGCCGCTGCCCATCTCCCTTATATCCACGCCCCCACGCAGCTTGCCCATGATCAATGCACCCATTAAAGAGCCGATGAAATAGCTGATCAGGAACTTGACACCGAGTTCGAGCATTGACGAGCCCTGTTTTGCGTGAAAGGAGTGCGGCATTGTAGCATCGGCTAATTCGATGCCCCCACAGGAAATGGCGACGACTCCCGTATTGCTATTCATCAATCCGACAGCCGGGCGCGGTCGCGCAGGGCGACGGATGTCGCGAATTGTGGCGCTTTTCGACGAAGCCGGCGTCAATTACGAGCTGCTCGAGAGCCGCGCCGTCGGCGATCTCGAGGCGCGTGTTCAGGAACGCGTGAACGAAGGTGCCCGACGTATTGTCGTGGCGGGTGGAGATGGCAGCATCCACGAGGCCGTCAATGGAATCATGCGTGCTGATGGCGGCGCGCGGCTCGGGGTTATTCCAACGGGCACCGGCAATGACTTCGCGAAGGCCTGCGGCATACCGCTCGACTGGGAGCAGGCGACCCGGCTGCTCGCGGACCGGATCAACGCCGATGCCCGTTGGCGCCGCATCGACGTCGGGCGTATGAACGATCGCTTCTTCGCGAACGGCGTCGGTATCGGATTTGACGCCAGGGTGACCAAGGTTGCCCGGGCTTATCGCTGGCCGATCGGCCAGCTCGTCTACCTGTTCGCACTGATCCGCTGTCTTATCGACGGGGTGTCGACGCCTGACATGACGATCTCGTCGGACGGCGTGACGCTCGAGGGACCCATCACGCTCGCCAACGTCAGCAACGGTGCCTGGGTTGGCGGCATGTTCTATATCGCGCCAATGGCCGACAATGCCGACGGGTCGCTCGAACTCCTTGTTGCCGATCCGGTCTCGCGGCTGCGAATACTGCAGCTGTTACCGAAAATCATCGCCGGTAAACACATAGGCGAACCGGAAGTCATGCATAAAGGTGTGCGCCAGGTAAGCATCCGGGCCTCGGAACCCGTCCCGTCACACCTGGACGGCGAGGTCGTCACACCGATGTGCGACTTCGATATCGAGCTGTTACCCGCCGCCCTGGACTTGCTTTGAGCCGGGCCGTGACCCGAGGTAGATAGCCCCGAGCGCCACGATTGCACCGGTCAGTTCGATTGCCGTCAGCGGCCGTGCAAAGAACAGGACATCCCAGGCAAAACTCAGTGTCGGCTGCAACAGAAGGGCGATCCCGGCTTCGGTGGTCGACACCTGCGGCAGGCTACTGACGATCAGGATGTAACCCAGGCAGTGTGACAGTACGCCGTATGCGGTAAGCCAGGCGACGTCAGTCAACGTCGGTACCGCAAGTGACTGGCCCTCCGCCAGCGCCGTCACTCCCAGCATGGCTGCCGAGAGCGCAGACACAATCGCAATTTCGCGCGTCGGCATACCTTTCTCGACACCCTGGCGAGAAAAGCGCATCGTCAAAAGGTAGCCGGCGTAGACGAGGGCGGTGAGTAATCCGTAGACGACTCCGGCCCGGTAATCGCCAGGCAACGCCTGCCAGTCCAGGCCAACGATCATCGCAAGTCCCATCAGAGCCAGTGGAATCGCAATCAGCTGGGGCACCCCGGGCTTCTGCCCGAGGAAAAAGATGCCGGCCAGCATCAGGATGAATACCTGGAAGTTAGCCAGCAACGTTGCCAGGCCAGGGCCAATGAAAATGATGCTGCGGTGCCAGAACCAAAGGTCCAGGGCGAAAAACAGCGCCGCGAGTGTCAGCAGTTGCCAAACACGAGTTCCGAATTGCAGCCGCTTGCGAGTGACGGCCAGGTAAAGGCCAAGCGCGATACTGCCGATGAATACGCGATAGAAGCCGCTCGTCGTTGCCGATACGTCAACCAGCTTTACCCAGACCGGAGAAAGACTGATCAATGCAGCGCCTGCGAACAGGCGCAATCGCGGATTCGCCATCAGGTTCATGGCTTATTCCGCTTGCAGCCAGGCGGCCTGCAAGCCGAGCTTGGTCGCATCCGCATCCTTGTCGAGTTGCAGGTAGCAAGTCGTTTCGGGCGCTTTGCCCAGTTTAATTTTCGTTGACAGCAACTCGTCGCCGCGAAACACGAGGAGTTCCAGCTTATCGCCCTCGCGGTACGTCTTGAGGCGCTGGTCGCAATTGGCCGCCGTCAGCGCGATTCTATCGAGTGCGACGGCTATGTCATCGGGCGCAACGCCAGCCAGCTCCGCAGGCCCGCCGTTCGGCACGACTGCGAATACCGACTTGCCATGCTTTTCGACCAGCGAAGCACCGAGCCAGGGCGCCGGATCCTTGCTCGACGGCTTGCCTCCCTTGTCGTCCCGAGACACCGCCGGGCGCAGCTTGTAGTCGACACCGAACCTCAGCAACAGCTTCCTGAGCGGCAGTTCGCCCGTCCCGCGCACCGCGGCGTCGAAGAAGTCGGCCAGGTCGAGCCCGGTGACCTCGGCACAGACTGCCTCGAGCCCATCCTCCGGCATGCCTTCACCGCTCTCCCCCCATCGCCGCCAACACTCGCGCATGACCTCGTCCAGTGATGACTGGCTGTCTGTTTCCGAGCGAATCTTGAGATCGAGCGCCAGCGCAATCAGCGAGCCTTTTGCGTAATAGCTGACGATTGCGTTGCTTGCGTTCGCATCCTGCTTGTAGAACTTGGTCCACGCGTCGAAGCTGGATTCTTCCACGCTTTGCCGGAACCGGCCGGACCCCCGCAATACGCGTGTGATCGTACGCCCGACGAGCTCGAGGTAGCTTTCGACCGGGATCAGTCCGGAGCGGACAAGCGCGAGATCATCGTAGTACGACGTAATGCCTTCGAATACCCACAACAGGCCGGTATGGCTTTCGGCGCCCAGGTCGTAGGGCGTAAAAACTGCCGGCTTCATCCGCTTGACGTTCCACAAGTGAAAGTACTCGTGGCTGGCGAGGCCGAGGAACGTCCGGTAGCCGTCGCTGACGTCGCTGTCCTGTCTCGATGGCAGATTGTCCCGCGAACACACGAGACTCGAGGACCAGCGGTGCTCGAGGCCGCCGTAGCCATGCACCGGGGCGTGCAGCAGGAACAGGTAGCGGTCGAACCCGTCGGGCACGCCGAGCAGGCGTATGTGCCGCTCGCAGAGCCGTTGCAGATCGTGGCAGACCCTCGCGATATCTACCCGGGTTCGGCCGCGAATGGCTATCGCGTGGGGAATCCCGTCCACCTCGAATTCGCCGATCGTCAATTGCGCGATCTCGACCGGATGGTCGATCAGTTCGGCATAGTCTTCAGCCTCGTAGGTTCCGAAACCGTACTCCGCCGCATCCTTGCGTCGCATCGACGTGGCGACGCGCCAGTCCTTGCCAACCGGCTCGTCCGGCGCAACGATTTCGACGTCACACGACAGCGCCTCCTGGCCTTCCGGGGCAAGGAACACGCAGGTGCCGTTGAAGTACGCGTGTGTCAGGTCCAGATGCGCGCCACGTACGCTCGGATCATAGGCATAGATCTCGGCAACGATCGTCAGCGCACGCTCGACGGGAGCGGCCTGCCAGCGACTCTTGTCGAGCTTGCGGAGGTCGACCGCGAGACCATCGGACTCTGCCCGAATCGCAACCACGTGCTTTGCATAGTCGCGGATCATGTAACTGCCCGGAATCCAGGCGGGCATCGCAAAAATCTGCCCTGCAGGATCCGGAGCGGTAACGGTCAGGCTTACTTCATAAAGGTGCGCCGCAGGATCTTTCGGCCGGATCCGGTAGCGCAGTGGGTCTGTCATCGCTGCTTCACCGGTTCACTGAGTTTCAGGCTCAGGCACTTGGCCGAGCCTCCCGCCTTGAGAAACTCGGTCAATTCGACCTCGTGCACTTTGAAGCCTGCGAGCATCAGGCGCGCCTTCAGGGGTTCGGATGCACGATGCAGTATGACGCGATCGTCGATATTGATCGCATTGCACGCGAAATTACCGGCGTCAAAAGTATCCACGATGATCCGCTTGTGCGGCGGAATCCTGCTCTCGATCGCGATGCGTGAGTCGTAGTCGAAAGCGGGCGGATGGTACATCAGGAAGCCGTCGGTCAGTGGACAGAAGCAGGTGTCGATGTGGTAGAAGCGCTCGTCGGTCAGACGGATCGAGATGACTTCGAGGTCGAAGTATTTTTCGATTTCCGCATGCGCTTCAATCTCGGTCCGAAACCCGAAACCGGTCCACAGCCACGGTCCACGCCGGTCGATCAGGCAATCGCCAGCGCCCTCGAAACCGACCTTTTCGTCGAGTTCGAAAAGATCAAAGCCGTTGTCCCGGAACCATTGCTTGAAGATTGGCTCCTCCGGGCGGCGCTCCATCGGCATGAAGTGGCTCGCGATGGCCTTGTTGCCATAGACAACACCGGCATTGGCCGTGAAGACCATGTCGGGCAGCTCCGGATCCGGTTCGATCGTGATCACGTCGGCAAACTCACCAACCGTATCGCGCAGCGTCTCCCACTGCGTTTCCGCCTTGTCGAGTCTCAGGGAATCTTCGTTGCCGGCCATCCACGGATTGATCACGTAATCCACGGTGAAAAAACTCGGCGGGCACATCAGGATCTTGTCGTCGGCTCTGCTCATGTGTCCTTGTTCTCGGCAGCGGGCAAATGAATCTCGGCAAGCATGCAGCGAACACTGCCTCCCGCGGATTCTTCGATCGTGCCGATAGGCACGGCGACAACCTCACCGTTGCGTTGCAGCAAATCGCGCTGCCGGTCGTCGAGTGAATCAAAGGCCCGCTGCGACAATGCAACCATCCGATTGCCGCTTGCGGAGCGAAGCTCGAGCATATTGCCCGCGAACGCTTCCAGCTGATCGTAGCTCAGCAGTATTACTTCGTGGCCCGACTCTTCGAGTCGTTGCAACACGGCGTCACGCTGGTCCTGTCGCGGGATCGCCTCGGCACAGACGACCGCCAGTTCCTCACCGATATTCATCAACACGTTTGTGTGGTAAATGGAGACGCCATCGCGGTCGACCGCTTCGAACGCCACGACCTCGTAATCCATTTGCTGCGCGAAATCGCCGAGCGGGTCCAGTTGCGACCGCGACGACAGGCACACATAGGCAATCCGGTTGGCCCGGTCGAGCACCATGCTGCCCGTGCCTTCGAGGAAGTGCCCCTGTTGCTCGTGGGCAGTGAGGTCGATGACTTCGCTAATGCCGAATCCGTGGTCCGCCGCCAGGCTGTCGATGATGTCGGTGCGGCGCTCGTCACGCCGGTTCTCGGCTTCCATCGGGTACAGGACTACCCGGCCGTCGGCATGAAAGCTGACCCAGTTGTTCGGGAATACCGAGTCCGGCGTGTGTGGCTCCTCCGTATCGTCGAAAACGACGACCTCGATGCCTTTCTCGCGCAAGGCGTTGACGAGGTCGTCAAACTCGACATTCGCCGCCCGGTTCTGCTCCTCGGGCGTTGCGCCGGTCTTGCCCTGGAAGCGATTGGAGGCGGCAGTTTGCGGATTGCTCTCGAACCGGACCGGCCGAATCATGAGCACCGTCGATGCCAGTTGGGATTCCATACCGGATAAACTTTACCACTGATAGCTTGCGCTCAGGCTCAGTTGCCTGCCGACTGCGGGCGTGCCCGGAAACTGCTGGTAATCGTCATCGGTCAGGTTGTCAGCCGTCAACGCAAGGCCGAACCCGCCCTGCGGGTCCCAGGCCAAAGCCAGCGAGGACAGCAGCGCTTCGTCGGAACCGTCACGCAACGGATTGTCGCGTTGCCGGCGATACTCGTTGTCCCAGCGCAGCTCGAAGTCGCTCGCAAACCGATAACGCAGCGCCAGCGTCGCGCGATGCGTGGCGAAATTGAGCGCGTAAAAACTCGCATCGACAACGGCGGAGCCGTAGTCGGCGTCCTTGTCGAGGTAGGTGTAGCTGCCAACGACATCGAACTCCTCCCAGCGCCGGCGCGCAAAAATCTCGGCGCCAAGCACGTCGATGTCGACCGCGTTGGCCTGGCGGGCAAATGGCGCTCCCGTCGCAAATGTCCAGTCCACGAGGTCGTCGTCTGCCCGGTAAAACACGGTGACCTTGCCGTCCCAATTCTCGCCATCGCGACCGGCCGACAGCGCCAGTTGCCGCGCCTTCTCCCGACCAAGTCCCGCATTACCGCCAAACAGGCCGGCGGGACGCGAGTTGAGGACGGTGTAGCCGGGCACCTGCGAGGTTTCGGCGTACTCGAAGGACAGGTACGGCGTTGCCGCCCGCCCGGCAAACCGCAACGTTGCGCCCAACAGCGGTGACACTTCGCCGCCATCGCGATTGGTCCAGTCCACGGATGCGCCGAATCGAAGAATCAGCTCGCGAGCGCCAGCGCCCGTCCTGGTCCAGGTTGGCACCAGGCTCAGCGAGACATAGTCGCGGGATGTGAAATCGCCTTCGGTAAGGTCCGTCGAAAAGACGAGTTCGTCGGACGCCAGCTGGCCTGCATAGTGCCAGTCGAGACCCCCGCCCGAGAGTGCGCCGCGAAATCCGGCACCCAAGACTCGCGTCTCGTGGTCGAACGAGCCTGGCGCGCCGGACTCGTTTGTTGTCCGGTTGAAGTCATAGTCATCCTCGAGGCGACGATAGAAAGCGCCGACTTCGAAAAACCCGTTACCGGTCTCGACGCGATGGTTGCCGAGCAGCAGCGCCGTCTTCGTGTGATCCGTCTCAGGCAACGACGCAAATCCTGTATACGCTCCCGGCCACCCGTAGAACTTGTCCTGGTAGCTCAATAGAAAATCGGTTTGTTGCCGCTCCCCGCCCAACTGGACGTGCACGTTGAAGCGCGAGAACTCGTGGTCGCCGTTTTCGACGGTGCCGTCTCCGCGCGAGCCCGCCGCCGACATCGCGTAGCCGATATCCCGGCCCGACGACGCCCGGGCGGAATTGGCCAGTCGTATGGACTGGAACCGCAGGTTGTCACTGCCGGCGCCGAGCAGAATCTCACCGCTTTCCTCGATTTCCCGAAAGGCGTACTCGACGGTCGCGATGTTCGAGTTGAAACCGGCGACCGCGTTGTCGACACCGGTGAGCAAACGAGGCATATCCAGAAAATCGGGATCGATCGGCAATTCGGCAACATAGTGCCCGGTCTGCGGGTCCATGATCGTCACCGCGCCAGCCTTGAATCCCGTATTCTCGAACAGCCCGCCACGCACCGTGACGTCGGCCTGCCCTTCGGGGAGGCCCCGCGACTGCAGTTCAGTGACCGGGTCGAACCGCAACGCCGTCGCGACCGATGCATAGGTGCCCGCAGGCCGCTCGTTTGCCACGCGTGCCGCGGTCACCGTGATCTCGGTCAGTTCTTGTTGTTCTTCTTCCTGCGCAACAACGCTCGTGATGGGCACGAAAATCATTGACGCGAGTAATGCCAGCCTGCACCTCATCGTGCGAGTCGCTCCCATTGTCCTCGCTCAAGCGAGCGGTGAATGTGCCATAGCCTTACCCGGCTGTCATGAAAAAAGCCACACCCCGTGGGGTGTGGCTTCAGGTTCCGGGATCCAGTCAGGGCCCGGAAATTTTCGTTGCCCTTACCAGCTGTAAGAGCCCCGCAGGTACCAGGAGCCACCTTCGTAATTGGCAACGGTACGACGCGGATACTGCAGGCCAACGCTCAGGCGGTTTGCGTTCGGCGGGCCGATCTCGTCGATGTACTCATCGAAGACATTGATCGCACCGAGAACGATGCGCCAGTTATCGTTGAGCTGCCAGCCGGCCTCGAGGTCGACATACGTCGTTGCGCCGATCTTCGCGCTCGGATCGACAGCGGCACCGATACGGCCGCGCTCATCATAGTGATCGCCGTAATAGTTTATGCGAGCCATGATGTTGAGGCTTTCGCCGATAAGCGCATTGCCGGTCAGAACGAAACGCTGTTCCGGATAATTGTTTTCGATGTCTTCAACCAGGCCATCGTTTACGGGCTGGATACCACGGATCAGTTTCTGGCCCGTTACGTCGGTCTCCGCATACGCGTAGGCAAGCGTCACGTCGAGCGACGAAGTCGCGCCGATATCGAAGCCGCCATTGACGATCACGTCAAAACCCGTGTGCTCGACATCCAGGGCGTTCGTGTAGAACGATACGGATCGAGCAGGCAGGCCCGGCGGGTCATTCGGGTTCGGCGGAACCGGGATGTCGCCCGTGCGATAGATACGATCGTCGACTTCGATCTGGTAAAGATCCGCCGTGATCGTCCAGTTCTCACCGATGTCCGCCGTGAAACCGGCACTGATATTGACCGACTGCTCTTCCGTCAGCGCTGTCGCGCCCGCCGCCTGCGCCAGCGGACTGCCGACCGGTACCAGGCCTTCCTCGACCTGCAGCCCGGTGGCGCCATCGAACGTCGTGATGATCGTCGAGACATTGGACTGGCCCGGTGTCGGAGCATGGAAGCCCGTCGAAACCGCGGCACGCAGTGCGAAGCCGTCATTGAGGCGGAAGCGCCCTGCCAGTTTGCCGTTCAACGTACCGCCGAAATCCGAGAAGTTCTCGTAGCGGGCAGCGTACTGAACAAGAACTCTGTCCGTAACGTCATGCTCGACATCGGCATAGACAGCGACGTTGTCACGGCTGAACTCGCCGGCATTGACCGGCTCGACACCGCGCATGCCGCTCGAACCGCCCGTAATTCCGAAGTAGGAGTTGGGCTCGCCGGGAAAAGCGATAAACGTCTCTTCGCGAGCTTCAAAACCGAACGCGAGGTTGACCGCATCGCTGACCGCTACCGAGAAGTCAGCGTTGAGATTCACTTCTTCCTGGGCATAGCCGCCCGTGTCAAAGCCCATCTGCGGCAGACTCTGCAGATCGCCAGGACCCAGCGACGCGTTCGCCGTGTTGTTCAGGAAGTAATCGAGCTCATTCTTGCCGAAGCTGTAACTGAAGTCATACAGCATGCCGCTATCGAACTCGCCTTGGATACCGACGATAAAGCTCGAGTCGTCCTGGTCGCCGTCGAGAAACGGCGTGAAGCCGCCTGGTAATCCGACAAAGCCCTGGTCACGCAGGGTACGCACGTCGGTAGGATCAAGCGGATCGCAAACCGGGCAGCCCGCACCAAACGGCAGCGGCGTCGTAAACGTTGAATGGTCGGGCGGCCGGTAGAAGAACCGATAACGGCCTTCAGTATCCGCCAGGCTGAAACGAGCATACAGCTGTGAGGTCGAACTGATGTCGAAACCGGAGTTCAGGAAGAAGCGCGTGCCCGAGGTTTCCGGGCGGCCCCAGGTCTGCGCCAGTGGCGCATCGCCAAACGGCGCATCTTGCCCGACTGCGGTATTGCCTCCATCGATCAGTGCCTGGGCATCAGGACGCTGGATACCACGCGACAACGCGTCATTATCGATGTACTCGATGCTTGCATTCACAAAGCCCGAATCGCCAATTCCGAAACCAATGTTGGCGGCGACCTGGAGGCTGCTCTCGCCATCGAAGTGTTCGCCTGCCTGAACCTGCACCGTGCCGCCTTCGGCCGCGTCTTTCAGTACGAAGTTAATGACGCCGGCAATGGCGTCGGAGCCATACTGTGAAGCCGCTCCGTCACGCAGTACTTCGACACGCTTCAGCGCAATGCCGGGAACCATGCCGATGTCGACGCCGTGTGCGCCGTTGCCGGCAGCCGGCGCAAAGAATTGCACGAGTGCGGAACGATGGCGGCGCTTGCCGTTGACGAGAACCAGCGTCTGGTCCGGGGCGGTTCCGCGCAGCGATGTCGGACGCACGAATGCGCTGCCGTCACCGGTTGCCGGAGTCGCCGTGTAGGACGGAACCAATGCCCTCATGTTATCGGTCAGGTCGGCGGTCGAGCCAATTGCATTGAACTCATCGGCATTCAGGACGTCGACCGGGACCGGAGAGTCCGATGCAGAGCGCGGCTTCGCGCTGCGCGTACCGGTCGTGATGACCTCTTCGATGAGTTCGTCTTCAGCCTGTTGCGCGACTGTCGTCTGCGCCGGCAATCCAATAGCGGCCGCCGCGACAGTCAGCAAGCTGAGCTGTTGCCAGTTAGTTTTCATGGTGTTTACCCCTCTCTCAAAAACCGCTCGATACCGGCTAAAGCCGGTTTTGTTGCAGTCACGCTACTATAGACGCCCGAAGGGGGTCAAACCAAGTCTGCAAGCACCCTGAACACCTAATTTTGTGGCGTATGGGCAACAAAATGGAGGTTGACACTGAGCCCGGGACGAAAAAAGCCGGTCTGGTTGCCGACCGGCTTTTTTGTCCCGCGCTTTTCGGCGCAATTACCTGGCGCGCAATGCGTCGCGGATCTCGGTCAGCAGCTGTTCTTCTTTGCTGGGCTCCGGCGGAGGCGGCGGCGCTTCTTCTTCTTTTTTCATGACCGTATTCATCGCCTTTACAACCATGAAAATCGCGAACGCGATGATTACGAAGTCGACGACGGTCTGGATGAACACGCCGTAGCGCAAGGTAACGGCTTCGGCGCCTTCACTCGCGGCTTGTAGCGTAACGGCAAGGTCCGAAAAGTCGACGTTGCCGAGCAAGAGGCCGATCGGCGGCATCAACACGTCCGCGACGAAAGACGACACTATCTTGCCGAAAGCGCCGCCAATGACGATGCCAACCGCCATATCGACAACGTTGCCACGCATGGCAAACGACTTGAATTCCTGGATCATTGACATGGTATTTCCCCGTTTTCTTTTTATGTATAGCGCGTATTGTTGTATCACCGGGTTCCCAGGAGTTCAATCTGTAGCCCGCATTACCGGGGCCGGATCATCTCCCGAAAGACCAGGATTGCAACGGCGAACACCGTGGCCAGTTGCAGTGGGGCCCAGGCCTGCTGCCATAAGGCCGGCTCATCCGCACCGCATAGCGCCACCGCACCGATATTAACCTGACTGAGCACACTCCAGATCGTCCGCAGGCCCAGCAGCAACAGCAGCCCGAGTGGCGCTCCCAGCCAGCGAAGCATCGAGTGGATATCGGCAAATGGTCGGGTCACCCGGATCGCAAACGCAAACGCTACCGTGAACGGCGCGAGGCCAAGGAGCAGGCGGTACAGCTCGTCTCCGTCCGGACCACACTCGACGACGTGCGCCGCTGCGAGCCAGAGCGCGTAGGTGAACAGCATCATCCACGCGACGAGCGTGATGCCCAGGCGCAGGAAAACTTCGGCAAAGCGCATAATCGGCAGCCTCCCTTTAACGTACCTTGTCGTTTTCGATCAGGAAACGTCGCAACAGGTCATCGATCTTCACACTGATCATCCGATCGTCGCTCCTGATTTCATATGCGGCTCTTTGAAATCGCCACAAAAAAAGCCGTTCCCCGGAAGGAACGGCTTTTCGAAATAAGATCCTGGCGGTGTCCTACTCTCACATGGGGAGACCCCACACTACCATCGGCGCTGAGCGTTTTCACTTCTGAGTTCGAAATGGGATCAGGTGGTTCCCGCTCGCTATTGCCGCCAGGAAAACTGTTAGGGTCTCGTCTCGACGAGACCCGATGTACAAACACAATCCGGAAAAAGTTTTGATGTAGGTGTCGCATTGACATGCCGCACACCAAAAAATGCTTTGGTGTTATATGGCCAAGCCTCACGAGCAATTAGTACTGGTTAGCTTCATCCATTACTGAACTTCCACACCCAGCCTATCAACCTCGTAGTCTTCGAGGGCTCTACAGGGACC
>WVYQ01000016.1:116561-116765 GCA_011772865.1 Woeseiaceae bacterium | reverse complement strand
CGTTGCGTCGCCTGAGTTCCTTGAAAAACGACATGCGACCCCTTTGCGCTTGTCGTGGGCGTCACTAGATTTTGACGTCACACCGACCCAGCGCCGAAGATTTTTAATTTGTTTGTTCTTTGTATTCTGGCAGATTTCGGGCGTTCACGGTTCAATTTGATCATCTAAATTCTAGATTTAGCTTTTATCATACTGAAAAATAAT
>WVYQ01000016.1:0-116550 GCA_011772865.1 Woeseiaceae bacterium | reverse complement strand
ATTTGCTCGGCGTGGGCGCATATCAGGAGCAGGGTGGCGCTGTGGATATAAACGGCAACCAGGCTGACAATTCGACGGAGTCCGCTGGGAGATTTCGCTTTGGCGAGCGCTTTTCCAAGAATTGTCGAGCAGGGCAGTGACGACATGGCAATTCAAGTCCCTCCCCAGAAACCCGTTTCAGGCTCGTGGCCGCTTACGTACTAGCCAGCATTGACCGTTTTCGCAAGGTCCCCATAATTGATCTGATAAAGGCAAATCCAGCCAAAGCTGGAGACGCAAAGCCACGGGTCCTCGTTTCCTCACGGACGATCGTCTGTAGGACCCAAGATCGCCGGGCTGCCACACACCTTAGTTATTCGACCGTATTGGAGTGAGAAGATGAACAGATCGCTCAGACTAAAGGACGTGGGCGGCCTTGCAGGCATTCTTGTGCTGATCTTCGGTGCAACAGAAGTGACTGCTCAGACCGAGATCGTCGCCGAAGGTAGCGCAAAGGTTGAAATAAAAAGTGTTGCTGGAAGAGCGAAGTTTGAAATGAAAGAGGCATTGGAGGGTGAGCTGCACTTCAGCAACGGCGTCCAGGAATTGCATCTTACAAGGACGCTTGAAATCGAGGATCCCTTCGACTTCTTCCTGAAAATTGACTGCGAATTTAACGCACAAACTGTCGAATGGATTGAAGCGATTCAACTATTCGATCCGCCCGGGTATGAATACCACTTCATCGCAGACGGGGACGTGACGCTCTCGACCGAGTTTCCATGGGGAAGCGATGAGTTCTCAAATCCAAATAGAGCACGAGTGAAGCTCACAGACGTGCTCGCTGAACCCCCGCTCGATCGATTGGAAATTTATCTTGAACCGGAAGAAATGGAAAACCCGATTTATGTAGAGTGCAGTTCAGGCCCTGAATTTCCGCACCCACGGCCGTTCCTTGACGTCGCCGTTGCTGTAACCCCCTAGGATCAGGGGAATCGACGCGACCTATGCCCAGGGAGACCACCGTGGCCGGCAAAATCAAACCAAGAGCTGCTCGTGTAGTGCAGGCGTTGCTTCTCGCTGCTGCGATGCTGGTTGCCGGCTGCGCGAGCTATTCGCAGACGTACATACAACCGAGGGATGTGCCGTCCGTTCTGGCGGTAGGAGATGAGGTGGAGATCACCCGCAAGGACGGGAGCACGGCTTACCTCAAAGTCGAGGAGATCAGTGACACCGAAGTCTCCGGCTCGCTCCTGACGAATATGTTTGGCCGAAACGTATCGATTCCGATCAGCGATATCGCTTCGGCAACGCTCTACACGAAGGAGGGGCGCGATGCACAGCAGACGGCCGAAATCATCGGGGGGATCATTGGCCTGGCGCTTTTCTTTTCGCTCTTGTGAGGCCAGCCAGGCCCTTGTGTCGCTCGTGCACTAATTTCACGTTCTGGCTGCCCTCGTGACTGCAAAAGCGCCTGTTATAGTAGCCGACATGGCGGCACGACTCATATCCGTGATGTTACTGAGTGTTGGCATGGCGGCCATGGCACAGGAGCCTGGCGATCTTTTGGGTATCTGGACATTTACTGTCAAAGGACACGAGCCGCATCCTCGCTGCGGTCAGGTCGTCCACGAAGGCGTGCTGCAGGTCGAGCGCAAGATCACCGCACGCGCCTACCGTGGCAAGGTACGCACCGAGGAATCATTCGAGAAGTGCCAGGGAAACCAGACGAACAGCAGTAGCGCCACGATTCGAGTCAAAGACCGTGTCGTTACCATCGAATACGACGACGACGGCTGGGAAAAGGACAGGCTGCTCCTTGATGACAACACGATGGAGGGCAGCCGCGGCAACGGCATCACGACCTATTGGGCGCGTGACATGGATGGCTCGGCCGACAATTCGCCAACGGCCGAGCAGCTGGCCGATCTCGATGCTTTCCTGCAGCAAGTCGAACCCGAATTAACTTCCTCACTGAGCCAGCAATATCTCGCGAATCTGGAGAAAAACCTCACCAAGACCGGGCTGACCGACGATGAGGCAGCGCAAGTTGCCGAGCAGACCATCGCGCGAATGTCGGCCTGCATGATCGAGGAACTCCGCGAATCGGTGCTCGCCCAGGAAATTCCGGTCGGCCAGGTCCTCGAGCAGCAGAACGTGGCCATCGTCTTCAATCCGCAGGCGATTGACGTGCAGACGAACGAGTGCGTGCAGGATGCGTCGTGGAACGCCGGGGTCCGGATTCGGTGACGCCCTGTGCGCGCGTCGCATGCACAGTGTTAACTTCTTCACAGTTTTCGAATAAAACCAATTAGTTGTTAGACATTTTTCGTGCGTTTTGGGACAAGAAGGCATGTCCTACGGAGACGCACGATGAGTTCCGCATCAACAAACAATGTTGACTATCGCCTGCTCGGATTGATGTCCGATCTCGTGATTTGCAGTTCTTGTCTCAGGGAGGGGCGTGTGACGCCGGTGCCGCAGATCGTGTCGCATCGCCACACGCCCAGGTCCCTTTGCGCTGCCTGTCAGCCTCCACAGCGGCGTAATCTGCGCCGCGTACTCACTCACCTGATTCGCCGCTAGAGTCAATCGGCCGGATGCGGCATCATCTGCCGCATGGCAAAACTGTATTTTTACTATTCGTCGATGAATGCGGGAAAATCGACGGCTCTCCTGCAGTCCAGCTACAACTATCGCGAGCGTGGCATGAACACCCTGGTGCTCGCGCCCGAACTCGATGATCGCTACGGAGCCGGGAAAGTTACTTCGCGCATTGGTATTGAAAGCGAGGCGATGACTTTTCGGAAAGAGCATAATCTGCTGTCGGTCGTCGAGAAGTACCTCGAGAAGGATCCGTTGCATTGCGTCCTCATAGACGAAGCGCAGTTCCTTACAAAGGAGCAGGTATTCCAGCTCGGCGAGGTCACCGACAGGCTAAATATTCCAGTCCTGGCTTACGGCCTCAGAACCGACTTCCAGGGTGAGCCCTTTGAAGGCAGCAAGTATCTGCTGGCCTGGTCCGACAATCTCAAGGAACTGAAAGCGATCTGCCACTGCGGCACCAAAGCGACGATGGTCGTGCGCTTTGACGAGGCTGGCAACGCGATTACCGAGGGCTCGCAGATCGAGATCGGCGGCAATGACCGCTACGTATCGATGTGCCGCAAACACTTCAAGGAGAAGTTTTTCTCCTAAAGGCCGGTCGTCGGCAGGTTTTCGGTGAGCGACGGCAGCATGTCGGTATTTTCCTGCGCGAGGAGTCGTCGCATATCGTCGAGCGACTTCATGATGACCGTATCGGCGAAATCCGCATCGTCCAGTGACCCACGTTTAGTCGCCTCGGGGTCGGTGAACTTGATGCGGTGATGACCAATCGTGATGACGTCGTCATGGGCGAGCACGTGATTCGACACCCGCCTGGAGTTTACGTACGTCCCATTGGTACTGTTCAGGTCCATCAGGAACGTTGCACCGCCATGACGAACGATAAGGGCGTGATGGCGGCTGATAAACTTGCTGCTAATCGAAATGTCGTTGTGCTCAGAACGGCCAATGAGAAGCCGGGAGAAGCTAAACGCCAGTTCCTGCAGCGTCTCGCCCTCGTGGGATACATACAATGTCGGCGGATTCGTTGATCTGGTCGACGGCCTAACGGCGGCAAGCTCTTCGGCCTTTTTCCACGTTCCCTGGGGCAAGACCGGACATTCGACGACGTGCACTGGCACTGGGAGCGTTTTCGCATTGGCGATGGCGAGGAGGGCGATGCGATCGAGAATGCCCGGCCAGCCACCCGACGCCCGCCAAAGTTCAGTGCAAACTGATATCGGAAACACGAACTCGGGTACTTCGCTGCCGGCAGCTCTGAGCTTGGTGTGCAGGTAGTGCAGCGCCTCTTCGTTGGTCATCGGGCGCATATGAAAGTCGTGGGTCACACGCTTGGCCAGGGGCTGCATCTCGGGCGACTGCACAAGCGGCAATAACGGTCGATCGCTGACGAGGACAATCTTCACAGCGCTCGTTGCGCGCACCCGCAGTTGAGCAAGCTCGCAAAGAGCCCGCAACGCGCTGGCCTTGAGCCCGAAGGTGTTCTTGATGACGAGGATTGGCGGCTCGTGAGCGGCCGCCTGCTGCAACGTAAACACCCGCAGCAACCCGAGCAATTCGTTGGTCGAATTCTGGTCGAGCACGAAGCCGAACTGGCCGAGGATCGCCTCGAGCAATCCCGCGGTGTTCAGTCCCTGGCCATCGACAATCGCGACTGCGATTTCTCCGGGAACCAGGTCGGCAAACTCGCGAATCAAGGTGGACTTGCCGGACAGCGGCGGACCCTGGATCAGGCACAGTCCATTGGCCTGGGCGCTGGACTCTTCGAGAACCGTAAACCCTTCTTCATACGCACCGTACGAGATGGCCGTCAACGGCCGCCCGTGGGTCCGAAACGGTTGTTCTCGTAAGCCTGCTGCGCCCAAATCCATACTTAATTGCTCG
Organism: Woeseiaceae bacterium; assembly: GCA_011772865.1. Taxonomy (GTDB): domain Bacteria; phylum Pseudomonadota; class Gammaproteobacteria; order Steroidobacterales; family Woeseiaceae; genus UBA1847. Next base: position 112,080 of record WVYQ01000016.1, on the reverse strand, counting down.
CGTCCTTTCGTTGTCGCGTAGAATTGCGTGGTCCAGGAGCCCGGCTCTATGCATATAATTCGTCGCCGGGCAGGTCAGTCTACGATCGGCGTCAAATGCTTGTAAACCGCGTCGGAGGAATCTCTTTGCGGATCAGATAAACGCGGCAGTAATGTGGAAAATAGATTAGATATATCATTTAAATAATTGAAATTATGAAGTATTTACAACAGTGTCACATACTGTCTGGTATTGGCGACGAGGCGTAAGGTATTGACCGCAAAGTTATCTGCCGACGGGCTCACGCTGTTCCGCGGTGAGCGTTGCCTCTTTCAGGGTCTCAGTTTTGCGCTAAATCCCGGCGAGCTGCTGCTGCTCGAAGGACGGAACGGCAGTGGCAAGACGAGCCTGATGCGCGCAATCGCGGGCCTGATCGAGTTCGAAGACGGCGATGTGCTGTGGGAAGGCAAACCCATCCGGACCAATCGGCCAGACTTCTATGGGTCCGTGGTGTGGATGCAGCACCGCGTCGGGTTCAAGGCCGATCTGACGCTGGTCGAGAACCTGCGCTTCGAGTCGCATCTCCGCGCACAGTCCGGCGCAGACCTCGATGTTGTGCTGAAACGGCTTGATATCGACCGACTCAAGCGACTGCCGCTGCGGTCGTTGTCGGCCGGACAGCAGCGCCGTGTCGCGCTCGCGCGCATGCTGTTGTCCAGCGTGCCGCTCTGGCTGATGGACGAGCCATTTACCAACCTCGACCGCGAGGGGCGTGCACTCGTGATGGACCTGACCACCGAACACCTGAGCAAAGGCGGCATGTGCATCATGGCCGCTCACCAGGACGTGGAAATCGGTGGCAATGTGACGAAGATAGAACTCAAATGATGAGCGAAGAAGACACTGTCGGCATGACGTCAGGCATCCTGGGCGTTGCCCGGCGAGACCTCCTGCTTGCCTGGAAACGTCCGGGCGACATTCTCAATCCCCTGTTTTTCTTCGCGATGGTTGCGGCGCTGTTTCCGCTGGCGATCGGGCCGAGCCCGGAGCAGCTGCAGTTCAGCGGACCTGCCGTGATGTGGGTGGCGGCGCTGTTGGCCATGCTGTTGTCACTGAACAGCCTTTTCCTGTCCGACTTCGAGGATGGTAGCCTCGACCAGATGCTCGTCAGCCCGGTCCCGCTCTCAGCCCTTGCGCTCGGCAAGACGCTGTCTCACTGGCTGACCAGTGGCCTGCCGCTCGTTATCGTATCGCCGGTTGTTGCCATAACGTTCCAGATGCCGTTTGCGGTGACGGGCTACCTGATGGTGACGTTGCTGCTCGGCACGATCAGCCTGAGCCTGCTGGGGTCGATCGGTGCGGCGCTGACCGTGGGCCTGCATCGCGGTACAGCGCTCTTGAGCCTTTTGATTCTGCCGCTTGCGATGCCGGTCCTTATATTCGGAGCACGCACGGTGTCACTCGTGGCTGCTGGCGATGGCGTTGCGGGAGGTCTCTATTTTCTTGCGGCATATGCTGTGTTAACTCTCTCATTTGCGCCGTTCGCCACGGCTGCCGCATTGCGAATCAGTAACGAGTAGAATCTCCGACCATGTGGAAATTCATACACCAGTTGGCGTCACCGCCACATTTCTACCGGATTGCCCCGGCCTTCATCCGCTGGCTGGCCGTGCCGGGGTTACTGCTTATTGCGTACGGCACGTATGCCGGGCTCTTTGTTGCGCCGATGGACTACCAGCAAGGCGACGCGTTCCGCATCATCTACATCCACGTCCCATCGGCTTACCTGTCGATGATGGCCTACATGATCATGGCCGTCAGTGCCGGAATCGGCCTGATCTGGCGCATCAAGCTGTCGCATGCGGTCGCGGCAGCAGCGGCGCCGCTGGGCGCGTGGTTCACTTTTCTCGCCCTGGCAACGGGTTCGATCTGGGGCAAACCGATGTGGGGTACCTGGTGGGAGTGGGGTGATCCCAGGCTCACGTCGGAACTGATCATGCTGTTCCTGTACTTCGGGTACATGGCCCTGCGCGGCGCCATCGACGACACGGCCAAAGCCGACAAGGCGAGCGCCGTGCTGGCCCTCGTCGGTGCCGTCAACGTCCCGATCATTCACTTCTCGGTCGAGTGGTGGAGTTCATTGCATCAGGGCCCGACCATTATCAAGGAAGGCGGACCCGCGATGGATGCCGCGATGCTGTATCCGCTGCTTGCGATGATCCTCGGTTTCACGCTCGTATTCGGCGCGCTTTTGCTCCGCCGGGTCCGCGCGGAGGTGCTGTACAGGGAACGGCGCACACGGTGGGTCAAGGAAATGATTCTGGCTGGAGGCAACTAGCAAATGGACGCACTATCTATGGGGGGCTACGGCGCCTACGTATGGACTTGTTACGCGCTCGGTGCCGGGGTTCTGGTCGTTTGTGAATGGCGGGCACGCTTGCGTCACAGGCGTGTCTACAGGGAGATCGAAGTGCGCATCAAGGCGCTTGGAGACAATCAATGAGACCGAGGCAGCAACGAATGCTGGCCGTTGGCCTGGTCGTCGTCGGCGTTGCGGTCGCGACGGGACTGACGCTGCAGGCCATGAAAGACAGCATGATGTTTTTCGTCAGCGTGACCGAAGTCGCCGAAGGCAAGTACCCCGAGAACCGCAATTTCCGGGTCGGCGGCCTCGTTAAGGACGGCACTGTGCAGCGCGAGGAAGGCTCGCTCGAAATGACGTTTACCGTGACGGATCTGCGCTGCGACCTCGGCGTCAGCTATTCCGGCGTGCTGCCCGACCTGTTCCGGGAAGGCCAGGGTGTCGTGGCGCACGGACGTCTCAACGAGAGCGGTATGTTCGTCGCGGACGAGATTCTCGCCAAGCACGACGAGAACTACATGGCGCCCGAAGTCGCCGACTCGCTCGCCGAACACGTGCAGGACCAGACGCTGGGTCTGCAGGAGGGCCCGGCGGAGTGCCCGACCAGTGATTCCTGAGATTGGTCATTTCGCGCTGATCCTGGCGCTGTCGCTCGCCCTGCTGCAGGGGATCCTGCCGCTCGTCGGCGCGCATCGCAACGACGTGGCGATGATGTCGACGGCGCGCACCGCTGCTGTGGGCCACCTGGTTTTCGTTGTCGTCGCGTATGCCTGCCTGACGTGGGCTTTCCTGAACGACGATTTCTCCGTGGCGTACGTCGCCGGTCACTCGCAGCTGTCGTTGCCGACGATGTACAAGATCACGGCGGTATGGGGCGGCCATGAAGGCTCGGTGCTGTTGTGGATCCTGCTGCTCGCCGCATGGACGGTTGCGGTTGGCCAGTACAGCAAGAGCCTGCCGGATTCTTTCGTGGCGAGGGTAATCAGTGTTCTCGGGCTGCTGTCGGTGGGTTTCCTGCTGTTTGTCTTGCTGACGTCGAACCCGTTTGATCGGCTTGCCAACCCGCCGCCGGATGGCGCCGATCTGAATCCACTGCTGCAGGATCCGGGCATGGCGTTTCATCCGCCGATGCTCTATATCGGTTACGTGGGTTTCTCGGTCGCGTTCTCCTTTGCGATTGCGGCGATGATCAGCGGTGATCTGGACGAACGTTGGACGCGCTGGACGCGACCCTGGACAGTGCTGGCCTGGATATTCCTGACGCTCGGTATCGCGCTCGGAAGCTGGTGGGCCTACTACGAACTCGGCTGGGGGGGCTGGTGGTTCTGGGACCCGGTTGAGAATGCCTCGTTCATGCCCTGGCTGGTGGGGACTGCACTTATTCATTCTCTGGCGGTCGCCGAGAAGCGCGGACTGTTCAAGAGCTGGACGCTGATGCTGGCTATCGCGGCGTTCTCGCTGAGCTTGCTGGGTACGTTCCTGGTGCGCTCGGGCATCATCGTGTCCGTGCATGCGTTCGCAACCGATCCCGCGCGCGGTGTCTTCATTCTCTCGTTCCTCGGCATTGTCATAGCCTCGGCGCTCGTCTTGTATGCCTGGAGAGCCCCATCGCTGGACACCGAGGCCGGGTTCGCAGTCAATTCGCGTGAGACTTACCTGCTCCTGAACAATGTCCTGCTCGTCATTGCGACGATCGTCGTCTTTTTCGGCACGCTCGCTCCGCTGGTTTACGAAGTGCTCGATATCGGCAAGATCTCGATCGGGCCGCCGTGGTTCAACAAGGTCTTTCTGTTGCCCATGCTGCCGCTCGTTTTCCTGATCGGCATCGGCATGCACACAACCTGGCGCCAGCACAAGGGCAACCTGCTGCTCGGGCGCCTCAAGATCCCCGCGCTGATCTCGATTGTGCTGGGTATCCTGATTCCCGGCGTGTTTTATGGGCGCTTCGGGCTGATGGTCAGTGTTGGCGTCATCGCCGCCATCTGGGTTATGGCCGCGTCGTTGATCGACCCGATTCGTTCCTGGCGCCGGCCTGAGGGGGCCGTGCGCATCACGCGGGCCGTATTGGGTCAGGCTGTCGCACACTTTGGCGTTGGGCTGTTCGTCCTCGGCGTCACGATGGTGTCGGCCTTCAATATCGAGACGGACCAGTCGATGCGTGCTGGCGAGTCAATCGACGTCGCCGGCCATTCCTTCGAGCTGCGCGAGTTCCGGCAGGTGCAGGGCCCGAACTACACGGCAATCGAAGGCGTCGTCGAGATTCGCAAGGGCGGCGATTTCGTGGCTGAAGTCCGACCGCAGAAGCGCCAATACCTCATACAGAAAAACTGGATGACCGAGGCGGGCATCAACGTGCACTGGAACAAGGATCTGTTTATCGCACTCGGTGACCAGCTGGGGAACAACACCTGGAGTGTTCGCGTCCAGTACAAGCCGATGATTCGCTTCATCTGGCTGGGTTGCCTGGTCATGGCGCTGGGCGGTCTGATTGCGGTGACGGACCGGCGCTATCGAGCGTCGGTGCCGCAGCGCTCGAAGAAGAAATCCAGGGCTGTAGCGGAGCCAGCATAATGTGGAAGTATTTTGCACCACTGGTGATTTTCGGTTTGCTCGTCCTCCTGCTGATGAGCGGCCTTGGCAAAGACCCGAGCCGCCTGCCGTCACCCCTGATCGAAAAGCCGGCCCCGCAATTCGATTTGCCGTCGCTGACGCGGCCAGGCGAAACCTTGGGCACGGCCGACTTCGATGGTGTGGCACTCGTCAACGTGTGGGCAACCTGGTGCGTCGGTTGCCGCCAGGAACATGGTTTCCTGATGGAGCTCGCCGAGTCAGGCGCCATACCGATTTACGGGCTTAACTGGCGCGACGATCGTACAGAAGCGCTGCGTTTCCTCGACACGCTGGGTGATCCGTATGTGGATTCGGCGTACGACGGTGACGGCCGGGTCGGCATCGACTGGGGCGTCTACGGCGCACCCGAGACGTTCCTGATCGGCAAGGATGGCACGGTCCTGTACAAGCATCTCGGCCCGCTGAACTGGCCGCTCTGGCAGGAGTTTTTTGTCCCTCACCTGGAATCGGAGGGAGTTACACAATGAGACTGATGACCGCCGTTATGGCCCTGATACTGTTCTCAACCAGTGCTTATGCAATCGACACCGAGGAGGCGTTTGACGACCCCGAACTGCAGGCGCGCTACGAAAAGATCATCGATGAGGTCCGGTGCCTTAAATGCCAGAACCAGACGATCAAGGATTCGAACGCGTTCCTCGCGTCCGACTTGCGGCGCGAAATTCGGCGCATGCTCGAGGAAGGCATGACGGATGCAGAGATCTATGGCTTCCTCGTCGATCGCTATGGTGACTTCGCCCTCTACAATCCGCGTGCCAGCGGCAAGACGCTGGTTCTCTGGATAGTTCCGGCAGTCCTGCTGCTGCTGGGCGGTCTGGCGCTTGCCAATATTGTTCGGCGTCGGGTGGCTATGCCGATCGATGGCGATGAGGGAGACACGAACTGATGACCTTGTGGGTCTTTTTCGGCCTGATGAGCGTCGTTGCGGTCGGTTTCGCGGTCTGGCCGCTTTACAAACGCCAGCAGAAGTTGAGCCCGCTTATCGGCTTTGCGGTCATCTTTGTCGTCGCGCTGTCGTCGGGGCTCTACTACCAGCAGGGCAGCCCGGATCTGCCGTCAGGTTCGAGCAACGAGCTGCAAAGCATGGACGACGCGGTGGCCGCGCTTGCCGCGAGGCTTGCCGAGAACCCCGACGATCCCGCGGGCTGGAAGATGCTGGGCCGCTCCTACATGTCACTTGGCAACTTCCCCGGTGCGGTCCAGGCCTACGAAAAAGCGGTGGAACTCGAGTCTGCCCGGGACCCGCAGGCGCTCGTCGGGCTCGGCGAAGCCTTGATGGCGCAATCGAACAGCCCGATCGATGGCCGCATCGCATCGCTTTTTGAAAATGCGCTGGCGCTGGATCCCAATAATCCGCAGGCGCTCTTTTATGGCGGTATTGCGGCATTCAACCGCAACGATCAATCGCTGGCCGCAGATCGCTGGGAGCGCCTGCTCGCGCTGAATCCACCAGCAGAAATACAGGACATCCTCAGGCAACGTGTCGCGGAATGGCGCGGCGAGGCGCCGCCAATGGCGGGACATCCGCCGATTCCTGCCGCTGAGCCAGAGGAAGCGCCGGCCGCTGCAGCGTCCGGTCCGATCAGCGACGGCGCCGTGGTGCGAGCCAACCTCTCGCTGTCTGCCGCGGCCAGGGCAGATCTGCCAGCCGAGGCGATCGTGTTTGTCATTGCCAGGGATCCGGCGCAACCCATGCCTCCGATCGCGGTGACGCGCAGGAAGCTGTCGGAACTGCCGACTCTCGTCGAACTGGGCGATCGGGAATCCATGGTCCCGGGGCGCGACCTGTCGGGGTTTGCCGAGTTCGAGTTGATTGCCCGCGTTTCGGTTTCGGGACAACCCAACCAGCAGCCGGGCGACTGGTTTGGCACGGTAATCGTGACGCCGGCGGATAACAACGACGTCATGCTTGCTATCCAGGAACGGGTCAACTAGGGACAAACATGTCTGTCGAGATCGAAGACGCTCCGATGTGTTTCGCCTGTGGGCGGGATAATCCCATCGGTCTCAGGATCCGATTCAATGTCGAAGGCGATGAGTGCACCGCGGAGTTCACGCCGGACGAGAATCATGTGGGTTTCTCGGACACGGTGCACGGCGGCATCATTTACACGGCTCTGGACGACGTCACGGCCAACATCCTCTACCAGCAGGGGCGCAAGGCGCACACGGCGCGTTGCGAGATTCGCTACCGGCAACCGGCGCGGGTCGGCGAGACGCTCAAGCTCAAGGGGTGGATCGAGAGCGAGCGCCGGCGGCTTGTGGTCCTGAAAGGCGAAATCCGGCGCGCATCCGACGATGTTCTCGTCGCCGATTGCGAATCGAGCTTCATGCTCGAAAAAAGCTGACCCTGGAGCATTCCTCCATGCCGCTACCCGCCATTCTTGACGGAAACCTGCGTTTGCCGCTCATCGGTGCGCCGATGTATATCGTGTCGAATCCCGATCTCGTTATTGCCCAGTGCACGGCTGGCATCGTGGGCTCGTTTCCGGCGCTGAATGCGCGACCCCAGGAAGCCCTCGACGATTGGATACGCCGCATCAAGGATGAGACCGGCGCCTATGCTGAAGAACACCCGGATGATCCGGTCGCGCCGTTTGCGGTCAACCAGATCGCCCATCGCAGCAACGAGCGTTTGCTTGCCGACATGGAAGTCTGCGTGCGTCATGAAGTACCGATCATCATCACGAGCCTGCGGCCACCCGAGGAGATCGTGTCTGCGGTACACGCCTATGGTGGCGTGGTCTTTCACGATGTCATCAGCATGCGCCATGCCCGCAAGGCAATCGAGCAGGGCGTTGACGGGGTTATCGCAGTCTGTGCCGGAGCCGGAGGACATGCCGGACCGCTCAGTCCGTTTGCACTGGTCAAGGAAATACGCAAGGAGTTCGACGGCACGATTATCCTCTCGGGCTGCATGACCAGCGGCGCGGATGTGCTGGCGGCGCAGGCAATGGGCGCCGACCTCGCGTACATCGGCACACGGTTTATCGCAACCGAAGAAGGCAATGCAGCGCCGGCTTACAAGGAAATGATCGTCGACAGCGCGTCGGCCGATATTGCTTATACGTCGCTGTTTACCGGGGTGCACGGCAGCTACCTCAAGGGCAGCATCCGCAATGCAGGTCTCGATCCCGACGATCTTCCCGACGGTGACAGAGCCGCGATGGATTTCGGCAAGACGAACGTGACCAAAGCCAAAGCCTGGCGCGATATCTGGGGCGCAGGTCAAGGTGTCGGCTGTATCGACGACATACCGCCCGCCCGTGACCTCGTCTTGCGCATGGAGAAAGAATATCGCTCCGCCAAAGACCGGCTCGGGGCAGCCTGACACGTGCGCGTCGTACTCTGGTCCTATTTTTTTGTTGCTGTCGGTGGCGCGCTAGGCGCGATGGCACGTTTTGCGCTGAATGTGATGTTGCAGCGTGATATCGCATTCCCCTGGGGCACGCTGAGCGCAAATCTGTTCGGCTGCCTCGTCATGGGCATCATCGCTCAGCTCGTCGCGACGGCGGCCTGGTTCAACGAGGCTGGCTTCATCCCGGACCAGTATCGATTGCTTTTTGCGATAGGATTCTGCGGCAGCTTCACGACTTTGTCGGCGCTCGTCATGGAAATGCACACGATGTTGCAGCGCAACGAGCTCATACAGTCATTTGCGTATTTTGCGGCGACGTTGATTGGCGGTTTTGCCTGTTTTTATATTGGCTTTATGCTTACGAGAGCTATCCGGATGTAACGCATGGATCTCATCGCGCTTGCCGCACCATTTTTTCTGCTCGCGGTCCTCATTGAGCTGATCGTCGACAAGGCGAAGGGCACGGGGTTTTTTCGCGCGAATGACGCAATCAACAGTATCAGCGCCGGAATCCTCGATGTTACGACGGGCTACTTCACGAAGTTCCTGCCGCTAATCGCCTGGGGTCTTGTCCTGCGAAACTTTGCGCTCGTCGATATGCCTCTTGAGTGGTTCGACGCTTCGGTGCGCGGTGTCGTGCTGTGGGTGGGCGCGGCGCTCGCGTGGGACTTCTGCTACTACTGGTTCCACCGTTTCAGTCACGAGATTTCTGTTCTCTGGGCCGCGCATGCCGTGCATCACCAGAGTGAGGACTACAACCTGTCGACGGCCTTGCGGCAAACAAGCTCGGGGTTTCTGTTTGGCTGGATTTTCTATCTGCCGCTGTTCGTTGTGGGATTTCCGCTCGAGGTTATCCTGATCGTCAGCGCAATTAATCTGATCTACCAGTTCTGGGTGCATACGCAGGTCGTTCGGCGCCTGGGTGTCCTCGACTACATCCTGGTTACGCCGTCCAATCATCGCGTCCATCATGCGCAGAACGAGCGCTACATCGACAAGAACTACGGCGGCATGCTGATTCTCTGGGATCGTATGTTCGGGACATTCGAGGACGAACGCGACGACGACCCGGTCGTATTCGGCGTACGCAAGCCCCTGGCCAACTGGAACCCGTTCTGGGCAAATCTCCAGGTTTACGATTACCTGCTGTTCGATGCGAAACGCACCAAGCGCTGGCGCGACAAGATCGGTATCTGGTTTCGGCGGACAGGCTGGCGCCCCGCCGACGTGGCGGCCGAATTTCCGAAGGTGGGCGCGGATCCAGCGCACTTCGAAAAATACGACTCACGACCTGTACCGGGGCTGCGAGGGTACGTCCTGGCGCAATTCGTGGTCGCACTCGCGGTAACCCTCGGCATTGGATGGCTTTATGCCAACGAGGGGTTGGCCGCGGTCGTGATTCCGTGCCTGATGCTCTGGGTGCAGTTGTGGACGATCGGCATGCTAAACGAGGGCAGGGCGTATGCGCTGCAGGCCGAACTGGCCCGCTTAATCGTCCTGGTTCCGGCCGGAACGGCGTTTTACGACGTTGCGCTTTGGCCTGCCGTAGCTGCCTATCTTGCCGTGTCGCTGGGCTGGCTATTCGTAAATAATAAGTTATTTAAAACAGCAATTTAAAATATATAATTAATGTAAAAAATCACTATGCAACGCACAAAATATCATTCAGCAGCCCCCTGGGAAAAGATCGTCGGATACTCTCGCGCGGTACGCACAGGGCCGTTTATCGCGGTCACCGGGTGTGCCTCGGTAGGCCCCGATGGCGAGCTCGTGGGGGAGGGCGACGCTTACGCCCAGGCGCAGCGATGCATCGAAGTCATCGCTGAAGTGCTCGAAAAAGCGGGCGCCAGCCTCGACGATGTTGTTCGTACGCGCATTTTCATGACGGATATCGACCGCTGGGAGGAGGTAGGTAAGGCCCACAGCGAAGCATTCGGCGAAATTATGCCCGCGACCACGATGGTCGAGGTTAGTCGCCTTATCGATCCGCGAATGCTTGTGGAGATTGAAGCTGATGCTGTCGTAGCAGACGAGCTGTCAATGCGAGAATATTGAAGCAATCTCGCAACCCCTCCGCGCCGGAATTTCCGCGAAACTACTCTATGTGAAGGCGCCAATAGAGTCGGGCACTTTCCCACAAATGTAGAACGTCTGGTTTGACCAAAAGCGGTCGTTCAAATTAAGTAATCCGGCTGATAGCAAAGGGCTGCTTTCGGCCAGAAGCGGCCATATTAGAACCGTTGGCGAAAGCAGTAGCTTCGGCGCTGGGCGGTCATAGCCGCTCGCAAGAAGAAGAGGCACCGAAGTGCCCCTCTTCTGTTCGGAATCGCCGAGAGCGCGGTGTCTCTATTCCTCGAAGTCAGACTTGGACGTCAAGTGGCGACCACCGTCGTGCAAAGGCGAAAAGTGCCAGGCCCGCAATTTCCAACCGCCCGACTCTTTGACCAACGCCGTAGTTACCCGGGTACGGTAATTCGGTACCGTTCCCTCAGGTGACTCTACGACACCCTCAAGGTAGTACCGGACCATCACGACGTTGTCACCAAGCTCCGTAGCTTCTGCATAAAAGACCCTCGTTGTTTGCGACCCAAGCTGAATCTCTGCAAGTTCTTCGGCGCTCGCCTTGGGGCTTGTACGGAAAAAACTGCCATCAGAGTTAGCATCCAAAGTGCCCTTACTACTGGTCAAATCTGCTTGTGTCTTGAAGTCTTGGCTATTTCGAGCCTGCCAATACCTCTCAATGACATCCAATGCCTCCTTCTCAGCGGCGCTCTGAGCGTAAGCACCGGTGGAGAGCAAAACCAACAACGATGCACAGACTGCTTGTGTGATTATTCTCATTTTCTATTCCCTTTTTCAGTTGAATCGCCACCAACCTGCGTAGTGGCTGCGTAAAACAGCGACCGCATGAGTTGATGCCAGCTATTGTAGTCCAGATCTAGCCAACGGCCGCTTTGGGTCATTACCGATCATTGTAGCTGAGAATGGGCCGGGGGCTGCTTACGGCCAGAAGCGGACATATCTGGATCGACAAGACTATTTTTGCCGTGGCCACAGTAACAGCGTCATTCCCGCGCCTAAAGTTGCAATCCCCGTTCCTCTAGCTGTTGCCGAAATTGCATCGCTCCCTCTTTTAGGCTGTCGATTTCTACCAAGAAGTCCTCATTAAAAAATCTGCCACGCGACATCAGTTCCCAAGCCTCGTTCTTTCCCTTGCCGTCCGCTAACCAGAAAGTCGTTAGAATTTTCCTCATCAGCGCCCAGTCCTGCTCAGGCAGCGCACCAGATTTGTACTGCTCAAAAAATCCCTGGTAACCCATGAATATCGCTTGCATATGCCGCCAGATCTGGGTTCGCTCACTGTCAGTCAGAGAATCGTTCGTACTCCACGCTCGGTTAAACAACTCATTGAACTCCGACGACTCCACGCCATGTAACATCATATGTTGCGTGGCATCGTAGAAGTTCTGCCGAATAAGCGATGCGTGAACATTGGTGTTCTGCTTGATTTGCACCGCGAGATAGATGAGCGTAATTACAACGGCGATACCGCCAATGAATTCACCCACGGCCCCAAGGTCTTGAATAGTCATAGCCATTCCCCTCCAGTCTTAGGAAGTGAAACACCATCTTACTTGGCACCAACAGTATCGTCATTCGAGCACATGTCGCTGAGTAATCTGGACCAGTATGCCCATACTCCACTCACAGTTGACGCTGGTGAATGACCGCTTTGGGTCAGTAGCGGTCATTCTGCTCTAAGCCAGGTGGCCGGCCGCTTACGGCCAAAAGCGGACGTTCCGGGTTAGTTGCCGAACTTCATCATGTAGGTGTTGAAAAAAGTGACGAACTCGGGGTCGAGGACACCCGAACCCTCAGCCTCCCGCCAAAAGGTCCTAAATGAGTCTCGATTCAGAAGCCTTTGCGGAAATACCATGTTCTCCGCCGTTAACTGCTCGCTCCCACGTTGCCTAAGTCGAAATTGAAGTTCCGCCGAATCAAGAGATAATGCCCAAAGTGCACTCAAACGCTCTTGCTCGACCGGTGAAAAACTATCCCATGCCTCTGATTCCGATCGCACATGAAGTTCTGCCAGATCAGGATGCTCCGCAAGCATGACAATAGGAGCATCTGCATAAATTGCCACATCGATTTGGTTTTCAAGTGCTACCGTGTTTTGGTTTATCTCAACGATCAAAACGATGAGACCAGCTACGACCGCAACGTTTGTCGCTAAGGAAACCCATTGATTCGCCTGTTTAAGTTTGGTCACTGGAGTTTCTCCGAATCGGGCAGACGTGGTGAATGACTTGAAAACCAAAACGTCTGCTTCGGGTCACTAGCGGTCATTTTAGCTCAATCCAAGTGAATGTCGGCTTTCGCGGTGGTTAGCGGATGTTTCCAAAAATCAATTCCGAAAGCCCAGAAGTGAACGTCGGCTTTCATGCAAATCAGTTATTGGCTTGGCTGGAGATCGGTACTTTTGAAAATCTGCTGTCGATCACTCGCACACCCACTGGCCGTCCAGTTTCTTGCAGAAATCCGGAGCCCCGCGCTGATCCCATATGTCAACAATGCCAAGCGATTGAGCGATCTCGAGATACCTCGGATGTGCTGTAAAACCAAGGTGCCGGAATACGGTTGCGTCAAAGACAAGCTCGTCCGCAGTCGACCAGATTATGGGGGCCATTTCATAATCGAAAATAAGCTCGATGTGTCGATCAGCGAATCCGAACAACAGATACCATTTATTCAAGGATTGCCGCCAGCCGTGTGCATCCTCTTGCGGCATGCTCGCTATGATTTGCGGGATGCGACGATCGAGATATGCCTGCCCTGTCGCAGGATTACGGGCGGCCGTTACCGTTTCCCTGACCCAGCCACTTGGCAAGCCATGTTGCCGCAAATGCGCCTCATAATGCGCGATGGCGATGTCATCTTGCTGAGCTGCCAGACTCCAATCGCCCCTGATCCAATTGGCTGCTATGGGACTCAACTCTTCAAAAACTTTTAGCAAAGCTTCTGCCTCTGCGGTCTGTCCAGTGGCGTACAGCACATGTATCAAGTCGGAATTCGCCGCGAGTGACAACGGATCAATTTCAACAGATCGCTTTGCAATGCTCAGAGCCTCCTGAAGATATCCACATTCCACCAAATCGAAAATCAAAGCTGAATGAGCGGCCTGATTATAGGGTTGCCTGAAAACCGCTTGCTCGTATGCCTGCAAAATTTCGAGGAATGAATTGGCTTCACCACTAGACGACAGGTGCAAGGCTCTCGCAAATACGAGATCTGGATTTCGGGAAAGCGCTTCGGTCGCGGCCGCAACCGTCAGCGCCTGCGCCTCTAACGGCGCAATAACCTCTGCGACTTGATTCCAATAGACCCATGCGAGCAATTCATAGGCCTCCGCAAAGTCAGGATCAAGCTCGATAGCCGCCTTCAAGTTGCTCTCCGCGCTTCGCGTTTCTTTGGGATGAATTGAAGCTTTGGCCTTGAGAAATAATGTATAGGCTTCGAGGCTCTCGGTTGGGCGTCCACGCGTTGGTGCCATGCCTATATTTACGTGCAGAGCAGCGATTATGGCGGCGGCGATATCATCCTGCATTGCAAAGATGTCGGTCATTGTTCTGTTGAAGTTGCCCGACCAGACTTGCGTGCCATCCGATACATCGATTAACTGAGCGGTAACGCGTACTTGGTCGCCCGTGGTGCGTACGGTTCCTTCGAGCACGTTCTGCACGCCGAGCGTACTCCCGATCACGCGCAGGTCTTCGTTTTTCCCCTTGAACGCAAATGACGACGCTCGGCCGATAACCTTCAGTCCGCCAGTCTCTGAGAGCAGGTTGCGAATCTCGTCGGACAGACCGTCCGAAAAGTAGTCGGTATCCGGGTCGTCGCTCAAATTCACGAAGGGCAATACGACCATAGTCGGGGTTTCTTCGACCGTAATGACAGGCCGCCTGACATTTTCTTCTTTGCCGAGAAGAAACCACAGTGCGAATACGATAAAGAGCAACACCGTGGCAGCATGAAAAAAACCTTGCTTTGGCAAGCCGCGATCCGCGTGCTTGGATCCATCAGTGGGGAACAAGGATTTCTGAGCCTGGTCTTCACTTATCTGCGAGACGGATGCGAGTAGACGAAAACCGACTTTGGGTATCGTCTCAATGAACTTGGGGTGTTTGGCGTCGTCATTGAACGCTTTTCTGAGCTCGACGATGCTCTGGGTTAGTACATCGTCCGTGACCGCCATGCGGGGCCATACCATGTCCATAATGTCGTCGCGGGAAACGACGTCGCCATTGGCATCCGCCAAAGAGACGAGCACCGCCATCGACTTGTGCTTTACGACGACGGTTTTTCCTTCCTTGCTAATGTTGTGGAGCTTCGGGCTGACCCGCCACTCGCCAACATTAAAATCTGCGTGCCAGGATGCCATCGTTGGTAGTTCAGCCGCGTAGACACTAATTTTAGCACGGCAGCGGCAAAGCGGCCGGCAGGCGCCGGCCGCTCAGGGTTTGCGTTCGTTACTCGTCGACGCGGGCTGTAAACGCCTCATCGCCTGCAGTTCGTGCCAATTCCACGACATACTCGGCTTTCGAAAGATTGCGTCTGGCGACTGGCCGAGGCAGGTCCCGTGGGACAGTTGCAGCCGCACTGCACTCACCGAGGCAGTCGATCATCGCTGCTTTCTCGAAGTCCCGCATTGCGCCCTCGACATCTCCTTGCAGTGCTTTGAGCACTCCGCGGTTGTTATAACTGACTGTTTTTTCGTTCGGGCGATCGATGGCCTTGTCACAGTAGACAAGTGCCGTCTCCAGATCGTCGCGCAGGATGTGGCCAATGCATAGATTATTGAGCACCGCTACTTTTTCTCGCTGCGACGCGTGTGACAACTGGACTTCAGAGATTCGGATGGCTTTTTCGATACTCCCGTTTTCGATCTCATAGGTGCCTGGAACGGCTATCGTAGTAGTCCGCAGTTCCCAGCCCTGTGCACTTGATTCCGTTGCGAAGGCTGCGAACAGGGCCCAGGTGAATGCCAAGATAATCAATGTCCTGGTGCCGCTAACTTGGTTCGGTAGGATCAGCATAATTCGTCTCCCGGTTGGTTGGTTCTTTTATGGATACTCAACGGCTGCCGGCAAGACTCGAACCGCGTCCTAACGCAGTACGAACCGAGTACGAATCGGCATGAAATCGGTTTCTTCTGGGGGCTTACTTATCGAACCGATGGCGCTGCAGTGGAAGCCTGGCTGAATAGCGGCCTGGACCCACCGCACGGTAATCTCTCGTCGTACTATCCAGCGAAGTACCCGCCAGGGTTAATGCGAAAGAGGAGCTGTCCGCCAATTAAGATGATCAGCAGCATCGTCACGGCAAACCGGTCCATCCGAGAAGATGGCAGCAGTGCAGCTGAAATCGTTACGATGAGAATTGAAACCTGAACGATTCGATACGGGTGTAGCAGAGGGACGCCAAAGACCCAAAAAACCACGCCGATACCCCAAATCGCGTAAGCAGCAGTAAAACCGTAGATCCAGCGCCGAGACGAGACAAAGTGATCTTCCCAAGATGGACTTTGCGTCCGATCGATTGGCACAGCGGACGTCGACATGAGGTAAAGAATCCCGGGTCCGGCAAGCGTGAAGAAAAAGGTGAAAATGTTCCATGGCGCGTCGTCGTGAAGGTCCCACAGTGCCCACCAAAGTTGCGGGTGTAGCAAAATCAGGTAGAAGAAAAAACCAATGTGAACTGAATATCTTCGATCGGGATCGAAAACGCTTCTGACGTTGCCCAGAAGATGTGTAAAACTAAATCCGAGAACAATTGAGAACGCGACTGCTAAATATTCGAACAGGGTCATGACATCACGGTACGCTTGGCTAATTGTGAGCGGGCGTAATACCGCTAGGACCGCTTCGTATCTAGCCAGAACGCGGCAGCTGCAAATAGCAAGTAGCTCGCAACAGCTGTGCTTGCAAGAACCACAGTGCTGTCGCCCTGCAGCGGTCCAAAAATGTTTGCGATGTTCACCAGCAAGAGCGCCAACACAAAAATGGTCATGCCGTACTTTCCCGTCCTTGTCGAGGCACTTGTCGATCGCAGGTACAGCCAGAGGCCCGCCAGCAACAGGGCTGCCTCAAGCGCATAGGTCGCGATCGCATTATTCCAAAGACCTAACCCGAGTTTGGGCGACGCGTCATTCCATATCGGCAAATCTGGCGTATGCACGATAACGTCGAGCAGCCAATGCGACATGACGGCCAACGCGACGACCACGGCCACCGAATGGCTCTTTACAATCACCCATCGAAAAAGCGCATAAGCCAGGCCAGACCAAATCAGAAATGCAAGCAGACTGTGCGTATAGGGCATGTACTCGAGTTCGAAATGCGTAGATTGAGTGAAGTTCTCCACAATGTTCAGGCGTTCGATGCCAAGTAACACCAGTGGAAAGAAAACAATGTCTACAAACTGCACCGCGAGGAACAGGACGCCTAGCGATGCCCGCTTTTCAAATCGTTTGAGCGCCAAACTCGCCGCGTAGTGGCCAACATACATACCAGATTCCCTGTCTCAAATAGGGCCGACCCTTTTGGGTCATTAGCCGTCATTTTAGCCCAGTCTGACGTGACTATAAGTCGCTATTCGATTGCGGCTACCGAAGTTTTAGCCTGAAATTCGCTGATTATTGCTGAATATGCGGAAGCGTCATCGCACGATGCCACGTGGTGCAACCTGCTGATAACTACTTCCAAAAAGGGGCCGCAACTACTCCGTGGGGCACTCACCGGGACAGCGCAGTCCATAGACCAACATTCCCATCGCCAGGATCTGCACGAGGTGAAAAATGCCATTGTGGTCGAAGGTCCAGATCACCGTGACTTGCAATGATCCGCCTGCCTGAACGAGGGCTGCCAGAATATTTACCGTGATCGAAGCGGCAATCCAGGTGGCGCCCGGCATATCGCCACGGATTGCGATACGGATATAACCTGCCAGGGCCAGGATCATGACGGTCGATTCATACAGGATAAAAGGCAGGAAGTTGTCCGGATCCAGTGCGAAGTAGCCAAAGAATCCGATAGCAACAACAACCAGGAAAGGAAGTGCCTGGCGTGCACGCGCATCGCCCGCCAGGTCCCTGATCGTCGCCAGCAGGAATGCGGCGACAAGGAGGGCAAGCGCCAGGTACGCACCCCACCACAGTACAATGTAGACCGTGCGACCAAGAACAAGACCGTGACCGATTGCTCCGAGCAAGCTGGCGACGGCAAGAAGCAGAAAGACAATGCGCCAAAGGCGTCCGCGCAGTTCACCAGGACCTCGTTTTCTGAGGTAATTGGCGCTGGCAATTGCCAGGACCGCTATCAGCAAGTCGGTGGCGGCTGTGGTCTGCTCAGTTGGAATCTGGATCAGGGTCATCGCGCGTCCAGGTCTCGGATCTGCCGAACAGAGAGACGCCAATGTAACCGCGGATCTTGAGCGTATCGGCGTCGAGCAGTGTCACCGTGCACTTGTAGGTTTTGCCGCTGTTCGGGTCGTATACCGTGCCGTTTCTCCAGCGGCCGTCGCCCGCATACTCGAAACCGGTCATTATGGTCAGGCCGTCGAGGCGCCGACCTCGCAGCGCCGGATCCGGGTTGAATTCATCAAACTCGCGCTCGCTGGGGCTCCCCGGCGGCGCTCCGGCGATACTGCCTTCGAGCGTGCCGCCAACCAACGTGATGCGGATCCAACCGTCACGATCTTGTGTCAGCCAGCGGCCCTCGACGGCGGATTGGTCGGCCGGCAGGCTGCCAGATATCAGCAATAGCGCGAAACCGAAAAGACGGCACAGTCGGTTCATGGGGCAAGCTAGATTTGCGAACAACGCCCCGATACTAACGAATCTTGGGGCGCGAGGAGTAGTGCAGGATCAGTCTGCCGGAGTTTCCTCTGGGGTCGCCTCGCCTTCGGACTTCGGAATCTCTGGCGCAATGTTCGTGGCGCCGACTGAAATGAAGTTCGGCGACAGGCGCGTCTTGGCAGACTGCCGCGGGCGCTCGCGATGCTGCAGGAAATAAAGTGCAAGTCCGTACACGCAGCAGGCCCAACCGCCGGCCCAGTAAATAAACGACATCTTGTTTTCGAAACCCACGTAAAGGGCCAGCGCGTTGAACAGCAGGCCCAGCAGGAACCACACCATCGGTAGCCTTTCGAAAATGATGCTAAATAACTGCATGATCTCTCTCGCCAGTTGAATCTGGTTGGGACCGAACCTACTCTGCTGAATTCGCGTCCCCCATTATGTGGCCGCATTCACATAACCGGCTGTCCTGGACCGAATTACGCTAGGAACTGAGACTTGTGTCACAAAAAAGCATCGCTTGAATGATGAGACGTGTCCGACTGTCACCCGCCGAAGCGCGGCGTGTCGCCCTGGCGGCACAGGGCTTCGACCGGCCGCGACCATCCGGTCAACCCGATGCACGGCATTTTCGGCGTGTCGTCGATACGCTCGGACTGCTCCAGCTCGACTACGTCAACGTATTGATGCCGGCGCAGTTTCTCGTCCTTTGGTCGCGTCTCGGTGCCTACGACCGGCAGCGCTTCGAGCACTTGGCTTATGGGAGGCGAGAGTATACGGAGCAGTGGGCGCACGAAGCCTCTATCGTTCCGGTCAGCAGCTGGCCGTTGCTCGAGTATCGGCGCCAGTCCTATGAAATGCACCAGTACAACCCGCTGCGAAAGCTGCGCGGTCGAGCGTCCTATCTCGATGCAGTCCTCAAACAGGTCCAACGCGACGGGGCGCTGACCGCCGGCGATTTGCCCCCCGCGCCGGGCCCCAAGCGCAAACCCGGCGACTGGCATCGTTCAATACCTCGCTGGGCCCTCGAGTATCACTTTGCTCGTGGCGACCTCGTCGTGAGCCACCGGCTTCCCAATTTTCAACGCGTCTATGATCTGCCAGAGCGCGTTCTGCCCAGGGAGCACCTCGAACGCAGCTTGTCAGTGGCAGATGCACAAGTGGAGTTACTGAGGCTCGCGAGCAGGGCTCTTGGCGTCGCCACCTTGCACGACCTTGCGGATTACTACCGCCTGTCACCGCGAGTCGCGGCGCCCCTGGTTGCAAATCTCGTGGAGAACGGGGACTTGTGGCCGGTCGAGGTCGCAGGGTGGAATCAGCAGGCATACCTGGCCAGGGACGCCCGAATACCTCGCAAGATCGAGGGTTTTTCGCTGCTGTCGCCCTTCGATCCTGTCGTCTGGTTCAGGCCGCGTGCCGAGCGCCTGTTCGACTTTCGCTATCGAATTGAGATTTACGTTCCGGCCGCCAGGCGCCGCTGGGGCTACTACGTGCTGCCGTTTCGTGTAGGCGATAGAATCGTCGGGCGAGTGGATCTCAAGGCAGACCGCAAGGCCAGCAAGCTGCTTGTTCTCAATGCGCACGGGGAAGACAGCATTGACGTCGAACATTGTAGTGGCTGCCTTGCGGCAGAATTACATGCGCTCAAAGACTGGCTTGGCCTGGGCGACATCGAGGTTGAAGCATCGAATTCGTTCTCGCGCCGCCTGGGGAGGACAGTTAGCTGAATGGAGGAGGCATGGAAAGAAATAACGCCATCGAATTGCTGATAGAGCCGGCAACCAAGGATCTGGGGGAGTTCACGGTACGTCGGGCATTGCCCGATGAACGTCGCCAGAGAGTCGGTCCGTTTATTTTCTTCGACCACATGGGTCCGGCCGAATTTCCGCCTGGAACCGGCGTCAACGTGCGCGCGCATCCGCACATCGGACTCGCGACGATTACCTACCTCTTCGAGGGTGAGATCCTGCATCGGGACAGCCTGGGGTACGTGCAGCCGATTCGCCCGGGCGAAGTCAACTGGATGACAGCCGGGCGCGGTATTGTGCATTCCGAAAAGGTCACGCCAGAGATACTCGAGAGCGGGCAGAAATTGCATGGTCTGCAGACCTGGGTGGCGCTGCCACTCGAGCACGAGGAAGACGAACCGCGTTTCGAGCATTACGGTTCGGAAGGGATTCCGACGGTAAGCCTGGATGGTGTGGCGGTTACCGTGGTCATTGGTACGGCGTACGGGGAAACATCGCCCGTACAGGCGGCCAGCGAGACGCTGTATGTCGAGGCGAGAATGGAGCCGGGCTCCAGCCTCGACTTGCCCGATGCAGAGGAAACGGGCATCTACGTCGTTGACGGCAGCATAGAGCTCGATGGAGTGACGGTGTCATCGGGTGTGCTCGCAGTGCTGGAGAATGAAAGCAGTGGAACGATAACAACTGCTGATGGCGCCCATGTCATGATCTGCGGCGGCGATACACTCGAAGGCGACAGAATTATCTGGTGGAATTTTGTCAGCAGTTCCGGCGAACGCCTCGAGCAAGCAAAACGCGACTGGAACGAGGACCGCTTCGATAAAGTGCCGGGCGAGACCGACTTCATTCCATTACCCAAGAAGCGGACGGCATGAGGAGCGCGTTGCTGGCGATCTGCACCGCCGCCTTGCTCGGTGCTTGCAGTACGCAGGCACCGTTGCCGCCAAAATCGGCGACGGTCCCGACAGGCATGGATTTGTCCGGTCAGTGGCGGTTGCGCGCTGACAGTCAACAAAGTGCCCGACAAATCACCGATGCGGAACGCCGGGTCACGGGCGCGGACGAGAGCCTGGTTTCCGGACGAAAAGTCAGCCAGCGCCGGTCTTCAGACGTCCAGGTTCACGTATTCCTCGAGACCGGCGAAGATCTCAAGCTTACACAGACTGAACACGGCCTGTTCATCAGCTTCAATCGGTCGGTTGTCGAAGAATATCGCTTCGGTGAGCAGCGCACGGTCCGCGTCGGGCCCGTGGAAGCCGATCGCGTGTCCGGTTGGGAGAACGGCGCCTATGTTATCGAGACGCGGGACAAGGAAGGGGCGATGCTGATCGAGTCCTACCGAATCGACGCGAGCGGTTCCATGATTCGCGCGATTCGCATCGTTCACCAGGGGCGGGACGAACTCAACGTAAAGCAGGAATTCGACCGCAACTAACGGGAAAAAGGGCGACGGCCAATCAGGCGGCCCGGCGGGAAGGAAAGGCTTTCCAATGACCGCCGCCCGGGCGGGGCGTCAACCCCGCATTGGTTAGATACCTCGAACTTATAGGTATAGTGTACATACCTAGAACCAAAAAGTAAGTCTTGTTATACCTTTTAGTTCAAGGTATATTGGTATGGCTTAACGACTGAAGGGCAACCCCATGGCGCAAAGCAACCCTCCGTTCATGAGTGGTGTCCCCGAGCTACTCCTGCTCCGCCTGCTGGATCGAAACGAGATGTATGGGTACGAACTCGTGCGCTCGATTCGCGATGCGACCGGTGAGGCGATAACGCTGGGCGAGGGTGTCATCTACCCGGTTCTCCATTCCCTGGAACGTAACGGCGCGCTCAGATCGAAACGCAAGGCCGTCGGCGGTCGCACCCGTGTCTATTACTCGCTGACGAAGAAGGGACGCCAGCGACTCGAGAAACTGCAGAACGACTGGCGACGCATTCAGGGCGGCATCGCAAACGTTCTCGAGGCGCCGGGCCATGCATGACATCGATCTGTCGAGACTGCGGTCACGATTGCTGCGTTGGGGCGTTGCCCCGCGCCACGTCCGTCGCACGGTCGCAGAGCTCAAAGACCATTTTGACGACCTGGTCGAACAGGGCTTGAGTGACGGTGCCGATCGACTGACAGCGTGTGAAGATGCCCGCGCAATGCTGGGAAACCTCGACGACATTGCCAATGCCGTGCGTGCGCAACCCGAGCTACGCAGCTGGGCGTTTCGCTATCCGCGGGTTGCCGCTGTCATATACCCGTTAACCTTCCTGGCTATGTTGCCCGCCGCTCCCGTGTTCATCGGGTACGCACATGCGGGCTATATCGCCAGGTGGCTGGCCTGCCTGCTGCTGAGCGGACTCGTGACGGCAAGCATGTTCCTGGTCCTGCAGCTGGCCATTACGTTGAGCTGATATCAACCACCCGTTTCGGGTATGTATTCGAGAAGGGTCGCGCGAACGCGCAACTCTCCCTTGCGATGCTGCTCGATGACGACGGGCAGGTAACCCAGCGCCTCGGAACACCACAGTGTTGTTGCCCGCTTGCTGCCTTCAGCCTGGTGGCGGATGCCGATGACATGAAACTTCCCGGCAGGCACATTGACCTGTTTTTCGCCAAGCATCGTGATATTGACGGGGCGCAGCCGGTCCACTTCGAACATCGTGTACAACTCGCTCGGCTCGCCGTTTAGCAGGTCTTGCATGACCTCATACTGGATCGAAACGCGGTCGTGGACGAGACCGTTGATTGCTGATACCAGCTCTTCGCCATTGACGGTGCCACGCGCTTCGCCGGCGTCCCAGTCAAAATCAATGTCGGCGTTGATCTTGTCGCGGGTCAGCGAATCGCGCGACGTATAGTGCCTCGGCTTGACGCCGTCCGGCGCGACGTCGAACTCCGAAGTCTCTGCAATCCGGCCTCTCGTGAACAGCCGCGTCATACCCGTCGCGCGGATAACGTGAGTCGCCTCAAAGCCGGTCGCAGTCTGACGCAACTGCGTATTGAGCTCGCCGCCAAGTACGCTGATCTTGACCTTGTAACGCGCTGCGTGCGGTGTGAGCGGCGTCTCCGCCCAGGCAGGCAGAGCCAGGCAGATCAGTAACGGCAGCAGACAGAATTTGCGGTTCAAGGCCTGACCTAAAGGGCTGTTGAGCTTTGACTTACATTCTTTCATAACAGACCTGACTCGTCGCTGAATGTTCAGCCGATGAGACTCTATATCAGCGAGCCGCACTTCCCTCGGTATGAGATACAGTTCTGCATTCCGGATCACGACGTTGCCAGCATTGCTGCGGCGAGTTTGCAGTACCGGTTCAGCGCCGGTCAATGTAATATTGCGCCTCTTTTCTGCCCCTGGAAGACATGCAACTTTACGACACACTCATCGATCTGCTGGCCGACGCCAGGAGCAGGGACCGCCACATTCGCTTCATCGATGGCGAGGATGACGAAAGCGTCGTGACGTTTGCCAGTCTGTGGGAGCGCGCATCGGCCTTGCTGGGCTCGCTGCAGGCGCGTGGCATGCAGCAGGGTGATGAGCTCGTGGTCTTCACCAGGTCTAACGAGCAATTCGTCGTAGCATACTGGGCGGCCATACTCGGCGGGATCGTGCCGGTACCGGTCGCGGTGGGCATCAGTGACGAGCACCGTCACAAGCTGTTTCGCATTCTCCGCCAGCTTGAAAATGCCACTCTGTTTACCGAGTCGGAGCTGCTGGAGCGATTGCTGGAGTTTTGCGGGGACAACAAGCTCGATGAGATCACGGGTATTCTCGAATCGCGCTCGGCGCGGATGAGCGATATCGTACCGGGTGAGAACGGCGAGATCTACGCGGCATCTCCCGACGATCTCGCGTTTATCCAGTACTCGTCGGGGTCGACGAGCGATCCGAAGGGCGTTTGCCTGACGCACCGCAATTTGTGCATCAACATTCGGGCTATCGTCGAGGGCACGGGATGGTGCGAAGACGATGTCAGCCTCAGCTGGATGCCCCTGACACACGACATGGGCCTCATCGGCTACCACCTGAGCGTACTCGCGGCCGGTATGAACCACGCGGTCATGGACACGAATGCGTTTGTTCGCAGGCCCTTGCTGTGGATGATCAAGGCCGACGAGCTGCGGGCCACACAACTCTGCTCACCGAATTTTGGCTATAAACATTTCCTCAAGTTGTTCGAGCGCAAGGGCTTGCCGAACGCGGACTTGTCCTGCGTCAGGTTGATACTGAACGGCGCCGAGCCGATCTCTTACTCGCTATGCGAGGAATTTCTCGAGGCATTGGCGCCCTGTGGCTTGAAGCGAACCGCGATGTTTCCGGTCTATGGGCTGGCCGAAGCGACCGTGGGTGTCTCGATGCCGGAAGTTGGCAGCGAGTATGCCCGGGTCGTCGTACACCGTCACTCGCTGCGCGTGGGTGAGCCGTTCGAGACGGCGGATCTCGGTGACGATGATGCCGTGAGTTTCGTGAAGGTCGGGCAGGCTATGCGCGATGTCCAGATCCGTATTGCGGATGATGAGGACAATGTGCTCGATGACGGCCGGGTAGGGAACATACAGCTGCTCGGCGGGAGCGTAACGGAGCGCATCTACGGCGATGAGGCGGCAACTGCGGACCTGTTCACCGCTGACCGCTGGCTTCGTACCGGTGACGTGGGCGCCTTCGTCGAAGGCGATCTCGTCATTACGGGACGGTCGAAGGACATCATCATTGTCAACGGGCAGAATTACTATCCGCACGATATCGAGGAAATCGCGGCCGAGGTCGAGGGACTGGATCTCGGCAAGGTCGTGGTGGCTGGCACGAGGACGCAAGAGAGCCAGACCGAGGAGCTGCTCGTCTTCACGCTGTTTCGGCGCGATCTCGATACCTTCAAGATTCTTGCGAGAAAGGTCGTCGAGCGCATCGGTGAACACACGGGACTCGAGGTCGACCATGTGATTCCGGTGCGGAAGATTCCGAAGACGACCAGCGGCAAAGTGCAGCGCGCAGCGTTGCTCAACGCTTATCTCGATGGCGAATATCGCGAGGTCCTGGCGAAACTCGCGCCAGATGTCTCGGAAGAGAGCGTCGATTCGGATCCGCTCGTCGCGGAGCTCGAGCTGATCTGCCGCGAACACTCCAAAGAGCGCATCATCGGCCCGGACGACAACCTGTTCGAAGTCGGCATCAGCTCACTGACCCTGACCGAGATCGCACTCGCCGTGGATGAGCGATATCCCGGCAAGCTCGATATTAGTGATATCTTCGACCATCCCACGCTACGAGAAATTGCTGACTTCCTGCGCCAGAGCAGTTAGGAACCCCCCTATGACCTATTCACGCATTGCCGGCACAGGCAGCTATCTGCCCGAGAAAGTGGTCACAAACCAAGATCTCGAGAAGATGATGGACACATCGGACGAGTGGATTCGAGAGCGCACCGGGATCTGCCGCCGGCACACTGCGGCAGAAGACGAGACCTGCTCCGATATGGCATTGGCTGCGGCAGGGCAGGCGATCGAAATGGCCGGCATCGAAGTCACCGATATCGACCTGATCATAGTCGGGACCGTGACGCCGGATAAGATCTTCCCGAGCACGGCTTGTATTCTGCAGCGCCGTCTCGGCATTCGCGGATGCCCGGCCATGGATATACAGGCGGCCTGTTCCGGGTTCATATACGCACTCGACCTGGCCAGGCGACAGATTGAGACTGGCGGTGCGACGACGGCGCTCGTCATCGGCAGCGAAATTTTGTCACGGCTCACGAATTGGGAAGATCGCAGCACCGCCGTGCTCTTTGGTGACGGGGCGGGCGCCGTCATCCTGCAAGCCTCCGATGAGCCCGGCATCATCTCCACTCACATCCATTCAGACGGCGAATTCGAGGATCTGCTCGAGGTTCCATGGGGTATTTCGAGCAACTATGAGGCGGTCCGTGCCGGTGAAGCCTATATCCAGATGCAGGGAAACGCCGTTTTCCGCAAAGCGGTCGGAACACTCGGCTCCATGGCACAAGAGACGCTGGACGGCAATAACGTGGATAAGCACGATCTCGATTGGCTCGTGCCGCACCAGGCCAATCTGCGGATCATTGCTGCCGCGGCGAAGAAAGTGGACCTCCCGATGGACCGCGTTGTCGTGACCGTGGACGAACACGCCAACACCTCGAGCGCCTCGATCCCGTTAGCGCTTGATACCGCCGTCCGCGACGGACGGATTCAGCGCGGACAACTGCTCCTTTTCGAGGCATTCGGCGCCGGTTTTACGTGGGGTTCGGCGCTCGTGCGATTTTAAGAAATTGGCCTGAACAGCCGCCAAAAAACCGGAATATTTTTACAAGTAATTTCAAGAATAATTGTATAGATTATTGTTTTTTAATAAAAAACAATATTCGTAATTTCCTGCTAGACTTTTCCAACCGCGGCTCGCGGTGCTGCAACACAATAAAAAGCAGCTTGCTGGATAAAAACTAGAATTAGCAACTAAGGGGATAAACACATGGGTGTAGATAAAATCGTCAAGTTAGTTGGCGTGATATTCGCCATCGTGGCGGCATTTGTAGCAATTCCGTACAGCGCCGCAATCGTGGCAGTTCTCGGTATCGCCGGTGCCTGGTACATCGCTGAAGATGACCGGAACCGGTTTCTCGTTGCTGCAATTGCATTGAATATTGCTCATGGTGGTCTCGGTGCAATTCCGGCGGTGGGCGGCTTTATTACAACTGCACTGGCCGGCGTCAACGGCCTGTTCCTTGCAGCTGCCGCGACAGTCATCGTACTGGGTGTGGTCGATCGGCTGAAGCCGTAGCCAGTTAGAAGTCGAGTAAACGGAAAAAGGCTGCCTCGTTTGGGGCAGCCTTTTTCTTTGGCCCGGTGTAGAGTCGGCGCATGAGAAAAGTACACAATCAATGGTTTTTTGCGGCGGCAATAGTGCTGCCTCTGGTTGCCGTGGCGCAGGCTCCGGATCCAGTCACCATACGGGATACGGTCGAGGCCAACAGGGATGCGGCGGTGAGCCTGTACCGCGAATTCCTCGCACTGCCGAACGATGCCGTATACGCCGAGGACATCGAGCGTCTCGTTACCTGGATGGAAGGCGCGTTTGCAGGCCGGGGGTTCGAAACCGAGCAGATCCCGACCGACGGTAGTCCCGCGCTACTGGCCCAGCGTCTCGTTCCCGGTGCGAAAAAGACCGTGCTGGTCTATCTCCAGGCGGATGGGCAGCCTGTCGACCCGTCGGCCTGGGAGCAACCGGATCCCTATGCTGCGGTGCTCAAGGAACGGGATGAACTCGGCCAGTGGCGGCCGATTCCCTGGGACTCCCTGGCAGAGAGATTTGATCCGGAGTGGCGCGTGTTTGCGAGGTCCGCATCCGATTCCAAGGGGCCGATGACCCAGTTTCTGATGGCCATGCAGTTGCTCGACGAACTGGATGCAGCGCCGCAATACAACCTGAAGGTGCTGATCGATACCGAGGAAGAGATGGGGTCTCCGAACCTGGCGCCGGCCGTGAAGCGCGACCGGGAACTGTTGGCCGCCGATTTCCTGTTGATCTTCGACGGGCCGCCGCATGCCTCGAATCGACCGACCGTCAAATTTGGCGCTCGAGGCATTGTGACGGTCACGCTCGAGACCTACGGGCCGAAGGTCGCACAACACAGCGGCCACTATGGAAATTTCCTGCCGAATCCCGTGTTCGACCTGGCGCGCATCATCGCGTCGCTCAAAGACGAGGCGGGCCGGGTGACGCTGGACGGCTTCTACGACGGTATCGAAATCACGCCTGCTGTTCGCGAGTTACTGGAGGCGGTACCGGATGACGAGGCGGCTATCCTGGCCAGCGCCGGTGTTGCTCGAGCGGACGCCGTCGCTCCGTCGTTGCAGGAAGCTCTTCAGTATCCGTCCCTCAACGTGCGCGGGATACGTGCCGCCTGGGTTGGTGATGAGGCGCGGACCATCATTCCACCGAAGGCAACGGCCGAAATCGATATTCGTCTCGTCAAAGAGTCCGATCCGGAGCGGCTGATCTCATTGCTGCGCGATCATGTGACCGGTCTCGGGTTTCACCTGATCGAATCCGAACCGACCGATGATGAACGCAGACAGCATCCAAAATTGCTGAAATTGACCTACGACGTGAGCTATGGCGCCTATCGATCGGACTTCGATGCCCCGGCGGGCCTCATGGCCAGGGCCGGGATGCGGCACCTGTATGGCGAGGAGCCGATCCTGATCCGCAACTCGGGTGGCTCGATTCCTATCGCGCCCCTCGTAGAGACCCTGGGGATTCCGGCTGCCAGCGTGCCGACCGTGAATATCGACAATAATCAGCACAGCCCGAACGAGAACATACGGCTCGGCAGCTTCCTCGAGGGCATCGCGATATTAATGGCCGTTCTAAGTCAGGATCCGGATTAGAGATTTTTTACATAAGTTACTGAAAAATAGCTTTTTTATCAGGCTTTTATGATACAGTTTACCTGTCGCAAATCGGCGACAGGTGACAAGGGTCGAATACGGATATGAACGACAAGGATTTCGAAACGCCGCTGTCTCAGTCCAGTGTGACGCTCAAGCTGGAGATGATCCAGAGGCGGTGCAGTGAGCTCATGGACGATCCGTCGGAACTGGAGTTGACGCTCGACGAGCCGGCCGACGCAGAGCAATACGCAGGCGATCCCTACAACCATCAGTCCTGAGATGCCTCCCGGTGGAGGGTGCGCAGCGCGCTTGCGGCTGCAAGACTGATTGGTGCCGATACCATTCTCGGTCAGCGTGAAATTCGGTACCAGGCACTGGATATTCTCCGCCTTCTGAATAACGGTCTGCGCCATCATTTCGACGGTTACCGCCGAGTGCTGGCAACTCTGCAAATTTATACCTTTTCATTGAGATCCCCCTCTTTGAGCTATAGTCGGCGCTAGACGCCCGCTCCCGGTGCCAGTCAACAAGAGGGATACATATGTCGAAGAAAATGCTCGCATTTTTGGCCGTATTGGCCTGCTCGTCAGCAGCCCTGGCGCAGGATCGAAATGATGCGTCCGATGCAACGCATCTGGCCAATCAGGCGGTGCTACAAAGCTTGCCGTTCGATGATACCGAGGACTTCGAACTGGTCGAGCGGGGGCTTGTCGCTCGTCCGGACAGCTTGGTGATTCGTAACGCGAGCGGTCGCGCGATCTGGGACATGGACAGGTTTGCATTTGTCGACGGCGCGGCGCCTGCCGAAGTCAACCCGAGCCTTTGGCGCCAGGCGCAGCTGAACCGACAGACTGGCCTTTACCAGGTTGCGCAGGACATCTACCAGGTTCGCGGGTTTGATATCTCGAACCTGTCAATCATTGTCGGCGACACGGGGTACATCATCGTTGATCCCTTGCTGACGCAGGAACCTGCCAGAGCAGCGCTGGAATTTGCCTTCGAACACCTGCCGCAGAGACCCGTTGTTGCCGTGATCTACAGCCACAGTCACGCAGACCATTTCGGCGGCGTGCAGGGTGTTGTGAGCAGGCAGGATGTCGCGGCCGGCAAGGTGCGCATCATCGCATCGCAAGGATTCATGGATTTCGCGGTTTCCGAAAATATCCTGGCAGGCAACGTCATGCGGCGCCGTGCGACATACATGTTCGGGGCGCTCTTGCCGTCTGATGAGAAGGGTATTGTCGATGTCGGTCTTGGCAAAGCAATCTCTGCCGGCGGGGTGACGCTGATCGAGCCTACGGACATCATCACGGAAACAGGGCAAGAGATGGTTATCGATGGCGTTCGCTTCGTTTTCATGAACACGCCGTATGCCGAGGCGCCCGCCGAGCTGATGTTCTACCTGCCCGGCATGAAAGCGTTCTATGCCGCCGAGGAGGCCAACGGGACTTTGCACAACCTGTATACGCTGCGCGGCGCGCAGGTTCGCGACGCGTTGCTCTGGAGTGACTACCTGCACGAAGCAATAGATCTGATTCCGAAAGACACCGAGTTACTGTTCGGGGGGCATCACTGGCCGCGCTGGGGCTATGACCGTATCGTCGAGTACCTCGACAAGCAGGGAGACACCTATCGCTATATTCACGACCAGACACTCCGGCTCGCCAATCATGGCTACACGATGGATGAAATATCCGGGCAGCTCGACCTGCCGCATGAGCTCGCGTCGGCCTGGTACAACCGTGGCTACTACGGCACGGTCAGCCACAATTCCCGTGCCGTCTACCAGAAGTACCTCGGCTTTTTCGACGGCAATCCGGCAAATATGCACCCCCTGCCACCCGAGGAGGCCGGCAAGCGCTACGTCGAGGTCGCTGGCGGCGCCGATGCACTGCTCGAAAAGGCGCAGGCTGCTTACGATGCCGCGGACTATCGCTGGGTCGTCGAACTCGTGAATCACCTGGTATTCGCGGAGCCTGAGAATACAGCAGCGAGATACCTGCAGGCCGATGCGCTCGAACAGCTCGGTTACCAGGCCGAGTCGGGCCAGTGGCGCAATTTCTACCTGACGGCGGCGCTGGAGCTGCGGCAGGGTGTCGACTCCGGGATCCCGATTCGGCAATTGAGCATGGACATGATCAACGGCCTGTCAATCCCGGACTTGCTGGATTTTCTCGCCATACGTCTCAATGGTCCTGCGGCGACGGGGCAGGAAATTACCCTGAACTTCGACTTCGAAGATCTCGACGAGACTTACGTTGTCATGGTCCGGAATGGCGTCCTTCACCATGGCCAGGGTCAGGAAGTTGACGAGGCGGACGCGACAATTTCGCTGCCCCGCGGCGGTTTCCTGGGAATGGTATTGGCGGGCATACCGCCAGCCGTGCTGCTCGCGACCAATGCGATGAGTATCGACGGCGATCCCGCCGCACTGGATCAGTTCCTGGCGCTGCTCGATGATTTCGAGTTCTGGTTCAACATCGTCACGCCTTAGCCAGTTCACTAACGCGCCTTCCAAGCCAACGCACGGCGTCGTCGGTTTTGTCAGACCACGGGTGACCAAAACTCAGGCGAACGAAATTGTCGTAGCGATTGGCCGGAGAAAAGATCTGTCCCGGAGCAACACTGATTCCGGCGGCAATCGCATCGTCGAATAACTCTTCGGCGTTCACGTTTTCAGGTAATTCGAGCCACAAGACAGAACCACCGACCGGTTTCGAGGTTCGCGTTTCCGACGGAAAGTGCTCGCCAATCAGTGCCGCCATGCGCTCCGCGTTGCGCTGCAACTCCGGCCGCAGCATCTTGAGGTGGCGCGCGTAGTCGCCCGATGCCAGAAAATCCGCGAGCGTCAGTTGCTGCAGGAAACCCGAAGAGCAGGAGAATGCGCGCTTCAGGCGCCGGATGTCTTCGATGAAGTGGGGCGAGTATGCCCAACCAACCCGGTAACCTGGAGCCGCTGTTTTCGAAAACGAGCCGCAGGTGATGATCCTGGCATGATCGCCGAGAAACTGTGCAGGAATCGGCCGGTAACCATCGAAGCGCAAGTCTCCGTATACGTCATCTTCGATCAGGACCGTGTCGAACTCTTCGAGAATCTGCACGAGGCGGCGACGATCGCGCTCGGGCATCGTCACGCCAAGCGGGTTGGACAAGGTCGTCGAGAACATGCACGCCTTGACCGGGTATGCCTCGAGCGTTCGTCTCAACTCGTCGAGAACCACTCCTTCTTCGGGGCAGGTCTCGACCTCGACAGCGAGCATGCCGAGGCCGTCGATGAGCTCCAGCATGCCGTGGTAGGTGGGTGTCTCTACAGCGATGACGTCACCGGTCGATGCGACGGCGCTCAGCGCGATCAAGAGGGCCTCCTGCCCGCCATTGGTGATGGCAATATGATCGGGTTGTGCCTGGACTCCCGCTGTATCGAGATAGTGATACGCGATCTGTCGGCGCAGCGATGGTTCACCGAGCGTCGATGCGTAACCGAGGCTGCGTTCCTCGGCCCTCGACATGATGCGTTTCATCGATCGGTGCAGGTTTTTCGCAGCCGGTTTGGCCATGCAGGGGTTGGCAATCCCAAGCGGCACGAGATTCGGATTGTTGATGCCCTCGTAAACGCGCTCCATCAGGGGCCTGCAATTAAGGCACACGGGCTGTCCGTCGGAGGAGGGGGCAGGGCTGACAATTGGGTTGATCGCCCTGTGGCGGACGTAAAAACCCGACTGGGGGCGCGACTCGATGCGGCGCTGGCGCTCCAGCTCGATATAGGCCTGGCGGACTGTCGGAATGCTGACACCGGCACTCTGGCTCATCTTGCGAAGCGACGGCAGTCGATCGCCAGGTCGGAGCGTCCCCGTATCGATATTTTCACCAATTAAATCAATGACCTGCCGGTACAAGTAGGTGTCATCCTGTTTGTCGATGGAAAGCATGACTGTATAGGTTACATTTTCAGAAAATTGTATCTGTTATATACCTAATCAATCCGTATAGTCAACCCTAGGTCGCACACTTAAGGAGGACAAAACGATGAACAAAACACTTACTGATCGCGTTGACCTTCAACACCCCGAAGGGGGACGTTGGCAAAGGGCGCTCAGAGCGCTTGTGATGCCGGCGGTGCGCGTGCACCACTATCGCAATCTCCATACGGCAATGATGCGCGACGCAATGTATTTCCTCGAGAAGTGCGCGCCAGATGAGAGAACTCCGAATGAGTAATCTTGTGCTTTACCTGATCACGGTGCTGGTCTGGGGCTCGACCTGGTTCGCCATCGAGTTCCAGCTCGGCACTGTCGAGCCAGAAGTTTCGATCGTCTACCGTTATGCGTTGGCGTCGTTGTTGCTTTTCGGCTGGTGTAAATACAAGCGGCTCGATTTATCGTTCAAACTGCGTGAGCACGGTTGGTTTATCCTGCTGGGTACTTTCTTATTCGGACTCAACTACTTCCTGGCCTATCGCGCGCAGATTTACATCACGTCAGCGCTTAACGCGATCGCATTTTCAACGATCGTCTGGATGAATATTTTGAACGCACGGATTTGGTTCGGTGTGCGAGCAGGGCGGCGCATATTATCCGGATCTTTACTCGGCATCGCCGGTATTGTGATCCTGTTTGCACCGCAGATCCGAGACATATCCGTCACTGACGCGGTTTTCTTCGGCTCCATGCTCGCAGTGATCGGTGCGCTGACGGCGTCGTTTGGAAATATGGTATCGCAGGGGGCCCAGAAGAGTGGCTTGCCGGTTGTTCAGTCAAATGCCTGGGGAATGTTCTATGGTGCGCTGCTGTCGGCCATAACCTCAGTTCTTGCCGGGCACACTTTCAGTTTTGACTGGTCAGCAGGTTACATCGGTTCGCTGGTCTATCTGACCGTGTTCGGCTCAATTATTGCTTTTGGCGCCTACCTGACGCTGCTCGGCCGAATCGGTGCGCACAAGGCTGGCTATGCGATGGTGATGTTTCCCGTCGCCGCCCTGATTTTGTCGATGGTGTTCGAGGGGTTCAAACTTGATTGGCCCATTGTTGTCGGTACCTTGCTCGTCCTGGCCGGAAACATATTCGTTCTCGAAAAGCGAACCGAGCCCAAGCGAATCGACAACTGCGACGCAGCTCGTGCAGCCGGATAAGGTTGCGTGGACTAACCAAGAGACTGATTGTGCGAACGCGACCGAATTTCGTATGTATTGGTAAGTGTCTTTTCGCGTAACAGTTCTTCGTGACGTTGTTCGATGCGCGGCCACAGACCTGCCGCCTCAGGCACGTCTATGCCGAAGATATCGCGCAGCACCGACACCAGTTCGTCGGGCGACTCGAGGATCCGGGTGCCAATTCCCCCGGCACTTGCCTGGCTAAAGACTTTCCCGCGCAAAGTTTTGTGTGCATCGGGTAAGCGAATCTGGGCAACGAGGCTTTGTACGAACCCGGACTCCGGACTCGTCTGCAGATACTGGCACTTGTCAGCCAGCGCAGTTTCGTCCGCCGGCTCAGCGAAGAAGTCGAAAGTGAACTCGCCATCGCCAATGTCTTCCCAGAACTGCCAGCGATGGCCGTCCGTGCGGCGCAGGCCGAGGCGGAACGGGTTGTGCTTGTGCGCCGATTCACGAAGCTCGATCGGTGCGATCATGCTTCCGCCAAAACCGACGTCGGCGAGCCATGTGTGGCCTGAATCCTTGGTGCGAACCAGCAAGGTCAGGTGATTCGCATCGGCGATCCGGTCTCGTTCACTGCGCATGACCGCCGCAGCTACCCGGGTCACTTCAAAACCGATTTCAGACAACGCCCAGCCGAAAAGACCGTTTTGTTCGTAGCACCAGCCGCCGCGTTTGCGCGTGACAATCTTGTCGAAAGCTGATTCGGGCTCCGTCGTCAGTGTTCGGCCTAACTGTATATCGAGATTCTCGAATGGGATGTGAGTAACATGTGCGCGGAGCAGGTCCGTGAGGACCTGCAATGTTGGCGCGATTTCACCCCTGAACTCCGCCCTCGCAAGATAATCTTCGAGCCGCATGGTGCCAGTGTATATTCAGCAGGACGCATCGCAACAGGAGCCGGGGGAGGGTGCCGGGAACACGGCGGAATGGCAGGCGGGGCTGGGTGGTCTCGTGCAAGCCGTGATTTGCCCCGGCACCGCTTTGTATGGTTTCCACGTGTTACAGGAATAATGTGCATGCCTGACTACAGACTGACCTATTTCGATTTCCCCGGCGGTCGCGGGGAACCCATCCGCATCACCTTTCACGCAGCCGGTGTCGAGTTTGAGGACCACCGCATTTCATTCGACGAGTTTCTGAAGACGCGAGACAGCATGCGATTCAGCTGTGCGCCCGTGCTCGATATTGATGGCGTCGAAGTGACGCAGTCGAATTCCATGCTCCGTTACGTTGGCAAGATGGCCGGCCTTTATCCCGAAGACGGAATGCAGGCCCTTTACTGTGACGAGGCGATGGACGCCGTCGAGGATCTGCTGCACCAGATTGTGCATACCTTCGGCCTGGAAGGCGACGAACTCAAGGCTGCCCGGGAGAAGCTCAGGGACGGCTGGCTGACGATCTTCATCAAGGGTCTCGCCGACATGCTGGAGCGCGGTGGGGGAGAGTACTTTGCCGACCATCGGCTGACCGTGGCCGACCTCAAAGTCTTTGTGCAGATAAGGTCTCTGCGCTCCGGGACGTTCGACCACATTCCCAAGGACTTCGTGGATAACCTGGCGCCGATTCTTGCTGAGCACGAGAAGCGCATCGCCAAAGATCCCGTGGTCGTGGCTTACTACGAGAATTTCAAAGCCCGGNNGGTCCGCGAACGACTCGGCCCGGGGTCGCACCGGTGTGCTCCCCATCCTCGAGTACCTGCTCGCCGTTGACAAATACGTGCAACATCCCGGTCGAGTATTGGTGTGGTTCGACGAACGTGGCGTGGTCCTGAATCGTATCCGGATCGAATACGACGACATCCGCGAAGTAGCCGACCTTCAGTTCTCCCCGACGGTCGATCCTGAGGTTTTGGCTGGGGAGCGCCGCCAGCTTGCGGATCGCTTCTTCCATCGGAATCAACTGCTCGTCGCGCACATACTTGCCGAGCACCCGGGTCAAGCTGCCGTAGGCGCGCGGGTGGGTTGCGCTCATAAGAAATACGCCTTCCGGTGCAACTGATGCGGCATCGGTGTTAAAACTTACCCAGGGCAGGGCTACCGCTTTGCGAACGACATCCTCGGACTGCGCGAAGTACACCGTGCCCACTCGACTCTCGTCTTCGACGATCAAATCCATGGCCGTATAGCGCGGATCGGTACCGCGCATCTCAGCGACTTCGGCGAGTGTCTTGCCGGTCAGCGGCTTCAGTTCGTCAGACTTGAACCCGACAAGCAAGATGTTGTCGGGTGAGCCTGCACTGATGTACATGTTCTCCCAGTCGGTCGACGCCTCGAGCATTTCAGCTGCGATTCTGTCGCGCAGGGCGCTGTCCTGCATGCGCTCGACCGAAGCCTCGAAACCGCCTTCCTGGACCCACGGCGGAATGGCGGCATTGAGGCCGGTGCTGCTTGCCGGATAGGTATAGACGTCAGCCGTGATTTGCAGTCCATCAGCCCTGGCGCGCTCGACCATCGCCACGGCTTGGTCAAACAATGGCCAGTTGGATTGGCCGGACGATTTTAGGTGATAGATCTCAGCCCGGATGTTGGCGTCACGGGCGATCGTGAGGAGTTCCTCGATCGCTTCCAGCATGTTGGCGCCTTCATCGCGCATATGGGATATGTACATGCCGTCGTATTCGGCAGCGACTTCAGACAGGGCTATCAGCTCATCGGTGTCAGCAAAGCTCCCCGGCGGGTAGATCAGGGATGATGCGACACCGAGCGCACCTTCTTCCATCGCCTGACGAACCAGGTCGCGCATGCGGTCTAGCTCCGCGGACGAGGCCTCACGGTCTTCGTGCCCGATCACGTACCGCCGCGGCGTGGCAGCACCAATAAACGACGCCACGTTGGGGCTAATGCCGCGCTGTTCGAGATACGCGAGATACTCCGCCAGTGTCGTCCACTCAACGTCGTAACGAATATCTGACTGCTGCTGGACGATCTCTGCCTTCATTGATTCGTCGAGCGGGCCCATGGATTCTCCCTCACCCATGATCTCCAGGGTGATTCCCTGGCGGATATCACTCTGCGATCGCCCGTCTTCGATAAGCGATTCATTGGCCCAGGACATCATGTTGACAAAGCCAGGCGCCACGGCCATGCCCTCGACATCGATGTCGAGGGTCGCCGTTGCCTCACCGATGTCGCCAATGGCAGCGATCATGTCATTGTCGAAAGCCACATCACCGACATAGGGCTTATCGCCGCTGCCATCGTAAATCGTGCCATTGCGAAGGATGACGTCGTATGATTCCGGCGGCGCGCACGCTGCCAAAGCAGCGAAGACAAGAATGGCGAAGATCGATGCGGCGAAGTGCTTTTTCATATTCACTGTTTTACGTGGTGCTTTCGAGGCGGTTGGATACAGATCCCTTATACCAGTAGGCTGCCGGGCAAAGTCTCTGGCTTCGGGCCAATTGGATGAAAGTTAGCGGGCGAATCGGATGATCGCTTCTGCACCTATGACACCTCACAGGTTTGTGCCGCCCAGGTGAATCAATACTATTGAAGAGACTTAAAAACCTGGGCGGCAAAGTTACGATTCCGCTCGCTTTTGAGCTGAAAATTCTCGCTTAGAATGCGTGAATATCGTACCAGGTCGAGTTTGCGATCTCAAAAGAGCGAACTTGTGGCGTATCGTCGAGTATATCTTCCATCTTCTTTTGGATTGATGGATAAACGTCTCGCGCATACTGGTCAGC
The DNA here is from genome assembly GCA_011772865.1 of Woeseiaceae bacterium. Taxonomy (GTDB): domain Bacteria; phylum Pseudomonadota; class Gammaproteobacteria; order Steroidobacterales; family Woeseiaceae; genus UBA1847. The sequence continues at coordinate 74,917 of WVYQ01000016.1, read as the reverse complement.
AAACTGTTTTGTATCCCAGAAGCTCATCGAAAATGCTTCTTTTTTCTCCTTGTCGAAGAATGAAAGTTCATCCCGAAATCCTTTCTGTTTTTTCAATAAGGGAAGAACTTCCTTTTCGAACCGTTGACCAAATAGGTCAAATTTTTCGGGTTTGTAATGTGCCATTACCTGTCTGACATACATAATCTTCTCCATTATCTTCTTCGCTTCGACGATTCTCGGTTATTTGGCGACGAGCCGAGGCGTAAAGCTCGCCGCACGACATATGTCATCAGCTGACAACCGACATTGCATTGACATTTGTTGGCTTAACCTAAGTAAGTTCCACAATTTTCGGGCTTCCGGCACGATCCTAGAATCCTGTAATCGTTTAGGAGTCGCTGCTTGGGTGCCCACGCGAAAATGCCTACGGCGAGCGTTCCTGTGTTTCGCCACGTCTGCGGGCTCTGCTCGTTAAAGGAGTGGTGCTGGCTGCCGGGACTGGAGGAGGGCGAGCTCAGGCGATTGCATGCCATCGTCCGTCACAGCAGTGTACTGCCCGTCGGCCATCATGTATTTCGTACCGACGACCGGTTTACGGCCATCTATGCGGTCAACAGCGGGTGCATCGAGTCGTACACCACGGACCTCCAAGGGCGGGAACATGTGCGCGACTTTCATCTACCTGGTGAACTTCTGGGGTTCGATGCAGCATATCCGGAGCGCCATCATTTCAATGCGAAGGTCATTAAGGCTGCCTCGGTGTGTATCGTCCCTTATCGGGACATTGCAGCGCTATCCAGGGAAATTCCTGGCCTACAAACCCCAATTTTGGCCCTGATGAGCCGCAACTTCTCCCGGCAACAGCTGTGCATCGAGGGTTCCGACGCTACCCAGCAGATTGCGATATTTCTGTTTGACCTGGAGGCTCGCTTGCGATGGGGATACAGCGCTGATTACGAGTTTGATCTACCGATGTCGCATGAAAGTATCGCAAATTACTTGCGGTTTTCACCCGAGACTATGAGCCGCGGGCTATCGAAACTACAACAAGCGGGCGCCATCCGCGTCAATCGCAGGCATATCCGTTTGCTGGACGTCGCATGCCTGAAACTGATTGCGCAAGGCGCAAAACCAGAGCAGAAATCGACGCTAAATTGATAGATATCATTGACCCACGGAACTTCCGCTTCTGGCCGCAAGCAGTTCGCCGATCCAGTCGGTAAGCGGACATCAGTATTATCGAAAGTTGTACTGAAACCCTGCGGTCACTCCCCACAAATCATCGAAAACATCCGTGTCGAAGTTTTCGTAATCCACCCGGATCGTGAACTGGTTACGCGGCCCGAAATTGATAAACATGCCGGCGCCCCATACCAGGCCGCTTTCGTCTTCATCGTTGCCACTGCCGAAAAAGAAAAAGCTGTTACCCACGTCACTCTCACCGAGGTAGCCACCGACCCTGGCGTAGAGGTGAAAGTTCTCGTCCGCCGGGATAATGCCGAGGAAGGAACCCGTCACCGCAGAAAACGTCGCGTCGGTGTCCTCGTCGAAGGCGTCGTCGAAATCGCTGTTTGACGCGCCCACCAATGAGCCCTCTACGGCGAAATAGTCATTGACCCGGTAGCCGCCAAAGCCTTTGGCAAAATACAACCGGTCACTGAGGTCGACGTCACCGATCTGGGTGTTCGTGGTGAGTGTGGCATCGCCGGCGCCAAAAGAGCCACCAACGTAGAATCCCTCCGCATTGGCCGTACCGGCAAGAAGCATCGCGGCGCCGAACAGGGCAGTGAGCTTGTTCATGATATCCCTCTCTTGATTGGGTCTTTGTTGTGTTGGATTAACGGCAGAGCCAACAGTTCACAAGGTCCTTGCCGATAAGATGATGCTACGTCGTCAAAGATTAACGCCGGCTTAATGAGCGACCTGCAATCATGCGATGCAGACTCTGGGATCGGATATGTGCGTATTGCGAGGTCTGCCGAGTCCGGGCATCGTGGCAGGGGAAGCCCGGTTGAAACATCAAATTATGCGTATAATGTATATTATGTTAAATAATAGATCCATCTGTGGGTATCTCGCGGCGTTGCTTATGGCCCCGGCCGCCTACGGCGCCGAGAATGCCCTGCTTGAGAAAAGCCGGCAGCTAACGGTCGAATATGCAACGCAGCTGCAGGCTGCGTTGCAAGAATCACTCAAATCCGGAGGCCCTGCTGCGGCAATCGGAGTCTGCGCCGAGCTGGCGCCGCAAATTGCATCCGACCTGTCGCGCCAGTCCGGCGCCAAGGTGCGCCGTACGAGCCTGCGTTTCCGCAATCCGGGTAACGCGCCGGATTCATGGGAAGCACGCGCGCTGGAGCGACTTGAAAGCACGAATGGGAACGAAATCTTCGAAGCAGACGCCTCTGGCGGCGCCCGTTACCTCAAGGCGATAACGACCGCAGGTGTGTGCCTTGCCTGCCATGGCGATGCGCTGGCGCCTGAGATCGAATCGGAGCTGGCTACTGCCTATCCGCACGATCGTGCGCGTGGGTTTAAAGTTGGTGATCTACGGGGTGCTTTCAGCGTCAGCTGGCCCGCGGAAACGCGATCAAAAGCCACAACCCATCACGCCAGCCAACCGAAAACCCCGCCCGTCAGCAAGCCATAGAGCAAAGCGTCGACGAAGCTCTTGACAGTCATCGGCCAGGGTCGTCCGAACCAGATGCTTTCCGGGATATAGGCAAAACTGTTGGCAAGGAAGGCAACGGCTCCGGCGACCCGGAACGTGGCCAGATAGTCCGCTTCAGGGCCGAGCGTCCTCGACACGAAATAGGCACAGACGATCCCGACAGCGATGAAGAAGGCAATCTGGGCTATTAGCTTGGCGCCCATCGTCGGTACACCGCTCGGCAACATCGTGATATAGGCCAGCGGTCCCTCTTCGTACTTGCGTTTGACGTCTTCGTTCTTGAGCTCGGCAGGATCCACGCAGTACGGCAACAGGTAAAAACCAGGCCTGTTGCCCTTCAGGGCGGCGCGAACAGCCTCTTCGTCGGCTGTCTGTGCGTAATCCCTGTTGTGATACTTGAGTACTGTCCAGATAATTGCACTCATTACCCAGCAGACAGCAGCCGACACGAGTATGGGAAGCCACAAATCGATGATGCCCATATTAACCCCCTATTTTTTCGCTTTTTATCAACGAGGTAGAACTATTGTAGTATGTTTTCCCGAACGCGAATACGCTCCCGTTGACAGGCTCTGGTAGTGCTTCCCTGGCTCCCTTTCATTGCAGGAATGATGACGTTGATAGCGATGTTCGGGTCATTCGCGATTGGTGTTGTCTACGAAGTCCTGCCGGACTGCAATCCCCTCATCGACGGTTGCCGCTCGATCAGTGCCACGGGCCGGCAGCCGCCAGGGAGCTTTCTGTTTCGCGCAATCATGCTTCCTCAGGGCATAATTCTGGGTTTCGTCTGGTACCTCTCGGTTCTGTGGTTGCAGGAACTACGCCCTGCGTTGAGTCGGAGCCGAAGCCTATCGATTCTCATTGCCGGGCTTGTCAATGTCGTCGCGCTCATAATCTATGTGACTTTTCTCGGCACTTCAGAGCCAATCTACGAATTCATGCGTCGCACCGGTATTTATTTAGCTTTTGCAGGCGGCGCTTTCGCTCAACTCTTTGTGGCGCTTGCATTACTCCGGACCAACCTTCGCGGCATCGCGAAAGCGATGCTCTCGATTAATGTACTCGTATTGACGATCGGCATTCTGAATCTCTTGCTGAAGGAGATACTCGCCGACCCGGATCCCATGGAAAACCGATTGGAGTGGATTGCAACGATCTTGCTGCAGGCCTGGTTTTTCCTGTTGTTCGCCGCCTGGCGTCGAACCGCCGCTTCTTTCGCCGTTACGACGAGAACGAATAGCTAGATAGTGGCTTGCGAACGGCGTCAGTTCGCTGCTTTGGTCATGTCCGATTCGTCGAGAAGTTCTTCTTGTTCCTCGGCGTCGTCAGCTTCGGGAGTCAGCGAGTAATCGAGGACACCGGTCGCAATCAGGTCGGTCGATGCCTGTGCAACTTCGAGTTCGGTTTCCACCTCACGAAGTTTGACCTCGGATCGGAGACTTTCTGTCGCACGGTCGGACAACTCTGCACGTAGCTCGCGAGTCTTCATGACAGAGTCTTTGAGATCCGAGTTGAGCTTATCGATGCGCTGCTGTTGATGCGTTATCACGTTGTCGCGCTTCTCGATGCCTTCCTTTAGCTCGCCGAGTTCCTGGTCCAGTCCTTCGGCCTTTTCCTTCGCGGACTCCGCGTCAGACTGCGCAATACGGAGTTCGGCTTCCAGGGAGCGGATCCGGTCGTCGCGCGGATCGCGCTTACGCGCTTTGAACTTGCCGCCGAGCGATGAACTGATCGATGACAGCAGCCAGCCAATCAGAAAGGCTCCGGCGATCATCAGGATCTGCTGCTGCGGGATCTCGAAAAACATCGCGTTAGATTATGCGCTTTTGAGAATCAGAAAAGGACCGAGTTCTCAATCCGGCAACGAATCGGCCAAAATGGCGTGACTGTCGGTGTTCAGCGACAATTCGATCAGTTTTGAATTTTATTATATAAAACAATAGGTTAACGATATCTGCAGGCGATCGCCAGAACTTGCATCGAGCGAAACTACGCTGCGGCTCGAGGGGCACGATAACACCGGGGTGTTATGCCCTGCTCTTCCAGAAATGTCTCGGCTTGCCCGCGTCGCAGCATCGAATCTGATGCTCTTTGGACCTGAGGTGGCTTCTGCTAATCCTTCAATAGGGATAGAACCCGGTCGGGAAAGTCTGTAAACAGTCCATCCACCCCGACATCGTTGACGAAAAAGCTGACGAGATCATCGAAGCTGGCGAATCCCGGCGGAAGATCGTCGACCCGGAACGTATAGGGATGCACCTGGAGTCCGGCGTCGCGCGCGAGTCCGGCAAGATCGGCGACGACGGGAACTCCATCGACACTTTGGAGATCGACAAGATGCGAAATGTGCGGACCGATGGCATCCGCATACTGTGCGATTTCGCGAATGCCCTCCGGTGACCGCAGCGCCGTGTAATCCGTTGCGGCTTCGAACCACGTGTTTTCGCCGATGAGCTGGACCAGGGGGAACGGGCAATCCAGTTCACTGCGCAGCCGCCGCACTTCGGCGTCGTCAAAACACTGCACAAACACCGGGTCAGTCGCCTGTGTGTAACCATGATCTTTGAGGGTTGCCAGCAACAAGGGCGCAATGTCGACCCCTTCCCTTTTGTGCCACGCTGGCCGCTTGATCTCCGGATAGACTCCTACGCGGCGGCTATGCTCGGCATTGAGCTTTTGCACAAGTGACAGCTCTTCATCGAGCGTATTGAACCTGAAGTCACCGGACTGGACCGGATAACGCCCCGGGTACACCGGGGTGCCATCGGCCTGCATCCGCTCCCAGGCTTTCAGCGTCCTGATTTCCGCCAGGTCGAAGTCGCGAACGTAGTAACGTCCATCCGGCCTTTTGCGCTCAGGGAATTTCAGGGCGACATCGGACACCCGGTCCAGGTGAATGTCATGGAGCACAAGCAACTCGTCGTCGCGGCTGGCGACGATATCCTGCTCGAGGTAGTCGGCACCCATCTCGAAAGCCAGCGTTTTGGCTTCGAGCGTGTGCTCCGGGAGATATCCCGAAGCGCCGCGATGAGCGATGACCAATGTCATTATCTAGAAATCACATGCATTTCTTAAAATAAAATACTGTTATTATTCATCTTTAATCTCACCATCGGCGTTCCAGCCCGGAAAATCGACGACCTCCCAGCGGGCCGTATCCTCACCGCGCGCCAGGAGCTTGATCGAGTCCACAAGTTCGCGGTCATTCCACTCGATATGTGCCTTGACCCGCTCCACCACTTGCGGTGCCGTCTCGGACATGCCGCCGAACGGTTTGACTGCGATCATGCTTATCGAATTCGCATCGGCCACATCCATCATGTAATTGACCAGGTCCGGCTGACGCTCGTAGACATCCGCAACAATAATGACAGCCTCAGATTGCTTGATTTGCTGGATCAGTTCGTCCTTGAGGGCTTCCAGCCCGCCCTGTTCCGGCATGTTCTCGGGTTTGCTCACATTGAGGTAGAAAAAGCGCTCAACGCTCTCCAGAAATTCGAAAACGCGCAGGTAATCGTCGGTCTCTTCGAACGCATGGGTGACAAACACCCGAAACGGATTACTCTCGGACACGGCCGGCTCCCGGTCATTCAAATAGCTATGCAAGTGTAGCTATTCGTTACAGCGGTGTGAAACAAACAGCGCACATTCAGCGGTAGTTTCCAAGTTATCGGCTATTCGGTATCGTAGCCGCGAACAGTCATGCGACTCCTTCTTTACAACATCCGATATGCTGTGGGCGGCGGCGCCAGCATGCATATGCCATTGCCGGGTGCCGGCTACGTTCTCGGTAACAGGGAAGTGCTTCCTGAGCTCACGCGTTTCATCAAATCGGTAGACCCGGATATCGTCGGGCTGATCGAAGTCGATACGGGTTCGATTCGGAGCCGCAGTGTCAACCAGGCCGAGAAAATCGCCTCGGATCTCGGCATGAATACGTCGTACGAGACCAAGTATGGGACCAAGTCGATCAACAAGATGTTGCCGATTGTCCGCAAGCAAGGGAACGCCTTCATGGCCGCTGCCCGCGTGCACGGCGAAAAATTCCACTACTTCGACACCGGTATCAAGCGACTGATCATCGAACTCGAAATGCGCGAGTTCGCCGTCTTCCTGGTCCATTTGTCTCTGAAATACCGGCACCGGCACCTGCAATTACGGCGCCTTTACGACCTGGTCGAGGCGACCAAAAAACCCGTGATCGTTGCGGGAGACTTCAACACCTTTTGGGGTGAGAACGAGATCTACCTGTTTATGCGCGCGGCCGGGCTGACTTCGGCCAATATCGACGGGGTTCCCACCTATCCCAGCCGCGCGCCGCGCAAGGAGCTGGACTTTATCCTTTACCAGGAAGGCATCGAGGTGAAGGGGTTCGAGGTACCGGAAATCAAGCTGTCGGACCACCTGCCACTGGTCTGCGATTTCGAAGTTTCGTGAGGAGTATTGTTTTGGACCTTAAGCACTGGACACTCGAGACGGATGATGACGGCATTGCCTGGCTGCGAATCGACAAGGCCGATTCGAGCGCCAATGTTCTGTCGAGCGAGGTGATGGTCGAGCTCAACTCGATCATCGACACGTTGAGCGCCGCGCCGCCGCGGGGCCTGATTCTTTACTCGGGCAAGAGCAATGGCTTCGTCATGGGGGCGGACATCAACGAATTTACGGCGGTCGACACGCCGGAAATGGCTTACGAGGTGACGCGACTCGGGCAGCAGCTCCTGGACAGGATTGAGAATCTGGCCTGCCCCACGGTGGCCGTGATCAATGGTTATTGCATGGGTGGCGGGCTTGAACTCGTCATGGCCTGTGATTATCGGGTTGCCCTGGCCAGCAAGAAGAAGATCCTCGGGCTTCCCGAGGTGAAACTGGGACTGCACCCGGGATTCGGCGGAACCGTTCGAGCCGTACAGATTTGTGGAGTTCGTCCGGGCATGCAGCTGATGCTCACGGGCAACCCGATCACGGTCGACAAGGGCCGACGCATAGGCCTTGTCGACCGGATAGCGGCAGAGGATAACTGGCGCCAGGCGGCCAGGGAGTTAATCGCCTCGAGGCCGGCACGGAAGCGCCCGCCTGTCGTCGAGCGGATCCTGAACCTGCCTTTCGTGCGGCCGTTGATCAAGCCGACGCTGATCAAGCAGGTCGCCTCGAAGGCCCGCAGGGATCATTACCCGGCGCCTTACGCCATGATAGATCTCTGGGCACAACACGGCGCGTCTCCCAGGACAGGCTATGAGGCCGAGGCCAGGTCGTTTGCCGACCTGATGTGTACGTCCACTTCCCGAAACCTGGTCCGCGTTTTTTTCCTGCAAAACAAACTCAAGGGACAAGGCAGCAAGCCGGCGACGAAGATTGCGCGCGTACACGTCATCGGCGCTGGCGTCATGGGTGGCGATATCGCCGCCTGGTGCGCCTTGCGTGGTCTTGACGTTACGCTCCAGGATCGTGAGCAGAAGTACATCGATCCGGCAATCGGGCGCGCGCAGAAGCTCTTCGACAAGCGAATTCGTGACGATGCGGATCGTGCGGCCGCCCAGGGGCGCCTGCGTGCTGACGTCGAAGGCGACGGGATTGGTGACGCAGACCTGATCATCGAAGCGATTTTCGAGAATCTCGACGCAAAAAAAACGCTTTACGCTGATGTCGAGCAGAAGATGAAGGCCGATGCCTTCCTGGCCACGAATACGTCGAGTATTCGGTTGGAGGAATTGCGCACCGGCTTGCGCGACCCGCAGCGCTTTGTCGGGATTCACTTCTTCAATCCGGTTGCTCTGATGCCGCTCGTCGAAATCGTGCGCTGTTCGGATACGGCCCAGGAAGCACTGGATATCGCGTTTGCTTTCGTCAAGGGAATCGGAAAGTTTCCCCTCGAGTGCCTGAGTTCGCCGGGATTCGTCGTCAACCGGATCCTGGCGCCGTATATGACCGAAGCCATGCATCTCGTTCAGGAAGGCGTTGCCCTTGCCGACATCGATGAGGCGGCGATGGCGTTCGGCATGCCGGTCGGCCCAATCGAACTGGTCGACAACGTCGGTCTTGACGTCGTATTGCATGTGTCGCAAGTGTTGGGCGCAAAAATGGAAGGACCGGTGCCCGAAAAGCTGACGGACATGGTGGACGCCGGCAACCTGGGTCGCAAGACGGGCCAGGGCTTTTATGAATGGCACGAGGGAAAGGCCACAAAACCGCCGCGGGACCCATCGAGTGTGCCAGCTGATATCGAAGACCGGCTTGTCCTGGCAATGGTCAACGAGGCCGTTTCGTGCCTGTCCGACGGCGTCGTTACCGATCCGGACCTTCTCGATGCGGGAGTTATCTTTGGTACCGGCTTCGCGCCATTTCGTGGAGGTCCCATCAATTACGCGCGTGAACGCGGCGTGGACGAGGTCAAATCGAGGCTCGAGGGACTGGCAGCGACTCACGGGGAGCGATTCGTGCCGCATCCCGGCTGGTCCACGCTTTGACATGCCGGACTACCGGAATCTCCGACCAAACTGTGCGCCGCTTCACGATGCGTGCGTCTCGCAGTACCGGAAGTTGTTGAATTAAAGGTAGAATACCGCCCAAATGAGGAGTCCCCACGGCTTCCCGTTGACAAGGAATGACGAAAATCAACAACTTGAGCGATTACAGGACCCCGAATGACCAGTGAGCAGCTAAATGCAGACTTGCTCAAGAACTTCTCGCCGCTCGACGGACTGAAGCGCGACAACCTTGCAGCGCTGGCGCGCAAGGTTCAGCTGCGTGAATTATCCCCGGGCCAGGTCCTGTTCAAGGAAGGAGATACCGAGAAGCGCACGTTCTACATTGCCTCGGGCATTCTCGAGCTGATCGACCAGGGTAAGGTTGTCGAGACGATCGAGGGCGGCACCGATCCGGCCCGTAACCCGGTCTCTCCCATTTTTCCGCGCCGCTTCTCGGCTCGCGCGCGCGACAACGTCAAGTTCATTTCGATTGACGCCGATTTGCTCGACGTCATGCTCACCTGGGATCAGACCGGGACCTATGAGGTGTCCGAACTCCAGGGCAAAGGCGATGATGGCGGTGACGACTGGATGACAATGCTGTTGCAGACCAAGGCGTTCCATAAGATCCCGCCCGCCAACATCCAGGCGATCTTCATGCGCATGCAGCAAATCAATTACAACGCGGATGACGTGGTTCTCAAACAGGGCGCCGAAGGTGATTATTTCTACGTCCTGACGCGCGGCGCCGCGATAGTGACGCGAGAGACGCCATTGTCCAAGGAAGGCATCAAGCTGGCCGAATTGCACGTAGGCGACACTTTCGGTGAGGAAGCCTTGATTTCGGATGCAAAGCGCAACGCGACCGTGACGATGACCGCCGATGGCTCGGTCATGCGTCTTGGTAAGGATGATTTCAAGAAGCTGTTGAACGAGCCGATGCTGGACTGGGTCGACACCGACCAGGCAGCCAGGATCATCCAGGCTGGTGGTCAGTGGCTCGATGTTCGCCTGCCCAGTGAGTTCGAGAATCACCACCTCGATGGCGCCATTAACATCCCGCTCTATTTCATTCGCCTGAAGATCAGCACGCTCGACAAGGACAAGAAGTATATCGTCTGCTGCGACACGGGGCGCCGCAGTTCGGCGGGCGCCTATATCCTCAATGAACGGGGATACCAGGCCTACGTGTTGCGCGGCGGGATCAACAAAGAGCAGTAGTTACATCGTATGGGTGGGCTTGTCGCCGCCCAATGCACCGGCCAGGTAGTTTTCGATCTTTTTCTGCGTGTTGCCCTGATCCTGGTCACTGAACTGGACACCGATACCCGCTGTTCGTTTACCCTGCGCGCCCTTTGGTGTCATCCAGATGACGGTTCCGGCTACCGGGATCTTCTCTTCTTCGCCCATCAGGTTGAGCAGCATGAAAACCTCGTCACCGAGACGGTACGAGCTGTTGGTCGGTATGAACAACCCACCGTTGATCACATAGGGCATATACGCCAGGTACAAGGCGCTCTTGTCCTTAATGGTCAGCGTCAGCAGTCCCGGTTTGCTCATACTACTTTCCTTTGCTCTAGCTGCTCGGCCCAGTCGATCAGCAGGCTCTCGAGCGCCAGTTGCACGTTGTAAGAGCCTTTTGGCTGCCCTCGCAGCCTGTTGATCGTGTCTAGATAGCAGAACAGATTTCGCCTGTCCATGCGCTTCAGCACAGATTCGCCTATTGCAGTAGTGACCGGCGTTTGAGCCCCTCCGGACAGCGTCAAAATCGCAAGTTGCACCTGCCGTGCCAGCCAGTCGAGCACGAATCCAGGATCGAGGCTGGCCCAACGTCCAGCCACTTCGATCGGCGACGCCTTGCCACGAGCAAGTTCTGCAAATTCGCGCCGCATCGATGTATGGGTGTCAATCTGTTCGAGCGCACTGATGGCGGCAAGCGGCGCATTGCCGGCGAGCCGCAGCGCTTCCACCCAGTCGGCGCCAGGCGAAAGCTGGCTCAACCAGGCAAGACCATCCGTCTCACTCGGCAAGCCAATGTCTATGCGCTGACAGCGACTGTATATCGTTGCGGGAAGGCGTCCGGCGCGGTCTGCGACGAGGATCAGGAGAGCCGTACCGGAAGGCTCTTCGAGTGTCTTGAGAAGGCTGTTTGCGGCATTTGTGGTCATCGCATTTGCAGGCTCGATGATTGCGACCTTTCCCGCACCTTCGTAGCTCGTCAGCGCAAATTCATGCACGAGGTCTCGAATCTGCTCGATGCCGATGCTTTCTTTATCCTCGAGCGGTGCGATCCAGTGCATATCAGCGTGCTCGAGCGCTTCTAGGGGATAAACCGGCAATGGCGTCCCGGAGTCCACGCCGAGGCGCCTGGCGGCGATCCAGCGGGCCGCAGCACGCTTGCCGACCCCCGCCGCGCCGGTGAGCAGAACCGCATGCGGAAGGCGAGCATGTCGCTCCCGGTCCCGCCATCCGTCCGCGAATGCTTTTAGCCAACTTATTTCTTTATTATTCAATTAACTAATAAACTTATTTAATGCTATTTATAATTTGATGTGCAATAGACTCGATCGCCGACTGGACGGCCTCCAGACCCTGCGTTGCATCAACAACCACGAACCTTTCGGGTTGCGCCTGAGCAAGCTGGAGGTAAGTGTCGCGCACCCGCCGAAAAAAGCCAGGGTCCTCCGATTCGAAGCGATCGGGGTCGCCGCGATCGCCTGCTCTTTCCATGCCGGTCTCGACGGGCGCATCCAGAAGAATCGTAAGGTCCGGCTCCAGGTCCCCATGGACCCAATCGGCCAGGCGATTGATGTCTTCCTGAGGCAAGCCACGTCCGCCACCCTGGTAGGCGCGGCTGGAGTCGGTGAATCGATCGCTGACTACCCAGGTGCCCTGCTGCAGTGCCGGCCGTATCAGGTTGTCCACGTGAATCGCCCTGGCGGCAAATACGAGCAGCAGTTCGGCAACCTCGGGCATGGCCTCGCTGCCGTGTTCTGCGAGAAGATCGCGGATGCGCTCGGCCGTCGGCGTCCCTCCGGGTTCGCGGGTTACCAGCACTTCGTGTCCGGCGGCTTCTACCGCGGTGACGAAATGGCCGATATTCGTCGATTTGCCGACGCCCTCGATACCTTCGAATGTGATGAATTTGCCGGTTTCCATGTTTACTTGCGATTCTGACGCAGGCGCCTCAGGTATTCCGTGACCGCCGCGTCATGCTCTTCCTTGGTGGTCGAAAAAGTGTGACTTCCATCTTCAAGACCCGTGGCGACGAAGTAGAGTTCATCGCCTTGTGCCGGATGTAGTGCCGCATGGATGGCTGCGCGGCCAGGCATGGCGATCGGGGTTGGAGGCAAACCGGCACGCGTATAGGTGTTGTAAGGCGTGTCAGTCCGGAGGTCTCTGCGGGTAAGGTTGCCATTGAAGTCCGGGCCGATTCCATAGATGACCGTTGGATCGGTCTGCAGCCTCATGCTTTTTTCCAGGCGGCGTGAAAACACACCGGAAATGCGCTGCCGCTCGTCGCCGCGCGCAGTTTCCTTTTCGATAATGGACGCCAATATCAGCGCTTCATACGGCGTCGTGACAGACAATTCTTCCGCCCTGGCGCCCCACTCTTCCTCGAGTACGTTCTGCATGAGTTCGTAGGCTTGCCGCAATACTTCGCGGTCGCTCGTGTTGCGGGGAAACCGGTAAGTTTCCGGCAAAAACAAGCCTTCCGGATGGCCGCCTTGGTTCCCGAGTTCCGCAAGCAAGCCCGGCCAGTCTTCATCCGTCAGCGTAGCCGTAACATGTTCACTGGCCTGCAGCGCAGTCAAAAGCTCACGATGATTCCAGCCCTCGACAATCGTGAATGAATACAGTTTGACATCGCCGCTCGTAAACTGGTCGAGTAGTTCGGCAGGCGTCGTCCCGGCACGGATGTAATAGTCACCTGCGTGAATGCTTCCTGCCTGCCCGGTCCACCGTGCCCAAAGTCGCAAAAGCACAGAATTGTCAATGTAACCGCGGTCCTCGAGCTCGTCGCTGACGGCCCGAAAAGAGGACCCGGACTCGATCAGAAAGTCGGCGCCCGCCTCTCCGATATCCATCGGAGAGTTTAGGAAGCGGTTCAATTGTACCGCCCCAAAGGCAGCGGCCAGGAGGAACGCGGCCAGCAATACGCCGACAGTTACCTGCAGCCGTTTCATGTGGTACTCGGTGTAAACACGATCTGGATAGTACCGCAGAACATGGGTACTGCTGTATCGCGGCAACGAGGCTCAGTCGTAGGCGCCGAAAATCAGGCTGCCGTTGGTGCCGCCGAAGCCAAAAGAATTCGAGAGCGCATAACGGACCTTCGCGTCGCGAGCGGTATTCGGGACGTAATCGAGATCACACTCGGGGTCCTGGTTGTCCAGATTGCTTGTCGGCGGAACAACCTGGTTGTAGATCGACTGAACGCAGAAAATACCTTCGGCAACACCGGCAGCGCCGAGCATGTGCCCTGTCGTCGACTTGGTCGAACTGACCATGAGGTCGTCGGCGGCATCGCCAAAAGCACGTCGAATGCCCACGGATTCGCCAATGTCCCCGACGGGCGTCGACGTGCCGTGGGTGTTGAGGTAATCGATATCGGACGGGTCGACGCCCGCATCGTTCAGGGCGGCCACCATCGCCTTGCGCGCGCCTTCACCATCGGGTGGTGGTGTAGTGATGTGGTATGCGTCCCCGCTCATGCCGAATCCCAGCAATTCTGCGTAGATCGTCGCACCCCTTGCCTTCGCGTGCTCCAATTCCTCGAGCACGACGCAGCCTGCGCCGTTACTCAGGACAAAGCCATCGCGATCAATGTCGAAGGGCCGGCTCGCACGAGTCGGATCGTCGTTTCGGGTCGACATGGCTTTGGCGGAACAGAATCCGCCCATCGCAACGGGGGTGGTTGCGTATTCCGAACCGCCAGCCAGCATCACCTCGGCGTCGCCATGCACAATCATGCGGCCCGCAAACCCGATGCAATGTGCCGACGTCGCACAGGCGGTGACGATCGACACGTTCGGCCCCGTGATGTTCTGCATGATGCTGACATAGCCGGACGTCATGTTGATGATGCTGCCCGGTATGAAAAACGGAGAAACCTTGCGCGGCCCGCCGCCGAGGAACTTGTTGTGATTTTCCTCGATAAACTTGATGCCGCCGATCCCCGACCCCATCGCGAGTCCGATTGTGTGGCCGTTCTCTTCGCTTATCTCGAGACCAGAATGCTTGATTGCCTCGACGCTTGCAGCGATTCCGTAGTGAATGAATGGATCAGTCTTGCGAATGTCCTTCGGGGCGATGTAGTCGCTGGCGTCAAAGTCCTTGATGATGCCCGCAATTCGCGTAGCGAACGATGAGGTATCGAAATCCTCGACGAGCTGGATTCCCGAGTTGCCCTCGCATACGTTGGTCCAGGCCTCATCCAGCCGGTTGCCTACCGGCGAGATGATTCCCATGCCGGTAATAACGACGCGCCGTTCTTTCAAGGTTTTTCCGATTTGAGTTGGCAGGACTGCCGGGTTGGAGAAAGGACGCGGCGAAGGGCGCCGCGTCCCCGGATCTGTCAGTCGCCCGAGCGAGCGGTGACGAAGTCAATCGCCTGCTGGACAGTCGTGATCTTTTCGGCCTCTTCGTCGGGAATTTCAGTTTCGAATTCCTCTTCAAGAGCCATCACCAGTTCAACCGTGTCCAGTGAATCGGCGCCGAGATCATCGACAAAGGAAGCATCGTTCGTCACCTCGTCCTCTTTGACGCCGAGTTGCTCTGCAACAATGCTCTTAACTTGTTCCTCAATACTGCTCATTTTGGTCCCTTCTCCTGAGAAGACTCATCAAAAAAACTGGCTCAACGGTGGCGGTGGAGGCGCTCCAGGGCGCCGTCAAAAGCCCGAAAAAACCATGTAAGTCATTGATATTTCAAGGCACTGCACGACCGTGGCACGGTATTGTATGTGAATCGCCCATGGCAATCTACACACAAAACGAGTTTGTTAGTCCATCAGCATGCCGCCGTTGACATGCAGCGTCTCGCCCGTGATGTAGCTTCCTGCCGGCGAGGCAAGGAAAACCACGGCGCCGGCGATATCGTCCCCGTCACCGAGACGGCCAAGGGGCACCTGGGCCAGCATGGCGTCTCTCTGGTCCTCCGGCAGAACCCGGGTCATATCGGTATCGATGAACCCCGGGGCGACGACATTGACCGTGATGTTGCGCGAGCCGATTTCCCTGGCGAGCGACTTCGAAAAACCGATGATCCCGGCCTTGGCGGCCGCGTAGTTTGCTTGCCCGGCATTGCCCATGACGCCGATCACCGACGCGATATTGATGATACGGCCCTTCTTGGCTTTCATCATTCCGCGCAGGCAGGCCTTGCTGACCCGGTAAACGCCGCTGAGGTTGGTTGACAGCACGTCATCCCACTCTTCCGGCTTCATCCGCATCAACAAGTTGTCCCTCGTGATACCGGCATTGTTGACGACAATCGTCGGGCTGCCTTCAGTACCCTGGATGTCCTTGACAGCCGCCGCAACCGAGTCGTCGTCGGCGATGTCGAGCACGATGCCCCGACCACTGTCGCCAAGCGCTGCGGTGATGGCGGCAGCGCCCGATTCGCTCGTCGCAGTTCCTACTACCGTGGCGCCGGCCGTTTGCAGAGCTTGCGCGATCGCCGCACCGATGCCGCGGGACGCCCCGGTTACGAGCGCAACCTCGCCCTCCAGCACGTTGTTACTGAAAAGACTGCTCATGTTCGAATCCTATAACTCGAGGGCCTTGTCGAGGCCGTTTTCTGAATCGATCGTTGCCACGGGGGTGCCGCGATTGATGCGTCGCACCAGTCCCGCCAACACCTTGCCCGGACCGCATTCTATGAACGACGTAGCGCCGCCATCATGCATCGCACCAATCGTATCGACCCAGCGGACCGGGCGATGCACCTGGACTGCGAGTCGCTGTCGAATGTCATCGGCATCAATGTACGGCGTTGCGTCAGTTGCATTGATAACGGCAATTTCAGGCGCTGCAAACTCGACGTTTGCCAAGGTCTCGGCCAGTTCCTTTCCAGCCCCGGTCATCAGCGATGAATGCGAGGGAACACTGACAGGTAAAATTATGGCCCGGCGTGCGCCGGCCTCTTCCGCCCGCTCCACCGCGTCGTCGACCGCTGCTTTGTGCCCGGCAATAACGACCTGGCCTGGCGAGTTGAAGTTCACAGCTTCGACAACGCCGCTTCCGGAAGCGGCCTCGCAAACTGCGAGCACGGCTGCATCATCCAGGCCAATCACGGCAGCCATGGCGCCGCTTCCGACCGGCACGGCCGCCTGCATCAATTCTGATCGTTTCTTGACGACTCTGACAGCCTCGGCGAAATTCAGCGCCCCCGAGCACACCAGCGCCGTGTACTCACCAAGACTATGGCCGGCAAGTTGCTCCGGTCGTGCACCACCGGCCTCGTGCCACGCGAGCCAGGCAACATATCCTGCCGTCAGCATCGCGGGCTGCGTGACCACGGTTTCGGCAAGTTTCTCGGCAGGTCCCGCCTGCACGAGTTGCCAAAGGTCGTAGCCGAGAATCTCACTCGCTGCAGCGTAGGTCTCGGTGACGAACGGATACCGGTCTGCCAGGTCCGCCTGCATGCCCTGTGACTGCGAACCCTGCCCGGGGAATATCATCGCTATCGACACATCCACCTCCACTGATGAAATCCGAGGCCGCGCATTATATAGACGCCTTGGCGCGGACTCTAATCAGGATCGCGCTTGCCGCGACTGCGCCGCCGATAGCACCGTATATGTGTGAAGTAACGATGACCGCGCCGCCACTCGATTCTTCCGAGCCAGGAAGAGGACCCACCAAAGCCTCGTACACGAGTTTGCCGATCAGGGCGACGCCAAGGATCCACATATCGATACGTCCGGACTTGATGCCTGCAACAACACCTGCCCCGACCAGGCCATGCACGAGACCGGAGAGCCCGACGTACCATTTGAGGTTCGGCTCGAGAAACCAGAAGCCGAGATCCAAGGCGGTAATACTCACCAGGATCACGAAAATCCACTCCAGGCGGCCAAAGGACTGGCCTACCAGGTACCAGATCAACAGGAATCCTGCCGCATCCCACATCAGGTGCGTAACGCCGAGGTGCACGAAATGGCCGCTCAACAGACGCCAGAGCTCGCCTGCCGCAATCTGCGGGCGGTCATAACTGAGCCAGACGCGGCCCGCATCGCCGAGTATGGCGATAATTACGGCGCAGCTCAGCACAGCAATTGGCACCACCCAGGCAGCGAATCCGAATCGTTGGTGGCGACTTGAGTCGCCTTGGCCTAACCCCATGTTTGATATACTGACGTTTAATTAATTACCGAGTCAATTTCGGCGCTACAGCGCCGCGGAGCTACTGCTGTGAGTCATAATTCTGGGAAACGGACCGCCTCCCTGCATCAGCGAGGATTCACGCTGATCGAAATCATGGTCGTCGTAATCATCATCGGCATTCTTGCCGCCATCGTGGCGCCGAACGTCATCGGCCGGGTCGACGACGCCCAGATCACGAAGGCGAAGGCGGAAATCGCCAATATCGAGAATGCGCTCAAGTTCTATCGCCTCGACAATTTCACCTATCCGAGCAATGAGCAAGGCCTCGATGCGCTGGTGACGAGGCCTAACGATCCGAACATCCGGAACTGGAAAGAAGGCGGTTACCTGCCCAAACTGCCGCAGGACCCCTGGGGCAATCCTTACCAGTACCTGAATCCCGGTAACCAGGGTGAATTCGACGTCTATTCACTGGGCCGCGACGGGCGTCCCGGCGGCGAAGGACTGGACGCCGATATTGGCAACTGGGATCTGAACTGATTCCGTATCGCTGCCTCATCGGCGCGGATCGGTGAAACGCTACCGCCTGGCCAAGGCATTCTCTTTGATCGAGATCCTGGTTGTGATCTCGATCATCGGCATCGTCTTGTCGATTGCGGTTCTGTCGCTCGGTATTATCGGTGATGATCGCGAATTGCGAGAAGAAGGCCGTCGACTGATCGCGCTCGTGGAGGTCCTGCAGGACGAGGCCGTCATGCAGGGCCGCGACTTTGGTATCGAATTCATGAACGGTGGCTTTCGATTCGTCGAGTACGATCCGCTGCTCAATGGCTGGGGTGAACTCATCGGTGACGACACGCTCAGGCCGAGGGAGTTGCCCGATGACACCGAATTCGATCTTTGGATCGAAGGGCAGCGTATCCTTCTCGACGACCAGCCTGCGGCATTCGACGATCCTGAAGACGATTCCCCCGCCGCCAGTATCGAGACCTATGCACCCCATATCCTTATATTTTCGAGTGGCGATATGACGCCTTTCGAGTTGCACCTGCTGCGTCGTGACCTGGATCAGATGATCAGCATCGAAAGCGATGTGCTTGGTGAAATCAAGTTTGCCGATCCGGAGGCGCTCTGAGTATGGGCATTCGTCGCAATCGTGCTTTCACGCTTGTCGAGGTCATGGTGGCACTTGCCATCATCGCGTTGTCACTGACAGCTGTCGGCGCGAAGATGGCCCGAATGATTGATACGTCGAATTCGATGCAGGAAAGGACATACGCCAGCTGGATTGCGCAGAACAAGATTACCGAGATGCGCCTCGCCAATGTATTGCCTGAGGTTACAACGACCAGCGGTGACATCGACTACGCCAACAGGACCTGGCGCTGGCGGGCAGTGGTCGCGGAAACCGGCATCGAAAACCTGTTTCGGGTCGATGTCGAAATTACGAGCACGGATAGCAATACGGTCATTCGGAAGGTGACCGGATTTATCGGGGAGCCTGTCATTCCCGGACAGAGCAACCGCAGCTGGAATCGTGGTTCGGAAAACGCGGGTGTCACCCAATGAGTCGGCGACTTTCTTCGGCGTTTACGCTGATCGAAGTGCTGGTCGCGCTGGCCGTGTTCGGCGTGCTGTCGATGCTCGCCTATGCGACGCTGGGGTCCACGCTGGCGAACGCCGACTACCTGTCGGATCGTATGGACCGGCTGCAGTCCATACAGCGCGCTATGCGCTACCTGAGCACCGACATTCTGCAAGCGGCGCCCCGCCCCGTCCGATCCGAACTCGGGGACAGTTATGTTCCCGCCGTCTACAGCACACTCAGTGGCGATTTTGCGATCGAGTTGACGCACAGCGGCTGGAGCAATCCGGCGGGTTTGCGCCGCGGCACCTTTCAGCGTGTCGCCTACCGTATCGAAGACGGTACTCTGCTCCGATTTCACTGGAGCGTGCTGGATCGAACGTATGCCAACAATCCCGTCGTGACCGAGCTGCTGGATGATGTTGACGCTATCTACTTCCGTTTCTACGCAGCAAGCGGCGAAGCATCGGAAATCTGGCCACCACAGACTCAGGCAGGCGGTGGCGGGCTGCGCAGCCGGCCCAGGGCGGCCGAGATTATTCTGAGCCTTCCGGATCAGGGCGAAGTCACCCGCCTGCTGGAGGTTGCGCTGTGATTCGTCAACGTGGCGTCGCGCTGATTACCGCCATGCTGATTATGGCGTTGATCACTACGCTGACCTTCAGCCTCGAGTGGGACAATTCGCTCGACCTGCGGCGGACGTACGTCTCTATGTACCGTGAAGAAGCCATACAGGCGGCCCTCGGCGCCGAGAGTTGGGTGCTGACCATTCTTCGTCAGGATGCCGAGGACAGCAGTACCGACCATCTTGGCGAAATCTGGGCGAGCGAATTGCCGGTTCTTCCCCTTGGTGGACCCGGCGACAGCATCCAGGGCGAGATCTACGGCGAGATCGAGGACCTGCAGGGTCGCTTTAACATCAATAACCTGGTCGATGCCAAGGGAGAGGTGGATCAGTCAGCGCTGGAGCAGTTCCAGCGCCTGCTGATCGCGCTTGGCCTCGATCCGCGGTTTGCGGGAATTGCGGCGGACTGGGTCGATGCCGACGAAAATGCCGGTTTTCCGGACGGCGCCGAGGATGCGATTTATACGGGATTTGCGCCACCCTACCGCTCCCCGAACCAGATCATCTCCAGCACCAGCGAGCTCGCTGCGCTCGATGGCATGGACAAGGCGACCCTCGACGTTCTGCTGCCGCACATAGCGGCATTACCGGGCCGGACATCGGTCAATGTCAATACTGCGAGTGGTCCTGTCTTGCAGTCCCTCGATGCCGACATGACACTTGCCGATGTCGAGGGTTTGTTATCTCAACGGGGGGAGTCGGGATTCACCGATATCCAGAACACGTTCTCGGCGCTCGTTAAACCGGAGGTGCTCAACCAACTGGCCGAGACCAGTGATTATTTTCGATTGAAGGTGATCGTCCGGGTTGATACCGTTCGAGTCACTTTCTACAGCGTCCTGGAGCGCAGTGCGCAGGGCGATGTCACCCCGATACTGAGGAGCCTCGGAGCGACCTGACGATGGCGGAATTTCTCGTAATTCGACTCGATGCCGACACGGAAGCAGCGGCCACGTGGATTGCCGTCGACAGCAATGGCACGCGTATCGGGGCGCCAGGTGCCGGGAGGCTGGAAGAAGCGCAACGGCACACCGCTGGCCGTGATGTCATCGTATTGGTGCCGGCAAACTGTGTGCTCACGACGACGGTCGATATTCCGGTGAAGCGCGGCTCTCGCCTGCTGGCCACACTGCCATTTGCGCTCGAGGAGCAGCTCGCCGATGACGTGGAGAATCTGCACTTTGCCGCGGGGGCGAGACGAGACAATGGCCGGATTCCGGTAGCGGTCGTCGCCCGCGAGCACATGCAATCGTGGCTTGCTCGGCTCGAGCAGGCCGACATAAAGCCGTTGCGAATCGTTGCGGAAAACCAGGGCCTGGCCCGAATTCCCGGCACCCTGAGCCTGCTCGTCGCCGAGGACCAGGTCTTTTTCAACGATGGTGCCGACACCGAATTCGTACTGCAGAATGTCAAGCCGTCCGATGCGCTGGCCGTTGCCGGCGCCCTGACCGACGACGGTGATGAGGAGGCGTCGGGACACCTGCTGGTCTTTTGCGAGCCGGAGGCTGAAAAGCGCTTCGAACACGATTGGATCGCGTTGCGGCACGAGCTTGCCTCTGTCGATCTGAACCTGTTGCCGGACGGAGTACTGCCCCGGCTGGCCGTTACCGCTGCGAGTGGACGCGGCATCAACCTGCTGCAGGGGCGCTATGGCATCAGGGCCGAGATGGGAACGATGTTCAAGCCCTGGCGATTTGCCGCAATCCTGCTTCTCGCGTTTGGTGTCGTCGCAGTTGCCGGCAAAGGGGTCGACTATTACCGCCTGGCGCAGGAGGAAGCCGCGCTCAAGGCGCAGTTCACCGAGATTTATCGCAGCATTCGGCCGCAGGATAATCGCGAGATCCTGGATCCGATAGCGACCGTAAGCTCACTGCGGCGCGGTTTCGGCGGTCCAGCGGCAGCGCAAGTGTTTCTTCCTTCGCTGCAACAGCTGAGCCTTGCCATGCGGCAGAATAGTTCTGCCACGGTCGAGGCCATCAGTTATCGTGCAGGTGTGATCGATGTCCGTCTCACAGCACCTGATGTCGCAACGCTCAACAGCATTCAAGAGATCGTCAGCGGCTCTGGCCGGTTTACCGCGTCGATCCAGTCGACGGACAACGTCGGTGACCGCGTGAGCAGTCGCATCCAGATCCGGGAGGCCGGAGCATGAAGGACTGGCTGGCATCCCTCGAAGCGCGCGAGCGCATGTTCGTCGTCGCCGGAGCGGTCGCCGTGGTCCTGGCAATTCTGTATGGATTTGTGTGGGCGCCGCTCGATCGCGAACACGACACGATGCGTGCCAGCGTGGACAGCTGGGAACGGGCTCTCGCAGAAATTCAGCCGTTACAGGGTATGCAGGCTCCTGCGCAAGACACCAGCCGTCCCCAGGCAGCTCAACAGACCCCGGTCGTCATCGTTGACCAGACTCTGCGTGCGCGTGGTCTCGATCGCTCACTGCGGCGTAGTCAGCCGACAACGAGCGACGGAATTCGTGTCGAGTTCGAGAACGTGGCCTTCGATGATCTCGTTCTGTGGTTGGACGACCTGGGGAGTCAGTATGCGATGCAGGTCGCCTCCGGAAGTTTTTCACCCGGAACCGAGGGTGTACGCGGCCGAATCAACGCGACGCTAACGCTGGAACGCTCACCTTGATGATCGCTCGTTATCGCTACGTGGTCATTGGGTTGATCACTCTTGTCGTTGGATTGGTCGCGCTTTTCCCGGCCCGCGTCGCTTATCACTGGTTTGCGCCCCCCGGCATCGCGATATCCGGAATTGACGGCACGGTCTGGCACGGTCGCGCAGACGCCGCGGTGACCAGCGGGCTGTACGTGAGCAACCTGGACTGGACGATGCGGCCTTTGGCGCTCTTCACCGGGAAGATCGGCTACGGCATCGAGGCGGAGGCGCCCTCAGGTTTCCTGAAGGCCGATGTGACACTCGGCGCAGGTGGCCACATCGCGCTGTCGGACCTGACGGCGTCGGTTTCCCTCGAGTCCCTGCAACAGGTCGTGCGCATGCCGGGTCTGACCGGGACGATGAATCTCCGGTTTGACCGCTTGAACCTCGAAAACGGATTGCCAGTGGCGGCGGACGGAATCGTCGAGATCTCGAATTTGCGTGCGCCTATCGTGAATCGAGCTCCGATAGGAGGATTTCGCGCCGAATTTTTCACCCAGGAAACCGGGGTCGTCGCCAGCGTCGAAGATACCAATGCGAAGCTAGAGCTTGCCGGGAGCCTCTCGATTTCGCCGGATCGCAGTTACGAGTTTATCGGCCTGGTTGCGCCCAAGGACGATACGCCGGCAGATATGCGTGAGCAAATGCGCTTTCTCGGTACGGCCAATGAACGTGGACAGTATGAAGTACGTCTTCAAGGCCGCTTATGACAGGCCCACGTCCACTTCGATGAATTCCTGCAGTAGCGGGAAATAGAGCGCACATCGAATATCGACGTCCGCGTAATTGCGATAGAGCTGTGCGTATTTTTCAAGCTGCGGCCGATACCGCTCGACCTCCGCATCGAGAAAACTGGACAGCTTGCCGCCTTCATGTGAGCTGGTTTTGTAATCGACAATCCAGTGAACGCCGGCATCGTCGATACGAACCCTGTCCAGCACCAATGATTCGGTGCGGCTTCCGACGAGACCCGTTAAGGGCAGCTCCACATGGCCGTCACCGGAAAGCAGCCATCGCCCTTTCTCATCGGCAGCCATGCTGGTCAAGGAATCCACTGTTCGATCGATGATTGGACCCGAATCGACTTCCGCAATACCCATTTCACGGATCCAGCGCCCGCTCTCCTTCCTGACCGCCGATTCGTCGAGATCGGCAAGGTCCAGATTTCCCTGTGCTGTATATTGCAGCCACCGATGGACGAGTGTTCCGGCGATTCGGGCGCCGGCGCCCACCCAGTAGAAATCCACCGGCGTAGCGTCGCCCGGCGGGTCTGGACTTGTCGTCGGCAGCACCGGCGGTGTTGGCTGGCANNGGCTGGCACCAGCCCGCCTCAATTCGGCGCAGCCTCGGTGTCAACCAACTGTCATTCGCCCTCTCGACTCGGTTGGAGTCGTCGGTGGCGAAGGCATTTTCAAAATCGTCGCGTACGACAGGCCACAGCAGGTGTAGCAGACTGGGCTTGTCAGGCCGCATACCCGATTTGAATAACCGGGCATTGCCAACGAGGTGCAGGGACTTGCGGGCCCGGGTGCAGGCTACATACAGCAAGCGACCGACTTCGTTGTTGTCCATTTCTGCGACAATCTTGCCGATGTAGCTGTGTACGGGATCTTTCTCGAGATCGGCGCGCGGACCCACCGGGGATATCACCTTGAGCGGCTGGCCGTGTTCGTCCGGCAGGTCGAACCAGCTCATTACGCCGGATTCCCGGCGCCGCGGAACACGCCCCAGTCCATACAGCATGACGTGGTCAAATTGCAGCCCTTTGGCGCGATGCATGGTCATGATGTGCAATCGCGACGACGAGGAACTCGAGACATGCTCCGCGTCCAGCGCCTCTTCGAGTTCTGCGACATCGGGCAGGTCACCAGCGACCTCGAGGTTTTCGACAACGTCGAGATATTGGTAGACGTTCTGAATGGCGTCCGGATCGTCGGGGATTACGGGTCCACCCAGCATCATCCATGCACGCTCGATGCGTTCCCTCAGGGTCTCGGACCGGTAAGAAGTCAGGATCGCGTGCATGGACTCGGTAAACTTCTTTACCGCAGAACTGCCAAATTCCGAAAGACGCTCCAGGATTGCCGGGTCCCCGATCAAGTCCCATACCGTCGAATCGGTATCGTTCAGCACGATCGCATGGATATCGGACCATGTCAGGCCGACCCACGGGGATCGAAGCAAGGCGAGCCAGGCATGGCGGTCGCCGAGGTGCACGATCGCTCGGGTCAGGGCCAGGATGTCAATGATTTCCGGGAGATCGGTCAAACGGTCAATCTCGATCGCTCGGTAGGCGATGCCGTTTTTGCGCAGGCGCTTCAGCAGCTCGGGAAGATGCGATCGGCCCCTGACGAGCACGGCAATATCATCGTTCGGGAATTGCGCCATCGTGTCACGGATCACACTCAGACCCAGGTCGGCCTCAGCGCTGGTGTCGGACCCGAAGACAGGATAGACGTGGCAGCTTCCCAAGCCCGAAAGTTCCGGGACGGACGCCGCGGCCTCGTAGGAAACAGCACTCCGCTCGGGGTCATCCTGACGTGGCAAGACTCCCGGAAAAACGTCATTGAACCAGCCGACAAGTCCGGCGCCGGACCTGAAATTACGACGCAGAGTCAATGTCTCCAGGGGAATCGACCCGATTCCCACTTCCTGGCTGAGCAGAAATTGCCCCACCTCGGCATTGCGGAAACGATAGATCGATTGCATCGGATCCCCCACGCAATAAAGCGTCCGGCCATCGCCAGGCTCCCAGCCGCCCGTCAAGGCCTCGATCATCCGATACTGTGCCGCCGACGTGTCCTGCATTTCATCGACGAGCAAATGCCGAACCTGGTAGTCGAGAAGCAGCGCGACGTCACCAGGAGCATCCGGTGTCCCCAGTGCGACACTGGCGCTGAGTGCGACCTCGATGTGATCGACAATTCCCCGTTCCGCAAACAGTCGTTTCAATTCTGTGACCGCAAGCGGTAACAGGTGAAAAAGCGCCAGCAAGACCTGCCATTGCTCATCGCTGTAGGCAAGAGGCGGTAGCGACCGGACTCCATGCAGCAATTCGCCAAACTCAGCCTTTTCCGACAGCGCTTCGACGAGTTCGCGGAACGCAATTTTCGGTTCGTCGTCTCCGGCCGGGAAACCCTGGTTCTTATTGAGCCGTTTGCGGTAGTTGCCCTGCCCGGTTAACAACAGTTCGGCGACACCAAGCCAGGCATCCAGAGCTGATGGCGCGCCGTCGGGCAGCGTCTCCTGTTCGGCCAGGACAGCAATCGAAGAATTATCTGCACCCGCTGCAATCAGATTGCGTGCGGCATAGCGTCCTAATTTCAGCAACTCCTCCGCAGGCTCTGCAGCAATGTTCTTGTGCAGCAATGCGAGTTGCCGCGTAACCGCATGCTGCAGACCTTCTTCGAAATATCCTCTCAGGCTGATCGATTCGCCATCGTCCAGAAGACCGCTGCCGACGAATGGCAGCCATTGGTCGCGTGTCTGAAGCATCCGTGACAAGTAGGCAACGTACAGCCCGGCATTGACGTCCACGTGAAGAAGTACCTCCCGCGCTGCGTTTTCAAATGTCCCGCTTTCTGCCAGCTGATCCAGCGTGAGCGCGGCGGCCTCGCGATACAAGGCGCGCATTTCAGCGTCGGCCACTATCGTGGTATCGGCTGCACCGCCTGTAGCGGTAACAGGTTGTTTGCGTGCGATGGTCGCATTGAGTGAATCCAGCGTCTGGATCCGCATGCGCTTCGAGTTTTCGAGCAGGTTCCAGCGAAAATTCCTGTCCGCTGCCAGTACCGCACGCGCCGCTTCCGCGGTAATTTTTTCATGCGATGCGAGCGGCTCGATCCCGTCGGCGGCGTCCTGCAGAGCACGCAGTACGCGAACCTGCATCTCGGCCGCCGCTTTCCGCGTAAAGGTGATCGCGAGTACCTCTTCAGGAGCCGAGACGTTGGCCAGCAGTTTCAGGTAGCGCTGGATCAATAGTTCGGTCTTGCCGGAGCCGGCTGGAGCCTGAACGATAAAGGACCGGGAAATATCGAGCGCAGCTGCCCGGGCTGCATCGTCATCGAGCAAGAGGCGCGACTCATCACTCATGCCGCAACTCCCGGATGCGACTGAGCAATCCGAATTCCCGGCTGTCCTTCGCCGGAATCACGCCATTCAGTCGCACGTCACCTTTTTGCAGATTGCAAAGTGCCCGATCGACTTCCGCGCGCCATTCTTCCAGTAATACATCCCAGTCGAGGTCGGGTGTCATGTCGCGACCGGCCCCGCTCATATCCACATGTCGCGAGTCAACGTTGACGAAGGCAAGTCCCGATATCGCTTCCTCTATTGCACGTGCGTATGCAACGAGTTGCATATCATCAGGCTTCTTATCGGCGTTCAGAAAGCGCCGCCGGCGTCCCGTTTTGTAATCGAGTATCAAAAGACCACCGTCGCCGTCACGATCAATACGGTCGACACGCAGCGCCATCTCGATTTCGTCATAGACCAGCGAAACGGGTATTTCGAGGCCGACGATTTCGAACGGCGCACGCGCCAGATCCAGCTCTATGACGGCGCCCAACAGATCGACAATGCGTTGCTTCTCCAACTGCAGCAATTGGCGGAGGACCGTGTCGGCCCGGGATTCGAGCCAGGCGCTCGCTTTCCGGGCGGCCTTTTGTCGTCGGGCTTCGAGATCTTGCGTATCGATGCGTTGCAGGTCGTCACGTGACGTTACATCACCGTACAGGTCGGCAAGCGCGGCATGGATCAATCGTCCACGTTGGCTGGCCGGGATGCCGTACATCATGCGCGGCAGCGGCCTGATTCCGAGCCGTCCGTAGGCGAATGCCGAAAAGGGTTCCGACAACTGCCGTTGGACTGTTGCCGTTCCTCCGGTCACTGACTCGGACCGGGTGACGGATGGAACCGGATCATCGGGAACATCCGTGGTTCCACCCGACTCGGCAACCCGGCACGCATACCAGCCCGGGTCCGCAGGAGTCTCCGAGGCAGCCTCAACCAGGTCGCGTAGCAGCCCTGTCGGGCTTTGTTCGGCATCTCCCTCCGACAGTGGGTAACTGCAGAATACGTCGTTGGCGCTCGCCATAAGCCGCCTCAGCACGCGCCGCGCGTATGCCAGCGTGTCGTCGGGTTCGAAGTCCGGCATTTCGAATTCCCGCTGTAACTGGCGTGAGAGCAGCACGGACGGGTTGCCCTGAGGTGGCCAGTTTGTTGCGCTCAGGCCGCTGATCCACAGGCTATCGAATTCCATACCGGCTGCTTCGAGCGCGCCGAGTAGTTGTACGCCGCCGCTCCTCGATTCCGGCTGAAAAATGGTCTCCCCTGCCATTACCTGAAGCCTGAACAGGGCGCTGCGGTAACTCATGCGTGGGAGCACGAGTTCGAGGCGCGCCAGCTCATTGAGAAGTTCACGCCATCGATTGATGAGCTGGAAGTCGTCGCTCGAAAGTGGCGCATCTCCCGGCCAGTTCAATTGAGCCAGGAAATCATCGAACCTGGCGGCCCATTCGGCAGGGGAAACTTGACCGCCGGTGTCCGCCCGGAGTTCTATCACCGTTTGGATAAATTCCAGCCACTCTTCGCGTTGTTCTGACTTACGCCCGAGTGCGCGAATCGCAGTTTGAGGGGCCCAGGTCATCGAAGGAAGATCTCTGAGCTCGAGTTCTGTGATTGCGCGGCTGCCCTCTTGCCCTCTCCCAATCGCTGGCGTGCGAAGTAACAGGCTTAGCTCGGTCGAGTTGATGTCACGATGCAGCCAATGCAATGCGAGTAAGGCGACCGCAATCGCCGGATAGTTGCTGAGGCGGCGGCCATAGGACACGTTCACAGCAGCTTTGTAATCTGCTCCGCCTGTCTGCCATCCTGGCGCCACGCCTTCGCGAACCAGTCGCGCCAGGCGAACCGCGTCCTGCTCCAGATGGACGGCGATGATGCCGACCCGTTTTTCGGGATTATCAAGGAGGATGTCCCTTGCCCACGCACCTGCGGCGCGCATTTCAGCTTCCGCGTTCTCGAATCCGGCCAGCGTGGGCCGGCCGCGCGGCAGTGTGACTTCAATGTCGACTGTGTTGACACCGCGTGTCCTGAGTGCCGCACGCAGGTGTTCCTCGGCAGGCGTAAATCGATCAAAGCCGGCAAATACGATGCGCGGCCCGATGTTTGCACTACCGGCCTCAACCAGTTGCGCAACAAGTTCCGCAAGCCCGGCATCGTCTGCCCAGTTCTCGCGTTCCAGGGTCGCCGCAAAATCCTTCGATGCGTTTGCAAACACGCGTTGATCGAGGCTACGTACCGAATTCTGCACAGCTGTGAGAGGAACCCGGAAACTACGGAGTCGCGACCAGGAGTCTTGTGCCTGCCTTACCAGTGCGCCGCTATCGAGCAAGGGCGCAGACAGGTTTCTGGCCAGGCACTTCTCCCAGAGGACCCGGCACTGGTGGGACGACAAACGTGTTGGCAAAGGTCGTGATGGTTCGGATACATCGGTGCAACGGGTCAGCCAGTCCCGAAAAGACAGAATCGGCGGACTGCGCCAGGCTCGACGGCCCGATGCGATTTGCTGCTCTGCATAACGCTCGCCGAGGAAGCGAGCCAGGCGACGATTGGCCGTTATGACCTCTGAGGAGTTCTCGAGCGCCTCGGTCAGCCAATCCAGCATGGTTCAGGCAAATTGACCAAGAAGAGCGTCTATCCTGTCGAAAACGACATTGATCGTGTCGACATCAGGCAGCGTGGTTATGCGGAAGTGATCGGTGTACGACGTGTTGAAACTGCTCCCGGGCGCCACGAGAACGTGCTTGTCTTCGAGCAACGCCTGCGCAAAGGCACGATCGTCGAGCTGCCCATCAAACTGATCATCCAGTTTGATGAACGCGTACATCGCCCCCATCGGCGCGTGCATGCTGAGATAAGGGCTTTCTGCAACACGATCGATTACCGCCTGCCGCTGCTGGTAAAGACGGCCGCCGGGTTGGACGAGATCCTTGATGCTCTGGAAGCCCCCAAGGGCCGTTTGCACCGCCCACTGTCCCGGTACATTGGCGCACAACCGAAGCGCGGCCAACAGCTCCATGCCGTGAATGTACTCGCTTGCAGCATCCAGGTTGCCACTGAAGACGCACCAGCCGACGCGGTACCCGCAGGCGCGGTACACCTTGGACAAGCCGGAATACGTAAGGCAGACGCCTTCGTCCATCAACGTGGCCATCGGGATGAACTCGGCATCGTCGTAAACCATCTGGTCGTAAATTTCATCGGCCAGCACGACCACGTTGCATGTTTGTGCCAGGTTGACGATGGCCTCGAGCGTTGCTCGGTCATAGACGGCACCGCTCGGGTTGTTTGGATTGATTACCACGATCGCCCGGGTTTTCTTTCCCAGCAAAGCTTTGATCTGCTTCACGTCCGGCTGGAAGCCATTATCCGGGTTGCAGTCGTAGTACCGCGGAACGCCGCCGTTCAGCGACACTGCAGCCGACCACAGCGGGTAGTCGGGACTGGGCACGAGGACTTCGTCTCCCGGATTAAGCAGCGCCCGAAGCGACAGATCGATCAGTTCACTGACGCCGTTACCGATGAACACTTCCTCGGCGCTGACGCCATGGATACCGCGGTCTTGCTGCTGCATGACCACTGCTTCCCGTGCGGGAAAAATCCCTTTCTGGTGACAATACGGTTCCGCCTGGCTGAGGTTCTCGATCATCGCCAGGCGCATCGTCTCCGGTGTGCGAAATCCGAACAGGCCAGGGTTGCCGATGTTCAGTGATATTACTTCGTATCCGCGCCTCTCGAGTTCGTTGGCCTGACCAGCAAGTTGTCCGCGTATCTCGTACTTGACGTCGTGCAGTGCTGCACTCGTCTTCAGGGAGTCGTTCATCCGCGCATCATAAAGGCAATATAAAACCCGGCCAACCTTGCGGTTGGCCGGGCGGGTCCGCACGGAGATTGCGGATTGCGTGACCGAATCGTGTTTCCGGGAACCGGTCTTCGATTCAGTCCAGCTCTTCTACCTCGGCGCCTTCCATTTCTTCCGGCTCCGTGGCTTGTTCGACTTCTGTGGCCTTCTTGCCGTATTGCACCAGCATCGCGTCCAGCTCTTCCGGGCTAAGCGCCCTGACCGACGACAGCCTGATCTTTTCCTGGCGACCAAACCCATCGTCGACCTGTATGCTCGAGGTAGAGCAGATACTGCCGGTCGGCGAAACGAACCCGATCGCCCAGCTGCTGCGGAGCCCGTAGGCCCTTCTCGATAGCTCGACGTGGTAACTGCGACGTCCAGCTGCCGTCACGATCAGATTCCTGTCGTCCAGGACCTGATAGTCTCGGATAGTCGATTCAAAGATGCAATCGTTGCCCCGGACCCTTACCGGGTCGCCGGCGCTCTCATACGTTTCTTCTGATGTTGCACAAGCTGCTAAAACACATGAGAATAATACTATAACGCAATGTTTTTTATAGGTTTCTAATGAAACGAGCATCGCTCTCGAGGTATTTAGACCAATTCTCAATGAGGCCACTATCCAATAAGTCTGACCCGGAGATTGTGCATTAAGTTCACGCCCCTTCCGCATGAAAACGAACCCGTCAGGCACCGATCCCGGGCCCGGTGGCTATCGGACGGTCCGGGTCGGTGATCCATTCGCTCCACGAACCCACATACAACCGTGGTTCCGGTAATCCGGCCAGGAGCGCCGAAATAGCCAGGTGACACGCTGTAACGCCAGATCCGCACATGACGCTCCAGGGGGCCCCACAGGCGCTGCCGAGGGCCTCCTCAAGGACCTGGTGCAGCTCATCTGCGCTCTTCCATGTCCCGTCCTCGTTCAGGCCCTCGGTAAACGGCAGATTACGAGCCCCCGGGATATGGCCGGCAACCGGGTCGATAGGCTCGGTGCGTCCTGCATAACGCTCCCTGTCGCGCGCATCGACCAGGGCAAGCCTGGCCGCTCCCGTCGCAACGATCTCTGCTGTCTCGAGCACGCGATCGGCCTGAGGCGCCCCATGAAACTCCCTGTGTGTCCTCTTGACCGCGCCAGACTCGAGCGGCAAGCCCTCGGCCTGCCAGCCCGCCATTCCGCCATTGAGGACGCATACGTTCTCGTGCCCGAGCCAGCGTAAGAGCCACCAGAGCCTTGCCGCGAGACCACCACTGGATTCGTCGTAGCAGACGACCAGGGTGTCCGGTCCGATTCCCAGACGACCCATCGATGCACAAAACGCCTCGATGTCCGGGAGTGGATGGCGGCCGCTCCCTCTGGAGACGGGGCTCGCGAGATCCTTGTCCAGATCCGCAAAAACCGCTCCTGGCAGGTGGTTCTCGAGA
Source organism: Woeseiaceae bacterium (assembly GCA_011772865.1). Classification (GTDB taxonomy): domain Bacteria; phylum Pseudomonadota; class Gammaproteobacteria; order Steroidobacterales; family Woeseiaceae; genus UBA1847. Next base: position 43,268 of record WVYQ01000016.1, on the reverse strand, counting down.
TACTTTGCGAACCCGGCGGACGGGTTTTTGAGGTCGAAACGACAGTCGACGATGCAAATACGATCCTCACCCAGCTGCTCGAGCAGCTCGTCGCAGTCGATCAGGAATTTCCTGTCATTCACGGTAAGTAGCGGGTCAATACGTATATTTGGCCTTGTACACGCTAAGGGGCTTGGAGACAATATCGGGCGACGGGCCCTGCCCGTTTTTCGTGTTCTTTGGAACCGGGAGACTCATTCGTGGACAAAATTCTGGTCGGCCTGAAGCGGGTCGTGGATTACAACGTGCGTGTGCGCGTCAAGAGCGACGGCTCCGGCGTCGAGACAGATGGTGTGAAGATGAGCATCAATCCGTTCGATGAGATCGCGCTCGAAGAAGCGCTGCGCATCAAAGAAGCCGGCGGAGCGAATGAAGTCGTCGTTGTTTCGATCGGTAGTTCCGAGGCGCAGCAGCAGTTGCGAACCGGGCTCGCGATGGGCGCCGATCGCGCGCTTCTCGTGACCTGTGACGAAGCACCAGATGTGCTGACTTGTGCCCGCCTGTTGCTCGAGATCGTTAATCGAGAGCAGCCCGGGTTAGTGATCCTCGGCAAGCAGGCGATCGATGACGATAACGCGCAGACGGGACAAATGCTCGCGGCGCTCTGGGGACGGCCACAGGCGACGTTCGCATCCAGGATCGAGATCAAGGGCGACACCGCAACGGTTTTGCGCGAAGTGGACGTCGGCATGGAAACCATCGAGGTCGACCTCCCTGCCGTCATTACGGCTGACCTCAGGCTCAATGAGCCACGCTACGTCAAGCTTCCTGACATCATGAAAGCCAAGAAGAAACCATTGGAGGAGATCGCCATGGCCGACCTTGGCGCCGGCGATAGTCCTGAAATCGTGCACACCGCCTACGAGCCACCTGTGGCGCGCGAGCGTGGTGTCATGGTCGAGGACGTCTCTGCACTACTTGCCGCACTCAAAGACAAAGGACTGGTGTAATGGCCAAGATTCTCGTAATTGCCGAGCACGATGGCTCCATTCTTAATCCCAGCACGGCGAAGACGATCGCCTGTGCGGCGGGAATTGAGGGCGCTGATATCGACGTCGTCGTGCTGGCCGCAGATGCGTCGGCCGTCGCCGCTGAAGCCGCTCAGCTCTCCTCCGTGAGCCGCGTGCTGACAGTTGAGAACGCGGCCAACGAGCATCCGCTTGCAGTCGTACTTGCCCCGCAGATTGTGTCGCTCGCAGGCGACTACAGCCACGTTTTCGGTCCTTCCAACACTTTCGGCAAGGACCTGATGCCGACGGTTGCGGCGTTGCTGGGGGTCAACCAGATCAGTGACATCATGAGTACCCACGGATCTCACTCTTTCAAGCGGCCCATCTATGCCGGCAACGTCATCGTATCGCTGCAGGCCCCCGAAGATTCGATCGTGGTTGCTACGGTGCGCACTGCCTCTTACAAAGCGGTCGCCGGCGGCAACAGCGCTCCGGTGGAAAGCGTGAGTGTGGATGTGGAACTTCCCACGCACACGCGGTTCGTCGGCCAGGAGGCCGAATCTTCGGATCGTCCGGATTTGCAAACTGCGAGCAGGGTTGTGGCAGGAGGTCGAGCGCTGGGCAGCGCGGAAAACTTTGACCTGATCTATGCGCTGGCCGACAAGTTGGGTGCTGGTGTAGGTGCGTCACGAGCCGCAGTGGACGCCGAATATGTGCCGAACGATACGCAGGTTGGCCAGACGGGCAAAATCATCGCCCCCGACCTCTACATCGCCATCGGCATCTCAGGCGCGATTCAGCACCTGACCGGGATAAAGGATGCAGGCACGATTGTGGCGATCAACAAGGATGAAGAAGCGCCAATATTCGAAGTCGCCGACATCGGTATGGTTGGTGACTTGTTCCAGATCGTTCCTGAACTGACTGAGGCGCTCGGCTAGATTGCCTGCATAATGGCTTCGACCTTCGAGACCTCGAATTGGCCGGGGCCCTCGACGGCCACATGCGTCGCAATCCCGTCGTCGACGACGATCGCGAAGCGCTGGCCGCGCATTCCCATACCGAAACCGGTCGCGTCCAATTCCAGGTCGAGTGCCCTGGTGTAATCTCCGTTGCCATCAGCGAGCATCAGGAGGCTGTCTCCAACGCCACGTTCCTTGCCCCAGGCATCCATGACAAAGACGTCGTTGACGGCCATACAGGCTATGGTGTCGATGCCTTTCGATTTGATCTCTGCAGCATGCGCTACGAATCCCGGCAGGTGCTTCGTCGAGCAGGTTGGCGTAAAAGCACCCGGAACCGAGATCAGTAAAACTTTCTTGCCGGAAAACAATTCGCCCGTGGAAATTGAACCGGGACCCTCTCCCGTCATAACACCGAAGGAGCCTTCCGGCATTGTTTCGCCAGCCTGAATGGGCATTACATCTCTCTCAAATCAGTACTCGTTATCCGCAACGTGAATGATGAGACCGTCCAAATCATCATTCATTTCTATTTGACAGGTTAATCGGCTGTTGTGCTTCCGCTCGAAGGCTGCATCGAGCATGCTGTCTTCCATATCGTCCATAGGCGGTATCTTGTCAAGCCACGCGTCGTCAACGTAACTGTGACAGGTCGCACAGGCGCAAGCTCCACCGCACTCGGCAACGATGCCCTCAATATCGTTATTGATGGCACCTTCCATGACCGAATATCCATTTTCTACTACCACATCGTGGTGTGTCCCATCGGGAGTAATGTAAGTGACTTTTGGCATTACCCTATATCGTGCTGCCTAAAGGCGCGAAATTTTAGGGGCGCTGACGGTTGCCCGTCAACGCCCCATCACACTAGCTCAGATCTGGCTCTCTTAATCAGGCCCGACCGGCCTTTTCACGCCGCTCTTCGATCTGCCGACGCTTTTTGCGCGCCGCTTCTTCTGCGAGTCGGATCTGCTCCAGACGTTCGACTTCAGCGTTGATGACCCTGATCCACTGATTCGCCAGTCTACGAGATTTGGGCGTTTTGGCAGCCTGCTGGAATGCGCGAATTGCGGTGTTGTACTTCTGCTGGTTATACAAACACATCCCGAGTGAAACCTGTGCATTGTTCGGGCTTTTGAGGCCGCCCTTGCGAATGCCGTTCTCGACAGCTTTTACGCACTCAGCGTACTGACCGATATTCAGATAGGCATTGCCCAAGCGGACATCGAGTTCCCCATCGGTGCTCAACCTCGCAGCTTCGGTCAGGGCCGGAATCGCCTTCTCGTCCTCCATGGACAACTGCCAGGCTTGCGACAGCAGGCGGTAGTTTTTGGCGCTTTTCGCCACGCGACCGGAAGCCATTTCCTTCTCGAGCAGCACGGCTGCCTTGTAGGGAACTTCACGCTGCAAGTAGAGCTGCGCCATCGTCACGAGCTCACCTTCCTTCTCCAGCATTGCCTGGTCGTAGGCGGCAGCATAGGCATTGATCAGGTTCTCGTCCTCGCCAAGCTCGGTATAGGCGCCGGCCAGGGAGAACCAGTAACGCTTCTTGGGCCAGGTAACGAGCAGTATCTTCTGGATGTCACGCACCATCCGGTAATTCTCTTGCTGGAAATAAGCGAAGTTCAGCAGAACGTACCAGTCTTCCCTGACTTCCTTACCCCGCTCCCGAGCCACGCGCATCGCGTTCTCGATCGGCTCGATCATCGCGGAATAGCGGTTGACCTGATAGAGGTTTTGCGCTTTCAGGATGAACGGTTCCGGCGCCGGGTTCGCCTCAAGGAGGAACCATTTGTCGAGCGTTGCAAGAGCCTTGTTGTATTGCTCTTCCATCGTATATAGCTGAGCGAGCGTATAGGTCGTCTGCTTGGCCAGCTGCTCTTCGAGGCTCGGTATCGCAAGCATCCTTTCGTAGGTCCGAATGGCGTTGGCCGCGTCGTCCATGTTGTAGTAAACGAAGCCAATGTAATTGAGGACATTCGACTGCTCGTATTCAGTCAGCTTGTCCGGGTTGTAGAGGCTGTTGAGCAGCCTCAAGGCGCCGGAATAGTCTTTGGCGTCGACCATTTCCTGAGCTTTCAAGATGCGGTCATAGACTTCCTTACTGACAGCCTGCGCCTGCTTGGTCTTCTGGCTTCTCGACTCTCGCTCGGCCGCACTCTCGTCATCCTGAGCAACGGCGAACGATGATGCCAGCAGCCCCCACATCACCGTAAGGCAAAATGCTTTGGTCAAACGACTGATGCTGTTCATAAACATTGTTTCCTCTTCGATCGTTAGATCCCGCCAGGAATACTAGTCTTCGATCTGGAACGTAATTCGTGTTTTGACGCCCGGTACCTCTACGGGCACTCCATCGACCACACGTGGTTTGTACTTGAATTTGAGCACTGCTCGAATAGCCGCTCGTTCAAACAGACTGCTCGTCGAGAACAGGACCACCGGATCACGAACGGTTCCGGTTGTTGTCACCGTGAAGCCCATGTCCACATAGCCCTCGAGGCCACGAGACAATGCCCGCGCCGGATACACTGGCGCCACTCGCACGATCGGCAGGTAGTCGCCTTCGGCGATATTCATGCCACCCGGGCCGCCGATGTCCGTGTTTGCGGTCACCTCCGGCGGTGCGACATTGATCGAGGGCGCGTTCGGGTCGATGTTGTCCATGTCCTGCGGCGGCGTCTCAGGCGGCGTCTCAGGCGGTTTGGGTGGCTTCTCGGGCGTGAAGTCCTCGACGTTCAGCGACTCATTGCGCCTGACGCGAACGAACTCGAGCTGCGCTCGATCCCTTGGTTTGGTCAAGGCTGCCTTACCGGTCGCGATCAGCAGTTGCATCACGAACAACAGGCTCAGTGTGACGACGACACCGATAGCTACGGAAAACGCGTAACGGCCTATCATGTTTCAAATCTCCTCAGCGGCCAGAGGCCACTCAACACAACTAGTCGATATCGGTAGCGATAGCGACGTTGGTAACTCCCGCCTGCTTAGCAGCTTCCATCACAATGACGAGCATTTCGTTGGTCGATTCTTCGTCGGCCTGGATCACGATGGAACCCTTCGGGTTCTCCGCATGCAGTCTCTCGATAACACCGCGCACCGCACGCGGATCGGTCTCACGCCGATCGATCCAGATTTCGTCGTTCGGGCTGATGGCGATCAGGATGGCAGCATCCTCCTGCCTTTCCGCCGTCGGCGCGTCAGGCCTTTCGACCTGAATACCGGCTTCCTTGATGAAAGATGCAGTTACGATAAAGAAAATGAGCATGATGAACACGACGTCGAGCATCGGCGTCAGGTTGATCTCATTCTCTTCTTCTTCTGCGATCAGTTGGCGTTTCTTTCGCATTGATCAGTTCCTCAACGCTGGCTATCCGCCAGCGAGATGCTGTACACACCCGCCTGTCGCGACGCATCCATGACGGTCACCAGCATTTTGTTACTGGAGCGTGGATGCGCCTGGATGACGACCGACCCTTTTGGATTCTCAGCATGCAGACGCTCGATGTTGGCGCGGACAGCACGCGGGTCGATCAATCGCCGGTCGATCCAGATGTCATTATTTTCATCGATTGCAACGAGGATATTGGCATCTTCAGGCTTGGTCTCGGTGACCGGCGCATCCGGACGATTTACGTCCAGGCCGGCTTCCTTGATGAAGGATGCCGTCACGATGAAGAAGATGAGCATGATGAACACGACGTCGAGCATCGGCGTCAGGTTGATCTCATTTTCTTCCTCTTCCTGGGCTTCAAGCAAATGATGGTCGCGCATGTCTTGTCCTTAGTGATCCATGGTCAGCGAATCCTCGAGGAACGCCACTTCTTGTGTCGCACGGCGGCTTAATATTGTGACAAGAAGCACGCCCGAGAGTGCCCCTACCATTCCCGCCATCGTCGGAACCGTCGCCTGCGATACGCCCGCGGCCATGGCGCGGACGTTTCCGGAGCCGGAGACCGCCATGACCTCAAACACCTTGATCATCCCCGTGACCGTGCCGAGCAGGCCGAACAATGGGCACAGGGCGACGAGCGTCTTGATCATCGATATGCCCTTGTTCGCGGCCATGCTGAACTCTGAAATCATCATTTCGCGAATCTGCTCCGCATTCCACGAGCGCCGCTCGGGCCGGGATTCCCACGAGTCGCGGATATCCGTCGCCATTTCCTTCATGCCGGTGCGGAAAAACATGATCCGCTCCACGATCAGGACCCACATGATGAAGATTGTCAGCGCGATCAGTCGCAGGACCGGGCCACCCAGGTTCATGAAGTCCCGGATGGCCTCAAAGGCGTCACTCAGCCAGATCATGGCTTCTCCCTTTGGTCGCTTAGCGGGACCGCTCGGAATGCTCGGCAATGATGCCGGCACTCTGAGACTGGATCACGTTGATCACCTTGCGGCTCTGGCCACTGACGATCGTATGCAGCAGCACCATCGGAATTGCTACTACGAGACCCAGTACCGTCGTCACCAGCGCTTGCGAAATACCGCCGGCCATCATCTTCGGATCACCAGCACCGTAGAGCGTGATGACCTGGAAGGTCTGGATCATACCGGTAACCGTACCGAGCAGACCCATCAACGGTGCGACGACCGAGATGACCTTGATGAACAGCAAGCCCTTCGTCAGCCCTGGCATCTCCTTGAGGCCGGCCTCGGATAGCTTGAGCTCGATCGTCTCGGTATCCGCGTTACGATTACTTTCGTAGGCTGCGAGCACACGACCGAGCGGGTTGTCCGTGCTTGCCGAGTCTGACTTGAGCTGTGCGGAGACCTTGCGGCTGGCAGCCGACAGGCTCAGCCAGCGCCAGATGGCGATCAGCAGGCCAATTATGCCGAGCGTAATTATCGAATACCCGACCACACCGCCCTGATCGACTTTTTCGCCCAGCGTAGGCGTGTCGACAAGCAGGGCGAGAATTCCACCGCGCGTGCCGTCAAGACCGAATTCGAGCCTTTCACCCGCCTGTGCCTCAAACATGTCGATGGCCGAACCCAGGTAGCGCCCGTCCGGCTGGCGTGGCAGTTCTACGACCGAACCATCGTCCTTGTATTCCAGATAACCGTCCTCGAATACCAGATTGAAAGCGCCGACCCGAACGATGTCGGCAGTCGTTTCCGCGCCTCCCGCCGTTACGATTGGGTTGCTGAAACGAACAATCTTGCCGGTCTCGACGATTTCGCGCTGCAACTCGAACCAGAGACGCTCGATATCCTCGATCTGGGCGAGTTCGGTGGCACTGGCCATTTTGCTGCCGAGTGCGACCAGGAACTGCTCGCGGTCGCCGAATTGCAGGTTGGTCAGCGATGCCGCAAAACGACCCTGCGTATCGCCGGATACCGTCTGCAGAACACCAAACAACTCTTTGAGGGCGCCGAGGCGCTCATCGAGAGCCTGTCGCGCATTGATGATTCTCTGTTGGTTTTCTTCAAACTGCTGCTCGAGGCGCGCACTTTGATTCTCCTGGCGCGTGCGTTCGGCACGTGCCTGATTCAACAGGTTTTGCTGCTGGTTCCGCTGCTGGGTAAAACGTGCCTCGCGCTGACGCGCTTCCTGCGAGTCGCGCGCCTGTCCCTGCTGAATGTGTTGAAGCAGTTCGGCCATGCTGCGGGCATCTTCGTCCGCGCCCTGAGCAAAGACCGCACTGGATCCGAGGCCAAGCAGGCCGGCGGCGATAATGAGAGTTAAGCGTTTCATTTAATTGGCCTCCGTCGGTCCAGCCAGCGGAATCACGATCAGCTCCGGAGCGATCTGCTGCCGTGCAATACGAATACCTTTGCGGATTTCGCTGCGTGCCGAATCGTCACGCACCCAGGCGCGTTGTTCATTGTCCCAGTACCCCGTAATCGACGTGTCATCCGACTGGAAGTACAAGCCGATCCGGCCGATACGCAGAATGTTGTAGCTGCGGGTCTCGCCGTCGAGCGTCAGTGACTGCGTATAAGTCTCCGAATTGGAGCCGTAGTCATTCTCGATCTGATAGGCCTCCATGACTTTACGGAATTTCTCGGCGACACTGACGTCCGAGCGCTCCATGATGTCGCGGAGGTTATCGACGCGGTCTTGCCTCTCTTCCATCAGGAAAGGCAGGTCCAGCCGGACCGACTGATCCAGGCCATCAATCATCCGTTCCATCAGCGGGAAGATTTGCCGGTTGATGACGTCGATCTGGTCCATTGAGAGGGCGATATCCTCCAGGACCGCCTCCTGGCCCTGAACCTGTGCGGTCATCAGGCGGTTGTATACCTTCAGGCCATCGATTTCTTTATTAATAGCCCGATACTGGTCTTCCAGCGAGCGGGTTCCCTCAACGATCTGGTTGATTCGCTCCTGCGACTGCTGAGCCAGGTTTAGCCGACGATCCTCAGCCTGCAAGACATCGTCGACGGTCTGGGCGAAGACGCTGCCGGATACAGCCATTAGGCCCGTCACGAGGACTGCGACACTAATGCGCCGACTGCTGCTTATGCACCGTTTCATGAACGCTCCTTATACAAAGGTCGAATGTTATTTGTTTAATCGTTTCGGAGAGGGATGCAACGTATCCGTTGAATACCTGCACTGGTTATGAAACACAGAAACGCAGAAAACGCTCCTGCTAGCGCGCACGGCCCTCTCCACACTCGCCGCGGCGATGAAAATTTTCGGACCTTTACTTTATCTCTCTTGTATTTGGCTCCCCGGCACCTACCCGGCACCGGTTTTCCCGCCTGTTGTTACCTTATTCAAAGCAGGCCCCCGACTGCCTGTGCGCAAGAATAACATATGACTGTGATATCGCCAGCCCAAGAGCGACATAAGTTTCAGCCCGATTTTCAGGGCGCGACCCCTGTGACGAAAAGCCCATTTGGTAACACAAGTAACTGAATTTTCGAGTATTGACATCAACTGGTCGTTGCAACATGATTCGCGCCTATGAGCCTGACTCGCAGACTAAGCGCCAACAACGCCATAATTGGCGGTCTGCTTATTGCACTCGAGCTGCTTCTTGCCGGGAGACAGGGCGGGTAGCGCGTAACCAGGTTAAGGACAACGCAAACCCCGCATCCAGCAAGGTTGTGGGGTTTTTTTTGATCGGAATTTTCAGAAACACCGAAAACATCAGGGAAACAACATCATGCAAATGTATTCAGAAACAGACGTCGACACCTCGATGCTCGAGGCCAGGCAAGTCACGATCCTGGGCTATGGCAGCCAGGGCCGCGCCCACGCTCTCAACCTCAAGGACAGCGGGTTCAACGTCGTCGTCGGGTTGCGGCCGGACGGTGCCAGCTGGGCAAAGGCCAAAGCCGATGGCCTGAATGTGCAGGCTCCCAATGAGGCCGTCAAAGGCGCTGCGATCGTGGCGTTTCTGACGCCGGATATGGTCCAGAAGTCGCTCTACGAGAGTGTGGTGGATGATATCGATCAGGGCGCTGCCCTGTTGTTCGCGCACGGTTTCGCCATTCATTACGGCCAGGTCGTGGCGCGTGCGGACCTCGATGTCATCCTGATCGCACCGAAAGGCCCGGGCGGGCTCGTCCGCCGCCAGTATGAAGAGGGCCACGGCGTGCCCTGTCTCGTCGCAGTCAGTCAGGATGCCACGGGGAATGCGCTGCAGCTCGCCCTGGCCTATTCGGCCGGCATCGGCGGAGCGCGTGCCGGGGTCATCGAGACGACCTTTGCCGAAGAGACCGAGACCGATCTGTTCGGCGAGCAGGCCGTGCTCTGCGGAGGCGCCACCGAGCTCATAGTTGCGGGATTCGAGACTCTTGTAGAGGCCGGATACCAGCCCGAGGTCGCCTATTACGAGGTAATGCACGAACTCAAACTCATCGTGGATCTGCTGCACGAGGGTGGACTCAGGAAGATGTACAAGTTCATCAGCGACACAGCAGCCTGGGGCGATATGATCAGCGGACCGCGCGTTGTTGACGACGGCTCCCGTGCGGCAATGAAACAGGTATTGACCGAGATCCAGGACGGTACGTTTGCGCGTAACTGGATCGCCGAAAATGAAGCCGGTATGCCCGAGTTCAAACGATTGATGAATACCGATCTCGAGCACCCGATAGAAAAGGTCGGCGCCGACCTGCGCAGTCGGATGGACTGGCTGGAGGAGTAGACGATGGGCGAAAACCAGGTTCGAATTTTCGATACCACGTTGCGCGACGGCGAGCAGGCCCCGGGGTGCAGCATGACGCTTCGGGAAAAGCTCCGGGTCGCAAAAGCACTGTCAGAGCTGCGCGTGGATATCATCGAGGCCGGTTTTCCCGCTGCTTCCCCCGGTGATTTCGACGCGGTCAAAGCTATCGCCGACGAGAACCTCGGCCCGGTTATTTGCGGCCTGGCGCGATGCAATCCAGATGACATCGAGAAAGTCCACAAAGCCGTTCATGGCGCAGAGCGTCACCGTATTCACGTTTTTGTGGCAACGAGCAAGATTCATCGCGAGCACAAGCTCAAGATGGCCAAGGAAGAGATTATCAAGAGCGCCGTTGGCGCGATCACGATGGCCCGGGAATTGTGCGACGACGTCGAATTCTCACCGGAAGACGCTTCAAGGACCGAATTGTCGTACCTCGCCGAGGTCGTGAGCGCTGCAATCGAAGCCGGCGCATCCACGGTGAATATCCCCGATACGGTTGGCTACACGGTACCTGCGGAATTCGACGAGCTGTATCGGTACCTGAAAGAGCACGTCGCACGGATCGACGAAATTACCCTGAGCGTGCACTGCCACAATGACCTGGGGATGGCGGTCGCCAACAGCCTGGCGGCCGTGCGGGCGGGAGCCCGGCAGATTGAATGCACGATCAATGGCATCGGTGAGAGGGCCGGTAACTGCTCGCTCGAGGAGGTCGTGATGGCCATCAAGACGCGCGCCGAATTCTTCGGGCTCGAGACGGGCGTGGATACTACGAGGCTTTATCCGACATCTCGACTCGTCTCGAGCATCACCGGCATGCACCCGCCCCGAAACAAAGCCATCGTCGGGGAGAATGCGTTTGCGCACGAGGCCGGCATCCACCAGCACGGAATGCTGCAGCATGCCTCCACCTACGAAATCATGCGGCCCCAGGATGTCGGCCTGAGCCGGTCCAATCTCGTGCTCGGCAAACACAGCGGGCGTCACGCGTTTCGCGATCGTGTGCGTGAGCTCGGTTTCGAGCTGGATGAATTCGAGACCAATCGCGCGTTCCAGGAATTCAAGAAGCTCGCGGATAAAAAGAAAGATGTGTACGACGGCGACATCGAGGCGATCGTTATGAATGCCGACAATGTCAGCTCGGGACCCTGGACATTGAAGTCACTGGAAACGCACACGCTTTCCGAGCAGCCGGCACAGGCTACGCTCACCCTGATCGATGAGGATGGCGCTGAGACAACGATTTCCGCAACGGGTGATGGCCCGGTCGCAGCGGCGTTCCTGGCCCTCGAGCAGGCAACGGGCGTGACACTCGTGCTGAAGAATTTCGAATTGCACAGCGCATCAGTCGGCGAAGACGCACAAGGTGAGGTTACCGTGACCGTCGAGTACGACGGCAAGAGCTATCGAGGCAACGGCACCAGCGTGGATATCGTCGAAGCAGGCAGCCGGGCCTGCCTCGAAGTCATCAACCGCATACTGCGCCGCCGGCAACGAGACGATTCGGATATCGACTCCACCGCAAGCATGGAGCGTGCGACGATCTGATGGGCACCCCGAAGACCCTGTTCGAGAAAGTCTGGGACCAGCACATTGTCGCCAAGGAGACGGCCGATACTCCGGCCGTGCTCTACGTCGACCTGCACCTGATTCATGAGGTTACGACGCCGCAGGCGTTCGACCTGCTGCGCAACAAGGGGCTCCCGGTCCGGCGTCCCGACCTGACCCTCGCGACCATGGATCATTCAACGCCGACCACGCCGGTCAGCAACTTCAAAGACCTGCTCGTCGCAGGCGAAGGCGCGGCCGCTCAGGTCCGGCAGATGGAACAGAACTGCAACGACTTCGGCATCGAGCTGCATGGTTTTGACAGTCCCCGGCGCGGCATAGTGCACGTAATTGGTCCGGAACTGGGGGCGACGCAGCCAGGCAAGACGATCGTTTGCGGTGACAGTCACACGAGCACCCACGGGGCATTTGGCGCCCTCGCCTTCGGCATCGGCACGACAGAGGTCGGCCATGTGCTTGCAACGCAGTGCCTGCTGCAAAGAAAGCCGAAGACACTCGCAGTTGAGGTTGCCGGCCGCCTGGGTAACGGTGTCGGTGCCAAGGACCTGATTCTCGCAGTCATCGGCCAGATCGGTGTCGATGGCGGCACCGGGCACGTTGTCGAGTATCGCGGCACAGCGATCGGGTCGCTGAGCATGGATGCCCGAATGACAGTCTGTAACATGTCGATCGAGGCCGGCGCTCGCGCCGGCATGATTGCGCCGGATGATACGACTTTCGACTACTTGCAGGGCCGCCCATACGCTCCAAGTGGATCGGACTGGGATGCGGCCCTGGCGCGCTGGCGCAAGCTCCCGACCGACCAGGAAGCGGCATTCGATCGCACCGTGTCGCTGTCGGCCAGCGATCTCGAACCGATGGTCACTTTCGGGACCAACCCGGGCATGGTCGTGGGCATCAATGACCCGATTCCGGACGATCATGGCGATCCCAGCTTCCGGAAGGCCCTGGAATATATGCGGGTCCCGACCGGCAAGCCTCTGACCGGGACAGGCGTCGATGTCGTATTTGTCGGCAGTTGCACCAATTCGAGGCTGTCCGACCTGCAACAGGCCGCCGAGGTGCTGCGCGGAAACAAGGTTGCCGAAGGTGTCCGCATGCTGGTCGTGCCGGGCTCACAGCAGATCAAGCAAGCCGCCGAGGAAATCGGGCTCGACAAGGTTTTCATCGAGGCTGGCGCCGAGTGGCGTGAAAGCGGGTGCTCCATGTGTATCGGTATGAATGGCGACACGGTTGGCAAGGGGCAGCTCAGCGTCAGCACGAGCAACCGCAATTTCGAGGGCCGCCAGGGAGTTGGCGCCAGGACCGTCCTGGCCAGCCCGATGACTGCTGCCGCCTCGGCGGTTGCCGGCAGTATCGCTGACCCTCGCCCATACCTGGATCGGAGTTAGGCATGGAACCCGTCAGGAGGATTCGTTCGCGCACGGTCGTTCTGCCGACCAACGACATCGACACCGATCAGATCATACCGGCGCGTTTCCTGACGACGACATCTCGCGAAGGATTGGGTAAGCACCTCTTCAACGACCTTCGTCTCGATGCCGACGGCAAACCGAACCCGCAATTTCCGCTCAACGATCCGGCCTCGGAGGGCTGTGCCGTCCTGGTCGGCGGCAACAACTTCGGTTGCGGATCCTCTCGGGAGCATGCCCCGTGGGCGCTGCTGGATTACGGCATACGAGCAGTGATCAGTACCGAAATCGCAGATATCTTCCGCAACAACTCACTGAAGAATGGACTGGTCCCAGTTGTCGTCGACGCCAGTACTCACGATTTTCTGCTGGCCAACCCCGCGATCGAGGTCGATATCGATATAAGCCGCTCGACTCTCACGCTGCCCGGCGGCAAGTCCGTTAAATTTCCTATCGATGGGTTTGCGCGCTATTGTCTCGTCGAAGGCATCGACCAGCTCGGTTACCTGCAGCAGCAAATGGACAGAATCCGAACATTCGAGGAGCAACGACCCTGGACGCCCTGATTACCCTGCTCCCCGGAGACGGTATTGGCCCCGAGGTAACGGCGGCGGCACACCGCGTACTGAAACAAGTCGCTGAAACATACGGACACTCGTTTCGATTCGAAGTGCGCCTGATCGGTGGCGCCGCGATCGACAAGCACCGGAATCCGTTGCCACCCGAGACGGTTGCCGCCTGCATGGACAGTGAAGCCGTGTTCCTGGGCGCGGTTGGTGGTCCGAAGTGGTCTGATCCGCATGCGATGCTGCGTCCTGAGAAAGGCTTGCTGGAGCTGCGCTCGGTACTCGGTGTTTATGCCAACTTGCGGCCGGTCCAGGTACTCGACGAGCTCATTGATGCGTCGCCACTGAAGCGTGAATACCTCACTGGAGTCGACCTGATTGTCGTTCGCGAACTGACCGGTGGAATCTACTTCGGCAAGAAGACACGCGATGAAACGGTCGCCTCCGACCTGTGCATCTACCATACGCACGAGATCGAGCGAATCGTGAGGGTTGCCGCCAGGCTGGCCGGTGAGCGCCGTAACAAACTTTGTTCCATCGACAAGGCGAATATCCTGGAAACTTCTCGTCTCTGGCGCGATGTCACGGACCGAATACTGGAGCGCGAATTTCCCGAACTCGAGACCGAAACACTGTTGGTCGATGCCGCAGCAATGCACTTGCTGAGCAGGCCCGGTGATTTCGATGTGATTGTCACCGAGAACATGTTCGGCGACATCCTGACCGATGAGGCATCGATGCTGGCGGGCTCACTCGGCATGTTGCCTTCGGCTTCGCTCGGGGATTCGACGCGCGGCCTCTATGAGCCGATCCATGGGTCCGCACCGGACATAGCGGGCCGCGATATTGCGAATCCGTGCGGCGCTATTGCGAGCGCGGCGATGCTGCTGCGGCACAGCCTGGGACTGGATGACGAAGCGACGGCTGTCGAGAAGGCAATTCGTGCGGCAATCGCTGGCGGTGCCCGCACGGCCGACATCGTCGCCGAGGGTGACATCGCGGTCTCGACCACCGAAATGACGGATCGAATTGTTGCCGGCCTAACCTAGCGTCGCGACGTTACCGACGGCCGGGATCGCGGCCGCTTCTTTTGCTGCTTCCAGTGCTTCGAGCACGTCGACAATCAGGTCTTCGGTGCTTTCCAGCCCGATCGACAGCCTGATCAGGGTCTGGCCGATGCCCGCTTCGGCCAGTGCATCGGGAGCAACCGGAGCGTGTGTCATAGAAGCCGGATGACAGACCAGGCTCTCGACCCCGCCCAGCGATTCCGCCAGCGAGAAGCACCGCAGAGACTCGACGAATGCACGCACAGCTTCCGCCCCTGCAGCGATGTCGAAGCTGATCATGCCTCCGAAACCGGCTTGCTGACGCGCTGCAATGTTGTGTCCCGGATGCGACCTGAGTCCAGGGTAGTAAACGCGCGCCACCCCAGGGTGCTCCTCGAGCACGTTGGCAAGGCTGTTGGCACTTTCCTCATGCTGGCGCATCCGCGCAAAGAGCGTGCGCACGCCGCGCAGGGTCAGGTAGCTGTCGAACGGCGCGCC
This sequence comes from Woeseiaceae bacterium, assembly GCA_011772865.1. Taxonomy (GTDB): domain Bacteria; phylum Pseudomonadota; class Gammaproteobacteria; order Steroidobacterales; family Woeseiaceae; genus UBA1847. The sequence goes on along the minus strand of WVYQ01000016.1, from coordinate 28,094 downwards.
GGTGATGCCGAGGCAGTTTCCCCACCAGGCCAGCTTCCCGGCCAACTCCTCGTCGACCGCAACGATCGCGCCGCCCACGACGTCGCTGTGGCCGTTCAGGTACTTGGTCGTGGAATGAACGACGAGGTCCGCCCCGAGCGCCAGCGGCTGCTGCAGTGCCGGCGACAGGAAGGTGTTGTCGACTGCGAGCAGCGCGCCGCACTCCCTGGCGATCTTCGAGATCTCCGCGATATCGACGATGCGCAATAACGGGTTGGACGGTGTCTCGGTGAGAATGATGCGGGGGCCTCTGCGGCAGGCGGCCCGCAGTGCAGCCGGGCTGGTCTGGTCGACAAATGCGACGTCAAAGTGTCCCTTGGCTGCAAGATTTTCGAACAGGCGGTATGTCCCGCCATAACAGTCGTGCGGCGCAACGATCAGGTCACCCGGCTCCAGGAGCTGGCAGAGCAGGTTCAACGCCGCCATGCCGGAGGACGTAACCACTGCGCCCGCACCCCCTTCGAGCTCGGCCAGGGCTATTGCCAACGCGTCGCGGGTCGGGTTGCCAGAACGCGTGTAGTCATACTGGCGACTTTGCTCGAAGCCGGCGAATGCGAAATTCGACGACAGGTGTAACGGCGGAACGACGGCGCCATGCTGGGTATCGGACTCGATAGCCGCACGCACGGCACGCGTTGCCCTGTTTGTTCTGGACGTCATGCTGGTCTCCTGGTTCCAAAATCTCTCTCATCGGAACCCTACGGAGCCCGCAAGGGTGGGAATCGCGCCCTTCACCGGTTCTGCCGAACCCGCTGCTGCTGCGACTCTCATCTTTCGGTGGCGCCCGATGCGCTTCACCGTAGGAGTTGGCACCTTTTCAGGGTGGTTGGTCCTGAAGGTTGCCCCGGCTTCACTGGGCCTGTCCCTCTGCCGGTCTCGATGAGTTGCGCGCAGTCTAGTCAGATCAGTGCCGCAGGGTCAAGACACGGCCCGCAAAATATGGTGTCACTGGCAACCAATGACTATGCGGGTTCCAGGGACTCGCGCTTTTTTTGTCGCCAGGGGTTGATCTCGCGGAATCAATGTAATAGCGTATTAGTACATTAATACATTAGTACGACTTATGAAGCCCAATCGCAACGAAAGCCTGGGACAGCAGGCAGCAGCCGAAGATGCGCTGTGCAAGGCATTAATCAGCCTCGGTACCGTCGATGAGTGCCGTAATTTCCTGCACGACCTGTGCACGCCGGCGGAATTGCAGGCGCTCGTGGATCGCTGGCAGGTTGTCGAATTGCTCGAGCAGGGCCTCACCTACCGCAAGATTCACGACCTGACCGGCGTGTCCGTTACCACGATCGGCCGTGTTGCCCGTTTCCTGACTGACGGTTTCGGCGGTTATCGCGCCGCAATCGATCGAGTTTCGGCCGTCGACAAACCCACGTCACACTGAGGACTTCCCTGATGGATACGCCCGAGCAGCGCATCAAGATTGCGGTGCAGAAGACAGGTCGACTTACGGACCACTCGATCGACCTGCTCGAGCGCTGCGGTCTCAAGCTCACGCAAAGCAAGGACCAGTTGTTTCTTTACGGCGAGAACATGCCGATCGACCTGCTGCTGGTTCGTGATGACGACATTCCCGGACTTGTCAGTGACGATGTTTGTGATCTCGGTATTGTGGGTCTCAATGTCGTCGAGGAAGTGCGGCAGAAACTGCTTGCCGACGGCCGCAAACCCCGCTTCAAACAGGTCTTCGAGCTCGATTTCGGGCATTGCCGCCTCGCAATCGCCGGGCCTGAGGATACCGATTACAGGGGCGTTGATTCACTAAAAGATACAAAAATAGCAACAAGTTATGTCAGTATTTTAAGAAATTACCTTAAAGAAATTGGAATCGAGGCGGAACCCGTCTACTTCTCAGGGGCTGTCGAAATCGCGCCGAAACTCGGCAAAGCGGATTTTATCTGCGATCTCGTGTCAACTGGCACCACGCTGGCTGCCAATGGCCTGGTCGAGCTGGAGACATTGATCGATAGTGAGGCCGTCGTCATCCAGACCCAGGAAGCACTGACGGACGAAAAACAGGCGCTGGTCGACCGCATGCTGCAGCGGCTCGACGGTGTGCTCCAGGTCCGTGAAAGCAAATACATCATGCTGCATGCACCACGCGAATCGCTTGCGGAAATTCGCGCCCTCCTCCCCGGCTCTGAGGCGCCCACGGTCATGCCGCTGGATGGCACTGATGACAAAGTTGCCGTGCACGCGGTATGCCGCGAGAACGTGTTCTGGGAAACGCTCGAGAACCTCAAGCAGGCCGGAGCTAGCTCATTGCTCGTATTGCCCGTCGAGAAGATGCTCGCCTGAGCCATGACGATTGCTATCAAGTATTGGAAAGACCTCGACCAGGCCGAACGCACTGCGTTGCTGGCAAGGCCGGTGGAGCGCGAGGACGAGCGTGTTCGGCAACAGGTGTCAGCCATCCTTGCCGCGGTGAGGCGCGACGGAGATGACGCGGTCAGGGAGCTGACCCTCGAGTTCGACAATACTGATCTGGCCGCTACCCGAGTGAGCGAACTCGAACTTTCCGACGCGATCGACCAACTCGACAGTGAAGCCATCGACTCAATCGACCTGGCGATCGCAAACGTGCGCCGGTTTCACGAGCGCCAGGTTCCCGAAGCCCTCCAGGTCGAGACTATGCCCGGGGTCCTTTGCGAGCGCCTCAGTCATCCGCTGGATGCGGTTGGCCTTTATGTGCCAGCCGGTTCCGCGCCACTGCCTTCCGCGGCGATCATGCTCGCGGTACCTGCTGCAATCGCAAAATGCCCGGTCCGTGTCATGTGCACGCCACCGGGCAAAGACGGCTCCGCTGATCCGGCCGTGCTGGTGGCGGCCAGTCGAGCCGGAATTTCCGACATCTATAAAATCGGCGGTGCTCAGGCAATTGCGGCGATGGCGTACGGTACCGCGACGGTGCCGAAAGTGCAGAAGATCTTCGGGCCGGGCAATGCCTGGGTAACCTGCGCCAAGACCCTCGTCAGCAGCCAGCCGTATGGCGCTGCGATCGACATGCCGGCGGGACCGTCGGAAGTCCTCGTTATTGCTGATGCCGATGCCAACCCGGGGTTTGTGGCCGCAGACCTCCTGTCCCAGGCCGAGCATGGTCCGGACTCACAGGTCATCATGGTGACAACGAGCGACACGCTCGCGGCCGAGGTGCGCGCTCGGACCGAGCAACAACTGGCCGTCCTGTCGCGCGCCGATATCGCCCGTGCGGCACTCGCCAACTCGCGGATCATTGTTGTCGACGACGCCGATACGGCTATCGANNGCGTGCCTTGGCCGCGTGCGCAACGCCGGTTCGGTTTTTCTCGGCAAATGGACGCCCGAATCGGTTGGCGATTATTGCAGCGGTACGAACCATGTATTGCCAACCTACGGTTACGCGCAGGCCTATAGTGGTCTCGGCGTAGAGCAGTTCATGCGCTACATGACGGTCCAGGAGCTCTCTCGTGACGGCCTCGAAGGGATCGGACGTGCTGTTACCAGGCTCGCCGAGCTCGAAGGTCTTGACGCGCATGCAGCAGCCGTCAGTCGGCGCCTGGAGAGCCTCACGTGAGCATCACGAGGCTTGCCCGAGCCGCGATCAGGGACCTGAGGCCCTATGAGGCAGCGATTCAGGTGGACGATACCATTCGCCTGAACGCGAATGAGGCACCCTGGCGCAACAGTGCCGATCATTTTCATCGCCCGCTCAATCGATACCCGGAGATTCGTCCGGCGCGGCTGCGGGCTCTGCTCGCCGAGCGCTATGGGTGCGCGCCGGAGAACCTGCTCGTCACTCGCGGGACCAGCGAGGCAATCGACCTGCTCATGCGCGTCTTCTGTACGGCGGGTGTCGACAATATCGTCACGACGTTTCCGACGTTTTCAATGTACGAGCACTATGCAGTTGTGCAGGGCGCCGAACTTCGCCAGGTGGAAACCGACGGCGATAACGATTTTCTCGTTGCTGCCGAAAGTGTTCTGACGGCCTGTGACGACGGCACGAAAATCGTGTTCCTCTGCTCGCCGAACAACCCAACCGGAACGCTCGTGCCTCGGGACACGCTGCTCCGAATTCTCGAAGACCGCAAGGATCGTTCCATCGTTGTCGTCGACGAGGCGTACATCGAGTTTTCAGGAGCAGGTTCGGCAACCGACCTCATACCGTCCTTCGAGAATCTCGTTGTCCTGAGGACCTTGTCGAAAGCGCTGGCATTCGCCGGCGCGCGCTGCGGCTCGGTTATTGGGAACAAGAGAATCGTCGACATACTCGACGCGGTGCAGGCCCCGTACGCACTGGCAACGCCGGTCGTCGAGTGCGTCGAGAATGCGCTGGCCAACGAATCTCTTGCCGATGCGGAACATTGTGTTGCAGAGACGATCAACGAGCGGGCCAGGCTGAGAGCCGAACTGGAAAAATTCTCATTTGTCTCGCGCGTCTGGCCGAGTGCCGCAAATTTTCTGTTGGTCGAGGTTGTCGATCCTGCGGCGCTGATGCTTCATTGCGCCAAGGACGGACTCCTGCTGCGCCATTTCGCGGGGCAATTGGCCAACTGCGTTCGGATAACGGTCGGCACACCGGAGGAAAATGCTCGTCTCGTCGAGTCTCTGGGTCGCCTGGAGGACAAAGATGGCTGAGCGGATTCTGTTTCTCGATCGTGATGGCACTTTGATCGAGGAGCCTGGTGACTTCCAGGTCGACGCACTCGAGAAATTTCGTCTCGTCCCGGGCGTCATCCCGGCCCTGATCGAACTCGCTGCGCACGGTTACCGTTTTATCGTTGTCAGCAACCAGGATGGACTCGGGACGGATGCTTTCCCCGAGGAAGATTTTCGCGTTTGCCAGGATCACATGCTGGCGCTATTCGCATCGCAGGGAGTGGTTTTCGACGCGTTCCTGATCTGCCCGCATCTGCCCGAGGATGGATGCGAGTGTCGTAAACCGCGAGCGGGGCTACTGACCCGGTTTCTCGCCGAGACCGATGTCGACCTCGACAACTCTGCTGTTATCGGGGACCGCGAGACCGATATGCAGCTGGCGGAAAAAATCGGAGTGCGCGGCCTCCTGCTCGATGGCGAAGGGTCACTTACCTGGCCCGACATCGTCAATGAACTTTGTTATTGCGAACGACGCGCCACTTGTGAGCGTGCAACCCGGGAAACCCGGATTCGCGCCACGGTCAATCTCGATGTCGCGCAGCCGATTCGGATATCGACGGGTATCGGTTTTTACGATCACATGCTCGAGCAGGTTGCCAAGCACGGCGGCTTCAGTCTCGTGCTCGATTGCGATGGAGACCTCGAGGTCGATGACCACCACACTGTCGAGGACACGGCGATCTGCCTGGGCGAAGCCCTGAGACAGGCGCTCGGAAACAAGCTGGGTACAGCACGTTACGGGTTCGTCGTGCCGATGGACGAAAGCGAGGCGAGCGCCTCGATCGACCTGTCAGGCCGCGGGCGCATCGTCTTCAATGCCGACTTTGCGCGGGAATCGGTGGGCGAATTGTCGACCGAGATGGTCGAGCACTTTTTCCGGTCTCTCGCAGATTCGCTGGGTGCAGCCATACACGTAACGGTCACCGGTCAAAACGCCCACCACATGGTCGAAGCCTGTTTCAAAGCCGTCGGTCGTGCGCTTCGAAGCGCTATTCGGCGCGATGGCACGGAGCTGCCGTCAACCAAGGGAACATTGTCCTGAAATGCCTGGCGGGACGATCGCAATCATTGATAGCGGTGGCGCCAATATCGCTTCGCTGCTGTATGCATTCGAGAGGCTGGGGGCAAGAGCCGGCCTGACGACGGATCCCGGGGAGATTCGTGGCGCGTCGCGGGTCGTGCTGCCGGGCGTTGGAGCCGCACGCGATGCCATGGACAGGTTGCGGGACCAGGGTCTCGTCGATGTCATCAGGAACCTGACGCAACCGGTCCTGGGCATTTGCCTGGGGATGCAGCTGCTTGCCGATGCTTCGGAAGAAGACGATGTCGATTGCCTCGGGATCGTCCCGGGAACTGCTCAGCGGCTCGCATCCAGCGCCGGGTGTCCCGTGCCCAACATGGGATGGTGCAGCATTACGAAAACCGGAAGGCACGACGTCCTCCGATCGACTCAGGATGGCAGTTACTTCTACTTCCTGCACAGTTATGCCCTGCCCGTTTCCAACTGCACGATTGCTACAGCCGTACACGCCGAGCCATTCAGCGCGGTTGTTCAGAAAGATAATTTTGTCGCCGCACAATTCCATCCTGAGCGCTCATCGCAAAATGGTGCACGCCTGTTGAGCAGGTTCGTCGGGATCGAACGATGAACGTCATACCTGCCATTGACCTCAAGGACGGCAAGTGTGTGCGCTTGCTGAAAGGCGATTTCGACAAGGTCACCGAGTACAGCAACGATCCTGTCGCAGTAGTACAGATGTACGCCGATTTTTCCACGACAGATTTGCACATCGTCGACCTGGACGGTGCGCAGACCGGGACGCAGTACAACCGGGATGTCATCTCACAGATTGCCAGGGAAACAGATCTGACTGTCCAGCTTGGCGGAGGAATACGCGACCAGGCTACGGTCGCGGGCTGGCTCGACAGCGGCGCAACGCGATGTGTCATTGGCAGCCTGGCCATTACCGAGCCCGATGCGGTCAAATCCTGGATCGTGCAGTTCGGGAGCGAGCACATTGTGCTGGCTCTGGACGTGCAGGTCGAAGACGGCGTTCCATTCGTTACAACCCATGGCTGGACAACTTCGAGCACAGCGTCGGTATTCGAATGCCTGGAGGACTACCTGGCAATCGGCTTGAAGCATGTCCTTTGCACCGATGTCAGCCGGGACGGCGCGATGGCCGGCCCCAACGTATCGCTTTATCGGCAAATCATGGACCGCTTTCCCGATATCCAGTTGCAGGCGTCGGGCGGAGTAAGGGATATCGCCGATCTTGCGGAATTGCGGAATAACAAAATACCCGCTGCGATCACCGGACGCGCGCTGCTTGACGGCCGGATTACGCCCGAGGAGATGGTGTCATTCCAGCAAAACGCATAATCCCCTGCCTGGATGTCCGCGACGGGGTCGTCGTCAAAGGCGTGCAATTCCGCAACCACCGTGTCGTTGGCGACATTGTCGACCTCGCTTCACGATACTGCGAGGAAGGTGCGGACGAACTCGTCTTCTACGACATCACGGCGAGCCCCGATGGGCGGACGGTCGATCGCAGTTGGGTCGATCGGGTGGCCGCCGTAATTGATATTCCATTCTGCGTGGCCGGAGGCATTCGCAGTGTCGCGGATGCGGAAGATGTGCTCAACAAGGGTGCGGACAAGATTTCGGTCAATTCGCCCGCCCTGGAATCGCCGTCACTCATCGACGACCTGGCGAGGCGGTTCGGGTCACAGTGTGTCGTCCTGGGCGTGGACAGCCGGGAGGTCAGTGGGACTTACCACGTTTACCAGTACACCGGCGATCCGGAAAAGACGGTGGCCGTTGAACGCAACACCGTCGAGTGGATTCGCGAGGGCCAGGAGCGCGGCATCGGCGAGGTCGTGCTCAATTGCATGAACCAGGACGGCGTGCGGCAGGGCTATGACAACGAGCAGTTGCGACTTGTTCGCGAGGGTTGTTCAGTTCCGCTGATCGCTTCCGGCGGCGCCGGAGCGATGGAACATTTCGCCGATACGTTTCGACTCGCGGACGTAGACGGCGCCCTTGCCGCAAGCGTTTTTCACAGTGCGGAAATCAATATCGGGGAACTGAAAAGCTTTCTCGTCGACCAGGATATCCACATCAGGACGGTATGAATGGCTAACCATGACCTGCAGTTCCTAACGACGCTCGAATCGGTCATCCTCGAGCGGCTCGGCAACCCCAGCCAGGAAAGTTACACGGCAAGCCTCGCTGCTCTGGGCTCCAGGCGCATCGCCCAGAAGGTGGGTGAGGAAGCCATCGAACTTGCTCTCGCCTCCGTAGCAGGCGGGCGCGCCGAGGTGCTGGAAGAAGCTGCCGACCTGCTCTATCACCTTCTCGTGTTACTGAATACGCAGAATGTCAGACTCGCGGATACCGTCGAAATTCTGGAGGCTCGACATACCGGGTAATAGCCGATAGTCAGATAACAAGTTCTGGCGCGACGCCACGGCGATTGTACTGCGAGCTCATGACAAACCCGTACGCACCGGTATTGGCGATGAGTATCACGTCGTTCTCCTGGGAACTGGGCATCAGCCGGTCGGTACCTAACTTGTCGCCGGTTTCGCAGATCGGCCCAACCACGGTGACCATGTCAGTTGGTGCATCCTCCGCCTTGGTCAGGTTGACGATTTCGTGATACGAGCCATACAACGCAGGCCGAATCAGGGAATTCATGCCAATTTCTATTCCCACGTATCGCATATCGCCTTTACCCTTGACCTGGGTAACCCGACTGAGCAATACGCCGGCTTGGGCAACCAGGTAGCGACCGGGCTCGAGCCACAATTTGTATTGCGGGTAAGAGGTGCTGATGTCCCTGAGCGTCGCGTCGAGTTTCTCGAGATCAAAAGGTTTGTCGCCGGGCTTGTCCGGAACGCCGATACCCCCGCCAAGATCGATTGAACGAACCGTGGGAAACTTTTGTGCGACCTGGACAAGCTTGACCGCAACTGAGCGCCAGTTGTCGGGGTCGAGAATGCCGCTACCGCTGTGCGCATGGATGCCGACCACGGTTGCGCCGGCTGCCTCGATTCGATGACGCAATTCGTCAACTTCGAACATCGGAATTCCGAACTTCGAGTGCAGCCCGGCCGTTTTGACATACTCATGGTGGCCTTTGCCGTGACCGGGATCGATGCGTATGAATATCTCTTTGTCCCGAAATATTTCGGGCCAGGCCTCGAGCGGGTAGAGATTATCCAGCGTCAGTTGAAGTCCTTTTTCAAGCGCCCACTCATATTCGTCGCGAGGCGCGAAGTTTGGCGTAAAGAGGATGCGGCTGATGTCCAGGTCCGGAATGGCCTGCTCGAGCCATTCCACCTCACCGGGCGACACGCATTCGAAGTCGATCCCCTCATCGTTCAATACACGGAGTAACTCTGCATTGAAGTTCGCCTTCATCGAATAGAGCACGCGATCGACACTCTCAAGTTGCATCAGGTTGCGCGCGGCTTCGCGCACGGTCTCCCGGTCGTACACGTAGGCGCTGGATTGGCGCTGCGCAAGCTCGAGCAGTACATCGCGTTTACGCATCCACCAGGCATCATGGGTATGAATCACCGGCTGGCTGCCAAGGAACAATCGCTCCCAGCTCTGTCCGAAAACGGGACTGCCCCCGGTCTTGCGAATGATCGAAGTGTGTAACTTCCGAACGAGTTTCGGTCCCTGCCCCTGATCGACAACGAAGCTCATGTTGAGGTCGTTTGCCGCTTGTGACATCAGGTGAATCCGCTCCTCCTCGAACACCGTGAGGGCCGGCGCCAATCTGGGCAGAATCGTGCGAATTTTCCGTCCAACAAAGCTGATTGCCGAGCAGTCGTCTATGGCGCGTACCCGGCACAATTTTTCCAGGTCTCCGAGCAGTGCTCGCCGCGTATCAGCTGCCAATGCCCCATTGGCATTGTCGATCGATACTGTGACGTTCGTCTCCGAGGTCGATACAAGATCAACCGATACGGAGAGCTCGCTGAAAATCGCAAAGGCCCTGGCCAGGAAGCCAACTTCATGCCACATCCCGACGCTATCCATCGATATCAGTGTCAGCCCATTGCGCAGACAGATACCCTTGACCTGTGGTTCGAGTTCTTCGGTCACAGCTGATACGACGGTCCCCGCCAGGTCGGGCGACGCCGTGCAGCGGATGAACAGCGGAATACAGTTATCTCGCAACGGCGAAATGCATCTCGGATGCAGCACCGAACTGCCGGCAGATGCAAGTTCCTGAGCCTCATCGTAATGCAGCGCGAGAAGCAGCCTGGCTGACGGGACGACACGAGGATCTGCGGTGAACATGCCTGGAACATCCGTCCATATCTCGACGCGGCGGGCCCTTAACCTGCCGGCGAAATAGGACGCCGATGTATCCGAGCCGCCGCGGCCAAGCAGTACGGTCTCTCCCCACTCGTTCCTTGCTATGAAGCCCTGGGTAAGAATGACGCCGTCGATCTGTGCGAGGGCATCGGCAAAATCCGGGTCGAAATCAGCATCGCACTTGGCGGAAAGGTAGTCCTGACTTCGCTGCCCGCTGCCGGACCCGATACTGGTCAGGTGATCCCGCGCATCGACCCAGCTGACGGGTAAATCTTCCCGCCGCAGGAATTCTGCACCGAGGCGCGTTGCCATCAGTTCTCCAAGCGCCATTATGCGCACTCGCACCCGAACGCTAACCTCTCGAATGAGCCGTACGCCGGCAACGAGCTGCTCCAATTCGTGCAAGATGTCGTCGAGCAATGCCGAACCATCGAGACCGAGCGCCGATGCGAGTTCGTAGTGCTGTTTGCGGACTTCGTTGAGGTGCTCTGCTTGCTCGCCGCTTGACGCGACGCGCAGCGCCTCTTCCAGTGCATTCGAGACTCCGGCCAGGGCCGAGTGCACGATCACCGGCCGAAGTCCTTGATCAAGGCGGTTCTGAATGAGGCGCGAAATTGTCTGCCAGCTCTCGGCACTCGACACACTTGTACCGCCGAATTTCATAACGACCCAGTCAGAAGTACAGACGTCTTTGGGTGCCCCTAAAGCCGCACTATCAGTGAAATCGGCTTCGATCAGTGTCTCGTGCATCGCATGGTCCAGTCACTTTCACAGGCAAAAAAAAACCCGCCAGGAGCCTCCTCGCGGGTTCGTTGACAAAGTCCGGACTTTATTACTAGTCGGTACTATTGCCATTCGCACCCACGCACCTCTGGCGCGCCATATGTTTTATGTGTTTTTTCACGTCGATCGGCTCGATGTGTTGGCACATTACGTGGGTGACAGAAAATCTCATCGCCTCAGTAGATCGAATCAGCCCGCAAACGTCAAGACCTAGGCGTCCCATTCCGGGGGGATCGTCACGGCCCCTTCCGAGGCTGAAGACACCTCGTTACGATATTTTGCAAGGGCCCCGGTCTTGACCGAAGACGGCGGCCGTCGCCATGCCGCGCGCCTCGCAGCCAGCTCCTCGTCACTGATTTTGAGGGAAATTTCCTTCGATTGCGCATCAATTACGATCGTATCGCCGTTCTCGACGAGCGCAATCGGCCCCCCGACGGCTGCTTCGGGCGTGACGTGCCCGATGACGAAGCCGTGGCTGCCACCCGAGAATCGGCCGTCAGTGATCAGCGCGACATCGGCGCCGAGACCCTTTCCCATGATCGCTCCGGTAGGGCTCAGCATCTCCCGCATACCGGGAGCGCCTTTCGGCCCTTCATAGCGAATCACCACAACATGTCCCGCTTCGATTTCTCCATCCAGGATCGCCTGCAACGCCAGCTCCTCGGAGTGGAAAACGCGGGCGGTGCCTTGGAATCGCAGCCCTTCCTTGCCAGTTATCTTGCCGACAGCGCCTTCGGGCGCCAGGTTGCCATAGAGAATCGACAGGTGACTGTCCGGTTTTATCGGATTGTCAAAATCGCGGACGATGTCCTGCCCCGCAGGATAATCGGCAACATCGGAAAGGTTTTCCGCCAGCGTTTTTCCGGTCACTGTCAGGCAATCGCCGTGCAATAACCCATGATCGAGCATGCGCTTCATCAACGGTTGAATACCGCCGATCTCGATAAGCTCCGACATCAGGTATTTGCCACTGGGCTTGAGGTCGGCGAGGACCGGTGTCCGCGCGCCAATCTCGGTAAAGTCGTCAATAGTCAGGGGCACGTTGGCTTCCCGCGCCATCGCGATGAGGTGCAGGACAGCATTGGTCGACCCGCCCAGCGCGATGACGACCGCAATCGCATTTTCAAATGCCTTGCGTGTCAGGATGTCGAGCGGTTTTATATCTTTCCTGATCAATTCGACGACAGCCTCACCGGCGCGCCGGCAATCGTCTTTCTTTTGTTGCGACACGGCTTCCTGGGCGGAGCTGTTCGCAAGACTCATGCCAAGAGCCTCAATCGCCGAAGCCATTGTGTTCGCCGTATACATGCCACCGCATGCCCCAGGGCCCGGTATGGCAGTTTGTTCGACCTCGAGCAATTCGTCGTCACTGATCGCACCACTCGATTTCGCGCCGACCGCTTCGAATACCGACACAATATCGCGGCGGTTGGCGCCGGGCTTGATCGTGCCGCCATAAACAAACACGGCCGGACGATTCAATCGCGCCATCGCCATGACACAGGCTGGCATGTTCTTGTCGCAGCCGCCTATTGCCACCAGCCCGTCGAATCCCTCCCCAGCGGTAACCGACTCGATCGAATCGGCGATGATTTCGCGCGATACGAGCGAATATCGCATTCCTGGCGTACCCATCGAAATGCCGTCCGAAATCGTCATCGTATTGAACACGACGCCTTTGCCACCCGCTTCGTCAGCGCCGGCAGCCGCTTCGGTTGCGAGGTCGTTGATGTGCATATTGCAGGGCGTCGTCATTGCCCACGTCGACGCAATTCCGATTTGAGGTCGCTTGAAATCCGCGTCCGTGAACCCCACTGCACGCAACATCGCACGGCTGGAAGCCTGCTCGTCACCATCTACAACAACGCTTGAATAACGCCGCAGATCCTTATCTTGCATTGTGAATGCCCTGCTACAGAACCTGCGGCAGTCTATCAATGGGCTTGGCTTGAGATCTACTGATCGTCGTCACGAATCAGGACAGCAACGCGGCGGTATACGTCGGCGCTGGACGCCGGGCCTGTCAACTCGACGCTAAACGCCTCATTGCTTTCGTAGTCGGAATCCTGCACGAGAGGTATGAGCAAGCGAGTTACGCGCTGGCCGGGACCGAACTCGATGATCGAATTTCCTGGCGCAAAGTAGTCTTCGCCCTGCGTGGCCGTAATGTCGCGCAATTCGAATGCAACAACCAGCCGTGCGCTACTGGGGTTGAACCGCAGTACATCTAGCTGAACGGCCGGATTCTCCTCGTTGACCGTGACCTGACTGGCTCCAAAAGCAACCGTGTCGGGTGGCAACGTCGCTTCGAATCGGCGCTGGTCGTCATCCTCGAGCAAGACGTTGATGATTGCGAGCTGCGACGTCGTAGATTCCGATTCACGGACGCGAATTGTCACTTGCTGATCGGGCTCCCGGATATCGTCCGATGTCATTGCCAGCATCACGCGTGCCCGCTTTTGTCCTGCCGGAAATTCCAGGTAGCCGTTGTCCGAAAATACGTACTGATTCGTGACCCAGGGAGAGCGGTTACCGCTGAAGCCGATTTCTTCCAGTCGCAGTGTCAACGGAAATGTTGCGTCGCTCCTGACGAGGTCGACCGTTGCAGTCCGGTCATCCTCTCGCAAGCGAACGCTGATCGACTCCGCTTCCTGTCCACCCTGACCCAGCAGTATTTCGGCGGTCGGCGGCGGCAGCCGCGCAAAGTCCACAAGAGGCTCGGAAATGACCTCAGGTTCGGGCACCGCGATGGTTTCCTCAGGCTCCAGCGAGTCAATCGTTTCTTCGCCGAGAACGTCATCGATATTCAGTCCTTGCTCATCTATCGGGTTCGCTTCCGTGTCGGTCCCATCGGCAGACATTTCTTCGGCCGCCTGGAACGCCGCAGGCACTTCGGCGCCTACGGCGGGCGCACCGTCCGACGGCTCGACCACCTCGGCGACGGCCGGCTCTTCCACGACTTCGCCCGGCTGCCCTGGAAGGTACCGAGCCTTCAGCGAGTCAAGTAAACCCATCTGGTTGGCCACGACACCGGCAACAGCCGCAAGTACGACAAGGCCGAACAACGCGCGTCCCGGTCCCCGGCGTTCTTTGCCGGCATCGGCAAATCGTCCCGGCGCCGGTATGTCGACTGTTATCGACTCGGCGGCTTCCACGTCAAGCGCATCGAGAAAGTCTTGCATCGATTCGAACCGGGTGACGCGCGAGTAAGACAACGCCTTCTTGAGAACGCGCCAGTTGGCGTCGCTGAGCCTGTCAAGGCGCTGTGGCTTCATACCCTCATCTGCCGCTTGCGCGGCATTTCGAGGGCCAAAGACGCGATAACCCGCGACCAGGCGGTACAGGAGGCAGGCCAGTGAGAAAACGTCATCCGAGGGAACCGGTATTTCACCGGTAAGAACCTGCATGCTCGAATACGCCGGTGTCATCAAGCCGAGAATGCCGGGATCAAAATCCGGGTCCTTGTCGAGTTGCTGCTGACGCACACGCGCGACACCGAAGTCGAACAGTTTGGCGTCACCGTTCGGCATGATCATGATGTTGCCCGGCTTGACGTCGGCGTGGACGATGCCGCAACGATGCGCATACTCGAGCGCCTTGCCGACCTGGCGGATAATCCTGAATGCCCGGTCGGTGTCGATACTCCGCGAATCCGGTGAGTCGAGGATATCGGCCAGGGTCCGGCCTTCCAGCCATTCCATGACGATGAAATGCAGATCGTCTTCACGATCCAGGTCGATAAAGCGAACGATGTTGGGATGAACGAGGCAGCGACCCTTTGCTGCCTCCTGCTGAAGCGCGCGAAGCGCCAATTCGTTATTCGAGAGCGCGGGCGAAAGAATTTTAATAGCGACAAGCGAAGAACCCGAAGCCGCCTCACCAAGATGCCGGTCGATCGCCTTGTAAACTACGCCCATGCCACCGTCCGAGACGCGCTCCTGTAGCAGGAATCGATCGCGCAGGACAGATCCAATTTGCACACGGCTGTCGGCGGTCGCTGCTTCGGGGGCCGGGTTCTCCGGCAACACCACCGTCGAACGCATCGGATCAGTTGCAGGCTCGTTTGCATCGGGACTCGCGGCCGAGGACCTGATACTCGGCTCGACGCGCCCCCTCGTATCGGGAAGCTCGGGGCTCGTCGGGGCATGCTCCGTCACATAGCGATCGAGCATCGACTTCACCAGCTGGAAGGTCTCCTTGCGCAGTGAGCCGTTCTCGTAGCGTTCCTGGAGCACGAGCCGAATCTGGGCTTCGCTGCCATTGTTTTCGGCAAGCAGCCGACCGATGGCCTCCTGGATCTCGGACAACATCGCGACGTCGTCGAATTTCCCCTCGAGCCTCGAATCGAAGTTCGCCAGTTGATCGACCAGCGAATCTCTCAAGTTGTTGGATTCTGCACCCATATCAGCAGCAATTCTAACGCCCCGGTCAAGGCCTAACGTGGAACTGGTCGTCAGATTACCTTGCCCGGATTCAGTGTGTTTTCGGGGTCCAGAGCCGATTTGAGTGCTCTCATCACCCGCAATTCAGCCCCACCCCGGTATTGCTCAAGGTAGCTCTTTTTGAAGATCCCGACGCCGTGTTCGGCACTGAAGCTGCCACCGAGTTCAATGGCAAGATCGTAGATCGCCTCGGTTGCGCGCTGGCCGTCGGCGAGAAATTCCTCGGCGTCGGCACCGGCCGGCTGGCTGACATTGTAATGAAGATTGCCGTCACCCACGTGACCAAAAATGACCAGCCGCGCCCCGGGCAACAGATCCGAGACCAGCCGGTTACCTTTCCGGATAAATTCCCCGATGCGGCCGGTCGGCACGGAAATATCGTGCTTGAGGCTCGCGCCCTCCGGCTTCTGCGCGTCGGAAATCGAGTGCCGCATGCGCCAGAGTCGGTCGGACTCCGCCTGGTTCTTCGCAACGACAGCGTCTTCTACAACCTTCTCCCCCAGCGCGGTCATAGCCGCCTCTTCGAGCACGGCCGGATTAGCGCCGACAACGACTTCTGTCAGCACATACCACTTGTGCTGACCGGCAATTGGCATGGTGACATCCGGAACGTGCCGTTGGGCATAGCGGATGCAGCGATCGGACATGAGCTCGAATGCCTGAACTGAGTCGCCGACCGCATCATGAAGGCGTCCCAGCAAATCCACGGCTGCCTCAGGAGTATCAAGAGCGGCGAGCAAGGTCGCTGAATTGCCAGGCCTGGGCCATAACCGTAACGCAGCAGCAGTAATGATCCCGAGCGTACCCTCGCTGCCTATGAACAATTGCTTGAGATCATAACCAGCCGTGTCCTTGCGAACGGTACGCAGGCCGTCCCATACCGTCCCGTCGGCCAATACGACTTCGAGTCCCAGAACTTGCTGGCGCGCCGTACCGTAACGAATCACATTAATCCCGCCGGCGTTCGTCGACAGATTTCCACCAATCTGGCAACTGCCTTCGGCCGACAGGCTCAAGGGAAAAAATCGTCCTGCCTTTTCAGCAGCCTGCTGGACGTCCGAGAGAACACACCCTGCTTCCGCGATCATTGAATAGTCGTCGGCATCCAGCGCTCGAATCCGGTTCATGCGCGTCAGGGACAGCAGCACCTCGTCTCCCTTGTCATCGGGTATTGCGCCGCCACAGAGCCCGGTGTTGCCGCCCTGGGGAACGACACCGACGCCCGCCGCGGAACATTCGCTTACGACCGCAGCGACTTCATCGGTCGAGGCCGGAGACACCATGATCAAAGTGTGCCCTTTGATTCGGCCGCGGCGCTCCGAGAGGTACGGCTCCAGCAGGTCCGGGTTTGAGATCCATCCTTTCGGACCGACAATCTCCTTGAGCGCATCTATCAGCATTTCGTTTCCTCGAATATTGCCTGGGATGCAAATGTCGCCCAGTCAATATTGCTGCCACAGAAGACCAGGACGACGGTTTTTCCTCGCAGCTCGTTCTGCAGCGGTCCAAGCAACGCAGCTGTGGTCGCAGCGCACGCAGGCTCCACCGCGAATTTCATTTTTTCAAACAGCAAACCCATTGCGCGGCGTAGCTGCAGGTCATCGATTTTCACCAGCCTGTCTACATATTGCCGACACAATCCGAACGAAAACGGCATCGCAAAAGGCGCACCCAGACTATCCGCAATCGTCGAGACTTTTTCGATCGCTTTCGGCTCGCCAGCGGCGAAGCTTCGGTGCATCGAATCCGCTCCGTCAGGTTCGACACCGATGACCTCGACGTCCGGACGCAGCTGCTTGATCGCGTTCGCCATGCCTCCAATCAGGCCGCCGCCGCCTATTGGGACGACAACCGCGTCGAATTCGTCGCACTGTTCGCAGATCTCGAGTCCAACGGTGCCGGTTCCGGCAGCGATGTCGGGCCCCTCGAACGGATGTACAAAGAACCGGCCTTCTTCTTTTTGGATACGGTCCGCAATCTCGAATGCCTCATGGATATCGCTCGTGAATACCAGGTCTGCGCCATACGCGCGGCATGCATCGACCCTCGCCGGATTAGCGGTACTGATCATCACGATCTTCGCGGTGGTACCGACCGCGTCGGCCGCGAAAGCCGTCGCGACAGCATGATTGCCGGCGCTGACAGCCGTTACGCCGGCCTCGCGCTGGGCCGGCGTCAGCTGGGTAACGATTGCCAGCGCTCCACGCGCTTTGAACGTGCCGGTGTGTTGCAGGAATTCCAGCTTGCCGATAATCCGGGTCCGGGTTCCGGCAAGCGCCTCGAGCGCAGCGCAACGCATTACAGGCGTGCGGATCACTCGATCGTGCAGCCGTTCCTGCAACGATCGGATCACATCGATCGACGGCGCTTCAAGCAAAGTGGCGCTCACGCAATTGTTGCGGCACGGTTATGTCAAATCTCTGCAGAGGCCTCGGCCGATATTTCCCGGGATATAAATTAGATACAGACACTTCTTGATAATACTTGCGCTGGACAAAAGAGTTGATTACTTTCGAGCGACGGTATCCCCGCTTTCGATACCGGCGCTTCCCGGGCGAACTGTGGCAGAGAAATCGGTCGTGCGGAAGTCGCTTTGGGCACACGAATGGAATTTGACGATCTTTCGCAATCCGGAATAAGGCGATTAGCCGACTTTTCGCCGTACCTGGATCAATTGGCCGGCCTCGCGCAGGAAATGCCTCTGCGTCAGCGAAGCAATCTGGTCCACCTCGAACAGGCCCTGCACCAGCACTGGTCGCTGGGCCAGAACAATATCCTGAGCTGGGCGGCGATTGATGATGGGGTAGTCATCCTGGTTGTCCCCCATTACGCAATTGCCGAGTACACGTCCCCCCAGCCCGGAGAGCATTCGGCTCGGGTGTCGGCGCAGTTCATTACAGAACTGATCTCCGGCGAGCGCCGGCTTTCGCTGTCCCAGATGCAAAAGGTGGCGCGGCTTCTGAATGTTGAACCGACACACATCCGGCTTCGCGAGCCCCTGACCGATCATCCTGTGGAGAGGCAGATCATCGAGAAGATGATCCGCCGCTATGGCATCAACTATGTCGCAAGTCGGGCGGTCACGCTGTTCGACATTGTTGGATTCAGCCTGCTCACGCCGTTCGAGCAAATGACACAACTCAATAGCCTGGCCTACTCACTGAATTCAGCGCATGCCAAAATGCTCGAGCAAGACGTCAGCATTAACTTTGCCCGCTCGTCGAGCGGCGATGGATTTTACGTCTGGAACCGCGATGACGGGCTCGAGGCGAACGTCAATCTTTACCACTTCATGCACATCGTGCTCGCCGACAATGCCATCGCGCGGAGCAAATCGATGTCGAAGACTGTCCCGAGATTGCGGGCCTGTTTTCACGTCGGCGCCTGTTACGAATTCAACCAGGCCGAGGGACTCAATCCCACGACCCATGACTACATCGTCGGCGACGTGACGATTGAATTGGCTCGAATGATCGAGGCGGCGTTGCCGGGACAAATCCTGGTTGGTGATTTTCTCGCCGACCTCACCGACGAAGAGCTGGATCCTGTTCAGAGCCAGGCGAATCTCGATGCGGTGACTTTCCTGCAGCGTGCGCAAGGCAATCTCGCCAAGCTCAGCGGCCTGGAGTTTTCCGGAGAAAAGGTCACGGCGATCAAGTGCTACCTGACCGGTGAAAACTTGGGTAGCGGTCAGTTCAATATCCGTCGCCTGCACATCAAGGACAAGCATGGACTTTCGCGCGTCGCCTACAACGCGAAAATCAATATTTACAGAGACTCGGCCCAGCCGATCCTGTTGGGTATCGAAGACAAGAAACTGGCTGCGGCATTACAACCAGCTTGAGCATTACGCGAGAAGATGGTCGGGGCGAGAGGATTCGAACCTCCGACCCCCACAACCCCATTGTGGTGCGCTACCAGGCTGCGCTACGCCCCGACCGTTTAGGGCGGCCATCATACGCGCCTTGAAAGATCTAGAAAAGAAGCGAATTACTAGCGTCGCAGGATCTTAAGAACTTGTTCAAGTTCCAGGCGTATCTGCTTGATAATCTGTTGACTTTGCGTCACGTCAGATTTCGCCGAATCACCCATCAGCCGCTGCCGCGCACCCCCGATCGTGAAGCCCTCATCGTACAGGAGGCTGCGTATCTGACGGATAATCAGGACGTCCTGGCGCTGGTAATAGCGCCGGTTGCCGCGTCGTTTGACAGGCTTCAATTGCGGGAATTCCTGCTCCCAGTACCTGAGCACGTGCGGCTTGACCGCACACAGGTCACTTACTTCACCAATCGTAAAGTATCGCTTACCAGGAATTGGAGGAAGTTCGTCGTTATTCCCCGGTTCCAGCATATGCTTCTACTCGGGCCTTTAGTTTTTGTCCGGGCCGAAACGTCACAACACGACGTGCCGTGATCGGGATTTCCTCACCCGTTTTCGGGTTACGTCCCGGCCTCTCTTTCTTATCCCGAAGATCAAAATTTCCGAAGCCGGAAAGTTTGACCTGCTCCCCAACTGCAAGCGATGCTCGCAGCTCTTCAAAGTACATGTCGACCAGTTCGCGAGCCTCGCGCTTGTTCAGCCCGAGTTCGTTAAACAGGGATTCCGCCATGTCGGCTTTTGTCAGTGACATTGTTACTTATTCTCTCAACTGGGCCGCAAATTTATCTTCTAGTTTTTTAACTGCTGCGGTCATTGCGGCATCCGCGTCATCGTCAGTAAGGGTGCGGCATGTTTCCTGCAAAATCAAGCCTAAAGCTACGCTTTTTAGCCCTGCTTCTATGCCTGGCCCTCTGTAAATGTCAAAAATCCTGACATCCGATATCAGATCGGGCGCCGTTGACGCGACCGTTGATATCAAGTCCACCGCGGAAATTTTGTCATCAACGATGACCGCAATGTCCCGACGAATCGAAGGGAATTTCGATATCGACTTTGCTTTTGGTGCTTGAGATGCGAGCGCGCCTGCCGCGTCCAGCTCGAACATGAACACTTCCCGCTTCAGGTCGAACGGCTTTTGGTGACGCGGATGCAGCTTTCCAATCACTCCGATTTCCTGCCCGTCGCGAGTCAACCGGGCCGCTTGCCCGGGCTGCAGTGCCGGATGTTCCACGGGGCTGTAATCGATCGTTGATGAGTCCATCGCGAGGTCCAGCAACGCGGCGACATCTGACTTTATGTCAAAGAAATCAACGGATTGCGTTTTGCTACCCCATTGTTCGGGGAGCGACGGCCCCATGCAGAGACCTGCGATCCGGACGACCTCTTCGTGGTTGTCCAGCGAGCCGTGAAACGACTTACCCACCTCGAAAAGCCGAATGCGATCCTGTTGACGGGACGCGTTAGCCGATGCAGCCAGCAACATACCCGGCCATAACGATGCGCGCATGACGGACATCTCCGAAGAGATTGGATTGCCCAGAACGAGTTCGGAGTCGACACCGGTTAGTCGTCTGTTCGCGTCGGGATCGATAAAGCTGTAGGTGACAACCTCCTGGTAATCGCGCGCAACGAGAGTTGCACACGCGAGCTCGGTGCCGATCAGCGACTCCGTTACGACTTCCAGCGGGGTCTCCGAGATTGCTGTCGTCTCGGGAATCTCGTCGTAGCCATAAATTCGCGCAATTTCTTCGATCAGATCCACTTCCAGCGATATATCGAACCGGTGGCTCGGCGCAACGACATCCCAGCCACCCTTCTTTGGCGCAACCGACAGTCCGAGTCGCTCGAGGATATCCACGATTTTTTCGTCTTCGATCTCGACCCCGAGCAAACGTGTGACATGCGACTTGCGAACTCGAATGACATCTCGTCGAGGAACGAAATCCTCCGCTGTCTCGACCACTGTCGGTCCGGGATCGCCACCCGAAATCGCAAGCAACAGTTGAGTCGCCCGTTCAATCGCGCGTGCCTGTCCTTCCGGATCGACACCGCGTTCGAACCTCAGCGAAGCATCAGTGTGCATGCCATAGGAACGCGCTCGTCCGCCGACGATTTCCTGGGTGAAAAAAGCCGCCTCCAAAAACACGTCCCTGGTTTCTTCCGTTACCGCGGTTCCGAAACCACCCATGATTCCGCCGATGCCGATGGCCCCGCTGTCGTCGCTGATCACCAGCGTGTCGGCGGTGAGTTTTACCTCCTTACCATCCAGCAACGTAAGCTGTTCGCCCTTTTCAGCCATTCTCGGGCGGATCGGGCCTTTGACCAGCCCGAGGTCGTATGCATGCAGCGGCTGGCCCAACTCGAGCATGACGTAGTTGGTGACGTCAACGACCGGGTGAATGGGCCTCAAGCCCGCGCGGCGCAGCTTTTCGGTCATCCACACCGGTGACCCGGCGCTCAGGTTGATATTGCGGATAACGCGGCCCGCGAACCGGGGGCACCCTTCCGGGGCCAGGAGTTGCACCGGATGGGTGTCATCGATCGTGGCAGCCACCGTCTCGAACACCGGTTCCTTCATTTCCGTAGCCGTCAGCGCCGCGACGTCTCGCGCGATGCCCACCACGCTGAAACAGTCCCCGCGATTGGGAGTCAGGTCGAGATCGATGACTGCATCCGGCAGCGACAGGTAGTCCACCAGGGATTCGCCTACCGGGGCATCGGCGGGCAACTCCATGATGCCGTCCGACTCGTCGCCAAGGCCGAGTTCGATAGCCGAACAGAGCATCCCGTTCGATGCGACCCCGCGAATCTTCGCCTTGCGCAGCTTGACCCCGTCAGGCAACGTGATCCCCGGTTTCGCGAGAGGCGTCTTCATGCCGGAAAATACGTTCGGCGCGCCACAGACGATCTGCAGCGTTTTACGGCTACCATCATTGACCTGGCAGACGCTGAGCCGGTCGGCATCCGGGTGCCGCGCCACCTCGATCACTTCCGCGATGACGATGCTGTCGATCCCCTGTCCCTCGTAATCGATCCCGTCCACTTCGTGGCCCGCCATCGTCAGGCGCTCGGCCAGGGCCTCGGTGCCAAGGTCAGGGTCTACCCATTCGCGCAACCAGGATTCTGCGATCTTCATGACACTTACCGGAACTGCCGCAGGAAGCGCAGATCGTTCTCGAAGAAGGTACGCAGGTCGGTCACGCCATAGCGAAGCATGGCGAGTCGTTCGACGCCCATGCCAAATGCATAGCCCGTAAATTCTTCCGAGTCGACCCCGGCGGCCTCGAGCACATTCGGATGCACCATGCCGCAACCGAGAATCTCGAGCCACTTGCCCTCTTCCCACAGGATGTCCACTTCCGCCGATGGCTCGGTGAACGGAAAGTAGGACGCCCGGAATCGCAGTTCTGCTTCGCGCTCGAAGTAGCTCTCGACGAACTGGTGCAGCACAGCCTTGAGATTGGCCATGCTGATGCCACGATCGACAACCAGACCCTCGACCTGGTGAAACATCGGCGTATGCGTCTGGTCGGAGTCGCACCGATAGACGCGCCCGGGAGCGATGATCCGGATCGGGACGCCCTCCTCGACCATCGACCGGATTTGTACCGGGGACGTGTGCGTCCGCAGCAGATTTCCGCCCGGGAAGAAAAAGGTATCGTGCAATGCACGCGCGGGATGGTTCTCGGGAAAATTCAGCGCCGTGAAATTGTGGAAGTCATCTTCTATTTCCGGACCAGAGCGTATGCCAAAACCGGCGTTACGGAAGATCCTGTCGATGCGCGCCATCGCACGCGACACCGGATGACGGCCGCCCAGGGACACGCCACGGCCCGGCAACGTGACATCGACGGCGTCAGCGGCGAGCTTGGCCTCGAGTGCAGTAGTGTCGAGCTCCTCGCGGCGGGCATTGATCTGCGCCTGCAACTCCTGCTTGGCCTTGTTGATTTCCTGTCCGGCTTGCGGTCGTTCGTCCGCCGGCAGGTCGCTGAGCCCCTTGAGGCGCGCCGTCAACTCACCTTTCTTGCCAAGGTAAGTCACCCGGACCGCATCGAGTGCGGCCAGGTCGGCAGCAGCATCGATCTCCGATGCCGCCGTCGCAACCAGCTCGCTCAGCGGGCGCAAAGGATTATCCGTTTTGTGCCAGTCCGGCTTTCGCCTGTTCGGCGATGGCGCCGAAGCCCTCAGGATCATGAACGGCAATATCCGCCAGCACCTTGCGGTCGACTTCGACATTGGCCTTATTCAGGCCATTGATGAGTCGGCTGTAGGACAGACCATGCAGCCGTGCCGCAGCATTGATGCGCGTAATCCAGAGCGCACGGAACTGCCGCTTGCGTTGGCGGCGATCCCGATAGGCGTATTGCCCCGCCTTGATAACCGCCTGCTTCGCTGTCTTGTACAGCTTGCTGCGGGCACCGTAGTAACCCTTGGCTTTACTGAGGACTTTCTTATGACGTGCTTTCGCGGTAACGCCACGCTTGACTCGTGCCATCTCTCAATCTCCTCTTAGCTGTACGGGAGCATGCGGCGCACGCTCTTCTGGTCGGCATCAGCGATCTGCTGGGTCATACCAAGATGCCGCTTACGCTTCGACTTTTTCTTCGTAAGGATGTGATTGAGATGGGACTGGCGTCTTTTGAAGCCGCCCTTACCCGTGCGCCGGAAGCGCTTGGCCGCGCCCCGGTTGGTTTTCATCTTCGACATTGTGTTCTCCACTTTTTGGCCATGCTACGTACCGCAGTGCGGCCGATGCAGGCGGGATCCAAACCCTGCGCGGTTGTCGTGTCCCGCGCAAAGCGATTACTAATGCTTCCTCGGCGCCATCACCATGACCATTTGCCGCCCTTCCATCTGCGGCATCTGTTCGACGGTGCCGTATTCTTCCAGGTCGCTCCGGACCCTGGCCAGCAGATTTGCGCCCAGCTCCTGGTGCGCCATCTCCCGGCCCCTGAACCTCAACGTGACCTTGGTCTTATCCCCGTTTTCGAGAAACTGCACCAGTTTGCGCAGCTTAACCTGGTAGTCACCTTCGTCCGTCCCGGGACGAAACTTGATCTCTTTGACATGGACCTGTTTCTGTTTGCGCCTGGATTGCTGGGCCTTCTTGTTCTGCTCGAACAGGTACTTGCCGAAATCCATGATCCTGCAAACCGGTGGCTCGGCGTTTGGCGACACTTCCACCAGATCGAGACCTTCGTCGGCCGCCAGGTCTATCGCGTCTCTGAGCGGCATGACGCCAGCTTGCTCGCCGTCAGAACTGATCACCCTGACTTCATTGGCCTCGATTTCATCGTTACGCCGTACGCGCTTTGATACTGCGATCCTCAAATCCTCCAATACGAAACAGGTTCCCGCACGACCTGAGCGCTACCGCGCGCCGCAGAGAGTGCGGGACCGCGATTTTATAGAGCCGAAAAGCAATTAACAACCGTGGAAACAGCTGTTTTTCCAAAAAAATCAGGGATTTTGTTGTCGTTGTGCAACGCCTCGCCTGATCCGGGAGTTGGTGGGCGATGCGGGTTTCGAACCTGCGACCTCCACGATGTCAACGTGGCGCTCTACCCCTGAGCTAATCGCCCCAGTGAAGGCGGCGTACGATACTCAAGCCGCACGTCCCGTGCAAGACCCTTTAACCGGCTTTCCTGTCCGCAAAGCCCAGTCCTTCCTCCCGGATTCGCTTGATCTCATCGCGCAGCCTCGCGGCCTCTTCGAACTCGAGATCCCGGGCGTGCCGGAGCATCTTTTTCTCGAGCTTGGCCGCCCTTTTCATCAGCTGTTCCGGCGACATTGTATCGTAGCGGGCACCCTCCTCCCCGATGCGACGCTTGCGTTTCCCCGGGGCCGGATACGCCGCCTCCATGATGTCCGCTACCTGCTTGACGATCGTCGCGGGCTTGATGCCATGTTCGCTGTTATACGTCAGCTGCCGCTCGCGGCGCCGCTCGGTCTCGTCGATCGCACGCTGCATCGAGCCGGTCACATTATCGGCGTAAAGAATTGCGGTGCCGTTAATGTTCCGCGCTGCGCGTCCAATCGTCTGGATCAATGACCGTTCCGAGCGCAGGAAACCTTCCTTGTCCGCATCAAGAATTGCCACCAGCGATACCTCCGGCATATCCAGGCCTTCCCGCAGCAAGTTGATGCCAACGAGCACGTCAAAAGCGCCCAGGCGGAGGTCCCGAATTATTTCTGTCCGCTCGACCGTTCCGATGTCCGAATGCAGGTAGCGCACACGAATATTGTGGTCCTGGAGGTAATCGGTCAGGTCTTCGGCCATCCGCTTGGTGAGCGTTGTAATCAGGATACGTTCATCCTTCGCTACGCGCCGGTTAATTTCGGACAGCACGTCGTCCACCTGGGTCTGCGCCGGCCGCACTTCGACCGCCGGGTCGACAAGGCCGGTTGGTCTCACGAGTTGCTCCACCGTATTGTCGGCATGCTCGAACTCGTAGCCGCCGGGCGTCGCGGAGACGTAAATCGTTTGCGGTGAGAGCCGCTCGAATTCCTCGAATCGCAGCGGCCGGTTATCGAGCGCAGATGGAAGTCGGAATCCGTATTCCACGAGGGTTTCCTTGCGCGAGCGGTCGCCTTTGTACATGGCACCAAGTTGCGGCACCGTTACGTGGCTCTCATCGATAATCAGGAGCGCATTGTCGGGCAAGTAGTCGAACAGGCACGGCGGCGGTTCCCCTTCCTGGCGACCCGAGAGGTAGCGCGAGTAGTTTTCGATTCCCGCACAGTACCCCAGCTCCTTGATCATCTCTAAATCGAATAAGGTTCTCTGCTCAAGTCTTTGAGCTTCCAGTAGTTTTTCATTAGTTTTGAGAAATTCAAGGCGGTTTTTCAATTCAGTCTTGATCAGGTCACAAGCTTCGAGCAGCGTTTCCCTGGGCGTCACGTAGTGCGTTTTCGGAAAGATCGTCAGGCGCGGCACACGGGCGCTCGCCTCACCGGTCAACGGGTCAAAATAGGACAGCGACTCGATTTCGTCGTCAAACAGCTCGATTCGTACCGCATCGCGGTCGGATTCGGCCGGGAAGACGTCGATCACATCCCCACGGACCCGATACGTACCCGGCGCCAGGTCGAGCTCGTTCCTCTGGTATTGCAACTCGGCAAGCCTGCGCAAGATTGTGCGCTGGTCGATGCGATCCCCGCGGAACAGGTGCAGCACCATGCTGAAATATGCCTCCGGGTCGCCGAGACCGTATATCGAAGAAACCGTCGCGACTATGATCGCATCATTGCGCTCGAGCAGCGCCTTGGTGGCGGAAAGGCGCATCTGCTCGATGTGCTGATTGATCGAAGCATCCTTCTCGATGTAGGTGTCAGAGCTGGGTACATAGGCTTCGGGCTGGTAGTAGTCGTAGTACGAGACGAAGTACTCCACGGCGTTCTTCGGAAAGAACTCACGCATCTCCCCGTATAGCTGGGCCGCCAGGGTTTTGTTGGGTGCGAGAATAATCGCCGGACGCTGCACGGTCTCGATGACACTGGCCATCGTGAAGGTCTTGCCGGACCCGGTGACCCCGAGCAAAATCTGGCGCGCCAGCCCGTCATTGAGACCCTCGACGAGTCCGTCTATTGCGGCGCCCTGGTCGCCAGCAGGCTTGAAGCCAGCCATCAGCGTCAGGCGATCACGGTCTTTCTCTGTCTTTGGGCTTTGCATCGATTCACGTAACATGTCTGCGCGGAGGCAAACACGTGATTTTACCAGTTTCAAAACGCATGGCGTCGGTCAAGCCGTCCCCGACCGGAGCAGTCCTGGCCCTCGCGACACGGCTGAGGGCCGAAGGCCGTGACATCATCAGCCTGGGCACCGGGGAGCCGGACTTCGATACGCCACAGGCGATCAAGGATGCGGGCATCGCTGCCATTGAAGCCGGTGCCACGAAGTACACGCCGATCGATGGTACGGCCGATCTCAAGAACGCCGTCAGAGCCAAGTTCGAGCAGGATAACGGTCTGGCATACGATGCCGACCAGATCCTGGTTACATCAGGCGCCAAGCAGGCGTTGTTCAATCTGTGTATCAGTCTGCTGGGACCCGGCGATCAGGCGATCATTCCTGCGCCATACTGGGTTTCCTATCCGGACATGGTGCGACTTGCGGAAGCCGAACCCGTATTTATCGAGACCGGGATTGAAGACGACTTCAAGATGACGCCCGAAGAGCTCAGTGCGGCAATCACGGCGGATACGCGTCTGCTGATTCTTAATAGCCCGTGCAATCCGACTGGCGCCTGCTATGACCCAGGCGAGCTGGCCGCGATCGGCGAGGTCCTGGAAAACAACCCGAATATAGTGATCGCCGCTGATGAGATCTACGAATCCATCCATTGGGCCGCCGAGCCCTTCGCCAGTTTCGCGCAGGCTTGCCCATCGCTCTACGGGCGTACCGTGACCGTCAATGGCGTTTCGAAGACCTACGCAATGACCGGGTGGCGCATCGGGTATGCGGCCGGCCCGCAGGAGCTGATCGAAGCAATGGCGACAGTTCAGAGCCAGAGCACATCGAATGCCAGCAGTATTTCCCAGGCTGCAGCTACCGCGGCGATGAACGCCGATCAGTCGATTGTGGACCGGATGGTCGCCGAATACCGCAGGCGCCACGATTTCCTCGTTCCGGCACTTAACGGGATTCCGGGTTTCGAGTGCCGCCGAGGGGAAGGCACATTCTATGCTCTGCCCCGCGTGACCGGTGCGATCGAGGCCCTGGGCCTGGCTGACGACACGGACCTCACCAGGCATCTGATCGAGTCTGTCGGCCTCGCAGTGGTTCCCGGGACGGCGTTCGGGGCGCCCGGGTATATTCGACTTTCGTTCGCGAGTTCGATGGACACGCTCGAAGAGGCGGTGAGCCGCCTGAAACAGGCCGTAAGCGCTTGACTTCGCGAGGGTGCTGGACCAGAATCGCGGCCCGCAACATTCCCCGGTAGCTCAGTTGGTAGAGCGGTTGACTGTTAATC
>WVYQ01000033.1:44745-60506 GCA_011772865.1 Woeseiaceae bacterium | reverse complement strand
AGCGATTATTGATGTGCCCAACTCAGCGACTCCGATTGGGAAGCTCATGTTCTACCATTGAACTACACCCGCAAATCAGGAAGTTAATTCTTATCTCGCGCTCGGTGAACTTAAAGCGGGATACTGGAAAAGGTCCAGCAGATCGCAATTACTTAATGAGCTCTTTCCTTCGCACTCTCGTTCCCACCTTGCTTCTGAGGCAAGCCAGGGTTCCTTTCATGGTCCAGTTGAACTCTCGTATTACGAGATATCTGCGGTATTCAGGGTTCCATCCCGAAAACCATGGGTAGTCTGTTACCTGGTTGTAGCGTCTGATGACCCCGTCCTCAGCATAGCGTCGGCATGCGTAGTCAATAAGCAGGTGACCGGGAGAGAAGCGGCCCGCTGCCTCATCATATGCGGCCTTGATTGCATAACTCGTATCGTTCAAAAGGATACAGATCTCAGCACCAATCATTTTGCCATCCAGCCTGAGAACAGCAATTTCGGCGCTGCCGATCTCGCAGAATCGCCGCACAACGTTCTCGTAAAAGCGTAGCTTCCTGTCTTTCAGGCCTATCGCGCTCGGCTGCTCGAAGTTCGCCCTGGGTTGGTCGGGTCGTCCCTTCCAGCCAGACATCTCGAGTTCTACAAATTCTCGAAAGGTTCCGGCAATCTCCCCGGGGGATTTCACCACCGAGAATTCGGCGCTACCGGTTCTTGCGAGACGGTTGCGCGCGTTGTTCAGGTTCCCGCGGAACTTCTTTTTTAGGCCCGTGACCATCGCGGCGTAGTCACCAATCGGAATCTCGGCACACACGCTATCTGCGTAAGTGGTCGTATTGACGCTCGCGTTTTTCAACATCGCTCTCGCAATCAGGGAATCCTCGAGAACGTCCGAGGCACAGTACATATCCCATTTGCCGCCGATAACATTACCGAGCCTGCTTCGGTAGTACGAGAAAATATTGGATGGGCATTCCGTATCGGAGATTGCACAGTCCGCCATGTACAAATCCTCGAAAATCGGCAGTGAAACTTCCAGGTTTCCGGTCTTGGGGTGTCGTTGCCACGTTGTTGGAAATACGGCAACGAGCGATGACCGCCGATAGACACCTACAAAAGTTATGCGCGTGTCATCCGCGTCCGTTCTATTGAGATACGCCGCGAACCATTGCGGGTGATGGTAGAAGCATGGCCGCTGAATCTGTTTCATCAACGCAGACCATTGCGGCAGCAGGGACGCAAGTCCATCCCGCCCCGTAAAGACCTGAATTGTAAAACTGTTATCCACCACTCACTGATTGCGCAATGCAGCGCGGATCCGGTAAGCCAGGTAGATCACCTTGCCCGTCACCGAGTTCGCGAAACATATCATTGATTGATAGCGCAGCTTCTCGGGCTTCCAATCATCTGCAGCACGGCCGCTCGTGATCGTATTTATCTCCCTTACTCCGCCGGTCTCGGCGATCTGTCGAAGTCCGTGATCAAAAGCCAGGACTCCTGGCGAGTAAGCGCTGTAAGCCTCATCGTAAGCCGTCTTTAGAGAGTAACAGACCTCGTTGAGCAACAGCCAAAATCTCGCCGCGATCAAATGTGGTCCTACCCTGACACAGACGACACGCATCTGGTTGCGCTCGGCAAATGCCGTCACAACGCGCTTGTAGAAATTCTTTTTCTTTTCGTTCAGGGCAATAGCAAACGGCTCCGGAACGTCCCCGCGCGCCCTGCTCTTGCCTGCCTTCCAGCCGGAAGATTCCAGTACGAGAAACTCATCGAAGGTGGATGCAACCTTCGCGGGGTCGCTCTCGACAGAAAACACTACATCGGGAAGCTCTTCGAGCTTGCGCCGTCGTTTGGTGACGTTCTTGCGAAAATTCCGCGTGATGCGTCGCAGCATCTCATCGTATGGCGATACCGTTATTACTGAGCAATAGTCAGTATTTTTGGATGCTACCCGGTAGCTCGACAGTCCATTGAGAACAGTAGCTATGCATGAGTTTTCAAGCGTATCTCTGGCAACGAAGACGTCCCAGCGGTAACCGGCCGGATGCAGATTTTCGAGGAAGTACTCGATAATCTTGACCTTGTCCTCCTCATCGGCGATCGCACAATCCGACATATAGAGTTGGTCTCGCACTGGCAGACTCGCCTGCCTAACCTTTAGGATTCTGCCACGAACAGTCAATTCGACCGGGAAAACGGCCACGAGCGTACTGCCTCGGTAAATGGCGAAGAAAATAATACGGCCGTCCTCTCCAGAACCTCTCTTCAGGAAAGCGTCGAACCAGACTGGGTGATGATAGAAACACTGGCGATCAATCCGGTTCATCAGCGATTGCCATGCGTCGAAAACCTCTGCGAGTCCGGACCGGCCCTTGAATACGCGCATTGTCAATTGTGCTTCATGCATCTGTTGTTCGCGAGTTAGACAATATTACGGAGCGCCAGCACCATTAAGGTTGGCGCTTTGGTCCGGAATCATACAGCGGACAGTAACAATGCGACGATCATTGTCAAAGGCGTGAGGGGCCGCGGCCTCCCAATCCTGAAAGTCTTCGGGGATCGGTTTATTACTTTTGGGCGAAATAAGCCATTGAATCCGATAGTCACAGAACCACGGAAATCAAGCGGTTATTGATGTAGCCAACTCAGCGACGCCGTTTCTGGCTCAAACTAGGGATACTGCGGCGGCTCGTACGGGTCCTTTTGGCCAGCCTTGATCGGCGGATATTTCCTTAGCGAGATCACGTGTTCTTCCAGCAGGGGCATTGCCGCCTTGGGCACCCAGGTATGCGGGAACAACACGTTGTCGGTCTCCCCGGGGTCGTTCATCAGATTGTAGAGCCGAGGCATCGTGTACTCGCGCAATACTCCGTTCCATCCTGTCTGCTCCTTGAAATGGAGCTTCCAGTCGCGCCATTTCACGCCGAACACATCGTTGCCCATGTAGACGACAAAACCCTCTCGTCCGGACCGCTCTTCCGCGCCGAGCAGAAAATCCGACATATCAATCCCGTCGATCACCCGGTCGTCCGGAACCTCGCCGCCTGCAATCCGGGCCAGCGTCGGGAAAATATCCATCGCATGCACGATTTCGTCGCTTTCGCGACCCGCTTCGATCCTGCCCGGCCAGCGAACCGCGAAAGGCACCCGAAGCGCGCCCTCGTAACCGGTGAACAGGGTTGAGCGCCACGGCCCCGCCGACCCGTTAATTGCGGTCTCTACGGTGATGGATGTTTCCCCGGCACTCAGCGCCTCCGGCCCATTATCTGCCGTGAAAATGAAGATCGTCTCATCGGCCAATCCCAGGTCGTCGATCGTGTCGAGCAATTCACCCACGTAGCTGTCGATCTGCATCAGCAGATCGCCCCAGGGCCCGTTGCCCGATTTGTCGACGAAGTCGGGGTGCGGCATGGTCGGAAAATGGGTGGCCGTGTACGGCAGGTAGACAAAAAACGGCTTGTCTTCCTTCGCCTGGCGCCGCATGAAATCGATCGCCTTGTCGGTCAGGTCGCGATCGATCAAGGGTCGATAGTCCAGCCGATAAGGGCGCACCTTTTCGGGAACGCTGCCCTTCTTGCCATCCATGACCCAGGTTTCCGCGACACCGCTCTCGGCGAAATCCTGCAAGGACGAATAGACCGACTCATCAGTTGAGTTGGGTACGCCGTACCACTCGTCGAATCCCTGGTCCGTCGGGAAGCGCCCCTCCGTGCGTCCGAGGTGCCACTTGCCGAACATGCCGGTAGCGTAACCGGCTTCGGAGAGCATCTCGGCCATGGTCACTTCCCACTGTACGAGGCCATACACGCCTTCGCCCAGCGGTACCGTGCCATTGCCGCTGCGGACCGCGTAACGGCCAGTCATCAGCGCGGACCGCGACGGCGTGCACTGCACCTCAACATTGAAGTTCGTAAGCCGAAGTCCCTCTTCGGCCAGCGAGTCCAGTTGCGGCGTCGCAGCACCACGAATGATCCCCCCGCCATTGAACCCGGGCTCGCCCCAACCGAAGTTGTCCATGAAGACGAGGACAATATTCGGTTTGTCCTGCGCCCAAGACACTGAACTCAATAACAAGAGCATTACGACAGACGCAATAGACTTGAAGTACGGCATTCGGAAACCCCCACGGTGTTTTTGGCTGACTATACAGGGCCTGTATGTTTGTGGTCCAACAGACTGGCATCGAGCATATAAATGGGTGTGGCTGGCACTGAGCAGACTGAGCAAACCTGCTGGAATAAGTCGGTCACTTTGCACCGTGACTGGCGTCTGAAATGCTAAAGCGGCAAAATCGGCCCTGCAACGATCGCGAGAATCTTTGCCGCGTTTGAAAAACCAACAACAAGATTACGGGGAGATTTCCATGAAGCGCCTGATTACCGCTGCCAGCCTGGCCAGCGCCCTTCTCTTTCTGAGTACGGTTTCACTTGCGCAGGACGCCGGATTGCCGCCCGAGAGAGAACCCGAGCGCAAGGACCCTGAACTGCCCTACTCCCCGTATGCGACGGGCTCCGCGGCGACGCGAGTATTCTGGGGCGACACGCACCTGCACACGTCTTACTCGATGGATGCCGGCGCCTTCGGCAATCGCCTTGGGCTGGACGAGGCGTATCGTTTCGCCCGCGGTGAGGAGATCGATTCCACGACCGCCGGGCGAGTTCGTCTTGCTCGGCCGCTGGACTTCCTGGTCATAGCCGATCATTCCGACAACATGGGTTTCTTCCCCGACCTGTTTGCCGCCAACCCGGCGATTCTCGAAGATCCGAAGGGCAAAGAATGGTACGACATGATCCAGGCCGGGGAAGGCATGGCGGTTGCGCTGGAGATTATCGATTCGTTCTCCCGCGGTACATTTCCTGACAAGCTCATGTACTGGCCGGACGGGCCCATGTACCGGTCCGCCTGGGACAGCACGATAGCCGCGGCAGAAAAATACAACGAGCCTGGACGTTTCACGGCGTTTATTGGCTACGAATGGACGTCGCAGGTGCCGCCCGGCCAGAACCTGCACCGCGTCGTCATTTACAAGGATGGGGCCGACGAGGCCAGCCAGACCGTGCCGGCTACGACGTATCCCCCACAGGGCAGCACCGATCCCGAGTACCTGTGGGACTTGCTGCAGGACTATGAAGACACGACCGGTGGTGACCTGTTGGCGATCGCCCATAACGGCAACCTGTCCAACGGCCTGATGTTCCCGCTGACGAACCACGTGGATGGCAAACCGATTACGCGCGAATACGCAGAGACGCGCGCCATGTGGGAGCCGCTGTATGAAGTGACCCAGATCAAGGGAGATGGCGAGGCGCACCCGTTGCTGTCGCCGAATGACGAGTTCGCTGATTACGGCACCTGGGACAAGGGCAACCTGAATCTCAGTGAGGCCAAGTCAGACGACATGCTGGTTCACGAGTACGCGCGCAGTGCGTTGGCACTTGGCCTGCAGATCGAGCAGGACCTCGGCACCAATCCCTACAAGTTCGGCATGATCGGTTCGACCGACAGCCATACGTCACTGGCAACCGCCGATGACGATAATTACTTCGGCAAGCATTCCGGATCGGAGCCGAGCCCCGAGCGCATGGAACACCCGTTTGCGAAGTTCGGCGACACCGCGATTTACGGCTGGGAAACAGTCGCATCCGGATACGCAGCAGTCTGGGCAACCGAAAATACGCGTGAGGCATTGTTCGACGCCATGGCGCGCCGCGAAACTTACGCAACAACAGGGCCCAGGATGCTCGTGCGCTTTTTCGGCGGATGGGATTTCGACGAGGCTGACACGGCAACGCGCCAGCCCGCAGTCGTCGGCTATCAGAAGGGAGTGCCGATGGGCGGCGACCTGACCGAAGCGCCGCGCGGAAAGTCCCCGACGTTTCTGGTCGCAGCCCTCAAGGACCCGATTGGCGCCAATCTCGATCGCATCCAGATCATCAAGGGCTGGATCGACGAAGACGGCAACTCACAGGAACGGATATATGACGTCGTGGTTTCGGACGATCGCGAGATCGACGCCGACGGCCGTTGCCGCACGCCGGTTGGCAACACCGTTTCGCTTGAGACCGCGACCTGGAGTAATACGATCGGCGCCACGGAACTGATTAAAGCGTGGACCGACCCGGATTTCGATCCGGACCTCGCGGCCTTCTATTACGTCAGGGTCATCGAGATTCCGACACCACGCTGGACGGCTTACGACGCGAAGTATTACGGCATCGATCTCGAGGAAGGTGACTCGGGCATTCACCAGGAGCGCGCCTACACTTCGCCCATATGGTATACGCCGTAAGAGAGCCTGGCCGGAGCGTCACCGGCTGAAAGCGGGCGAGACTGGGGCCCTGCCGGGCCCTAGTTACTGCGCTGCTGCTCGTACATCCGAACGTAGTCGCGGTAATGCCCCGTATACCGATCGAAATGCTCCTCGAGCTCGGCTAGCTGCTGCTCGCTCCCGACGAAGTACGCGAGCAGGTCCTCTTCCTGAAAATCGATGAGCCGGCCAAGGTTCGGCGCGACGTCGACGACATTGTAAAGGTCCATGTCAGAGTACTCGAGGATCGGGCGGTTATCCGTATGGATCGGCGCACCGTCCACAAGCGTGTCGACGTCGCCCTCGCCGAGCAGCAGCATGCTGGCGAGCTCGTAGACATTTTCGACATCCAGGCTGCGCAGGTCGCGTTCGACCTCGACATTCTTTTCCTTCAACTCCCTCAGGTTCACCTGCGTCGGNNGTGGTGTTAGCGAAGACATTGTCGAACGTGGCGATCAGGGTGCGTAGATCATTGAACGACAGGCCACCGACCGGGAGCCATGCGGCGGCAACACCTTCCGCGCTGAGCGCGTCGCGCATGATCTCGAAGTACTCGCGGGTATACAGATAGGGATTGCGCTTGTACTTCAGGTTGGTCACGTCCGTTACGATGACGGAGAACTCTTCGTCCGTCGTGGCGATGTAATTGCGGGCATCGTCCAGCACGATTTCGAGATCAGGGTTGGCATAGGACGCGTAGTTAACTTCGCTGAACAGCGGCGCTGCCTCGATGATCTTTTCCTCGATCTCGACTGCATGGACCTCGACATCGTGCAGCAGCATGCTCCCCGAGGTGGTTCCCGTGCCGTAGCCCACCGTCAGCGCAACATCTGGCTCCTCGGCCAGCAGCAGCGGCACGTGCGCAAGCATCTTCGAGTCGGCGAGCAACACCGGATCCGTTCCGGACACGTTCTGGCCATCGACGAACAGTCCGCGGTAGTTGCCCCGCTCGACAGCGGTAACGGTGCCCGACAGACCCTCTTCGTAGTAGATGACGTCGAAGCCTTCAGCCGCCTTGCGCAGGTCGGGCCCCTTCAGCTCGGCGTGAAACGTCTTGCTGTCCGCTAACACCAGCAGGTTTGCTACGGCCGCGACAACAACCAGCGAGGCCCACTGTGCCCGGGCCGGGCGCCCGCCCCGCAGCAGGAAAGCCACAGCGATCAGCAAGCTGAGGTTGATAAGCAGGAGAGTCGTGTTCCACATGCCCACGAACGGAATCAGCACGAATCCCGTCAGCAGGCTGCCCAGCACGCAGCCGAGCGTGTTCGAGAAGAACGTGTTGCCGGCCTTGGCGCCGATCCGGTCGATATCATGCGCGTAAATGCGCACCCCGAGCGGGAACAGGATCCCCATGAACACGGCCGGGATGAACGACACCGTGAACGCCAGCGCCATACCGAGCGTCAGCTGGCTCATCGGCGTGGAGTCCGCGAGCAGGATCGTGAGCGCCTCGAACTGCCGGAACAACAGGAGCACGACGGCGCCGCTGAACGCCGTGACGATGGACACGGCACTGAACCACGACTCGAGATCGCGGCGGTAATCCACCTTGCGCGCCACGAACCATGCCCCGACCGAGAAGCCCAGCAGGAATCCCGCGAGGATCAGCGCGAAGGCCTGCGAGGTCGACAGCCCGTAGGTCGAGAGGATGCGCACCCACAGCATCTCGTAACCCAGGCTGATGAAGCCGGTGAGAAACAGGAAGACCAGCATGTAGGAGTAAGGCGGTCGCTCAAGTGCCGCGGGGCCCGTGTCGCCTGCGCCCCGCTTGCTCAGCGCAATGATCAGGGCGACCAGCAGGTTGCCGCCTACGGCGATCATCAGCGTGCCGATCACGCCGAAGTACCGCACGAGCACGAAGCCGGTCAGCACCGCGCCGGCGCAGGCCCCGAGGGTGTTGAGGTAATAGATCCTGCTGAAGCTGGAACCCAGCGTGGCGGAGTCGCGGAGAAAGTACTTGGCGAGCAGCGGCATGGTGCCGCCGATGAGAAACACCGGGGGCAGCAGCACCAGCGTCGACAACAGCAGCCGAGCGACCGAAAGGCCATAGAAGCCGAGGTTGTTGTAGGCGTATTCGTAGAGATAACGGTAGATTGGCAACGCCTCGATCACCAGGTAAGCGATGAGCGACGTCGCGGCGATCCCCAATTCCACGTACATGTAGACGCGCAGCGGGTCACGGGCTCGCTCTGACCACCGACCGAAGAAGTAGCTCCCCAGGCCCAGGCCGAGCAGGAACACCGCGACTACCGTGGCGACGGCGAAACTGCTGACACCGAACACGAGACCCAGCAACCGGACCCAGATCAGCTGGTAGATCAGGGCGGATGCGCCAGAGATGAAAATCGCTGTAAAGAGCAGTCTTTTGTTCAGGGTCCAGACCATTATAGAAACTGCGCGGTGACCGTATTAGCAAGGGGCTAAACGAAACGCAAGCCACCCGCTTGTGCGGGTACGGGATGAGCGGTTTCGACCAGGCTTGCTACGAAGCGTTGGCGCAAAGATCCTGATGAATCTCGGCGGCTGCGTTCTTGCCGGCGCCGGCCGCAAGGATCACGGTCGCCGCGCCGGTAACGGCATCGCCGCCCGCGAACACGCGCTCGCGTGACGTTTCCGACGTGCCGTCGTGGACGACGAGGCAACCCCATTTGTTGGCCTCGAGCCCCTTCGTGGTCTGCAGCAGCAGTGGATTCGGCTTGTTGCCGATCGATAGAACGACGTTGTCTACCGGCATCACGAACTCGGAGCCCTCGATCGGGACCGGCCGTGCGCGTCCGGACTCGTCCGGTTCGCCGAGCTCCATGCGGATGCAGCGCAGGCCCGTGACCCAGCCCTCCTCGTCGCCGAGAATCTCGACCGGGTTGGTCAGCCAGTGGAACTCGACGCCCTCCTCGATCGCGTGCTGGTGTTCCTCGACGCGCGCCGTCATTTCCTCGACGCTGCGGCGGTACACGATCAGGCCGTGTTCCGCGCCAACCCTTAATGCCGTGCGCACCGTGTCCATGGCCGTGTTGCCTGCGCCGATGACCGCGACGCGCTTGCCCACCATGACCGGCGTATCCGCATTCGGAAAGTCGTTGGCTCGCATCAGGTTGACGCGCGTCAGGAATTCGTTGGCCGAGTAGACACCGTTGAGGTTCTCGCCCGGGATGCCCATGAAAGACGGCAGGCCGGCGCCCGTGCCGATGAACACGGCCTTGAAGCCCATCTCGCCCATGAGCTGATCCATCGTGATCGTCTTGCCGATGATGATGTTGCACCGGATCTCGACGCCGAGCTTCTTGAGCTGCTCGATCTCCCAGTCGAGGACGTCCTTCGGCAGGCGGAACTCGGGTATGCCGTAACGCAAGACGCCGCCGGGCGCGTGCAGCGCCTCGAATATCGTGACCGGGTAACCCAGTCGAGCCAGCTCGCCCGCGCACACGAGCCCGGCAGGGCCCGAGCCGATGACTGCGACCTTCTCGTCGCGGTGCAGGTTGGCCGTGATGTCGATGTCGGACTGCTCCATCTCCCAGTCCGCGACGAAGCGCTCGAGGTAGCCGATCGCGACCGGTTTGAAGCGGATGCCCACCGAGCATTGCTCCTCGCACTGGACTTCCTGCGGGCAGACGCGTCCGCAGACCGCCGGCAGCGGGTTGGAGGAGCGCAGCACCTCTGCGGCACGCCGCATGTCGCCCTTGGCGACTTCATGGATGAACTCGGGGATCGGCACGCGTACCGGGCAGCCGTCGATGCAGATCGGGTCCTGGCAACGCAGGCAGCGCTCGGCCTCGAACTGCGCATGCGCGATTCCGTAACCTTCGTTGACCTCCCCGAAATCGTGCGAGCGCAATACCGCGTCGCGTTCGGGCATCGGTGTCTTCTGAACTCGTTTAACAGGCATCAGTCTTGTCCTACGGCGAGTTTCATGCAGTCGCTGCGGTCCTTCGATTCCTGCTCCTGCCTGACGTACATCTTGTTGCGCCGGACCGCCTCCTCGAAGTCGACCTGGTGCGCATCGAAGAACGGGCCGTCGACACACGCGAACTTGACCTCGTTATTGACCGTGACGCGGCAACCTCCACACATCCCGGTGCCGTCGATCATGAGCGGATCGAGCGAAACGAGCGTCGGGATCTCCTTGCCGCGCGTCGTCTCGGTAACGGCGCGCATCATCGGCATCGGGCCGATGGCGACCACGAAGTCCGGTCGTCCGGGACCGTCGCCGTCGATCAGCTGCTGCAGGCGCTCGGTGACGAGACCATGGAATCCGGCGGAGCCGTCGTCGGTACATAGCTCGAGGTTGTCGCAGACCTCGGCGAGCTCCTCGTTGAGGATCAGCAGGTCTTTTTCACGGGCGCCGTTGATGATCGTGGTCCTGTCTCCCCGCGCCCGCAGTTCGCGCATTAGACACAACAGTGCGGCCGAGCCAAACCCGCCGCCGATGCCCACGATGTGCCCTTCGACCGGTATCTCGAGCGGCATGCCGAGCGGGCCAACGAGGTCGAGTATCTCGTCACCCACCTCGAGCTGACCCAGGTAGCGTGTCGTCGTGCCGACTTCCTGGACGACGATCGTGAGCACGCCAGCCTCGCGGTCGTAATCGGCAATCGTCAATGGAATACGCTCGCCGCCTTCGCGGACACGAACGATGACGAACTGGCCCGGCCTGGCTGCTTTCGCAACCAGCGGCGCATCGACTTTGTAAAGCTGGGTAATCGGTGTCAAACGACGTTTTTCGAGAATCTTTGCCATGCCCTACAACTCCGGATGCTCGGACTTAATCTTGATCCTGCGCCACCGCTTCTCGACCTCCTGCTCTGTCATCTCGAGCTGGTCGGCGTGCCCGGGTGCAAGGATGTGCCTGGTCTTGCCCATCATGCCGAGCCAGTCGGCGACGGGGCGCCGGCGGCCGATGGCGTCGGGGTCGTAGGTGATGTGCGTGCTGCCTTTTTCTACCTCGTAGAGCGGGAAGAAGCAGCTGTCGATGGCAGCCTGCAGCACCTCCTGCGCGGCGTCGTCGGGGGTGCGCCAGTTCAGCGGACAGAACGAGAGCACCTTGCCGTACACCAGTCCCTCACGCTGGGCGTACCACTGCGCCTTCGACATCTTGCGCATGAAGTCCTCCGGATAGCCTTCGCTCGCCGTGAATACGTACGGCAGGTTGCAGGCCGCGAAGATCTGCGGCGTGTCCTTGTGGTGGAAGCGCTTGCCCGACATTGAACTGCCAACTTCGCTGGTCGACGTGCGGTGACCGAAAGGCGTCGCGTACGACAACTGCGAGCCGGTGTTCATGTAGCCCTGGTTGTCGTACTCGAGGATGATCATCTTGTGGTTGCGGTTTGCCGTGCCGAGCGCGGCTCCCATGCCGATATCCATGCCGCCGTCGCCGGTCACCATGATGAACGTGATGTCCTCACCCTCGGGCGCTGCCGGGATCTCACCGCGGCGGACGCGCTCGTGATACATCTCGACGAGACCGGAAACCGTGGCGGCGCCGTTCTGGAACAGGTTGTGGATGTAGGTGATGCGATGGGCCGTCTTCGGGTAACCGGTCGTCGTCACCATCGCGCAACCGGTCTGGAACAGCACGACGATATGGCCTTCGAGCACGTTGTACGCCTGGCGCAGCATCGGGAAGAAACCACAGCCCGGGCAGGCGCCGTGCCCCGGGGCGATCCGCGACGGCGTTGTCGTCATTTCCCACAATGGCTTCAGCTCGACTTCGAGCTTGCTGGTCTCGGGATTCGGCGTCACGGTAGCCATGCCGCGCGAGACTTCCTCTTTACTGATCGGCGGCAGGCCCTGCGGTGGGCCCGCGTCGCCATCGCCGGCATAGGCGCCGTGATACTCGAACGGCACTTCGACCTTCCCGGTCTCGGCCGCCGTTAGCGCTTCGCGGAATAGCTCTTCAGCATCCGCGTCATAAAAGTCCTTGCCGCCCAGGCCGTAAACACGGCTCATGACCAGGGTTTGATTGTCAGGGTCCTGTTGCAGGGCAGCGCGAACTTCGAGGGACAGGTTACCGCCCTCTGCGCCATAAGAATCACCGCGGTCGCCGACGACGACGGCGCGAACATTCTTTAAGAGGCTGCGAATCTCGCTCGTGGGGAACGGTCGCAGCATGTTGGGTGAGACAACGCCGACCTTCTTGCCCTCGTCGCGAAGGCGATCGGCGACTTCCTTGGCGTTTTCCGCCGCGGTATTGAGCAGCATTAGCGCAACCTCGGCGTCGTCCATGCGGTAGGCATCGACCGTGCGATAGTCGCGGCCCGAGAGTTCCGCGAACTCGGCGAAAATCTCGGGGATCACCCGGCGCGCGGCCTCCATGGCCTCGTGCTGCTGCACCTTGTTGTTGATCAGGTCAGGGTCGTTCATGTACGGCCCGAAGGTCACGGGCTTGCCGGGGTCGAGCGCCGTGTACGGATCTTCGCGCTCGCCGAGAAACGCTTTTACGGCATCCGCGTCGTCGAAACGCTCGATGCGCCGTTTCTGGTGGCTGGTCAGGAAGCCGTCGTACGCGACGATGACCGGCAGACGCACGTCGGCATGCTCGCCGATTCGAATCGCGCAGAAGTTCATGTCGTAGACGGCTTGCGGGTCGCGCGCCATAAGGATGATCCAGCCGGCGTTGAGGACGAAGTAGATGTCCGAGTGGTCGCAGCGAATGTCGAGCGGTCCCGAAACGGTGCGCGTGGAAACATTCAGGACCATCGGCACGCGCGTGCCCGACTGCACGGGCAGTTGTTCCAGCGCATACAACAGGCCCTGCGACGACGTCGCGTTCAGGACGCGGCCGCCGCCGAGCGCGGCACCGTAGCAGATGCCGGCGGCGCCGTGTTCGCCGTCGGCAGGGATCATGACGATGTCGTGTTCGCCATTGGCCTGCATCTTGGACAGGTTCTCCGCGACCTCCGTCGACGGTGTGATCGGGAAATAGCCCATGACGTGGAAGCCGATATCCCGGGCCGCGAGCGCCGCCGCTTCATTGCCGCTCTTGAAATCGTGAACCTGCCGGACTGGGCCGGATGTGATTGCGCTTGCCTGGTCAAGCATGTCTGTCTCCTGCCGTTGCCGCGAGGCCGGGGAAGAGCGGGACGCGCAGCTCATCCGCCATGCCCGGTAATTCCGCTTCGCGTGTTATGGCGCCGGTTGAACAGGTTTCGACGCAGCGCATACAGCCCTTGCAGTACTGGTAATCGATACCGTCCAGCGTGACACCCGGCTTGCCGTCTGCGTCGACATGGGTAGACCAGACGAGGCAAAGGTCGGGGCACACCATGTCGCACATGCCGCAGTCGATGCACTTGTCCCTGGCCAGGACGGGCATCCAGCCGGTGCGCGAGGTTTGCAGATCGTTGTAGGCCGTGTTGCCGGGTGTGGGCAGCACGCCGCCAATCGGTGCGGACTTGTAGCCCCATGCCGGGTGCGATTGCATTGTCGGGACATCGCCTTCGACGCGCCCGACATTCTCAATGATCTCGGCCTCGTCGGCTCCACGCTTGAATGCCCGGCCGTTGGACTCGACGATATGGCCGTTCTTGCCTGCGAACGTCGCTTCGAGTTCTTCGCAGACCGCTTGCCGGTCGAGTTCGGGAACGGCCGCGGCAAGCGCGCCGATCAGCACGGCGTTTTCGCGAGACTTTTCTTCAAATGCGATTGTCTGCGCGTCGACGCGAACCACTTTCGCGGACTTCGGAACCCGCTTGAGCCACTCGGGAATTTCGTTCTCGTGGCCCGCATAAATCAGCGTTCCATCTGCTTTGAGGCCCGACAGCGTCGCGGGATGAGCCAGCAGCCCGCTGTGGAATACGACGATGACGTCGGGCTCTTCGATCGGCGCACTCGTGCGGATACTGCGGTCGGCCGGCGCCAGCCGGATAAACGAGCGAACCACCGAGCCTTTTTTCTCGGATCCATAGGACGAGAAGTGCGAGCCGTTCATGTTCATGCGCAAAACGGCCGCACCCGCAACGATCTTGCCGGCGACATGGGCGCCGAGCCCACCGATTGACTCGAACCGGATCTCAAAGAAATCCGCACCAGAGCGATCCGAGGAATCCCGGGTCATGATCCTGCTCCGTTACGTGCGCAACAACGCACCCTGACGCATTCAGCATACGGATGGAGGGCTCTCAGTGAATACGCAGATGCCGTATGCAATTAAGGGGGTTGCGAAGCCCCTGGTTTCGGGGCGGCTGGCCATCTCGAAGCGCTGCGATCGGTGAATAGGAATTCCGGACCATAATTCCTGTCATATCTCTTATGTGAAACAAGGTTATTTTCAAGCGTCGAGCGTATTACCGTTGCTCGTCAATAGTTACTGCACAATCCAATTTCCTCTATAATCATAAACTTAGTGAGCGATCGACC
Organism: Woeseiaceae bacterium; assembly: GCA_011772865.1. Classification (GTDB taxonomy): domain Bacteria; phylum Pseudomonadota; class Gammaproteobacteria; order Steroidobacterales; family Woeseiaceae; genus UBA1847. The sequence goes on along the minus strand of WVYQ01000033.1, from coordinate 45,862 downwards.
TTGACCGGATAAGAGCGCTGGCCGATAACTATAAGTACAAGGCCTTCATCAGCTACAGCCATAGCGACGAGAAATGGGCTTCCTGGCTGCACAAGGCACTTGAAGCATACCGACCACCGAAGGGCCTCGTCGGACGGCGGACGCCTATGGGCCGCGTTCCGGAGCGATTCGCGCCCGTCTTTCGTGACCGCGAGGAACTCGCGACCTCCACCAGCCTGGGGGAGATGCTGACCGAGGCCCTGCGGACATCCGCCTGCCAGATCGTGATCTGCTCCCCGCGCGCTGCGAAGTCGCGGTGGACCAACGAAGAGATCATCGCGTTCAAGCGGCTCGGCAAGGCAAACCGCATCTTCGCGCTGATCGTCGACGGCGAACCCGGCGCGTCGGAGAACCCGGAGACCGCGGACCTGGAGTGTTTCCCGCCCGCGCTGATCCGCGAGCTCGGTGAAGACAACGAGCTCTCCGACGTGCGCAGTGAGCCCATCGCCGCCGATGCGCGCCCGGGCAAGGACCCGAAGCAGGCCGCCAAGCTCAAGCTTCTTGCCGGTATGCTCGGTGTGGGCTTTGACGACCTCGCGCAGAGGGAAGCTCATCGGCGTCAGCGCCGCATGATGGCGCTGACCACGGCGGCGCTCGTTGGAATGACGATCACCTCCGGCCTTGCAGTGACGGCCTACCTCGCCAGGCTCGAAGCAGAAGAGCAGCGCCGGATTGCCGAGATCGAAGCAGAAACGGCCCGGCAGACCACGGAGTTCATGGTCGGCCTTTTTGAAGTCTCGGATCCGAGCGAGGCGCTCGGCAACACGATAACGGCGCGCGAAATCCTCGACAAAGGCGCCGAACGCATAGGCTCGGAACTCGGCGATCAGCCCGAGATCCAGGCAACGCTAATGGACACGATGGGCACCGTCTATACAAGCCTGGGTCTGTATGACGCCGCAGTGCCCCTGATCGAGCGGGCGCTGGATCGGCGCCATAGCCTGTTCGGGAATGAGCATATCGACGTGGCCCAGAGCCTGAATCATCTCGGCGAAATCCAGGCGCTCAAGGCCGATTACGATGCGGCAGATAAAAACCTCCGCGAGGCCCTGGCCGTCCGTCGCGATCTGCTCGGCAG
>WVYQ01000033.1:32201-44693 GCA_011772865.1 Woeseiaceae bacterium | reverse complement strand
ACCGTGCTCGAGCAAGCGGTGGCGATGCGCCGGGAGACGCATGGCGAACTCCATCCGGATCTGTCCGACGCGATCAACAATCTTGCTTATGTCATGGAAGCCGCGGGCAACCTTGAAGATGCCGAAGCACTGCTCCTGGAAGCGCTTGAAATGCAGCGTCGTCTTTACGACGAAGCACATCCGGCCGTAGCTACAGCCCTGTCCAACGTCGCCTATATCTACCATGTTCAGGGCGAATACGATGCGGCCGAATCGATGTATCAAGAACTTATTGCGCTGCGGAAATCGGTGCTCGGCGAGCGCCATCCCGATGTCGCTACCTTGCTGAACAATCTGGCGTACCTGCATTACGAGAAGGGTGACATTGGAAAGGCATTGGCACTCGGGCGCGACGTCCTGGACATGCGGCGTGAAGTTCTCGGGGAGCTTCATCCGGAAGTCGCCCAGAGCCTAAACGCGATCGCGATGTGGCACATGGAGGACGGTGCACTCGAGACGGCAGAAACTTTGCTTCGAGAAGCGGTAGAGATCAACACAGAGGTCCACGGTGACGATCATCCCGACGTTGCAGACAGCCTCACGCTGCTGGCCAGCTGCCTCGTCGCGCAGGAACGCTTCGATGAAGCCTATGAACAAGCGGGCGCCGCGAGACGCATGTACGCGGCTGCGTTGCCGGATGGCCATTGGCTGACCGCTGTGGCAGCAAGCACCGAGGGAGCGGCATTGACCGGGCTACAGCGATACGCCGAAGCGGAGGTGCTCCTGGTGGACAGCTATACCGTGCTGAGTAACGATGCAAACGCGATACCGGCATTTGTCGAGGAAGCTGGCGAACGATTGGTGTCCCTATATAAAGTATGGGGTAAACCCGAGAAAGCCGCCGAGATAATCGCAATGGTGAGAGAATGAATGACTTAAGGTCGGGCGCTCCACCGATAACGGAGGGCTGCCCATACAAACTGGATACGTATCTTCCAGAATTGACAACTTTCTGGATTAGGTTGGAAAATTCTTGAGCGAGTAGACAATTTATTTGAGCCTAGTGGAGGGGGAAAGAAAAAATGGATATGAAGAAACGATTATTTACGCTGGCTGGAACGCTGGCGCTGGGCTTGCTCACGTCAGTGACGTTTGCAGGGAAAGAGGATCCATCGACTAAGTACGCACCCTCGGATGAAGGGATACAGCCCGTGTCTGGGGTCCTCAAGTTTTTGAGAAACTGCCCTGCTGGCACGGATGCGCATTTCAAGAACGTAAACCCGTTTATCTCGGGTGGCTCGGGTAGCGAAGGCGAAGTTATTTGGCAGGGAGTATTCCCGATCGATGGTACCGATGTCACGCTCAAAGTCACCTGGTACCCCGCCAACAATTCGTATGAATTCGACATACCAGATCGCAATGGAGTCGTGTGGGCAGTCGGCCCCGAGGTTGATAGCGACAAGCTTATTTATCCGTACGAGACCCCGGTATTTGCGGACGGGGGGCATAATGTGCTCAAGAGTGGTGACCCCTCCGCGACTATCAATCATCTGGACCTTTGCCTGTCGCTGGTCGACACGACGCCGCCCGGCATCGTTTTCGTAGAACCGCAGCATGGGGATACTGTATCGGGCGACTCAGTAACTGTGACCGTGTTGGTGACCGACGAGTCTGGTTTGACTTCGGTAATCTTGAGCGTGGACGACGGCTCTCCGGATGCTGTTATGTCGTGTTCGGCGACCAATAACCCGGATGAGTATAGCTGTACCGCCGATTGGAGCACATCAGGACTCGACGCAGGCACGTACACGCTTTCGGTCACGGCGACGGACGGCGCAGTGCCGAATCAGAATACGTTCACGGAGTCTATCACTGTCGAGTACCAGTTCTCGTTGGTCGATTGCTACGGCGATCTCGACCCCAGCGACCTGGATCCGGAGGAGCTGGAGGGCTGCAACCCGACAGGGCAGGAGCTTAAGCAGGCGCCGTTTGGTGCTAACAATCCGGAAACAAAGTATATCTTCGGTGAGGTGATCCAGGCGACAGATTGGGCGAAGCTTAATGTCAGGGACTGCGGACCCGATGCGCTGCCGGATCCGCGCATGAAATACGAGGCCGGGCGCTGGGTCCCGGACCCGAATTGGATTGGCACTTCACCAAATCCAGGAGAACTGTATGTCTTCGGCGATGGCATCGGCGTGCGGCCTGCGAACCTTCCCGCCGATGCGGAATGGATAATCGGCCCACTGCACTACGGATATGAAGGTTGTTTCGGGGGCACGTTCCATTACGCGAACTGGACGCTTGTTGAAGCTTACGGGGATCCTGATAACCCGCCGGGCCAGACGAACCCGCTGTTTTTCATAAACAGCTTTTTCCCCGAGCTCAATTGGGCCTACGCCGGTAACGTCGCCCCGTGCTACGGAGAATTTGATACCCAAGACCCGCCAGAGCCTCGGGACGACTTCACTTTGAATTTGCAGCAATCGGCTGAGTTCCTGTATCAGACGGCGGACGACAGAGACGAAGATGGCTTTCCCGACATGGTCGAACTTATGTCTACGCCTTATACGGAAACGTGCGGTTCCGGGCGCACGTTGTCGAGGGGTAAGTCCTTCGCGGGCTGGAACATCATAGAAACGACGCCTGATCCTGATGCCGCGGAAGAGGCGATAGTGCAATTCAAGTGTGACTTGATCGACCAGCAGTTCACCAACCTGCAAACCGTCGTTGCGCTCGCAAAACTGGACCTTGCCAAGGGCAAAGTCAGCACGGCCGAGCGCTTTATCAACCAGGCACAGTCGCAAGCCGAGAATTGTCCGCAAGTCCAGTCCCTGGATAGGGCGTACGATGACCTCGGGAGCGCGTTTGACGCTTGGCAGAAGCTGGAATTCTTCGTGACTAACCCGAACCCGGCCGGCGACGTGCTCGGGCGAATCGGGAATCTCCGGTATCGCATCTTTAATGCGAGAGAGGAGATATTGAGGCTTCAAGACGAAGGTATCCTCTGAGGCCGCCAGGTGAGACGGCGACCTGCGAGGACGCCGCAACCCTGACCGAAAAGGCCCCCTCGGGGGCCTTTTCATTACGGTATCCTTGCCTCTATGGTTTCAGCCCCCAAAGACGTTGCCCGTGAAGAGGCCGAAGCGCGCCCGCTAATTATCGGCGTCACGGGCCACCGCGACCTCGTCGCTAATGAGGTCCCCGGCATCGAGGCACGGGTGCGCGAATTGTTCGAGGACCTGGCGAAGCGATTCCCCGGCCGTCCACTGCAGGTCATGTCGCCACTTGCGGAAGGCGCGGATCGCATCGCCGCGCTGGTTGCCGAGGACCTGGGCATTGAGCTCGTCGTACCCCTGCCGATGCACGAGGACCAGTATTCGCAGGACTTCGAATCGAGCCGTTCGTGGGCCGAGTTCGGCCGCTTGCTTCGCTACGCGTCAGAGCGTGTAACGCTGCCGCTCGCGCCGGGCAGCTCCGAGGCATCGATCGCCAATCACGGACCGGAGCGCAATCGTCAGTATGCCGAGGCGGGTGCGTGGATCGCCGCGCGCGCGGATATCCTCGTCGCGATCTGGGACGGGAAGATGCTTGACGACCTTGGCGGCACCGGGCACGTCGTCAAGTTCCGCCGCGATGGCGAGATGCCCGACTATGTGCCACACGCCAGCGGCCTGCCGGCGCGAAACACGGTCTTTCATATCGCGTGTTCGCGGAACCGCGAAGACGGCCAGCCCGCAGATGGTCTGGTACCCCTGCAGACGCGCTGGATGGATGCGGACGGGGATGGGCACGAGAACTTCCCACCCTCCTGGGCCGAGTTGCTGAATGTGCCGATTTCCGAGGAGGACGTCGAATCAGCCGCGGCGTCAGAGCACCGAGCCGCCACTTACGGCTACCGACTACCGCTCGTCATCGGTGTCACTGGTCATCGCGATCTCAAGCCGGAGGAGATACCAGGGATTCAGGCCCGCGTTCGAGAGCTGTTCGAAGAGCTTGGGAAGCGCTATACCAAGCGCAAGCTGCGCGTAATATCACCGCTTGCCGAGGGCGCCGACCGGCTGGTCGCCAAGGTAGCGCTGGAGCTTGGCCTCGAGCTTGCTGTCGTGATGCCGATGCCACAGTCGATCTACAAGAGCGAATTCACGAGCGCCGAGTCGATTGCCGAATTCGATGAGTTATATGCCAGGGCGCATGAAGTCTTCGAACTGCCGATTGCCCGCAATGGCACTATCGAATCCATTAGCCAGCCAGGCCGTGCACGCGATTTGCAGTATGCGCAAGGCGGCGTCTTTCTGTCCGCCCACTGCCACATCTTGTTGGCCCTTTGGGACGGCAAGATCTCCGGGCAACTCGGCGGCACCGGGCAGGTCGTCCGCTTTCACCATGACGACATCATGCCAGGCTATACGACGCGGACCGTGGCCACACAGCAAATGCTGATCGATGACGAAAGTGACCTTATTTATCACATCGTCTGTTCACGCGATGGGCCGGACGGTGCGCCTGCTGAAGGATTCGAGCCGCTCGAGTGCTGGTGGTTTACGAACGATAGCGATGAACCGCGTCAGCGGACACTGCCTTTGCAGCACGAGCTCATTTTTGCCCGTTCAGCGGAGTTCAGCGAGGACGCCTTCAGCTTCCGGAACCGCATATCGTCCGAAAGCTACCCGCTGATGAACGAAGAGGACGCCGACAACCTGCCTGCGGGGCTTGTGACCATCAATCATGGCTTTTGTATCAGTGACTGGCTGGCGATCCACTACCAGAAATTGACGCTTCGCATACTCAAGGTGACGCATCTCCTTGCGTTCCTGATGGGCTTCATGTTCATCCTGTTTTCCGATTTGCGCACGCAGCAGATTTACATGATCGCGTTCCTCGTGTTTTTCGCGGCGGCGGCCGGTGCGCAGACGCTCGCAAAACGAAAAGGCTGGCACCGCAAGTACCTCGACTACCGGACACTCGCGGAAGGACTGCGTGTGCAGTTCTACCTCTCGGCCGCCGGCATCACGAGCGACAACGAGTCGAAATTCACGCACGACAATTTCCTGCAGACACAGGATCCTGAACTCGGCTGGATTCGTAACGTGATGCGTGTTGCCGGTACGCGTTGCGATGCCGATAGGCATGCGAGCCCGGGTGGCCTCGAGTTTGCGATCAGGGAGTGGATCGGCGACAACGAGTCCGGTCAGTTAGGCTATTACAACCGCAAGGTGGCTCAATGGATAAAGCGCAATCGGAACACCGAGCGGCTCTCCACGCTCAGCCTCTTGACCAGTGTCGTCGTGATCCTTTTGATCCTGTTCGGTAATGCGTTTTTCGTGGAAGATATCGTGGATCCCCTGTTCGTCCTGATGGGATCGATGCTGCTGGCCTACGGCGTGCGGCAAGGCTATGCGCAAAGCACGGCCGAGAAGGAGCTGATCAAGCAATACGACTTTATGCTGCGAGTTTTTTATAACTCCAAGCGACGTCTCGACTCTGCCGAGGATGATGCGGAACGCCGTCAGATATTGCAGGCACTCGGCGGCTCCTGCCTCGATGAACATGCGGAGTGGATACTGATGCATCGCGATCGTTCGATCGACCAGAGCGATATCTGGCGGCTCGGCAGCTAGTCATTGCGCCGGGCGGTCACCGTTTTGCATTTGCCGCGCTTCGGCGCGGCTCGTCATCAGGACAATGCCGGCACCGAACATCAACGAGAACAGGCCGCGCATCGTACCTTCAAAAAACACGTTGTTGATCGCCCATGCAGCCAGGTCGAGACCTTCGGCACCCCCGTAAGCCGTCGGCCCCATGTAGCTAAAAGGCAATCCCATGGCGACGACATTCAGCAGGGTCTGCTGCCTTCCGTGTCGCGGAGGTATATAGCCAGTACGACAACGAGAATAAAGGGAATGCGGTGAAACTGCGCTACAAGATCCTAGTCGGAGTGACGACCATCCTGTTGGTGCTGGTCGGCGCATTGATGGCCGCTCTGAGCTATACCAAGGAATGTCCGGATGCCGCTGCAACGGCGGCTCTCGATGTTGCCATGACAGCAGTGGTTTATCGCTGCTACGGCGGCCCTGAAGTGCTTGCTCTCGAGACATTCGAAAAACCGGCACCCGGACCAGGCGAGATGCTTATCGCGATCAAGGCGGCAGGCGTCAATCCGCTCGACTGGCATTACATGCGCGGCTCGCCCTATTTCATGCGCCTGATGTCCGGTATGGGAGCCCCGGCAGAGACACGATTCGGTGTCGATTTCGCGGGTATCGTCGAGGCGGTAGGTGCGAATGTCACCAAATACCAGCCTGGCGATGCGGTGTTTGGCGGTCGAACGGGCGCTTTCGGTGAATACGTCGTTGTTGCCGAGGACTGGGCGCTCGGGCGTATACCCGACAACGTCAGCTTTGAGCAGGCGGCGGCGACGCCGATCGCGGGGGTTACGGCGCTACAGGCGTTGCGCGATACGGGCAAACTCCAGGCTGGCGAAAAGGTATTAGTCAATGGCTCGTCCGGTGGCGTCGGCACCTACGCGGTGCAAATCGCGAAGGCGATGGGCGCCGAAGTCTATGGCGTCAACAGCACGCGGAACGTCGAGATGGTCCTGGGACTCGGTGCTGATCATGTGTTCGACTACAAGAAAGAGAACTACACCGAGTCGGGCATGAAATTCGATTTGATTATCGACATGATCGGCAACCACGGTCCGGCCGACAATCGCAGGGTGATGACCGATGACGGCATTCTCGTCATGGTCGGCGGCCGGAAAGGCGACTGGATCGGTCCGATGGCCGGTCCGCTCAAGGGCATCGTGTATTCGAAGTTTGTTGACCAGGAATTCAAAACGTTCCTGGCCAGGTTCAACTCGGAAGATCTCACGGCTCTGGCCGACATGATGGCCGATGGCAAAGTGAAGTCAGTCATCGATCGCACCTATTCGTTGGACGAAGTGCGCGATGCGATCGAGTACTCGGAGTCCGGCCGCGCGCGCGGCAAGATTATCCTCGTCATCGACGGCGGGCCTGAATCCCCCTGACTCACAGCCGCCGGGGCGCGTTGACTATTCCTTCAGTTCGACCTTGAATTTCTGTCCGCCGACGGATGCCTCATACATCAAGCCGCCCTTGGCGTACGTGAAGATTGCGATTCCGTTTACAAAGTTCGCGTCTGCTGACGCGCCGGCGGTCACTGCCACAGCCGACGCCTGGGCCCCGAGCTCATAGTTGCCTTTTTTGAACTGGGCCATTGCGACGTCATCTTCAAAAAACATCAGTTGGCTGTATGCCTGACCACCCCACTGAAAACCGATGGTCAACTGGGTCATCGTAACTTCACCCGTGATCTCGCCACCTTCATAAAGCAGGCCCTTGCCACGCGCGCCGCCGATGCCAATACCACCCTTGCCAACCGTAGGAATGATGACGTAGCCGGTTGCAGCATCAAAGTAATCCTGCAACTTCGGCTTTGTTTCCAACAACTCGGCTTTGACAGCCTGCGCGTTGGCATCACGTTCCTCGATCTCATCGGGATCCCAGGCATTTGCCGTACCAACGGCGGCGGCCAGGGTAACGAGTGTTGTCATGATCGTTTTTGTCATCGTGTTATTTCTCCAGCATGAATTCGGGTGATAATTTTTTGTAAGCTTTTTTTGCGGCCGCTGCTTCGTTCGAGGGGTAACGTCAGCGCCAGATAAATAGAGTATATGCGCCGTTGATGACAGAATACACACTGGTAGAGTTGGAGACACAAGAATGAGAACAATTGCGGTCACCATAGCGTGCCTTGCCCTGCCACTCGTGGCTGCCGGCCAGAACCAGACGCTTGCGTCCACGATGGAAGTCTATGTATTTCCCAAGGAAGGCCAAGACGCGGCACAACAGTCGAAGGATGAGGCCGAGTGCTACGAATGGGCCGCCGGCAACACCGGCGCCGACCCATTCAATATTGCGGACCAGCAGCAGGCCGATCAGCAGCAAGCGCAGGCGGAGCAACAAGCCGCGAAACAGGCAGGATCCGGGTCAGCTGCAAGAGGCGCAGTTCGCGGCGCAGCGGCGGGCGCGCTGATTGGCGAAATCGCTAACGACGATGCCAGCGAGGGCGCTGCCTGGGGTGCGGCCGCGGGCGCCATCCGCGGGCGGCGCCAGGGCCGCGAAGCACAACAGCAGGCGCAGCAGCAGGCGGCAGCGCAGGCCGAACAGCGCGAAGAGGCGACCGAGCAGCAGCTGACGAACTTCAAGAACGCTTTCTCGGTTTGCCTCGAAGCCAAAAACTACATGGTCAAGTACTGAGTTGAGGGGCCGATAAAATGAAGAAAATAGTCCTGACCGGTTTGGCAGTGCTTGCCACTGGAACCGCTAATGCGGAGAACATCGTAGGCGTCGACAGATTTATATGCTCGGCGGCACAGGCACAGATTTGCCTGGAGACAGGGGATTGTTACGCGGCGTCTCCCTGGGAAATCGCGGTCCCGGATTTCGTTGTGATCGACCTCGACAAGAAAACGGTATCGACAACGGAATCCAGCGGGGAAGACCGTTCGACCGAGTTCTCCGAAGTGAGCAGAGCCGACGGCCTGATTCACCTCCAGGGCGTCGAAGGCGGGCGGGCTTTCAGCTTCGTCATCCACGAAATAACGGGTCGACTGACCGCTGCAGTTGCGCGAGATGGTCTGTCGGTGACCGTGTTCGGTGCGTGCACCAACGCTGATATCTAGGTTGTGGTTCGCACTGCCGGCGCATTGATGNNGCTCTTGCGGACTTTCCGCAACCGGCGGCCGAGCACGTAATCGAGTATGGTGATGACCCGCTGCAGTTTGGCGAACTCCGGCTGCCGAGCGGCGCGGGTCCGTTTCCGGTTGTCGTTTTCATTCATGGTGGCTGCTGGATGTCCGAGTACGACATCGCGCATAGCCGCAAACTGGCCGACGCGTTCCCGCGCGAAGGCATCGCAACCTGGTCGCTCGAGTACCGGCGTATCGGCGACCCGGGCGGGGCCTGGCCGGGCACATTCGACGACATCGATACGGGCTTTGCATTTCTGTCCGAGCTCGCCGAACAGTACTCACTGGATCCCGAGCGAGTGATCGTGGCCGGCCATTCAGCCGGTGGGCACCTGGCGCTCTGGATTGCACAGCGGATCGAGGAGCAACGGGCGCCTGGGGTCATCGGCCCACGCGGTGTCCTCGGGCTTGCGCCTGCGCCGGACCTCGAATACCTCTATGAACACGGCACCTGCGATAACGCCGTCGGCAAGCTGATGGGCGGGTCGCCGGAGGAGTATCCGGAACGCTATGCGGCCGGTTCGGTTGCCAATCGCATTCCTCAATCCACGCCGCAGATTGCGGTCGTCGGCAAGTACGACGAAACCTGGCGCCCGGTCGGCGTCCGCTATGCCACCGCTGCTTCAGAGCAGGGGGCCCCGATCGAGGTCATCGATGCGCCGGAATCGGGGCATTTCGAAATGATCGATCCGGACTCGACGACCTGGCCGCTGGTTCTTGACGCCGCAAGGCGACTGTTGGGAATTCAGCCGGACTGAGGATTAATCCGCGCGTGCGTTTCTTCCATCGCGAGCGCGACCCACAGTCCTGACGCTGCCATCGCCGCCGCCGTAAACCAGAATCCCGCCTCGAGGGCGCCAAAGTAGTCGGCAATCAGGCCGAGCAGCAGCGCGCCGATGCCGTAGCCCAGGTCGCGCCAGAATCGATAAACGCCGAGGCTCGAGCCGCGCCAGTCCGGATGCGAGATGTCGCCGATCGCGGCGATCAGGGTCGGGTAAAGCAGGGCCATACCGACGCCTGTCATCGCAGCCGTCAGCGCCCAGGCCACCAGGCCGCTGACGTACAACGTGGCCGCGACGCCCGCGGCGCACGTCCACATACCGATCACGATCGGCCATTTGCGTCCGATGGCGTCCGACAGCGGGCCGGTCCAGAGCTGGCTGGCGCCCCAGACGAATCCGTACACGCCGACGACCCAGCCGATATCGACGAGTGACAGGCCCTGCGAGTACAGGTATACGGGGAAGAACCCCCATACGAGCGAATCGACGAACTTTTCGATGCAACCTGCCTGTGACAGGGCCATGAAAGACCGGTGGCGAAACGACACGAGCGTGAAGATTTCCCACGTCGACGGGTGCGCGGATACGTTTTCGGGGAATCGCGGTTGGGGTCCCCCGTGGACGCCCGTCCTGTGCGCCGCCGCCTCCGCCCTCGCCCACGGCAAGGTTTCGCGAAAAAAGAGCAGCCCGGAAAGCAAGGCCATCAGGATGACGGCCAGACCGAAGGCAAACAGGCTCATCCGGGGATCGAAGTCGCTGGCGAGATAGCCGGTTATGAGCCCGGCAAGCGCCACACCGCCGTAGCCGGCGAACTCGTTGAAACCCGTCGCGACACCGCGCTGGTCCGGGCGAACGATGTCGAGCTTGCTCGTTACCGTCATCGACCAGGCGAAGCCCTGGTTGATGCCGAGCAGGATGTTCCCCGCGACGATCCAGGCCCAAGATGGCGCATACAGGAATATGAACGGAATCGGCAGCGCGACAATCCAGCCGGCAATAAGCAGCTTGCGGCGCCCGACCGTTTCGGAGAGCCGGCCGGACACGAAATTCATCGCGCCCTTGACGAAGCCGAAGCTGACGACAAATGCCATCAGCAGCGTGAACGAATCCGCCGGCACGCCGAACTCCGATTCCGCAAGCGCGGGAACGACATTGCGCTGCACGCCTATCGTCAGGCCAACGAAAAAAACCTGCAGGAGTTGCTGGCTGAACTGGCCGATGTTCGGCCGTATGCCATGCACATATAATGAAGTCATGCAGTCGCTCGAAACCGCTTTGCGCCTCGCGATTATAGGTCAGGAGCTCCTGATCGCCGTCGTCTTTCTGGTCGGCAAGGGCAATATCGGCGCCCGTGTCAGCGGTGCGCTGTTCCTGGTCTCTGTTTCTTCGTACCTGCTCGTTTCCGACCCGCTGCTCAGCGACGCATTTTCCGCGCTGATTCCCGTTGCAACACTGTTCGCCATGATCGTGCCGCACTGCCTGTGGCTGTTCGCACGAGCGGTCTTCGAAACGCCCTGGCCGAGCCGGTGGCTGCTGGCGCCGTTTGTCATTCTCGCGCTGAGCGTCTGGGTCATGATCCTCGTCGAAGGCGTGTCGATGAACGAGATGTCCTCGCCTGCCTTCAATGCAACACGGATCGCCTCACTGATCGTCGTCGCCCACGCCCTGTTCATGGCCGCTTGGGGACAGCTTGATGACCTGATCGAGAAGCGGCGACGATTTCGAGTGCTTTTTGTGGTGATCGTCGCCATCCAGATCGCGGTCGTTCTCGCCGTGGAGCTGGCCATTGGGGATTTCCCGCCTGGCTGGCTCGATACTCTTAATGTCATCGCGATCGCGATCCTGACGCTGGTTCTTGCCATACCGCTGCTGCGGCTCAGCCCGTCATTTTTCGCGCCAGTGGTTCCGAGTGACAGGGTCGCCGCCGAGCCGTCCGTGAAAATGGCCAGCGCCGCCGACCGGGTTCTCGAAAAGGAACTCCTGGCTGCGATGGCAGACGGCGCCTACCGGCAGACGGGCCTGACGATTCGTGGTCTCGCCGATCAACTGGGTCATCCGGAGCATCGCTTGCGCAAACTGATCAACGGCCACCTGGGCTTTAGGAACTTCTCGGCGTTCCTGAACAGTTATCGTATTCCCGAAGCGAGAGAGACCCTCGCTGACGCCAGCAAGGTACGGATGCCCATACTGACGATCGCCCTCGACCTGGGCTACGGCTCGCTCGGGCCGTTCAACCGGACTTTCAAGACCGAGACAGGCATGACGCCGACGCAGTTTCGGCAAGATGCATTAGGGTCGCAAGGCGCCGATTCCGAATAAACCTCGCCGATTTCGAAATCGGCAAACATCCGCCGAAACCGGCAAGACCGGACCTCCTCGCAGCCGCTATCGTGCGCTTCAGTTACCGAATGCGAAGTCCCCGAAGGAGGACCTGATGATGACTGTTCATACCAAGACCCTTACATCGCTTGCCGCAATGTTGTTGCTAGGGCTGTCCGTCACCTGTGATGCCAGCGCGAACTCGTCCCGCGACGATCGCCGCACACAGTATGAAGTCCAGTCCTGCGTAGCGGAAATTGCCAAACGCGCTGATTACGAAGGCGCTTCACGCATCGTCCACCGGGTACAGGAACTGAGGCAGAAAAACCTCGTCGAGGTAGAGATGACGATCGCCACATCCGTCCACCTGGATGAAGCAACCGGTGCTACGAGAGAATATTCGACGTCCTGTGTGATCGCCCAGCTGGGCCGCGTCGTCGAGATTCAGTTCGCGCCTTCGGCCGCCGTGCATACCGTTGCCGCCAGCAGGTAACGCGACCCGTCACGGCTATCGACGAGGACGCAGTCCGTCCCGTTGGTCATGAGGTCGAAACGGACCGGTTCTTCCATCGCCCGCCCCTGCGCGGGCGATCCCTCGATCGACCGCGGTATCTTGCGCTCGATGATCAGGATGCTGGT
>WVYQ01000033.1:29043-32109 GCA_011772865.1 Woeseiaceae bacterium | reverse complement strand
CTTGATCATTGGTCGCGGTAAATCGCGTTGGAGTGCCAGGGCGACTTAGGCACAATCGGCTCTCGCTCATCGACGGTCAAGCCGGCCTCGCCAGGTTCACCGAGTGCAACACCAGACGCTGTCGGGCACGTCTGGGTATCCCGATACTGCAGCGCCGCAGCCAACCGGTCCTCAGTCACATCGCCGAGCTGCTTCGTGAAGTCATCCGCCACCGAGCAGCCTGGTACCGATACGCCCATGATCCCCGTTGTGTTTTCGGGGGAAAATCCATCCGTATAGTCGCCGAACCCCAACGCGTTGACGGCTCTTAGCTGAATCGTAAAGTAGGTCGTTCCGCAGTTGTCGGTCGGATAGAAACCGTAAGGCTTACCTCGTGTCGTCGCACCGATCTGTATAACCTCGACGCCGACACCGCGCAGGCCATTGATGATCAGTTCACTCGCCGAAGCCGTCCCGAACCCCGTCAGGACGAAAACCCGCGGCAGATTTAGCGCGGGTAGCGGTTGACCAGCGGTTCCATTGAACGGTGCCCCGATAGCTGTCGTATAGAAAGGAGTCGGCTCGAGCGGGGCACCTGTGACCGGGTCGGTCACGGGATGTTTGTCATTGAATTGTGATTCGCTGAACGTCATGCCGGCCGTAGGAACCGGGCCAGCGATCATGTAGGCCAGCTCGTTCGCTATGTCGGAATAACCGCCACCGTTGTAGCGAAGGTCCAGCACGAGATCGTCGATGCCCGCGCCATTGTCGTGCGCATTGAGCTGGTCGACAGCATCGATCAGCGCCTGCTCGGCCGTGGCAATGTGATCGTTGAAAGTCATATAGCCAACCTGACCCGTGGGCGTCGAGATCACCTGCGTGTTCTGTACGGGCGCCGAGGTAATAACCGCAGCCGTCATTGTGACAGTCCGGGTCCCCGTGGCGCCGGCATCCTGCACCGTGAACGTGTGCTGCTCACCATCGTTCGGGTAGATCCCGGCATTGAGCACATCGACACCGGCCTGGGTGTTGTCGTTGATGTCCACGCCGTCGATTTCGAGAATTCTTGCACCGCGCGCCAGCGGCTGCGGCAGGTTGGTTGCAGGAGAGTCGGGTTCCGTATACGCGATGCGAAGATCTCGTGGCGGCGTGTTCGACAGGAGTGCCCACTGAATCCCATAGCCAGCCTGCGTTCCCGACTGTGTCAACTGCTCCCACTCATCCGTGTCGTAGGTGAAATGGAACTTGTCCTTGGGCTGCCCCGACGGCGATAGTGCGTTCGTCTTGAGCAAATCGAAATAGACAAGGGGATCGTTGTACAGGCCCGGGTCACGATCGACGATCTCGTCGTACCATAAATAAGTATCGTTGCTGTACGAGCGCAGAAAATTGTTCTGGTCGAGCGTGGTAGTGCAGCGCTGGTAAAACGTGGACCAGTCGAGGAACACGCCCTGCTGCCAGCCGTTGTTATTGTTGTTATTGCCGCCCTGGCCGAGGCCACCGCCTCCGCTGCCACCGCTGCAGGCGGCGACCATACCCAGAATTGCGAGCGAAAAAATCAGTCTCAGCATAGCCATCACGTTAATACCGGAGAAGCCAATAGTTTATCCGCCGCGCGGGGCTCACGTGGCGGCCAATACCCTAATTATGTAGTCTATCGGGCCCGCAAGTTTCGACCAGATCACAGTTTATGAAGTTCACGCCTCTCGCAGCACTGATATTCGTCCCGCTGGCCTCGGCAATCGCAGAGGACGGTGCAGATCTCACCACCGATCCGGATGTCATCCCGCCGGAGATAGCCGCCAGGGCCATAGCCCTCAGAGACCGGGCCCTCGAGGACAACCTGCCGGTCGACATCGTCGAATCAGTGACTACCGAAGTCGGGCCGCGCCGCATGGGCACTGAGGGAGACAAACGGGTCATCGCCTGGTCGCAGGCAAAGTTCGAAGAGCTCGGTTTCGACCGGGTCTGGACCGAACCGGTCGAGCTAGATCGCGGTTGGGTGCGTGGCGAGGCGCAAGCCGGGATCGTGGAACCTTTTCCGCACGATATCGTGATGACGGCCTTGGGCTACAGTGTTGGCACGGACGGCGATCTCGTCGGCGAGGTCGTCGAATTCCCGACCTATGACGATCTGCTCGCGGTGCCCGAAGGCGACAGCCTCAAAGGGAAGATCGCGTTCGTCTCCTACAGCATGCCCGACTACGTCAACCCGGAAGACGGCACAAGCCGCGGCGCCTATGGCGAAGGCACACGCGCTCGTAGCAAGGGTCGTGTCGAAGCCGCCAGGCGCGGTGCTGAAGCACTGGTTATTCGCTCGGTCGGTACGAGCCACAACCGGTTCGGACATACCGGCAGCGGCTACAACTATGAGGACGAGGTTCGCAAGATTCCGGCAGCCGCCGTATCGGCCCCGGACGCGATGCTTATGCAGAATATGCTGCGCCGTGGCAAACCCGTCGTTCTGAGGATGAACCTGACCTCCCGGATCATCGGCCCACAGATGAGCGCCAATATCATCGGCGAGATCACCGGTCGTGAAAACCCGGACCGATTCGTGGTCCTGGGCGCTCACGTCGACTCCTGGGACGAGGGCACTGGCGCCCTTGATGACGGAGCAGGCATCGGTTCCATGATGGCCGCCGCGGCGCTTATCGGCCAGATGGATGAGCGGCCGCGCCGCAGCATACGCGTATTGCTGTTTTCGGGTGAGGAGATCGGCTTCTATGGCGTGAATGCCTACATGGAGAAACACCAGGAGAATATCGACGCGCACCTGCTGGGCGCCGAAGTCGATACTGGAGGTGGCCGCGCCAACACGCTGTCGTCGCGCGTTGGCGAGAACGCTCTGGCCGTGGTTCGCGAGATGCACAAGCTCGTTGCACCGCTCGACATCGCGTTCAATGATGCGAACGATGTTCACGCTCAGTCCGACATGAGCGTGCTGTCGAAGGCCGGGATGCCGGCGCTGCATCTCAGGCAAAACCCGAACGGCTATTTCATGTATCACCACACGCCGAACGATACGTTCGACAAGATAATCCCGGAGGACATGCGTTACCTGACCGCGGCATACGCTACGCTGTT
>WVYQ01000033.1:0-29011 GCA_011772865.1 Woeseiaceae bacterium | reverse complement strand
AAATTTCTTATTCCTGCGCTATTGATTGGCGCCAGCCTCACAACCGGACCTGTCGCATACGGGCAAGGCGCGCAGAAGAATGAATCCGACCAGCAGTTCCTGTCGCGCATACAGTCGCGCCTGGATCGCTCGCAGCGCCGCGTTGAAAATATGGAACGGCTGGTGCGTCAGAAAATGGGGTCGACCTCAGGTGGCCCGTCAAACCAGGTCGGCATCGACATGTCCGGGACCTACGGCCAGACCTCGCGAAGTCCGATGAGTAGCGATTTGCAAAGCATGCGGCTCCAACTGAGAAGGATGGAGAAAAGGATCGACAAAGACCGTGAGCGAATGGCTGAACAGTACCGTTCCCGGGACGCGGAGGAATTCGATCGCGATTACTGGGAGGGCTACGCGCGCCGCCTCGAACGTGACCTCGAAGAAATGGAACGCGACCTGCGCCGACTCTAGATACGATCAGCCAATACTTCCGCATCGCTTTCGCGACAGGAACGCACCGCGACCGATTTGATCTGTGCAAACAAATCGTCACCTGCCTTCAGATCGAGTTCACGGATCGAGCGGCGCGTAACGCGAGCGACGATGCGCTCGTCGCCTATCACGAGGCGTATCAGGGTCGACGGGCCGGCGGCCGGTTCGATAGAGTCGATGACCGCCGGAAGCACGTTGAGGATTGTCGTATCGTCCGGCCTCGCACGACAGAGACTGACATCCGCAGCGCGGATCCGGAGTCTTAGCGGGGCACCGATGGCCACGGTCTCGCCCGGTACCCAGAGGGTTCCGCCCGAGAATTTCAGTTCCGTAAGATCGTCATTGTCATCATGGCCCGCTACGGTGCCTTCGATCACCGACCCCGCATGATCGCCGCCAACGGCCGCGACGTCCGTGCGCACAAGCACGTCCTGGAGTTCGCCGTTGGCGACGACCCTCCCCCCCTCGATGACGATGAGGTGATCGCACAGACGGCAAACTTCTTCGATGTTGTGACTGACATAGACGATCGGTATCGACGACTCGGCATGTAGGCGATCCAGGAACGGCAGGATTTCGTCTCGCCTGGCCTGGTCCAGCGAAGCAAGCGGCTCATCCATCAATACGAATCGCGGCGCGCAAAGTAAGGCCCGGGCGATCGCGACACGCTGCGCCTCGCCGCCCGATAACTCGGCGGGGCTGCGCGACAGCAGGGACTCGAGTCCGAGCAGGTCGATGACCCGATCGAAGCTTGCGGTTCCGTTCTGCTCGCGTCGCTTGCGGCCATACTCGATGTTGGAACGGACCGTGAGATGGTCGAACAGTCGCGGCTCCTGGAATACATAGCCAACGTTACGCGCCTGCACCGAGCGCGACACGCCCGAGTTGCTGTCCTCCCAGGCGTCCCCCGCGACGATCAGCCGTGACTCTGCAGCCGACTCGAGCCCCGCTATACAGCGCAGCAAAGTCGTTTTGCCGGCGCCGGATGCGCCAAACACGCCCGTGATTCCCTGCATCGGCAGGCCCACATCGACATCAAGCGCAAAGTCGTCACGTTGCAGCTTGTAGCGAACCTGGATCATTGCGGGATCGTTCATCGTCGCCACCTGCGATTGACGAAGAACATTGCAAGCAGCGCGCCGAACGCAACGATCAGCAAAAGCGCAGACAACTGGTGCGCGGCTGCGTAGTTGAGTGACTCGACCTGGTCGTAGATGGCAATAGAAACGACACGCGTCTCACCGGGGATGTTGCCACCAACCATGAGTACGACGCCGAACTCGCCGAGTGTGTGAGCGAAGCTCAGGACAACGGCGCCGAGGTAACCGCGCAACGAGAGTGGAACGGCGACCGTGAAGAACGCGTCCGTGCGGCTCGCGCCGAGCGTCCAGGCTGCTTCGAGTTTCGTCCTGCCGAGCGACTCGAACGCAACCGAGAGCGGCTGCACGGCGAATGGCAGGCTGTAGATGCAGGATGCGATGACGAGACCGGCAAACGAGAACGTCAACGCACTGCCGGTCAGATCTACCCACCAGCTACCAAGCGCTCCTGCCGGACCGAGCAGGATCAGCAGGTAGAAACCCATCACGGTCGGCGGCAGGACGATCGGCATGGCCACGATGGTCTGTATCAGCGGCTTCCAGCGGGACTCGCTCTGTGCAAGCCACCAGGCGATTGGCGTCGCAATTGCCAGCAGCAATACGGTCGTGATCGTGGCCAGCTGAATCGAAAGCCAGAGCGGTGAGAACAGGCTGTCCATCTCAGTCGGGCACCTCGTAGCCGTGGGAACGAATGATTCCCTTGCCGTCGCCGCTGCGGAGAAATTCCAGGAACGCCACGGCCACATCATTGTCTGCCGCAGGGTGCAAAAGGATGGCCTGTTGGATGATCGGTTCATGCATCGACGCGGGCACGCGCCAGCGACAGGCAGCCTCCGGCAGCCGGCCGCTATCTGCCTGTGCCACCGCGATTAGCCCGAGACTTGCATTGCGGGTAACGACGAACTGCAGCGTTTGCGCGATATTCTGGCCATAAACGAGCCGACTTTCGACGCCCTCCCACAGTCCGGCGGCTTGCAGGAACGACTTTGCGGCTGCACCGTAAGGCGCAGTTACAGGGTTGGCAATCGCCAGGCGTCGCGGCCCGAGGTCTTCGAGCTGTGCGCGGCAATCTGCGCCCGCAAGACCAGGATCGGCGGACCATAGCTCGAGGCGGCCGATGGCGAACGTGAATCGCGAACCCGCGACGCCGAGACCGCGTTCTTCGAGCAAGCGCGGCCTTTGTTCGTCGGCGGCCAGCAATGCCGAGTACTTCGCCCCGTTCGTTACGGCAGCGAACAACATGCCCGTGGACGCTGCCGCACTCCGCACCTGGTGCCCCGTTTTTTGCTCGAATTGTTCCACGAGGTCCGCCATCGGGCCGGCGAAATTACTGGCGACAGCAACCGTAATCGTCTCGGCACGAACCGACAGGGAAAAAATCAGCAGCAGCGCGAATGAAGTGGTCCGCATTGCCTCATGATACGGCTTTTAAGTCCCGCCGGTGCTCATGAAGCAGCGGTTCCGTATAACCATTCGGCTGCTCGCAACCTTTGAAGACGAGATCGCAGGCCGCTTCGAACGCGATGCTGTCGTCATAGCTGTCACTCATCCGACGATAGTCAGGATCACCCGCATTCTGGTCGTCGACGACGATGGCCATGCGGCGAAACGTCTCCATGACCTGTTGCTCGGTTGTTACTCCGTGCAATAACCAGTTCGCAATGTGCTGACTCGAAATTCGCAACGTGGCGCGGTCTTCCATCAGCCCGACGTCGCTGATGTCCGGAACCTTGGAACAGCCGACTCCCTGGTCGATCCAGCGAACGACGTACCCGAGGATGCCCTGCGCATTGTTATCGAGTTCCGCCTGGATCTCCGCCGGTGTGAGTATCGCCGGATCCCCGAGCGGCGGTGTCAGGATATCGTCGAGACTTGCGTGCGGCCGCGACGACAGTTTCTCCTGAACCGCGCTCACGTCGACAAAATGGTAGTGCATCGCATGCAACGTTGCCGCCGTTGGTGATGGCACCCACGCACAGCTGGCGCCGGCCTCGGGATGCGCCTGTTTGGCGTCCATCATCTGACGCATCTCATCGGGCTTGGGCCACATGCCCTTGCCTATCTGCGCACGACCGGGCAGGCCACAACGAATACCGACGTCGACGTTCCAGTCCTCGTAGGCGTTGATCCACGGCTGAGACTTGATCGTCTCCTTTGGTAACACGGCGCCTGCCTGCATGCTGGTGTGTATCTCGTCGCCGGTTCGGTCGAGGAAGCCGGTGTTGATGAAGACGAGTCGGTCTCGGACCTCGCGTATGCAAGCCTGCAGGTTCACGGTCGTACGCCGTTCCTCGTCCATCACCCCGACCTTGAGTGTATTCCGCTCGAGGCCGAGGACGTCTTCGACGGCCATGAACAGCGCATTTGTGAAAGCGACTTCGTCCGGGCCGTGCATCTTGGGCTTTACGATGTAAATCGCGCCGCTGCGGCTGTTTGGCAGGCGCGCATCCTGCCGGCGGTTTGCCACTGCGCAGGCCGACGTCACGAGCGCGTCCAGTATGCCCTCGCAGACCTCATCACCGGCCTCGTCGAGTACTGCGTTTGTCGTCATCAGGTGACCGACATTGCGCACGAGCATCAGGCTGCGGCCCGGGAGCACGATTTCCGAACCGTTACTGGCCGTATACCGGCGATCCTCGCTCAGCCTGCGAGTCATCGCACGATCGCCCTTCTCGAACGTGGCTGCCAGGTCCCCCCGCATCAGGCCGAGCCAGTTCCGGTAAACACCAACTTTGTCCTCGGCGTCCACGGCGGCGACCGAATCCTCGCAGTCCTGGATTGTTGTGAGCGCCGACTCGAGGATTACATCGCTGACATGCCCGGGCGCGTCGCGGCCAATCGGGTGTTCGGGATCGGTCTGGATCTCGACGTGCAGCCCGTGATGACGAAACAGGTAGCAACACTTCGCTCCATCGCGGGACGAACCGACGTAGGATTCGGCTGCCCGGTAAGCGGCGTCGCTCGGGTTAGCGTGACTGGCCGATGGCAAAGGGATTGCGCGATCCAGGAAATCGGCCGCATACGCGATCACCGCCTCGCCTCGCTTCGGGTTATACGCTGCGCCCGCTTCCTTGCCGGCATCGCTGGGAATGACGTCGGTACCGTAGAGCGCGTCATAAAGACTGCCCCACCGGGCATTAGCGGCATTCAATGCAAACCGTGCATTGCTGACGGGCACGACCAGTTGCGGCCCTGCGACCTCTGCGATCTCCGGATCGACACCCGTAGTGCCGATCTCGAACGACTCTCCGGGCTCAAGCAGGTATCCGATATCTCGAAGGAACGCGACGTAGTCGTCGTGATCGAAGTTCGGCCCGTCGTGCAGGCCGTGCCAATCGTCGATTTTCTGCTGCAGCATGTCGCGAATGCGCAGCAGCTCGCGGTTGGCAGGTGTCAACTCTCTGATGAGCGACTCCAGCCCTTGCCAGAACGATTCTGCATCGAAATCGATGGATGGCAGCAATTCGTCTTCGACGAAATTGCGAAACGCGCGGTGAACCAAAAGATTGCCGATTGGTTCGTGTTGCTTCGATGCCATCGGCAATCTCCCGGTCGATTTCTAGGCCACGAACTGCTCCTCTTCGGTGCTACCGGCCAGTGCGGTCGTGGATGACAGGCCATCCATGATCGTATTCTGTACCGCGTCGAAGTAGCCGGCACCGACGAAGGACTGGTGCTTAGCAGCGCGGAAGCCGTGTTGCTCGTCGGCAAATTCGCGCTCCTGCAGCTGCGAGTAAGCATACATGCCCTCGGCCTTGTAGGCACGAGCAAGGTTGAACATGCTCGAATTCAACGCGTGCCAACCTGCAAGCGTTATGAACTGGAACTTGTAACCCATCTTGCCGAGTTGCTCGCGGAAGGTCTTCATCGTCGCGTCGTCGAGATTGGCCTTCCAGTTGAAAGATGGCGAGCAGTTATACGCCAGCAGCTGGTCGGGGTACTCCGCGTGAATCGCTTCGGCAAATCGACGCGCCTGGTCAAGATCCGGACGCGATGTTTCGCACCAGATCAGGTCAGCATAAGGCGCATATGCCAGGCCGCGCGCGATGGCCTGGTCGAGTCCCGCGTTGGTGCGGAAGAACCCTTCTGGCGTGCGCTCGCCGGTGATGAATGGATGGTCGCGCTCGTCAGCATCCGAGGTAATCAGGTTTGCGGCATCCGCGTCGGTCCGCGCAATCAGGATAGTCGGGACACCGCACACGTCGGCAGCCAGCCGGGCCGCCGTGAGTTTGGCAACTGCCTCCTGCGTCGGGACCAGCACCTTGCCACCCATGTGCCCACACTTCTTGGCAGATGACAACTGATCCTCGAAGTGCACGCCCGCGGCGCCAGCCTGGATCATGGCCTTCATAAGCTCGAATGCATTCAGGTTGCCGCCGAAACCCGCCTCGGCATCGGCGACGATCGGGGCAAACCAATCGATGCTCGTGTCGCCGTTGAGCGCATGAATCTCGTCGGTACGAACGAATGCATTGTTGATGCGCTCGACCAGCTTCGGTACCGAGTCGACCGGGTAAAGGCTCTGGTCCGGGTACATGACGCCGGCACTGTTGGCATCACCGGCCACCTGCCATCCCGAGCAGTAGATCGCCTTGAGGCCCGCCTGCACCTCCTGGATAGCCTGGTTGCCGGTCATCGCACCCAGCCCGCACAGCGGATCCGCCTGGTTGACGAGGCGCCAGAATTTCTCCGCGCCCAGGCGCGCCAGCGTGTATTCGATATTGACGGTGCCCCGGAGTCTGACGACATCCTCCGCCGTGTAGTCGCGTCTTACACCCTTCCATCGCGGACTTTCGGCCCACTCCGATCGCAATAGCTTGGCCTGTTGTTGTCGGTCCATGGCAGTAATTACCTCCCTGTTAGCTCGTGTAGAGCAGGCTGCCGTCGCGCGCCACGAACTTGCAGCCGCGCTCGGGTTTGTTGATCTCGAACCCGCGGTCCACGCTGCGACGTAACTCGATTTGCTGGTCGCCGTCGGCAAACAGTAAACACCGGCTTCCATTCATTCCGGTCCAGCCTATGAACTGGCGTGAATTGCGGAGTCGGACGATTCGGCCGTCGACAAGCTTGGCGTAGCACTCCGAATAGCGCATCGGGATATCGACACCGTAGTGTTCGACCTGTGCATGACTCGCTTCCCTGAGTGGAAGCATTTGGTCCAGAAATTCCGTAATCATGGCGGTCTCCCGAAATCGTGACTTCAAGGTTGAGTCGATGGGTGTATAGTAGCTACACAAAATCTAAAATTTCACAGAAAAAATTTCACAGTGTTAATTTCACAAATGGTGATTGCATGACGGCTCCGAAAGGCCTCGGGCGCAAGGCGCATTTTGTCGGCACCAAGATCAAGTCCCTGAGAAAGCGCAACAACCTGACGCTCGAGGACCTGTCCGTGCGCTGCATCCAGGTCGATGCAGAGGCTGCGCCGTCCGTGTCCTACCTGTCGATGATCGAAAACGGCAAGCGGGTACCGTCGCACCGTTTACTCGCAATAGTTGCGGAAATATTCCAGAAGGAATTGACCTGGTTCTATGACGAGACGCTCGATGATGAGGCGATAGACCCGGCGCCCGTGTCGGCTGCGGTCGCAGGACTGCCGCTGGAACCCGGCTTCCTGTTCTCGGAATCATTACTCCAGCTGGCAATTCCGGAACTGCTCGTTCAAACCGGAACGACGGGCCGGCAATTCGCACATCTCCTGATTCGCACCCACCAGGAGGCGCGCCAGAATCGGTTTCCCGATATCGAGCGCGCTGCAGAGAGCGTTGGCGGGAAACGCTTCCCACTGCAGGTCGAGGACCTGTTCGACATCGCCGCCAAGCTCGGCATACGAATCGAGTGGTTTGAACAGTCTCCGGTTGACGACAGTGGTCAGCACGACACGGTCATCAAGAAAGCAGTGCGCTCGTTCTTCGATGCGCCGAATACGGTATATCTGAACAAGATGATCGAACGGACGCCGGCGCGACTGAAGTACGACCTCGCCAATCACATCGGCCATGTCGTCCTCCACGGCGGCGACGGCGCACGGGCACCGCAGGTTTCGGGAGGCGTTGTTCCCGGACGCAGGCACGACGCGGAGGGCCCAAATGTCGATGCGCAGGACATTCTCTACGCCTGGCGTGACTTTGAGTGCAGCTACTTTGCCGCTGCTCTGCTCGCACCAAAAACGCCCTTCAGGCAATTCCTCGCAAAGCATGCTTATGCGATCGACGCGGGTGACAGAGTGGACCTGACGACGGCACTGGTCATGCGCCGCATGTCGAGCGTCAGCCCGTATCGACATTGGCACTATTTTGACGCCTACCCGCCCGGAAATCTTCGGGCCGTGTATCGCGGCAACGGTATTCCACTACCGTGGGGCAACATGGCGATGGTCTCGGACCCATGCCAGCACTGGGCCGTGTTCCGCATGCTCAACACGCGGTCAACCAAACCGTCTTCGCAGATTTCGGTGTTGCGCGCGGGCGACGACAAGCGCCTGTATTGCTGCCAGTCGATTCGGAGCAAGGACGCAGCCGGCAATCCCCACGTATTGTGTGCCGGCGTCGATCTGGCCCCGGCCCTGCTCGCACAGAATGTCGATCCGGCCGAGACTATCGAGTCGATCGAGAAGAGCTGCAACACTCATGGGGGGTCGGGCGAAATTCCGAAACAGGCCCGCGATCAACTCGGGAGCATTAGCAAGATCCTCAACATAGGCTGGATTGCGGAAGGTTTGCAGAAAGAAGCGACCATCATCTGCCCACGCAGCTCGAGCTGCCCGAGAGATCGACATTGTCTCGGCAGATCTGCGCCCGGAAGAAAACGGCAGGTCGATCAGATCATGGCGGCAGTTCTGTCGCGGGCCGGCTAGTCAAAGATAAATACCTTCCCTTTAGGCGGCATCCCCGATTGAACCGATCGCGATCCGGGAACATACTGAACGTCGAGGAGGTGGTCTAATGCTGCGAGTTTTGATCACGGTGATCGCAATGTCGCTCGTGTCGGGCTGTGGCCAGGACGGAGGCGATGGCACATCGTCACCTGCTCCCGTTGCACCCGCTCCGGCGGATGAAAGCGTGCAACTCACCGGCAAAGAGGCCTACGAACTCGTGTGCGCCGAGTGCCACGAGGAAGGTATCGACGGCGCACCGAAGACCGGTGACCGGGATGCCTGGGCAGGCCGTTCATGGCTGTGGGAGGCAGTGCTGTTTGAACATGCCAAGCAGGGTTACATGGAAATGCCGGCAAAGGGCGGTGACGAGTCACTCGATGACACCGCCGTCGAAATGGCCGCCGAGTATATGCTCAACCGAACTTTCCCGGACGTCATTCGAGCCGACTAGAGCTTGTCCTTCAGCGAGTAGTACAGCATGCCGAGCACCATCCCCGGGTAGCGCAGCAGCGTGCCGCCGGGGAACGGCAGCGCCTTTATGCTCGCCATAACGTCGAAGCGCTCTGCAGTACCGGCGATCGCCTCGGCGATAATCTTGCCGGAAATATTGGCTATCGAAACACCGTGCCCCGAGTAACCGTGGGCGAAAAACACATTGGGCTCCAGGCGGCCCAGCTGTGGAAATCGCTTTACGGTAACCGACAGCGTGCCGCCCCAGGCGTAGTCGATACGCGCATCTTCAAGCTGCGGAAACAGCGTGAGCATGTACGGTCGAACAAACGCCGCGATATCCCGCGGAAACCCGCGCCGGTAATTTTCTCCACCCCCGAACAAAAGGCGATGGTCGCCGCTCGTCCTGAAGTAATTCACGACGAAACGCGTATCGTGGACGCAATTGCGATCAGCGATCAGTTCGCGAGCGACGCTTTCACCCAGTGGCTCGGTCGCGATCATGAAATTGTTGATCGGCATAATCCGGCCGGCGACGCGCTTCTCGAGCTTGCCCAGATAGCCGTTACAACCGAGCACGATAAACCGGGCCTCGACACTACCCTGGGCCGTATGCACCGTCGCCGGGTCGCTCCTCGTATAGTCAGTAACGCGCGAGTTCTCGAAAATGCGCACCCCCGCTTCCTGCGCCGCGCGCGCAAGGCCCAACGCAAAATTAAGAGGATGAATCGACATCGCCCGGGTGTCGTGCAAGCCCTCGAGAAACGTGTCCGTGGCAACCATTTTGCGCACTTCCTCGCGTGACAGGGCGCGCGCATGCGGGTAGTCATATCGCTCGGCCAACGCTTCGGCATACCTGGCCGAAGAACCAATGTAACTTTGCTTGTGCACACCCTCGATCTGCCCGAATTGCAGATCGCAGTCGATGTCGTGCCGTCCCACACGGTCACGAATTTCCGCCTTGGCTGCCTCGGCAATATCCCAGAACGCTTTCGATTGTTCGTATCCGAATAGCTCTTCGAGTTCGAGCGCATCCTTGCGTTGCCCGCTCCCGATAAGGCCGCCGTTACGCCCGGATGCGCCCCACCCGATGCGCTCAGCTTCCAGCAGGACGACATCGAAACCGCGCTCGGCGAGATTCAGGGCCGCCGAAAGTCCCGTGTAACCACCGCCGATTACGCAGACATCCGCGCTTTCGGCGCCCTTCAGTAAGGGATGCGCAGCCAATCCAACTGCCGTCGCCGCATAGTAACTGTTCGGGTATCCGCCGTTCGCCATCATTTTCAGGAGTTGTTGCTATAGTTGATACTGATCGTCGCAATAATAACGGAGCCACACCCGATGCAAGAAGAACAGACGACCCGCCGCCGATTTATTGTCGCCGCGCTTGCATTCTCCGGAGTTGCTGCCCCGTTGGGTAGCACCTGGCTGAAATCGGCGGCCGCGTGGGCGGCCGATGACGACGCCGGGCTGGACGAGCTCGGACGCATGGCCCAGTTACTGTTTCCACACGAGGGACTCGACGACCGGGTGTACGGCGGGATCATGAGCACCGTCATGGAAACAACCACAGACGACCAGGCCACACAGGCGATGCTCGATGCGGCTGCCAACACTTTGGATGCGGCGCGGGAGACATCCTGGCTCGACCTCGGAGCAGAGGAGCAGTTTGCCGTCCTGCAGGAACTCCAGGATCAGCCGTTCTTCGCCGGCATTCGGGAGACGGTCCGGTTTCATCTTTACTACCACCCCGATCTCTGGAAACACATCGACTATCCCGGCTCGTCGAAGGAGTTCGGCGGATACATACGCCGTGGCTTCAATGATATCGCCTGGCTGCCGGAGGACGAGTGATGGCCAGGCAATACGAACTCAATGATGCGTCAGTTGTCGTCGTAATCGGTTCCGGCGCCGGGGGCGGCACGCTCTCGAACGAACTCGCACAGAAAGGCATTGACGTCGTGTGTCTCGAGGCCGGCTCGCGACTCACGCTCGCGGACGTTGTCAATCACCCGCCGACAATGGATGCGAGGATGGGCTGGCACGACAAGCGCATCGGGATGGCGCCGTGGATCTGCAAGACAGTCGGCGGAACCACGATGCGGTGGTCGGGTGCGACACCCCGTTTCCAGGAACACGAACTCAAGGCGTTGACCACATACGGGCAGTTTGACGGTGGTACCACGCTGATTGACTGGCCAATGACGCTGGATGAGCTCGCGCCCTACTACGACAAGGCCGAAGACAAAATGGGTGTATCCGGCACGCACGGTATTCCGCCGTCGGCCGAGACGAACAACTACAAGGTCCTTGCGGCAGGTGGCAAGCGCATCGGCTACAAGGAAATCACGTCGTCGCGCATGGCCATCAACCCGCAGGCGAGGAACGGGAGGCCGGGCTGCCAGCAAATCAGCTTCTGCAACTCGGGCTGTGCAATCGGCGCCAAATGGTCGACCTTGTATACGGAGATTCCGGCCGCCGAACTGACGGCTCACTTCGAACTGCGCACCCAGTCAATGGCCGTGAAGATCAACCATGATGACTCCGGCCGCGTTTCAGGCGTTGTGTATCGCGACGCTGATGGCACGTTGCACGAGCAAAAGGCCAGGGCCGTGGCCGTCGCCGGCAATGTCGTTGAGACCACCCGCATCCTGCTCAATTCGAATTCGTCACGGTTCCCGGACGGGCTCGGGAATTCGACGGGGCATGTTGGCCGCAACTACACGCGGCACATGTTCGGCGCGGCGATCGCGAAGATGCCCAAGCCGGTCAATTACCATCGCGGCGCCAGGCAGACCGGCATCATCTTCGATGAGCAGTACCACGACCCGGAAAGAGGATTCGCCGGCGGATACGAACTCCAGTCCATTGCGCTCGACCCCTGGGGCACGTCATCGTCGATCGGCGGATGGGGCCCGGACCACACGGTGTTTACCGATAATTACACTCACCTCGCCGGAATCTTTATCACGGGCGAGGATCCTCCCGAGTCCGTCAACCGGATTTCGCTGCATGCGACCGAGCGCGACGAAAACGACCTGCCCGTTCCCGTTATCGAGTATCGGGATCACCCGAATTCCCTGGCGATGCGTGAGCACTCCCTGAAACAAAGCCGGGCGCTGTTCGAATCGCTGGGCGCCACGCATTTCTGGGGGGGCGATGCGCCGGTCGGGTGCCACAACATGGGCGTTGCACGAATGAGCGCAAATCCGCGCGACGGCGTGGCCAATCGCTGGGGCCAGGCGCACGACATCGACAACCTGTTCATCAGTGACGGCAGTGCATTCCCGACCAGCGCGGCCGGCAATCCAACGCTAACGATCGTGGCGTTGGCCATTCGCCAGGCCGACCACATTGCCGAGCGAATGACGCAGAAAACGCTGTAGGGTCAGACCGAGCTCTGTAGTTCGAGCCTGGTGCCGTCGAAGAAGCGGCTCAGGCGAAACTCGTCGAGCGGGATGCCTGAGTCTGTGCCGGTCAGCATGCCGGCGATCGCCTTGCCGGCGCCGGGCCCGATGCCGAATCCGTGGCCGCTGAAGCCCGTCGCAATGTAGAACCCGGGAATCGAATCGATTCGATCGATGACCGGGATGACGTCTGGCGTGGTCTCGACCATGCCCGCCCAGGACTCGACGATTTCCACGCTGGCGAGCTGCGGAAACACCTTGTCGAGATTGTTACGAATTCCTTTCAACACGCTCTTGCTCGGCGCCGGGTTCAGGACACGGGTCTTTTCGAACGGCGACTCGGCGTCCAGCGCCCAGGTCCTGGGCATATTCCATTCCTCGACGAACTCGCGACCGATCGAAATTCGCAGGTTGTTGATCTCCATCATCAGGGCCGGCAGGTACTTGAAGCCGAAACGAAACGTCGAAGGGGTGATCGGATGATCGAGGATAGTCCCGTGCGCCAGCGTATACCCACCATCGTCACGCCGCCGCAGCGCGATAGCGCTGTCATACAGGTTGCCGTCGAGCACATTTTCAGCTGGCGCTGTTCGCGCCACGGTCCCCCTGACCTTGAGTTGCGGCACCGTAACATCGAGCGAGCGGCAGAACATCGACGTCCAGGCACCTGCCGCACACAGCACAGTCGACGTTTTTATACGGCCGTGCTCGGTCACAACGGCTGATACTCTGCCGCCCTCGGTTTCGAGGCCCCGTACCGCACACGCAGTCAGAATGCTCGCACCCTTGCGGCCCGCCGCCCGGGCGATTGCCGGCGCCGCCTTGTGCGGCTCGGCGCGGCCATCGCTCGGCGTATAGAGGGCGCCTTTCCATCGAACGGTCGAACCGCGGACCTGGGCCGCGAGCTCGGCGCCTTCGATAAACCGCGTCTCGACGCCGTACTCGTCCGACGTCTTGATCCAGTTGATGTATTGCTGTGCTTCCTTGTCCGTGCGCGCGGCAATCATGATGCCCTGCTCGTGAAAGCCCACGTCTTCGCCGATATCACGGGCCAGCGTGCGCCAGATTCGCAGGCTCTCGACGATCATCGGCATCTCCCGCGTATCCCGGAGCTGTTGCCTTACCCAGCCCCAGTTGCGGCTCGATTGTTCGCCCGCGATATGCCCCTTTTCACACACGGCGACATCGATGCCCTGCTCCGCCAGGAACAATGCCGTGGACACGCCGACGATCCCACCGCCGATGATGACGATATCGGCCTCCCGGGGCATCGATGCGGGTGGCCGCATTGGTTGCGTCCAGGTTCTCGAGACGATATCTGCTGGCGCGAATTCGGACATATCGGGTAGAGTCTCAGAATGGATATCGATGTACCAATTCGGGAGCTTGGCGAAGTCGATTCGGCTCCTCTGCGCGATGCGATTCTAGCGCAAGAAGAGGCGGCCTGGCACGAAGACGAGTACCGCCAGCAGACCTACGACGTGCACCTGTCGACACAGTCGATTGTGCTGATTTTCACCGATGGATCGAACTGGCCGAATCCCGAGATCAGGAAAGAGCCGGGTTGGGACCGCTTGCATGAAGTGGCAGTGCCGCTCATGCACGAAATCATCGACCGGCACTATCCGAAGGGTGGCACGATTATCCGCGCAATGGCCGCCAAGCTGCTCCCCGGGAGCAACATCAAACCCCACGTCGACACGCACCCGTCATTTCATTGCGGGCACCGCATCCATATTCCGATCACGACGAATCCACGGGTCCGGTTCATGATAGACGGCCGTCCGTACCAGTTCGAGATCGGGAAGGCCTACGAGCTCAACAACCAGAAGCAGCACAGCGTGATGAACAAGGGCAAGGAAGACCGTATTACGTTTATTTTCGACTACGTCCCACCAGGACCGCTTGCCGTCCAACCAGCCTAGATCTTGTGAAAACCCTGCGCGATGCCCTGCGATCCGAGGAGTTGACGCTGACGGCCGAGCTAACGCTCGGCCCGCGCGACGGCCCGGAGTCCGTGGTCGAGCAAGCCAGCACGCTTGCCGAACTGACGGACGCCATCCAGATACCGGATCACCGGCATGCGCGGCCGCATCTTTCGAATATAGCGGTCGCCGCCCTGCTACTCAGAAACGGCATCGACCCTGTCATTCATATGAATTGCCGCGATCGAAACCGGCTCGCCATGCAGAGCGATATTGTCGGGGCGCGCGCACTCGGGGCTAACAATCTGCTTCTCCTTCGGGGCAGCAACTTTCCCGATGGCCACCGGCCTGTGTCGACAGGCATCTTCGACATGGGCGCAATCGACTTCCTGGCGACAGCGGCGGCGATTCGCGATGGCGACGTGTTTCCGGGCACCGCGCCCGAAGGTGCGCCCGACCTGTATCTCGGTACCGTGGCGACGGCCTTCCCTCCGTCGGAGAACTGGGAGCCCGAAAAACTGGCCAGTAAAGCCGATGCGGGTGCGCAGTTTATCCAACTGCAGGTGTGCATGGACCTGGACCTGCTGGCGGCATACGTCGAACGAATCGTCTCGTCAAAGCTGACATGGCGTTTTCAGCTGCTTGCCTGCATTGCCGTATTACCGTCTGTCGATGCCGCCAGAGAATTACGCAACCTGCGCAGTGACTCTGTGATCCCGTCAAGCCTCGTCGCCAGGCTCGCCGCGGCTGACGACGAGCAAGCCGAAGGCATTGCCGTTGCCGCGGAGCAGCTGAAAAAGATCGCTGATCTTCCCGGACTGTCGGGGGTCAATCTTGTTACGCCGGGTGACCCGGGCCTGATTCCCGAGGCAATCCGGAAATCGGGCCTGCGACAATGACGTCGATAGCCGTCAATCCCGATGCATCGGTCGACGTTCGGCAGATCGACAGTGAGAACAACTGTGTCATCGTCGACGATTTTCTGAGCGATCCGCATGCGCTTGTCGAGTTTGCCACGACGAGCGGGAAAGAATTCGAGCTGCAGGACATCGGCTATCCGGGCTTACTCTATGACGTGCCGGATGAAATGATGGTCGAAGTTCAGCGCTTTCTGCGCGCAACAATGAGCCGGCAATTCTCGTTTTTCAAAGGGGACCTCAGGACGTCGAATTACCTGTCGATGGCGACGCTTCCGCCTGCAAAACTCGCCCCGCTGCAACGCCTGTGTCATTCGGACCCGAAACAGCGCCCCGACCGTCGCAACTATGCCGGGCTCGTCTACCTGTTCGACAATGAAGAGCTGGGAGGGACGGGCTTTTACCGTTGGAAGGAGCGGGAACTGATCGAACGAGCGACAGCCATGGAGATCGACAGCGCGGGCAGCTCGCTGGAGTTTCTCAAAAAACACTTGCAGATGTATCGCGAAGAGCCCAGGTACATGACGGGCAGTAACGAAGTGGCAGAGCTGCTGCTCGAGATCCCGGCCCGCTTCAATCGACTCATTTTTTACTCGGGCGACATCCCGCACAGTGCCCACATTCCGCGGCCCGAACTGCTGTCGACCGATTTTTCAAAAGGTCGTTTGACGCTAAACTGTTTCGCCAGCGTTCGACCACGATAGGTAAACATCATCGACAAAGCTTATCCAAACCAGGAAATGTTCGACCTTGCCCTGGGCTACCTAAAGGGTCGGGAGTTCGAGATGGCGGCTGACCTGTGCCGAGACGCCCTGCTCGACGCGCCCCGCGACGACAAGATGCGAGTACTGCTCGGCACTGTGCTCGTCAGGCAGAACAAGTTTGCGCAGGCAGAAAAGGAACTGCGCGACGTCATCTCGCGTTTTCCGGAGATTCCCAAGGCGCACAGGGAACTCGGTAATGCGCTGATTGCGCAGGGCAAAGGTGATGCCGCAATCGCCTGCTACAAACGTGTCATCGAGCTAACGCCCGACAACGCGGCCGCACATCGCGACCTCGCGATGGCCTACAAGACGCTTGGGCGGTCCGATGATGCCGAACGCGCACTCGATGAGTCTTTCGAGCTCGACCCCGAACGAAAGGAACTCGTACTGGCGCTCGAGCACCAGCGCGCCGGGGAATTCGGCAAGGCCGAGATAATTTGTCGTGACATCCTGCGCCGGGATCCGAGAAATGTGAACGCGACACGCATGCTCGGTATGCTCGCCCGCGACCTCGGCAAGAACCGGCTTGCCGCCCGCATGCTGCGCAACGCGGTCAAGCTGGCGCCGGACTTCTTCGGCGCACGCCTCGACCTCGCACGCGCGCTGATCGAAATCGACGAACTCGACGAATGTGAACAGCTCCTCAAGGACACGATCCGGATGCAGCCCGATATGCCGGCGACGTTCTCTGTACTGGGCAATCTATACTCGAAGCGCGGGCAGTTCGAGCAGGCCGTCGAAACATTCGAGGAAGCGATCCGCTTACAGCCAAATCATGGCCCGAGCCTTGCCGCCATGGGCCATGCACTCAAGACGATAGGCCGGCAAGAGCAGTCGATTGATACCTATCGCGACTGCATTACCCGCCACCCGGAATTCGGCGAAGCCTACTGGGCGCTGGCCAATTTGAAGACCTTTCGCTTCAGTGACGACGAAATCGCAACGATGGAAAGTCACATCGACAACGAAAAGCTTCCGGACGAGACCCGGGTGAACTTCAATTATGCGCTGGGCAAGGCCTATGAAGATCGCGAGGATTACGACCGAGCATTTGCCTGCTATGACAAAGGCAACAAGCTGCGCCGGCCTTACGAGAATTACGACCCGGTACAGACGGAGACCGTGCACGACCAGATCATCGAAACCATTACACCCGAACTCCTGCAAGCCAACTCGGGCTTCGGCGAGCCCGATCCCGCGCCCCTCTTCGTTGTCGGGCTGCCGCGATCGGGTTCGACGCTGATCGAACAAATTCTTGCGAGCCACAGCCAGGTCGACGGCACCCATGAACTACCGGACCTGCCACGCATTATCCGGGCGATCAATGAGCAACGTCCGCAGGGCGACGGCTATCCGCAGGGCTTGAGACATTATGGAAAGGAACTCAAGGAGCTGGGGCGGCAATACCTCGAGTGGACGGAGCGTTATCGCAAGGGCGCGCCGCACTTTACCGACAAGATGCCGAATAATTTCGCGAGCATCGGGCTGATCGCCCTGATCCTGCCCAATGCGAAGGTCGTCAATGCCCGCAGGCACCCGCTCGACAGCTGCATGGGTTGCTACAAGCAGCTGTTTTACAAAGGACAGTCGTTTACCTACGACCTCGTCGAACTCGGCGAGTACTACCTCGAGTATCAGCGCATGATGGACTATTGGCACGAAATCCTGCCGCATATGGTCCTGGATGTTCATTATGAACAGATGGTCGCCGACCAGGAAAACCAGACGCGCCGCCTGATCGAGCACTGCGCGCTGCCGTGGGAGGACCAGGTCCTCAAGTTCTATGAGACCGACCGTGCCGTCATTACGGCCAGTTCGGAGCAGGTCCGGCAGCCGATTTACTCGAAATCCGTCGCCTCATGGCGCCGCTTCGAGGCCCACCTCGAGCCATTGATAGAGGTACTGGAGCCCTTGCTGCGCAAGCTCCCCAGCGACCAGCAGCCCGCTATTTTGCGTTGATTGTCTCTGGGTCATCCTCTATGATCAGTCGATGTAGGGGTTTGTACGTATAAGTCGGGGGAATTCCATGTCCAAATCGAAAGACCATAATACCGCTGCGTTCGCCGGAATCAGCTATCGCACGACGATCGGTGCTGCCGTCGCGGCCGCCGTTGGCACAGGACCGGGTGCCGCACTGGCGCAGGAAAGCCGGGGCATCGAAGAAATCACCGTAACCGCGACCAAGCGCGGCGCAGTCAGCATGATGGATCTCGCCGGCAGTATCCAGGCATTCGATACCGAGGCCATCCGTAACCAGGGCCTGACGGACATGGAGAGCTATACCAAGCTCACCCCGAGTCTGACCTACTTCGGTAACCAGACCGGCCAGGGCAAGGTTTTCATCCGCGGCATCGCCGACGCCCCCGATACCTTTATCGTTGCGCAGTCATCGGCCGTTTACCTCGACGAACAACCTGTGACGCAGAGTGCAGCAGTCGACGTCAGGCTCGTCGACATCGAGCGCGTGGAAGTTCTTTCGGGCCCGCAGGGCACGCTCTACGGATCCAGCTCGCAATCCGGCACGCTGCGTCTCGTCACCAACAAGCCCGACCCGACGCGGTTCGAGGCGTTTGCCGATGCAACCGTCAAGGGAATGTCCGAAGGCGACAACAGCTTCGATATCTCGGGCATGGTCAATATCCCGCTCGCTGAAGACACGTTTGCAATTCGCCTGGTCGGATTCACAGTGACCGAAGGCGGCTTCATCGACAATGTCCTTGGCATATCAGGCGCCGAGGAATATTTCGGCAAGTGCACGGCTGCCGATCCGGGAAATGCCGGCGGATGCGCGCCGGAAACCAATGCTTCCGTAGCCAAGGACGACTGGAACGAGACGACGATTACGGGTGGCCGCGTCGCGGCAAAATGGTTTATCAGCGACAACTGGAGCGCAACACTGGGCCTCGCGACCCAGAGCGTCGATTCTGATGCCGAGAATACCTACGACCCGACCGTTGGCGATCTCCAGCTGATCGCCTTCAACGGTGACACGTTCGAAGACGACTGGATTCAGTACGCGCTCACGATCGAAGGCAACATCACGGATAACCTTAGCTTTACGTCGGCAACCGCGTACTTTACCCGCGATAGCGCATACACTCAGGACACGACGGATTACGCTTCGTATTTCGGCCAGTGGTGCTACTACTTCACGGCTACCTATAACATCTACTGCTTCCAGCCGGCAGGTGCCTACTACTGGTACAACAACCCCGTCGGCTACCTGGTCAACGACCAGGAAAACACGTCCTTGAGCCAGGAATTCCGCCTCGCATACACCGGCGAAAAGGTCGACTGGGTCGTCGGCGCCTTTTACGAGGATCGCCACGAAGAGTGGGATTTCGATACTTACGTGACCAACCAGGGTGGGTATCGGAATTCGCAGGCATTCGATAACTGGACGCGGCCGCACTCGGAGTTCCTGCGCCCCACTTTTTATGTCGGGCCCTATTACTTCAATAACTACGATTGCGGCGTTTATACCGGACCGGTTGGTTATTACTACTGCATCACTGATGGTTGGGGTGTCCCGGCGGCGCCCACCGACGTCTGGTGGTTCTCGGCCGACGACACCGATTGGGAAACGCTCGCAATATTCGGCGAGGCGACGTTCCACATGACCGACAAGTGGTCGATTCACGGCTGGTGGCCGCTGGTTCGAGGTCGAGCAGTCGAAGCAATACTATGTCGACAACCCCGGCGACCGACGCACACCTGCGATCCCGAACCTGGCAGGCGATGCGACCGGCAGGAAAGGCTGTCTTTTGCCTGACGCGCCTTGTAACCCCAACGACCAGGACAACCCGGCTGACATCGGCGTGAACTTTATCAATGCCACCGACGATGATCTTGCGGTGAAACTGTCGGTGCAGTACAGCCCGAATGACGACCTGATGTTCTATGGCCTGTACTCCGAGGGCTTCCGACCCGGCGGCGTAAACCGGAATCGGGGGGCGCCCAAACTGCCGCAGACCTATGGCGCCGACTTCCTCGAGAACTACGAGCTCGGCATGAAGGGCAGCTTTGCCGGCGGGCGCATGAACCTCAGTGCCATCGCCTTCTTCCAGGATTGGGTTGATTACCAGCTCGAAGTCGTGGATCCGTCGAACGTTCCGTGTGCGGACGATCCGACGCCACCCTGCGGCCAGCCCTGGCAGAAGGGCGTGCTGAACGCGGGCAGCGCGAGTTCTGACGGTTTCGAACTCCAGATCGAAGCGCTGCCGACGGATAACTTCCAGCTTCGCATCGATGCCACGTGGATGAAATCCGAGATCACCGAGGAAATTACCCAGGTCGTTGTGGACGGTGTGGGCAAAGGCTCGAAGCTGCCATTCGCTCCGGAGTTCAAAGCCTCGCTGTTCGCCCAGTACAACTGGCCGATGAACTTGGCCGGCTCAAACGAAGGCTTCTTCCAGTTCCAGTTCAGTCATACCGGCAAGTCGCTGAACCAGGTGCAGACAATTGCTCCATTCGATGACGATGGAAATCGCGTCGGCACGCCACAGATGACACAGGAAGCCTATAACTGGGCCAGCGTCAGGCTGGGTCTCGTGGGCAGTACCTGGGAGGCGAATGTCTTCATCAACAACCTGACCGACGAACGTGGCCAGCTGTATCATGACGTGAGCGACTTCGAGCCCTTCTTCGGCCGTCAGCGCCTCTCGGTCATCCGGCCACGCGAATACGGCTTACGCTTCACGAAGTACTGGGGCAACTAGGCCGGTTCCGCAAGTTCGACAAGAAACGCACCCTCCGGGGTGCGTTTTTTGTTGTCTAGTTGTCGTAGGGCCAGACTTCGAGGCCATGGATCGCATTGCGGATGTCCATGGTCAGGTTGACAGTCGCAACCATCTGCTCGCTATCGATGTCGTACAAGCTTATCGTCGATGGCGACGACCCTCCTGCCACGAGTCGCTCCCCTACTGGGCATAAACCGCGACCGAAGCCCTGGCGTGCGATCTTGGAATCGTCAATGCCGGAAAACTCGATATCTTCTTCGTCATACGTAACGATCGCGAAAGCTTTGTTCGTTCCGTCCCGATCAGAGTAGCGGACAGCATCGCTTTGCGTGTCATTGACGAGAACGCCGTTGCGGTATGGCTGGGCGTTATGGGCGCCCTGCGGAATGTTGCATACCTCGTTGAGCTCGAACTTGCTGTTGATATGCAACATTGCCTTGGTGCGCAGTCCGCTGACGTACACGCCGCTGCCGTCAACGTGCACCATGTTGACGTGAAAATGATTGCTCGGCGCAGGGCCCGCGGCCGTCCGGGGGTCGAATACGGTTCCGGCCCAACCGTTGAGCGCTCTAGCAATCTGCATTCCCCAGATGAAGTCGTTGCGGTCGAGGTCGAATGCCAGCAGGCTGTCGAACCCGGTCGAGGTCAGAAACAGAGTTCGGTCCATGCGGCTGATCTCGTGACAGTGCTTCAGGTAGCGGTTCCGGTAAGACCCCGTGATCCTGAAATCGCGGTCGTACCTGAACAGCTCGTCACTTGCGGCAACGTAGATATCGTCGCGATCGAAGGCGATGCCGCGCAGTCCGCGGTCGGCGCCCCGGCCTTCGAAGTCAATTTCGCCCGTGTTCCAGTCGACATGCTGCCTGACATCCTGGGCTTCGAAGTCGATCGTAAATATGCCGCCATGGCTGTCGCCCTGCTGGCTGCCACGCACGACGGATGTCGCTACGAGTTTCGGTAACCTGTCTGTCATTCCGCGTTAGTCCTTCCGAATGCGTTCCAGTATTCTTGCACGTTCATGTTGTATGACGCCGTCATCATCGGCGCGGGCCACAATGGCCTCACCGCCGCCGCTTACCTTGCCAGGGCCGGCAAACGTGTTGCCGTGCTCGAGCGCCGCGACATCGTTGGCGGCTGCGCCGTTACCGAGGAGGTGGACCCGGAGCTCTCCCCGGGATGTCGCGTTTCAACGGCCTCGTACATCGCCAGCATGTTGCGGCCGACGATCATACGCGATCTTAAGCTCGGATCGTATGGGCTGAAAATGATTGCCTGCGATCCGGTGATACAGGCTGCGTTCAATGACGGCACGGTCATGGGGTGGTGGTCCGACGAAGAGCGCATGCGCGCCGAACTCGCCCGCTTCGCGCCCAACGATATCGATCAATTCTTCGAAACTGAGACCGAACTCAAGCGGCTGGCGGCCTACCTGCAGCCGTTCTTCCTCGAGCCGCCACCGGACCCGTACGCCAAAGGCCTGCGCAAGCTCGCCGAGGGAATACGTTTAATGCGCCGGTTTCGAGGCATTACCGGAAGCGACATCAGCGGGCTGGTGCGATTCCTGACCGGTTCGCTCGGCGAGTTCCTTGACCGAAGATTCGAATCCGACAAACTCAAGCGCCTGATTCTTTCGAATAGCCTGTACGGCAAGCACGGCGGTCCTTACCAGCCCGGGACTGCGATGGGCCTGCTCTTTCACCTGCTGAGCGGCGGCGATGCCGAGCAGCAGGCCTGGCAAGGACATGTCATTGGCGGCATGGGTGCGATCACGGAGGCGTTACGCTCCGCCTGCGAGGACCTCGGCGTCGAAATTCGCACCAGCGCGCCGGTAAGCCGGATCAATATCATCGACGGCAAAGCCTGTGGCGTCACCCTCGACTCGGGCGAAACCATCGATGCCGGCCTGGTGGTTTCGAACGCCGACCCGAAGCGAACTTTTCTTGCGCTTGTCGATTCGGCCGCGCTGACGGATGAATTCAGGCGTGACGTTGCCGGCATCCGCATGGACGGGCCGGCCGGCAAGGTTAACTTTGTTTTGTCCGAGGAACCTCGGGTCTCCGGGATGCCGGCCGATCGCACGAAACCGCAGCGGTCCCTGTTCACACTGATTCCGACGCTGGCCGAAGCAGAGGCCAACTACAATGCCTCGCAGCGGGGCGAATTGCCCGAGCGCCTCTGGGTCGACTGCGTGCTCGCGTCGAACGTCGACGATGCTCTCGCGCCCGAAGGCCGGCACATGCTGACCTGCTTCGTGCAGTACCTGCCCTACAGGCTACGCGAGGGCAGCTGGGACGATCGACGAGAGGAACTCGGCGATCGCGTCACCGAACTCATCGGGCAGTTCGCGCCAAACGTGCCGGGCGCCGTCATCGCTCGCCGCGTATTCTCACCGCCCGACCTCGAGGAACGCTTCGGGATTACCGAAGGCAATATCTTCCACGGCGATATCTCCTTGCAGCAGATGTTCTTCATGCGTCCGTTACCGCGCTGGTCGCAGTACCGAACACCTGTCGAGAACCTGTACCTGTGCGGAGCGGGAACGCATCCGGGCGGTGGCGTAACAGGAGCACCCGGTTATAACGCCGCGCAGACGATTATCCGGTCACACGCCTGACAACTCGCAATTCTCGGGAATCTCGTCAGGGAGATTCCAGCGGCGACTCTCGGCATCGAAGAAATCATCGGCACGCAGTGTGCCACCCTTCTGCCTGAACCACTCAACGAGCGTATCGCGTACGAACGGTGTTCCACTCGGCGTAACGAAGCCACCGTCCGGCATGATTGGTTCGAAAATCTCATCGCCACCGAGTAACAAAAAGTCGTTGGCGACAACACGGACTGTATCGGTGTCGGCGATTTCCGAGCCATTCGACCTCACCATGCGCACGGTCATTTCACTCGAATTGCAGGTGATAGTTACGCGCATCCCCGAGATCCCTGCGGCACGAGACCATCTTTTCCCCTGCCTGGCGACGACACGCCGCAGGTCGGCACCGCTGAGTTCGATCATTGCGACGCGGTTGTCGAACGGAAACATCTGGTACACATCGCCGTAAGTCAGCTCACCTTCGGGCAGCTCTGCGCGAATGCCGCCCCAGACGTTGTGGATCGAAATATCCGCATCGCTCATCTGCAAAACGGCGTCGGCCATAAGGTTGCCAAGGGGCGACTCGGGGCGGTCCCTGTGAAGCATGGGCGTTTCGAGAACGACACCGAGCGACTCCGCTTTACGTCGGGCAGCCATCTGCTGTGCGCGCGCGGCGATTGCGGCGACGGCAGCCGTCGGAACGACCGCGCGGCCCTCGTAAGTCTCGCCTTGTCGAATGGGTTGCGGTGGGTAGATGCGACGATCGACGACCTGTCCGGTAGCACGATCAACGGTGAAGTCGACGCGGCTGAAAGCCCGGGTGTTGGAATATGAAACCGTCACGGCAATTCCGTTGATGTCATGCGCGATTCCGTGGCCCTCGTGCCCGGCGACGATATGGTCGACAAGCCCCGCCGGCAACGACTGCGCAACGCGCATTATCTCGTCGTCCATTCGACACGATGACGTATCGAACGGGTCGCCGAACTCCGAGCATCGGCCGCCTGCGTGGGCGACAACGATGACCAGCGATGCCCCTCCGGCGCGCAGTTGCTCGGCCTGCTCTTCAATTGCGGCGGCGAGCGGGGCAATTTCGATCCCGCGGATGTTCGCCGCGATCGTCGTCGCCGGCGTGGACACCGTCAGTACTCCGATGACGCCTATCAGCACCCCGGCTCGCTGGACAATAGCTGCAGCCTGGACATTGTCCCACTCGACCATCTCCCCGGTAGAGCTGTCGATCAGGTTCGAGGCCAGGAGCGGAAAGTCCGCTTGCGTCGCTCGAGCCCGCAATGCTCCGTGCGGGTCATCGTCCTCGCCTTCCGGAACCGACCTGGGCCCGAGAGGACCGAAGTCGAATTCGTGATTGCCGATTGCGGCCGCCGCATAGCCCATGGCGTTATAGGCCTCGACGACCGAGAAACCCTCGTTCAGGTTCGACTCGAGGGTGCCCTGCCACATATCGCCGGCGTCGACGAGCAGGAGTCCACCGTCGCTTGCCCGCGCCTCGCGTACGTTCGCGACGTAACCCGAGAAAGTTGTAATGCCGGCCTTTCCCGGTTGCGGCACGAGTTCGCCGTGAACATCGTTCGTGCCGATCACAGTGATAATGACGTGATCNNCGGAGAGATTTCGCATGTCGGCTATTCTAGCCTGCCTTCGTCACAGACCGTGACATTGCGGCGACCTGATCCGGCCCGATACGACAACACCCGCCAACCAGGCTTGCGCCGGCCTCGATCCACTCGGACGCTGCCTGCTCGCACTGCATCGGCGTTGCGGTGCCGAGCCAGGCATTGTCTTCGGCCCGGTAAATTTCTCCTGAATTGGGGTAGACGACAATGGCCTTGTCCGGCGCCGCCGCTTTTATTGCCGCAATGAGTGGAAGGACAAGTCCAGGAGGTACGCAGTTGGCGCCGACCGCGAGCACCCGGCGATGACCTGCGAACCGGCCCGCCGCCTCGGCAAGCGGCGTGCCATCGGCAAGGTGTACTGCATCGGCGCAGGAAAAACTGACCCACGACGGCAGCCTCGTGTCGCGCAACAACTCGGCCAGCACTTTCGCCTCGGCGCCTGATGGAATTGTTTCGCACGCGAGCAGGTCGGCGTCGCTGTCGTCGAGTACAGCAAGCCGCTCTGCATGAAAGCCGCGCAAGTCTTCGACGGAGATATCGTAGTCGCCGGTATATTCGGAACCGTCGTGCAGAATGGCGCCATACGGCCCGATACTCGCCGCGACCAGCGGCCTGTCTGCCTCGGGGTTATCGGCTACGAATTCATCACAGGCCTGGCGCGCCAGCGCGACCGAACTCCGGATCAGGTCGTCTGACTCTGCCGCCGACAGTCCCGTGGCCATGAGCCCGCGCCGGCTTGCCTGGTAGCTCGCTGTCGCAACAATTTTCGCGCCTGCATCGAGAAAGGCACGTGTCGCATCGACGAGTGCCCGCGGGTTGGTTTGCAACAGTTTCGCAGACCAGAGTTCACCGTCGATGTTGTGCCCCATGGCCTCGCACTGGGTCGCAAGTCCGCCGTCAATCAGGACGGGCTTACTAGCCGCCAGCAGTGCTGCGAATTTCGTCGTCAATGTGTCACTATCCTGTGATGCGCCATTTGATGATGCCCTTGATCTGCCTGCTTGCCGGCTGCGATTCGCTGCCGCCCGAGCCATTCCTTACCGAGGCACCGTTCCGTCCCGACAGCGGTAATGTGTCAATCCGTTGCGGAAAGCTCATTGACGGTATCGGCGACCGGGCGCTCGAGGACCAGCTCGTCATTATCCGCGATGGCCGCTTCGAACGCATCAGCCAGTACACGCCGCCGCCCGATGACATCGTTTTCCTCGACCTCGCCGACTACACCTGCCTGCCCGGGTTGATCAACACGCATGTGCATCTCGCCGATGTGCCGTACTACGCCCATGATTACTCTATCTATTACCGGCTGACCGACGAGAAACTTATGCAGACCGCGACCGAGAACGCGGAGATCAACCTGATGACCGGCTTCACGACGGTTCGCAACACGGGCGACTATTACCCCGAATATGTCTACGACATTCGGGATGAGATCCGGGCCGGGCTTGCGGTCGGCCCCAGGGTTCAGACGGCTGGACCCTACCTCACCATTCGCGGCGGTGGCGGGGACATTCTTCTTCCCGACCACGATGAAAGCGAGATACCGGCGGCGATTCGCACCGGCGTCGCCGAAACGCCGGAAGAATTTGCGGAGGCGGCCCGGCGCGCGGTGAAAAATGGCGCAGACTTCCTCAAGGTGATCGCGTCGGGCGCCGTCTTTTCGTACGGAATCGAGCCCGGTGCCCCGGAGATGTCGCAGGAGGACATCGCGGCAGTCGTCGAGGTTGCCCGCGAGCACGGATTGAAAGTATCGGCGCACGTGCACAGCGCGCAGTCGGGTAAAGATGCGGTACTGGCCGGTGTGGATTCGTTAGAGCATGCATCGCTGCTCGACGACGAAGCCATCGCTCTGGTCGCCGAGCGCGGTATTACATTATCGATGGACGTCTACAACGGCACCTATACCGAGAATGTCGGCCGAGACCAGGGTTACCCCGAACACATCATGCAACGCAACTTCGACACGACCGAGGCACAGCGTGTCGTGTTTGAAAAGGCCTACGCGCTGGGTATTCCGATCACTTACGGCACCGACGCCGCCGTGCTGCCGCACGACATGGGCGGCTGGCAGTTCGGCATCATGGTCGAGCGCGGCATGGACCCGATGGATGCGATGCGCTCGGCGATGTCGGTTGCGGCCGCGCACATGGGCTGGGAAAACAGGGTCGGCGCCATCAGGCCCGGCCTGTTTGGCGACCTGATCGCGGTCCGCGGCAACCCACTCGAGGACCAGGAAGTGATGAAGGACGTCCGGGTGGTTATCAAGGGTGGCCTCCTGTTCAAACACGAGGCCGACTGAAATGCCGCTGCCGCACACCGGCTCGTACTACGCCGCCACGGTCAACGAAGCGACAGACTATGCACCGCTGCGAGGCGACCGGCA
Organism: Woeseiaceae bacterium; assembly: GCA_011772865.1. GTDB lineage: Bacteria > Pseudomonadota > Gammaproteobacteria > Steroidobacterales > Woeseiaceae > UBA1847. Next base: position 1,757 of record WVYQ01000033.1, on the reverse strand, counting down.
GGCCGATGTCTGCGTAATCGGCGCCGGCTTCACGGGTATCGCTACAGCATTGACGCTTGCCGAGCGCGGCTACAACGTGCACGTCGTCGAGGCCAACAAGGTCGGCTGGGGTGCGTCGGGACGCAACGGCGGCCAGCTGATCGGCGGCATCGCCGGCGAGAAGCACCTGCGCAAGATGTGCGACGAGAAGTTGCTCTGGCAGATGCGCTGGCGTGGTCACGAAATCATCGCCGAGCGCGTCGCAAAGTACGGTATCGCATGCGACCTCAAGTACGGCTACCTCGACGTGGCGATCAAGCCACGACACCTGCGCGAATTCCAGGACGACTTCGATCGCCTGGCAAGACACGGCTTCGACCACGAGTACCGCATGCTCGATCGTGAAGAGACATGCGAGACCATCGGCACGGACGTCTATCTCGGTTCGCTGCTGAACATGGGCAATGGGCACCTTCATCCGCTCAACTTGTGCATCGGTGAAGCGCGAGCCGCGGTCGAGCTGGGCGCGACGATCTACGAGGACTCCGAGGTCCTGCGCATCGAGCGCGGCTCGAAACCGAAGGTTGTGACCGCCGCAGGTTCTGTAACGGCTGATTCGGTGGTTATCGCCGGCAACGCCTATCACCTGGTCGAACCGCAGCTGCGCGGCATCATGTTTCCGGTCAATAGCTTCATCATCGCGACCGAGCCGCTCGACGAACAACAGGTGGCTTCCGTCAATCCTCGCGACCTTGCCATCTGCGACCCGAATTTCGTCCTGCAGTACTACCGGCTGAGTGCCGACAAGCGTTTCCTTTTTGGCGCTCGCATCAATTACTTCGGTGACGACCCCTCGTATATTGCCGGTCATCACCTGCCCCTTCTCCTGCGACTGTATCCGCAGCTGCAGGGCATTAAGGTGGACTTTGCCTGGGGCGGCACGATTGGCGTGCCGCTGCACCGGGTTCCCCGGTTGGGCCGTATTGCTCCAGATATCCTCTACGCACAGGGCTACTCGGGCCATGGCGTCAACGTGACCCACCTCGCCGGCGAGCTCATGGCCGACGCAGTAGCCGGCACGCTCGAGCGCCTGGATATTTTCGCCGGCATCAAATCGACCCGCTTCCCCGGCTCTCATACCTTTCGGAAACCGCTCGTTGCGCTCGGCGTCCTCTATCATCAGGTAAGGGACAAACTCTAAGGAGAGGAAGAATGACGTTGACTTTACCCGCAAGGGGCAGTTGCCAGTGCGGCAACGTGACTTACCAGGTTATCGAGCAGCCCCTGACGACGATCTGTTGTCATTGCCTGGACTGCCAGAAGCTGTCCACGAGTTCGTTCAGCATCTCGATGATCCTCAATCGCACAGGGCTCGAAATCCTGTCAGGCGACCTCAAGCAATGGGATCGACCCGCCGATTCGGGCAACATCACTCGCTGTTGGTTCTGCCCGACCTGCGGCAACCGTATCTACCACGAGAACCCCGAGGCACCAGAAATCATTCGACTCAAACCCGGCACGCTGGATGACACGAGCGTGCTGAACCCGCAGGGGCATGTCTGGACCTGCCGGGAGCAGCCCTGGCATCAATCGTTTAACGACTTGCCGCGTATCGACGGCCAGCCGGACTTCGCCGCGGCGATCAGGGAAATCCAGGAGGGCGGATCGCCCTTCTAAGGCCTCGCCGCATTCCGAAACAGCCGGGCGGACAACAGCCAAAGCGCGGTGAAGAACCCGGTCAGGAACAGGATATCTTTCGGCCAGGTCGGTGCCGTGGA
>WVYQ01000024.1 GCA_011772865.1 Woeseiaceae bacterium | reverse complement strand
CGCGTCAAGCTGCTGCGGATGCCAACGGTGATAATTTCCTCGATGGCTTCGTCTTCTTGCGCTAGAGACGCAGAGGGCGCCGCGAAAGCCGTACCCACCGCAACAGCAACAGCAACAGCGAGTGGTTTCCTGGTGAATGAAGAATCTTGCATGCCTGAAGTCCCCCGGGCTTTTGAATACAAATATCTGCCGCGGTCTTGCGGAGCGATAGCTCCACATCCCGCATGTTTTTGTCAGTGCTTCAGAACCCCCACGGCCCTGTTATTTTTTTTGACAACGCTGTCAGATTTGTACTTATAATAGACGGTGACAGCGCTGTCAACAAGAATTGCAAATCTGTTACATAAACCACTTCAGCAGGGCTGTCGTCAGATGTGGGGGTGAAATTTGAAGGCCGTGAGCGCCGATCCGACCAGGATTCGTGCTGCGTGGCAGGGTCGGATATCGGGCTGCATTCTCGGCAAACCGGTGGAAGTCCTGTCATTTCAGCAGGGTCTCGGCGGATTGACCATCTATCTCGAGGACGCCGGCGCGCTGCCGCTGCGCGACTATGTGCCGCTCCAGGAAGGCTCGATTGTCGATCGGCTCGGGCGCGCCTGTTGTCGCGACCACATTTTGCGCGCCGAGCCCGATGACGACATCAACTATACGGTCCTGGCCCTCACCCTGCTCGAGGAATGCGGCGCCTGTTTTGACGTCACCGACGTCGCCCGCGCATGGCTACGACTGCTGCCCGCGGGGGCCACCTGGACCGCCGAGCGCGCCGCCTATGCGACGCTGCTCGCCAATATGGACGACGAGTTCGTCAATGGCGAAGAACCGGGCTTCGACATCACCATCTGCTCGGAGAACCCGTACAACGACTGGATAGGAGCCCAGATACGGGCGGATCTCTATGGCTGGGTGTGCCCCGGGCGCCCCGCGCTCGCCGCCGAACTGGCGGCGCGCGACGCGTCGCTCTCCCATCGCGGCGAAGGCGTGTACGGGGCGATGTTTGTCGCCGCACTCGGCGCAGCCATCCCGGCCTGCCCTACCCTGGACGCCGCGGTCGACGCCGCTCTCGAGCAAATCCCGGCAGGCAGCCGGGCCGCGGCGGCCGTCACCTTCGGCCGTGGAGTCGTCGGCCGCGAAGAGGCGGTCGAACGGCTGCACCAGGAATATGCCGACCTGCCGCCCGTACACACGTTGAATAACCTGGCGTTGGTCGTGTGGGCGCTGTTGTCCGCCGACGGCGATTTCAGCGCGGCCGTTGGCGATGCCGTTGCAGCCGGGTGGGATACGGATTGCAACGGCGCGACTGTTGGCGGCCTGTTCGGCCTGACCGGGCAACTCATTCCCGAGCACTGGACGGCGCCCTGGAATGAGCGTGTCGGTGTGAGCCTGGCGGGCCAGTCCGAACTGCCGCTGGGCCGACTCGTTACTCGCACGATGGCCGTGGCCGAAAGTTTGGGGGCGGGCCGTGTTTAGTCGTGCAACGCTTCTTGTGCTGAGCATGGCAGCCGGCGCTGTCGGCGCCGCGCCGCATCTTGATGGCAGAAGCCTTTACGAGGCGCCGTTCGCCGCTGCGGCGCCGGTAACGGACGGAATCGCCGACGACCCCGCCTGGGGCAAGGCCCAATGGCGCGACATCAACTATCGCTGGCTTGGTCCCGAATATGCCGACACGGATTTCAGCGGCAGGTTCAAGGTCGTCTGGACCGAAGACAGGCTTCACATTGTTGTGGAGATCGTCGACGACATCCTGTTCGATTCTCACCGCGACCCGTTGGTGCAGTACTGGGACGACGACTGCCTCGAAATATTCCTCGACGAAGACTATTCAGGCGGCAACCACCAGCATAATCACAACGCGTTCGCCTACCACATGTCACTCGACAACCGGGCCATTGACATCGGCACCAATGGCGAGGCGCAAGATTATTCTCACCATGTCGAGAGCCGATGGCGACAGCATGGAGAAATGATCGTCTGGGAACTGGCCATCGATATTTATGACAGCAATTACGTTGACGGGTCGCCCGACAATGTGCCCGTCAAATTGCAGTTGGGCAAGGTGATGGGACTCATGATTGCCTACTGTGACAACGACGGAAGTGAGCTGCGAGAGAACTTTGTCGGATCCGAGTCTGTGCCGAGCGGCCCGAAAGACCGCGGTTGGATAGATGCGGGGCTTTTTGGGGCCCTTGAACTCGTGGAGTCAGATTAACGTGTTGAAAATAAGAGAAGAAGAAACTGTCGCGGGCCCGGATGCCGTGTCCGGCGAGTTCGTTACATTCGGCAAAGAGCGATACTACGTAATCCATAACGTGGACAAAATGCCACCGTTTTTCATTAGTGTGGTGTCGAGTTCGGATCACTGGCTGTTCGTGTCATCGACCGGCGGGCTGACGGCTGGCCGCATCTCTCCCGAACAGGCCCTGTTCCCGTACATCACGGTCGACAAGATTCATGACAGCTGGCCACACACGGGCTGCAAGACGCTGCTCCGGGTCGAAACCGGCGGCGGGCATGCCGTATGGGAACCGTTCGACACTGCGCGCACAGGTGATTATTCGATACGCCGTAATCTCTACAAGAACGTACTCGGCAACAAGCTGCGGTTCGAAGAGATCAATCACTCACTGGGACTCGCATTTCGCTATACCTGGGTCACGAGCGATCGTTTCGGCTTCGTCAGGCATTGTGAAATCGAAAATCTGAATAGCGAATCGCAGAATGTAGCTGTTCTGGATGGTTTGCAAAACCTGCTGCCGGCCGCAACGCCCAGACACTCTCAAGCTGAAGCCAGCAACCTGGTCAACGCTTACAAGTGGAGCGAACTGGATGCAGAGACAGGGCTGGGGATGTACGCCCTCTATTCCAGTATTTCGGACCGGGCCGAACCCGTCGAGTCACTGCGCGCCAACACGGTGTTTGCCCTCGGGCTGCCTGGATGCAAGACGTTGTTGTCTTCCGGCCAGCTGGAAGCATTTCGCAGCGGTGGCAGCGTAGAGCAAGAGCCGCTGGTTCGGGGAACGCGTTGCGCGTATCTCGTCAACGCAGAGCTGGAGCTCGGGGCGCTGGAATTGCAGCGTTGGCAGATTGTCGCCGACATCGAAAAGACGCAGGCAGACGTGGCGAGCTTGAGGGACGAATTGAAGGACCCGGACGCCGTCGCGGCCGAAATCTCGACCTCGATCGACCAGGGTTCGGATGAGCTGGCGCGGATCATCGGCACGGCGGACGGGTTCCAGTGCGCAGCCGAGGAAAACGTTACCGCGCATCACTACGCAAACGTGCTGTTCAACGTAATGCGTGGAGGGGTCTTCGCCGATCACTACAGAATTCACCGCAAAGATCTGGTCAGTTCAATTCGCCATTTCAGTCGCCCGGTATTCGAGCGGCACCGGGAATTGCTTGCCGGGCTTCCCGAGTCGATGCAGCTTTCGGAGCTCCTGGAAACGGCCTGGCAACAGGACGACCGTCAGCTGGCCCGGCTTTGCTACGAGTACCTGCCCATCACTTTTGGACGGCGTCATGGTGACCCCAGCCGACCGTGGAATCATTTCGCGATCAATTTGAAAGATGAAGACGGGCAGCCGCTGCTTTCTTATCAGGGCAACTGGAGAGACATCTTCCAGAACTGGGAAGCACTGGCACTGAGCTATCCGGAATTTATCGAGAACATCATCGCGAAGTTCGTCAATGCTTCGACCATGGATGGCTATAACCCGTATCGGATCACCAAAGAGGGCATTGACTGGGAGATTGAAGACCCGGAAGACCCCTGGAGTTACATCGGTTACTGGGGCGACCACCAGATCATCTACCTTCTTAAATTGCTGGAACTGTCGCGACACTTCCATCCGGATCGTCTTGCGCGGTTGCTGCGCGAACCGATTTTCAGCTATGCCAACGTGCCTTACCGCATAAAGAGTTTTGAAGAACTCCTCGCGAACCCCAAAGACACGGTCGTTTACGACACGGAACTCGCAAAGCGCATTGAAGATCGCGTCGAGGCTATCGGCGCCGACGGCAAACTCGTCCTCGATTCGAACGGCGACGTCTACCAGGTCAACCTGCTGGACAAACTGCTGATCCCGTTGCTCGCCAAGCTCGGCAATCTCGTGGTCGATGGCGGCATCTGGCTGAATACTCAACGCCCCGAATGGAATGATGCGAACAACGCGCTGGTTGGCCAGGGTCTTTCGATGGTGACGCTCTACTACATGCGTCGCTACATATGTTTCATGCAGGATCTCCTCGATAAGGAAACACAGCCGGTGGAGTTATCCATCGAAGTTACTATCTGGCTGACGGAAACAGCGACGGTGCTGCGAAAGATTTGTTCGGCGCTGGGTGGCCGACGAATCGACGCCGAGCAGCGCCACGATTTCCTGCGCCAGCTGGGGATGGCCGCCAACAGATACCGGCAGACTGTTTACAGGCAGGAGTCGTTCTCGGGCAAGGCGCAGCTACCTGTAGCGAAGCTGCAGTCGATGCTCGACGATGCGCTGGCCGTCATCGATCATACGATAGCCAGCAACAAGCGTGACGATGGCTTGTATCACGCTTACAACTTGCTCGATGTGGGTGAAAATCGTGTTGACGTCGACTCGCTCTACCTGATGCTGGAGGGACAGGTCGCCGCCGTCAGCAGCGGCGCCCTCGACGCAGCTGAGGTCGCGGCAATACTCGAATCATTGTTCCAGAGCGACGTCTACAGAGAGGACCAGCACTCATTCATGCTATATCCGGACCGGCAACTTCCCGGCTTCCTGGAAAAGAACCGTATTCCGCAGCCGGACGCGAACGAGATTCCCTTACTGCAGCAGATGCTCGATGCTGGCGATACGCGCCTGGTCCTGCGCGACTCGGACCGGGTTCTGCGCTTCAATGCCGACATCGTAAACGCGCGAGCGCTCGAAGCCAGGCTCGATGAAATCGTGGGGGACTACGGGGACAAGCTGCAGAAATCACGGCAGTCATTGCTGGAACTGCATGAAAAAGTGTTTCACCACAATAAGTTCACGGGCCGATCCGGAACCATGTTCGGATTCGAAGGTTTGGGATCCATTTACTGGCACATGGTAGCCAAGCTCATGCTGGCCGCTGAGGAGGTTTTCTTCGAGGCTGGCGACGATGGAGTGGACGAGACTACGCGCAGGTCCATCGGTCACCTTTATTATCGCATCCGCGACGGTATCGGCTTCAACAAATCTCCGCTCGAATATGGCGCGTTTCCGACCGACCCTTACTCCCACACGCCTGCGCATGCGGGCGCGCGGCAGCCCGGTATGACCGGGCAGGTCAAGGAAGAAGTGCTATGCCGGTTTGCGGAGTTGGGCGTGCGTGTGACTGACGGCCTCGTCAGTTTCGATCCGAGTCTGTTGCGAAGACGAGAATTCGCTACCGCGAGCGGATTATTCGAATACCTGGACATTGGCGGAGACTGGAAAGAAATAACGGTTCCTGAGGCCGCACTGGCGTTTACCTGGTGCCAGGTGCCGATCCTTTACACGCTTGTCGATAGTGGACGACCGGGTGTCGTAATACATCGCAGCGACGGCAGCACGCAAAGTAGCGACGGTCTGCAGCTATCCATCGCCGATAGCGCTGCGCTGATGCAGCGCAACGGGGAGATACGCCAACTGACCGTGTCCTTTGCCCCGACCCTGTTGTTGACGGACTGACATGTCAATTACCGACAGCGCTGTCATAAATCAAAAAAATTTTTTATACTTCTGTCGCTTGAGACCCCCAGAGACTGCGCAGGTATGCCAAAAGCCACGATTGACGACGTCGCCAATTTAGCCGGAGTATCCATCAAGACCGTCTCGCGCGTCGTCAATCGCGAGCCGAACGTGCGCGAGCAGACGCGCGAAAAAGTCGAGAATGCAATCGCGCAACTCAACTATCGGCCAAACAAGGCGGCGCGAAACCTCGCCAGCCATCATTCGCACCTGATCGTTCTGATTTATGACGACCCGAGCGCCTATGAAATCCCGAGTGCCGGCTTCATCATCCGCATGCAGGAAGGCGCGCTGCGCGCTTGTCGCAAGGCGAATTACGAGCTGCTGATTCATCCCTGTCGCTATCGCAACAAGAATGTCGCCGTGGAACTCAAGGCGCTGATCGAACAGATCCGGCCGGACGGCATCGTACTGGCCGCTCCCTTGTCGAACGTGCCGAGGGTCGTCCGGGCGATCGAAGAAACCGGCACGCCCCTGATCCGCGTTTCCCCCGGCAAGACCGACGGCGATCCACTATACGTTTCCACCAACGATCGTGAAGTCAGCTGCGAGATGACGCGCTACCTGGCGTCCCTGGGCCACAAGCGCATCGCATTCATCAAGGGTCACCCAGGCCACAAAGCGGTCGGCAACCGCTTCCGGGGATACCTGGATGGGCTCGAGCAGAGCGGCCTCGCAGCAAGCGACGAACTCATCGCTGCAGGAGACAATTCCATACGCTCGGGCGAAGCGGCGGCGCTGGAACTGCTCGAAAGACGCGACCCGCCGACGGCGATCTTCGCGGCCAACGACGACATGGCGGCCGGCGTGATGCGCGTGGCCGATCGCCTCGGCATCAAGGTGCCCGACGAGCTCTCGGTGGCCGGCTGCGACGACATTGCATTGGCACAGCAGATTTACCCGGCCCTGACGACAATCAACCAGCCACTCTCGCAGATGACCGAGGCGGCGGTCCTGATGCTGACCGATTCGCAGCGCAAAAAGAAAAAACCGGACAGTCCGACCATCGTGCCCGGCACGCTCAAGCTCAGGGAATCGACAACAGCCTTCGCGAACTGAAGGCTGCCCAACTATCAGGGCTCGCCGCTGTAGACCCTGACGTAATCGACCTCCATCGTCACCGGGAATACGGTCGATGCGTCCGGCGCACCTGGCCAGTTACCGCCGACAGCAACGTTGAGGAGGATGTAGAAATGCTGGTCGAACGGCGCCGGGAAGGCCGCTCCGGCTGACGACCAGGAGTTCTTCATCGAATAAAGCTGGCCGTCGACATACCAGCGAATTTCGGTCGGATCCCATTCGAGCGCGTACACGTGGAAGTCGGCCGCTGCGTCCGTCGGCACGAGATACGATCCGCCCGATTGAAGATGATTTGGCCACTCGCCGCCAAAATGAATCGTGCCGTGGACCGTGTTGTTGCCGGCCACGCCGAGATTGACTGCCTCGACGATGTCGATCTCGCCCGATGCCGCCCAGCCACCGTATACATTGTCCTGCGGCAGCATCCAGAACGCGGGCCAGATACCCTGGCCGGCCGGCAGACGGATACGTGCCTCGATCCGGCCGTAGCGCAATGCAAAACGGTCGCGCGTGTTGATGCGTGCTGACGTGTAATTCTTGCCGTTGGACGCCTCGTTGCGTGCCGTGATCACGAGGTTGCCGTTTTCGAGCTGTGCGCTGTCCGGCAGGTACCATTGCAATTCGTTGTTGCCCCAGCCCGGGATGCCGTACTGGGAACCATCGCCCTCCTCGAAGAACCAGGTCTCGGGGTCGAGCTGCGCGGCACCGAACTCGTCACTCCATACGAGCGTCAGCGTGTCGCCGGGCGATACCGCAAAGTTATCGGCGGTGACCAACGTCGGGTTGTCGATATTGACGTTGGATCCCGTCGGTGGTGGCGGGGGCGGCGGCGGGTTTGGTGGCGGATTATTGCCGCCGCCTCCACCGCCTCCACCACCGCAGGCGGCCAATCCCAGGGAAACCAGGATCGATACCAGGAGTTGCTTGCTCGTATTCACTGCTTACCTCGCCATAACCTGCTTGGGCGTTCGATCGACGAAAAACAGGCCCCAGTGCTTCTCGGCACCCAGCGGGTTGTGTGTATCGCCCTTCCAGGGCTCGTCGAACGCCTCGAAAAAGAATACCGTCGTGTTTGTCTCCGCGGACCAGGCCGACATCTGCTCGAAGTATTCGGCCTGGTGCGGCTGGTTGGCGCGCTCGCCGAACTCGTTTGCCGAGGTTGCCCAGCCTGCCTCGAGAATCGCGATCGGCTTATGCGGCAGCGCCGTCCGAACGCGCCGGATATTGTCGATCGTGTAGTCGAGCGCCTCGTCGATCGACTTGTTCTCCCAGACCGGGTAGGTGTGCACACCGATGAAATCGACTTCGGCTGCCAGCGGCGCGCCGTCGCGTATCCACCATTCGTAGTTGTCGGCCACCGTGACGGGCTGCTCGACTGCCGCTTTGACGACGCGGACCTGCTCGATGACCCGGTCCAGCGACACCATGTGATCGTTCCAGTCGACGAGGGCCTCGTTGCCGACATTGACCGCAATAACGATGTCGTCGAATTCGTTGGCGAGTTCGATACCGGTCTGCACCTGCAGATCGTTGAGCGACCTGTTGGCCAGCAGTTCGTCATCGGGGATAGGTTCGTTCAGCCAGGGACAGCCTTCATGATTGCTGATCTCCGCGCGCAGCCAGATGCCGAGCAGGACCTTGACCGGCAGCTCGTGTTCGCGGATCAGTTCCAGCGTCGTGCGCGTGTTTTCCTCGGTGTCGTACATTCTGATCAGCTTCAGATCATGTGCGACGAGGATCTCGAGGTCTTCGAGGACCTCCGCGCGGCTCGGGTTGGCCGCACCGTATCCGCGGTCCGGGTGCTGCCCCTCGCGAAATCCCGAGTAGGCGACGGCCATGGTCTCGCCCGCAATAAGCGCGTCCGCGGCCTGCACCAGGTCCGGCTCGACGAGAAACGGGATATTGGCGTGGGCGGCATGCCCCCGACCATCGTAGGCGTAGACGAACAGCCGGTACTCGCCCGCCGCTGGCGCGCGCAGCTGTATCGTGGCCCCGTCAGTGGCTGAAAGCTGTCCTTCGATATTGGCGATCGCCGCCTCGAAGTCGCCGCCGCTCGCGGTCGACCTGCTCTCGGGCTTGAGCTCCCAGCGATACGTCACTTCGTCGCCGTCCGGATCGGCGATGTCGACTGTTGCGTCGTAGGTTTNNNNGACCGGACTCGAGGCGCACGGTTGGCCGGTTCGCCGCCGGTCCAGAAGCGCTCCATGACGTTGACCACCTCGGTCGCGTCGCCCGCCTTTGTGAACATGCCGAACCAGGTGGGTGTGCGCTCCTGCTTCTGCCCCCACAAGAAGACGTAGTCGCCAATCAGCCCAAGCGGCTTGAGGGGCTCGAGAATTTCCCGGTACGCGCGCTCGAATATGCCCGCCTTTTCGCTGCTGTTCATTTCCGTGGGGATACCCCACGAAGTGTGTTCCATTTCCCAGTAACCGATGGTGCCCCACTCGGTCACCATGAAGGGTTGATCGATCTCGTTCTCCTGCAGGAATTGTGGCAATCCGAACAGGCTGCCGTAGACCTGGAAGCTCAGGAAGTCGAGCTCCGGGGCGCGGGAAGCAATTTCCGCAATGACGTCCAAATGCCGTCCCGACATCGTCGACGTCGCCGGATGATTCGGGTCGAGCTCGTGAATCATTGCCGCAACGTCGTTGACGGCGTCGTACACGGCAGGATTGCTGTAGCTGTGATTGAGTTCGTTGCCGATGAACCACGCCAACAGCGCCGGATGGTCACGATACTTGAGCACCTCGTCACGCATCAATTCGAGCTGCGCGGCCACGGCGCCGGGATCGTCGTAGTCGAAACCGTGACGCTCGGCCTTCATCGGCAGGCCGAGCGCGACAGTGACGCCATGCTCGTGTGCGGCGTCGAGCAGCGCCATCGTGTCCTGCTTGTCATCGAGCGTGGACCAGGTGCGAATTGAATTGCCGCCGTGGCGCACGAACCGGGCGATGTCGTCGCGCCCCATGCCCGCGCCGCGAATCTCGTACGGCTCGCCGCCGCGCAGGAGCTGGTAGCCGGTCTCCGTGCGAATGATTTCAACCTTGATCGGTGACATGGCTTCCCTGGTGCCTGGCGAACAGGACGCGACGACGAGCGCCATCACGGCGACAGTAAGGGCGACTTTCATTCAGTCGCCTGCTTGGTTATCGACGATCCGGAAGCTGGCCTGCAAGTCAGCCTCTGAGCTGCCGCCAATCCACGCATGAAACTCGCCCGGCTCCGCCGCCAGTTTCATGTCGCGGCCGTAAAACGCGAGGTCGTGGGTGTGCAACTCGAAACGCACATTGACGGTCTGGCCGGGCTCCAGGTGAATGCGCCGGAATCGTTTCAGCTCCCTGACCGGGCGAGTAGTGCTGCCGGCAAGATCTCTGACATAGAGCTGCGCGACTTCCTCCGCGGCTACATCACCAGCATTGGTCAGGTCAGCGCTGATGATTATCGTGTCGCCGATGCTGATCTCACTCGCGCTCAGGGCGATGTTGTCGTAGCGAAACTCCGCGTAAGACAGGCCGTGACCGAAAGCGAACAACGGCTTATATCCGGCATCGAGGTGATAGGACACGTTGCCGACCGAAGTCTGCTTCGCACCCACCGGGATATCGTCGATCAGCATGGCCTTCTCGGGCGTTGCGGGTTTACCGGTGTTCCTTTGAGCGTAATAGATCGGTACCTGGCCCACCATACGTGGAAACGTCGCGGGCAGCTTGCCGGACGGCGACTCGATGCCGAACAGCAGGTCGGCGATGGCCGGCCCGCCCATCGTACCCGGGTGCCAGGCAAACAGGATTGCATCGACCTCGTCGACGATGTCGGTGAGCGTCAGCGGCCGGCCGGCGAGGATGACCGCGACCACCGGCTTACCGGTCGCACGAATGCGACGAACGAGCTCCGCCTGGTCGCCCGGCAGGCTGATATCGGCGCGCGAGTGCGCCTCGCCCGACAGTATCGACTCCTCGCCGAGGAACAGGATCGCGGCATCGGAGGCGCCCGCCGCCTCGGCGGCCTCGTCGAACGCGGGCCCGGCCTTGCTGCGAGAATTTTCCATGGCCTTGACATAGCGCACGGCCGCGCCGTCGCCGAGCAGCTTCCTGATGGCCTCGAGCGGCGTCACGCTGAGTCCCGGGTCGCCATCGAAAATCCAGGTGCCGAGCTGCTCGTAGGAATCGTCGGCCAATGGGCCGATCACGGCGACCGACGCCAGTTCTTCTGAAATAAGCGGCAGAACGCTGTTTTCATTCTGCAACATCACGACGCTTTGCAGGGCTGCCCGCTTCGCGGTTGCCAGTGCTTGTTCGCTGCCGATCGGGGGCAACGCGTCGGGGTCGGTGTACGGATTTTCAAACAGGCCGAGTTCGTATTTCAGGCGCAGGACGTTGCCGGCCGCCGCGTCGATCCTTGCAATGTCGATCTCGCCGTCATTCAGCAGCGGCTCGAGGTGGTTAATATAGGTGTCGCCCGCCATTTCCACGTCGACGCCCGCCGTTACGGCCAGATAAGCGGACTCACGGTCATCTTCGGACAGGCCGTGTATCCACAGCTGGCGTATCGAGTCCCAGTCACTGACGACAATTCCCTCGTATCCCCATTCATCACGTAATACCTGGCGCAGCAGGAATTCATTGCCGGTAGCAGGCACGCCATTAACGTCGCTGAAAGATGTCATGAACGCGGCAACACCGGCGTCGGCAGCTGCCTTGAACGGCGGCAGGTGAACATTGCGGAGCTCGCGCTCGGGTATGTAGGTCGCGGCGTAGTCACGCCCGGCCTCGGCAGCCCCGTAGCCCGCGAAATGCTTGGCACAGGCCGCGATCGTGCCGACAGCCGCCAGGTCGTCGCCCTGGAATCCTTCGACGGTCGCAGCACCCATGACGCTGGTCAGGTAAGGATCTTCGCCAAAACTTTCGGCGATGCGACCCCAGCGCGGATCGCGGGATATGTCGATCATCGGAGCAAAAGTCCAGTTGACGCCCGTGCGCGCCGCCTCGAGCGCCGCGACGCGCGCGCCGTCGCGGGCAATATCCGGATTGAAGCTCGCCGCCTGGCCGATCGGCAGCGGCACGACGGTCGCAAAACCGTGGATGACGTCGCGTGCGACCAGCAGCGGGATGCCAAGCCGGCTTTCTTCGACAGCGATGCGCTGCAGCTCGTTGACAGTATCTGCATCGGCAAGATTGAGGACGGATCCGAGCCGGCCGGATCGCAACCGTTCGCCCAGGTAATCGGCGGGATTGCCGTGGCTCGCATCCAATTGGGTCATCTGGCCGATCTTCTCGGCGAGCGTCATTTCCGCGAGTAGCGCCGTGACGCGTTGCTCGATATCACCCGTCGCGTGTTGTGTATCTGCTGTCGTGACACTCATCGTAATCATCCACCACAGGCTGCAGACTGCAGCCAGTCTCGTCGTTTTCATCAACTGAGAAATCGTCGTTCCCCCTCACTGCGGCACCGAGCCACTGGGGGGTCGGCGATCGGCGCGTGTCAGCTTCCTCGACAGTTTGACAGCGCTGTCAGCATGATACACGATGGCGCGCCATGACACACTACGCGACCGCTCCCGAAGATCGAATACCGAACCACCACAAACTCATCTATGGGCTTGGCGCTTTCGTCAATAACCTGCTGGCCGCCGCGATTGGCGGCATGATTATCGTCCTCAATCTCGGCCTCGGCATGAATCCGGCCCTGGTCGGCTTGCTTGGCGCCCTGCCTCGCCTGACCGACGCGATCACCGACCCGTTGATGGGCTTTATCTCCGACAATACGCGGTCACGCTGGGGCCGGCGCCGACCCTATATTCTCATCGGTGCAATCACTGTAGGCATCATCTACGCGCTGCTCTGGCAGTTGCCGGCCGACAAAAGCGAGTCATTCTATTTCTGGTACTTCCTTGGCGGATCGTTAATTTTTTATCTCGCGTACACCATTTTCGCGACGCCGTGGGTCGCACTCGGCTATGAACTGACACCGGACTACCACGAACGCACTCGCCTCATGGGCGTGTCGAATTTCGTCGGCCAGGTTCCCTACATGATCGCCCCGTATTTTCTCGCGATCATGTACAACGAGCAGTGGTTTGCCAGCGAAGTCGAAGGCGCCGCCGGACTCGCCGTTATCATCGGCGGCTTTGTCATTGTCGTCGGAATAATGCCGGCCATATTCCTGCGCGAGCGTTACCAGGACATTGCCGAAGCGGAAAGCAAGGAGAAGGAACTCTCGCCTATCGGGGCAGGCGGCGTTGTTGCCCACAACGTGACGAACTTCCTGCGCGGTTTTGTGATAACACTCAAATTCAAGCCGTTTCTCAAGCTCTGCGCTGCCACTTTTCTGGTATTCAACGGCTTCATTCTCATCGCAGCCTTCCAGTCTTACGTCATCATTTACTACGTATTTGGCGGCGACAAGGACGCCGGCGCGACATTTGTCGGGCACTCGGGGCTCGTGGGCGCAGTATCGACTCTGTTCGTGATCATGCTGGTTACCTGGATGGCGACCCGGATCGGCAAGCGCAGGGCCTTTTTTGTCGCCATCGGCATATCGATCGTCGGCTATGCTCTCAAATGGTTCTGCTACACGCCCGAGAATCCGTGGCTCGTCCTGATCCCGGCGCCTCTAATGGCATTCGGGCTAGGCGGCCTCTTCACCCTGATGGGATCGATGATTGCCGATGTCGTCGATGCCGATGAACTGCAAACACACGAGCGTCGGGAAGGTATGTACGGTTCGATTTTCTGGTGGGTGGTGAAACTCGGGATGGCGGTTGCGATTGCGGGCGGCGGCTTCCTTCTGAACGCTACCGGATTTGACGTAGCCCTCGAAGGCAACCAGGCAGATCGAACGATCGTGTGGATGCGACTGTTCGACGCATTTATTCCCGCTGCCGCATCGGCCATTGCCATATGGGCGATCGCGTCCTACTCGATTACCGAAGACAAAGCGCACGAAATAAGACAACAACTGGAGGCGCGACGTGGCAACTGAAACCGAAGCCCTGCGATTCCGCGAGAAACTCGGCTATGGCCTCGGCGACACGGCGTCGAATTTCTTCTTCGTAACCTTCAACATGTTCCTGCTGTATTACTACACGGACGTATTCGGGCTGCTGCCGGCCGCGGTCGGGACGATGTTCCTGGTCACAAAAATCGTCGACGCCGTCAGCGACCCGCTCATGGGCATCATTGCGGATCGCACGAACTCCCGCTGGGGCAAGTACCGTCCGTATATTTTATGGGGCGCCGTGCCCTATGGGCTCTGCGGTTACCTGATGTTCGCCAACCCGGACCTGTCCTACACGGGCAAGCTGATCTACGCCTACATCACCTACTCGTTGATGATGCTGGCCTACACGGCGATCAATGTGCCCTACTCGGCATTGCTCGGCGTTATCTCGCCGGCCACGCTCGAACGCACGAAGGCCGCCAGCTATCGCTTCTTCGGCGCCTTCCTGGCCGGCTGGCTCATAGCGACCTTTGTCACGCCACTGAAGAACATCCTCGGCGGCGGCGACGATGCCCTCGGCTTCCAGCTCACGATGACGATCTTTGCAATCGCCTCGGTACTGCTGTTCTGGATTACGTTTGCGACGACTCGCGAACGCGTCAGCCCGCCGCAGGCGGACACTCACCTTAAACAGGACCTCAGGGCCGTAATGCAAAACGGGCCGTGGATCGCGCTGATTTTTGCCGGCGTCTTCACGCTGACCAATATTGCCGTGCGCCAGGGTGCCCAGATTTACTACCTCAAGTACTTCGTCGGCGACGACGGCACACCGCTATTCCTTATCTTCGACAAGACGGCCGTGTTCCTTTCGCTCGGCACGCTGGCCATGCTGGTCGGCGTGACTTTTACGAAGATGCTGAGTCAGCGCTTCGACAAGCGTCACCTGATGATCACGCTTTCGCTACTGAATGCGCTGTCAATTGCAGTCTTCTTGTTCATCCCGGCCGACCAGTACTGGCTCATGGTCGCTGTCAATGTAACGGGCATGCTGATCGCCGGACCAACTCCGGCGCTGGTCTGGTCGATGTACGCCGACTGCGCCGACTACGGCGAATGGAAGACGGGACGGCGGACCACCGCCCTGATCTTTTCGACGGTGCAGTTCTCCCACAAGTTCGGCCTGGCCGTCGGCGCCGGGCTCGCGGGCATCATGCTGTCCTGGTTCGGCTTCGTAGCGAACGAAGTGCAGACCGACGCGTCCCTGTTCGGCATTCGATTCATGTTCAGCGTGGTGCCGGCCGCGTTCGCGCTCATGGGCGTCGTCGCGATCTACTTCTACCGCATCGACTCGAAGCTGGAGGCCAGGGTCGAGCGGGAGCTGCTTGCGCGGCGAAGCAACGAGAATCCATGACAAACTCCGTGTCGGTCAACGTGCTGCCGCCCGGCAGGCGAGCGGGCGTCTGCCTGCATATTACGTCCCTGCCCGGGCCGTACGGCATCGGTGAGCTGGGCCAGCGTGCGCGTGATTTTATCGACGCGATGAAGGAAATGGGCCTGGCCGTCTGGCAATTCCTGCCGACCGGCCCGACGGCCTATGGCGACTCGCCCTATCAGCCGCTGTCGACGTTCGCCGGTAACGAACTGCTGATCGATATCGACGAACTCATCGACAAGGGCCTGCTCAAACATGAAGAAGTGCAGGACCTCGAGGCGCTGCCAACAGACTACGTCGACTACGGCGCATTGATCCCGGTCAAGAGCAGACTGTTGCAACTTGCAGCCGGGCGTTTCGAGGAAAGGTCTACAGCCGAGCTTCGCGAGGCCCGCGACAGTTTCGTCGAAGACAACGACAGCCTGTGGCTGCACGATTACGCGCTCTACCGAGTTCTGAAGACCCGACATGGTGAAGGACCCTGGCCGGAGTGGGCCCCGCGATACGTACATCGCGAGTACGAGGCCTTACGCGAACTCGAAGTCGCGGCCGATACACAGATTGCCGATATCAAGGTGATCCAGTTCCTGTTTTTCGATCAGTGGGCCCGGCTCCACAGATATGCCAACGACAACGGCATCTATCTTTTCGGCGACATGCCGATTTATATCGCGCTCGACAGCGCCGACGCCTGGGCGCATCCGGAGATCTTGCGGATCGATCGCGACGGCCGCCCCGAGGCGGTGGCCGGCGTGCCGCCCGACTACTTCGCGGAGAACGGCCAGCTCTGGGGCAACCCGTTGTATGACTGGGATGCGCAAGCACGCAGCGACTACCGCTGGTGGATCGAACGCCTGCGCGCCTCGGCGAAGCTTGCCGACATGGTCCGCATCGATCACTTCCGCGGTTTCGAGGCCTACTGGTCCGTGCCGACCGAATCCGAAACCGCGAGAACCGGTGCTTGGGAGCCCGGCCCTGGCGATGCCATTTTCGAGGCCATGCAGGAATCCCTCGGTAACCTGCCGATCGTTGCCGAGAATCTCGGCGTGATCACGCCGGCCGTCGAGCAACTGCGCCAGCGACACAATATGCCGGGCATGGTCGTTTTGCAGTTCGAAGTGGCGAGGGACGGTTTCGAATTGCGCGACGTAGCGCCCGATAATGTGTGCTACACGGGCACGCACGATAACGATACGACGGTAGGTTGGTTCCATGGCAGCCCCGGGGATATCCGCAGTGACACCAAGATCAGTGAAACCCGGCAGGCGGCGCTACAGATCACTGGCGGCACACCCGGGACAATTCACCTCGACATGATCAGGGCCGCGTTCTCGACCGACGCGCGGCTTGCAATAGCGCCGCTGCAGGATTACCTCGGCCTTGGCTCCGAGGCGCGCTTCAACGTACCCGGCACATCGAGCAACAATTGGCGGTGGAGACTGGAAGAATCCGAACTGAGTCCGGCAGTCATGGGCCAGGTTGCTGCGATGGTCGAGGAATCGGGCCGCGCGCTACAGAACTGAAGCGCACAGCGATAACAAATATCTGGCAGACTAATCGGGTTACCGCAACCCGTCTGGATGTCCTGCAATGCCCCCGCAAATTCCCCCAACCGACGCACGTTACGTCAGCCGGCTCACTCGCGAAACCCTGGCACTGATCCTGGCCGGTGGCCAGGGATCGCGGCTGTATGAACTCACGACCTGGCGCGCCAAGCCGGCTCTTTATTTCGGGGGCAAGTACCGCATCATCGATTTCACGTTGTCGAACTGCCTGAATTCGGGCATTCGCCGCATGGGTGTGCTGACCCAGTACAAGGCCCATTCGCTGATCCGGCATCTCGTGCAGGGCTGGTCGTGGTTCCAGTCGGGCGCGGGCAGCAAGGAGTTCGTCGAAATCCTGCCCGCTTCCCAGCGTGTCGGTGGTGAGTGGTATCGCGGCACGGCCGACGCGATCTACCAGAACCTCGACATCATCCGCACGCACGATCCGAAACTAGTCCTGATTCTGTCGGGCGATCATATCTACAAGATGGACTACGGTCCCTTCCTCGCGGCGCACGCAGAACGCGACGCCGACATGACGATCTGCTGCATCGAGATGCCGGTGGCGGAAGCCGCCGGTCAGTTCGGCGTCATGACGGTCGATGAGACTGGCCGCATCATCGGCTTCGACGAAAAGCCGCAAAAACCGAACGAGATTCCCGGCAAGTCCGGATACTGCCTGGCATCAATGGGCAATTACGTGTTCAACACCGAATTCCTTTACCAGCAGGTCATCAAGGATGCCGACACGCCGAACACCCAACACGACTTCGGCCGGAACGTGATTCCGGCGATCATTGACGATTATCGCGTTTACGCGTACGCCTACCGGGATCCGGATACCGGGAAGCAGGCATACTGGCGCGACGTCGGCACGGTGCCCGCGTTCTGGGAAGCCAATATGGAGCTCGTGTCCAAGGCACCACAGCTCAACCTGTACGACATGGACTGGCCAATCTGGACGCACCAGATCCAGTCGCCGCCGGCCAAGTTCGTATGGGACGAGGAAGACCGGCGCGGCAGGGCGATTCAGTCGATGGTCTCGGGCGGCTGTATTGTCTCGGGCGCAGAGGTTCGCGATTCTTTGCTGTTCTCGAGGGTATGCGTACATTCTTACAGCACCGTCACCGAATCGGTCGTCCTGCCCGACGTCGATATCGGCGAGAACTGCCGCATCCACAAGGCCATCATCGATGCCGGTGCGGAGATCGAACCGGGTACCGAGATCGGCGTGGACGCTGATGCCGACCGCGAGCGCGGCTTTCGTGTGACCGACGAAGGCATCACGCTGGTCACTCCCGATATGCTGGGGCAGCAGCTGCATTTCACCAGGTAAGGCCTTATCAGTACCGGGCACGTCATATTTCTCGCGGCGGAGAACGCGGCACTCGAAGGTGGCAAGGTCGGCGGCGTCGGCGATGTCGTGCGCGACCTGCCCGCGGCGCTCGGCGAGTTCGGCTGGAACGTCACCGTGCTGACGCCGTCCTACGGCCATTTCCATACCCTGCCCGGCGCCCGCCACCTCGGCTCCGTACAGATCGAGTTTCGTCTGGCCCGCGAAAAGCTCGGTGTGTACGTGGTCCCGGGCTCGGCCGCCGGTGTCAGGAACATAGTCTTCGATCACGAGGGATTCGATTCGCAGGGCGGCAACATTATTTACAGTGAAGACGGTCCGACCCGGCCGTTCGCGAGTGATGCGAGCAAATTCGCGCTGTTCGGCGCGGCTGCGGCGGCGTGGATTGAGAAGCTCGATCAGCAACCGGATGTCGTGCACCTGCACGACTGGCACGCTGCGTTTTATCTTCTTTTGCGGCACTATGCCGATCATTACGAACACCTGCGCAACATTCCCACCGTATTCACGATTCATAACCTGTCTTACCAGGGCACGAGACCGTTGAAGGGCGACGAATCTGCACTGGAGGCCTGGTTCCCCGGGCTCAGGTACGAACCTGACGAGGTGGCCGACCCGGTGCACGACGACTGCATCAACCCGATGGCGATGGCGATTCGCCTCGCCGACCGGATCAGCACCGTGTCGCCAACATACGCCGACGAGATCTGTCGTCCGAGTGATCCGGAACACGGTTTTATCGGTGGCGAAGGGCTCGAAGAGCTACTCGCCGCTGCACGCGACGAATTTCGTCTCGTCGGCATATTGAACGGTTGCTACTACAACGGCCCGAAAGGACGCCGGCCCGGCTGGCAACGCGTTCTCGGAATGGTTGCCGACCAGCTCGCGGCGTGGCCCGACACGGCAGCGCATCGGGTAGCCGCCAGGACGCTCGCCAATCTGCCCAAACGGCGTCCAGCGCATGTGCTGACGAGCATCGGCCGCCTGGTCAGCCAAAAAGCGAGCCTGTTCTTCGAGAAGACGCCCGACGGCCCGCCAGCCATCGATCAACTGCTCGACCAGCTTGGCAAGAAGGGCGTCTTGATCCTGCTCGGCAGTGGCGAAAAGACCTACGAAGACGCAATGCTGGATGCCGCAAAGCGACACGAAAACCTGCTTTTCCTGTGCGGCTACTCTGAAGCACTTGCGGACCCGCTGTATCGTGCCGGCGACCTGTTCCTGATGCCGTCGAGCTTCGAGCCGTGCGGCATCAGCCAGATGCTCGCGATGCGCGCGGCACAGCCCTGCGTGGTTCACGGCGTCGGCGGTTTGAAAGATACTGTCAACCACGGCCGGTCGGGTTTCGTGTTCGGCGGGGATACGACGTCAGAACAGGCAGGCCAGTTTGTTGCTTCGGTCGAGCGAGCACTCGAACTGAAGGCGGACGATCACGACCAATGGCAGAAGATCTGTATCCGGGCGGCAAGCGCCCGTTTCAGCTGGAGTCAGTCAGCGCGCGAAACGGTGGAGAAACTCTATGGCCACGCCTGACATTATTGAAGCCATTGTCGCTGGTCGTCACCACGATCCGTTCGCGATTCTCGGTCTGCATCGAAGCGGCGACGGCCGCGTCGTACGGACGTTTCAGCCGCACGCGAAGAGTGTGTCGTTGATCGACGCCGCCGGCGACGAGATGGGCGACATGCAATGCATGCATGGTGACGGCCTATTTGAAGCGCCAATGCCGGCGCGCAAGCGCCGTTATCGCCTGCGCATCACCAATCACGACGGCTCGACATACGACACCGAGGACCCGTATCGATTTGGATCAACGCTCGGCGAGCTCGACCTTTACCTGCTCGGCGAAGGGTCGGATGTCCGGATCTACGACAAGCTCGGCGCCCAGGTTCGCACGATTGACGGCGTCAAAGGGACACGTTTCGCGGTTTGGGCGCCGAACGCCTCGCGCGTCAGTGTCATCGGCGACTTCAACGACTGGGATGGCCGGCGCCACATGATGCGCCTCCATCCCGGCAACGGCATCTGGGAGATCTTCGTACCCGATATCGGCAGCGGCAGAAAATACAAGTTCGAAATGCTCGACCAGGGCGGCAAACTGCTGCCGCTCAAGAGCGACCCGTTCGCGCGCTTCAATGAACCGCCGCCGGGCAATGCCTCGATCGTTTACGCAAGCGGCTACGACTGGCAAGACCGCGACTGGATGAGCGCGCGCAGCCAGACACCTGACCTCGGCAAGCCCGTCAGCATCTACGAGGTGCACCTGGGCTCCTGGCGCCGCAAGGACAACAATGCATACCTCGGTTACCGTGAGCTCGCCCACGAACTCGTCGACTACGTCAGCGACATGGGCTTTACGCATATCGAACTGCTGCCCGTGTCCGAGCACCCGTTCGACGGGTCCTGGGGTTACCAGCCGATCGGTATGTTTGCGCCGACCTGTCGTTTCGGTGACCCGGACAACTTCCGGTATCTCGTCGACCGCTGTCACGAAAAAGGTATCGGCGTCATCCTCGACTGGGTGCCTGCGCACTTCCCCCGCGACGAGCACGGCCTGAGGCGATTCGATGGTACAGCTCTTTACGAGCACGAGGACCCGCGCAAGGGCGAGCATTCCGACTGGGGCACGCTGATTTTCAACTTCGGCCGCCGCGAGGTCGTCAACTACCTGATCGGCAGCGCCATCTACTGGATCGACGAATTTCATATCGATGCGCTGCGCGTCGACGCCGTTGCGTCGATGCTGTACCTCGATTACTCACGCGAGGAGGGCGAGTGGGTGCCGAACGAGTTTGGCGGCAACGAGAATCTCGAGGCCGTTGCATTCCTGCGCCAGCTCAACTCGATCGTCCATCTGCACGGCGCCACGAGCTATGCCGAAGAATCGACGGCATGGCCCGGTGTTTCGCGGCCCGTCGACCAGGACGGGCTCGGTTTCACCTACAAGTGGAATATGGGATGGATGAACGACACGTTGTCGTACATGAGCGAGGATTCGGTGCACCGCAAGCATCACCACGACAAGATGACGTTCGGCCTTGTCTACGCATTCAACGAAAATTTCGTGCTGCCGCTGTCGCACGATGAAGTCGTGCACGGTAAAGGGTCACTGCTCGGCCGTATGCCGGGCGACGAGTGGCAGCGCTTCGCGAATCTCCGCGCATACCTCGCCAGTATGTATGCCCACCCTGGAAAGAAACTGTTGTTCATGGGGAGCGAGATCGCCTCGTATCACGAGTGGAGCCATGATCGTTCGCTCGACTGGCACCTGCTCGAGCACGACGTGCACCACGGCGTGCAAAGCATGATCCGGGACCTCAATGCACTTTATCGGTGCACCCCTGCCCTGTATCAGCGTGATTTTGTGGCGGAAGGTTTCGAATGGATTGACTGGAACGACCGTGATGCCAGTATGCTGTCGTGGATACGGCGTGATGCGTCGGGCGGGTATGTTATTTGCATCACGAATTTCACGCCGGTCGTCCGTTACGATTACCGTATTGGCGTGCCGGACCTCACGACCTATGAGGAAATCATGAATACGGATGCGGCAGAATACGCGGGTAGTGGCTTGCGAAACGACACATTGCGGGCGGAAGAACACGGCCACCATGGGCGGCCATTCTCACTCTGCATGACCGTGCCGGCGCTGGCGACAGTGCTGCTGAAACCCGGAGGCTGAAACATGTCCGCAAAATCTGACGAAATGGTCGATGTCGGCAAGGTCGAGCTGCTACAGGCGCCCGATCTGCCGATGACGCCCGATGCGATCTTCCGGGACATTACGCATTACTTCGGCCGCTTGCTCGGTCGGCGTACTGTTCGCACGGCGTCGCCCTTCCTTTACCAGGCCGTCGTCTATGCGACACGCGATCGGATCATGGAACGCTGGGGCAAGACGCGCATGGCGATCGAGCGTGATCACAACCGTCGGGTCAGCTATTTGTCGCTCGAATTCCTGATGGGGCGCCTGTTGCGCAACGCGCTCTTGAACCTCGACATCGAAGCCGAAACTGCGGAAGCGCTGCAACGGATCGGCATCGAACTCGAGGACGTTTGCGACCGCGAGCACGATGCCGGCCTCGGCAACGGTGGCCTCGGCCGTCTCGCCGCCTGCTTCCTCGACAGTTGCGCGACGCTGTCACTGCCGGTGGTTGGTTACGGTATTCGTTACCAGTACGGCATGTTCCGGCAGCGTCTCGAGAACGGTCACCAGGTTGAAGAGCCGGACCCCTGGCTGCGCGAGGGTTTTCCATGGGAAGTCGAGCGCTTCGAATTCGCACAGACGATCAAGTTCGGAGGCCGTACAGAGCGCCGCAAGGACAAGGACGGTCGCACACGCTACGAGTGGGTCGACACCCACGATGTGCTCGCAATTCCATTCGACGTGCCGGTACCCGGCTACGCAAATGATGTCGTCAATACGCTACGGCTCTGGTCGGCGGCGGCGACGGACGAGTTCGACCTCGAGGAATTCAACGCGGGCAGTTACACCGATGCGGTCGCATCGAAAAACCTCGCTGAAAACATCACGATGGTCCTGTACCCGAACACGGCGACCGAAGGCGGCCACGAACTGCGTTTGCGGCAGCAATATTTCCTCGCCTCGGCCAGCCTGCAAGACGCATTACGTTTCCACACCTACCACAACGGCAACGACGTGCGCAGGTTTGCCGACAAGAACTGCATCCAGCTAAACGATACGCATCCGGCAATCGCCGTGCCCGAGCTGATGCGCCTGCTGCTCGATGACTTCGGGCTCGAATGGGACGAGGCCTGGGAGATCACGCGCAACACGATGGCGTACACGAATCACACGCTGTTGCCCGAAGCGCTGGAGATGTGGCCGGTATCGATGTTTCGCCGGCTCCTGCCGCGCTTGCTCGACATCATCTACGAGATCAACGCCCGCTTCATCGAGGAGATTAGCCAGCGCTGGCCCGGCGATAATGACCGGATACACCGCATGTCGCTGATAAGGGAAGGCGCGGAGCCGATGATCCGCATGTCTTACCTCGCGATCGTCGGCAGCTTCTCGGTCAATGGCGTTGCCGAGCTGCACTCGAGGCTACTGCGCAAAGGTCTGTTCCGTGACTTTGCCGAGCTGTGGCCGGAGAAGTTCAACAACAAGACGAACGGTGTGACGCAACGTCGCTGGCTTGCCGCCTGTAACCCGGGCCTCGCGGACCTGATCACATCGAAGATCGGCCCGGAATGGATTACGGAACTAACTGTGCTCGAAAATCTCCGCCAGTTTGCCGACGACAAGGGTTTCCATGGCGACTGGCGCGCCATCAAGCTCGCCAACAAGGAGCGGCTTGCACACGACATCGAGCAACAAACCGGCCTGCACATCCCGACCGACATGTTGTTCGATGTACAGGTCAAACGCATCCACGAGTACAAGCGCCAGTTGCTCAACCTGCTGCATGCGGTCCACCTGTATGACCGCATCCGCCGCGGCGACGGCGATGACCTCGTGCCGCGCGCGATCATCATCGGCGGCAAGGCTGCGCCCGGTTACATGATGGCCAAGAACATCATCAAGGCGATCAACAACGTTGCCCGAATGATTAATGCGGACCCGGAAATGGACGGCCGACTGCGCCTCGTGTTCTATCCCGATTACAAGGTGTCTGCTATGGAGCTGATCTGCCCTGCCGCCGACCTGTCTGAGCAGATCTCGACAGCCGGCAAGGAAGCATCCGGCACGGGCAACATGAAGTTCATGATGAACGGCGCCGTTACGATCGGCACGCTGGACGGCGCCAACGTCGAAATCCGCGAAGCCGTCGGCGAGGAAAATTTCTTCCTGTTCGGAATGACGGTCGAAGAAATCCAGGCCTTGCGCGGCAAATACGATCCGCAGGCAATCATCAAGGCCGATGAGGATTTTGCCCGCGTGATGCAGCTGCTCGAAAGCGGCCATTTCAATCGTTTCGAGCCGGCCATCTTCGACCCTCTGATCCAGTCGATTCGGGAACCAGCCGATCTCTGGATGACGGCCGCCGACTTCCGCAGCTTTGTCGATGCGCAGGGTGAAGCGGCCGGGGCATACATGGATCGCGAACGATGGACGCGCATGAGCATATTGAATACGGCAAGCTCCGGCCGGTTCTCAACCGATCGTACGATGCGCGACTACAACGAAGGTATCTGGAAAGCGGATCCGATCAAGCTCGATACCCAATGATCGAGCCCGGCCGCCCCGCTCCACTCGGCGCCACACCTGACGACGACGGCACCAATTTCGCGGTCTACTCGTCGGTCGCGCAGCGCGTCGAGCTTTGCCTGTTCGACGCGGCGGGTCATGAAACCGGGCGCTTCGATCTGCACGAAGGCTCCGACGACACGTGGCACGGTTATGTGCCCGGTTGCAGCGCCGGCCAGCCTTACGGCTATCGCGTGCACGGGATTCTTGACGCCGATCATGGTCTGCGCTGCAACCCGTCCAAGCTCCTGATCGATCCCTATGCCAAACTGCTGGCCGGCGAATTCAGTTGGCACAAGGCCGTATTCGACAGCAACGATCTCGATAGCGCGCCATTTGTCCCGAGGAGCGTCGTCTGTCCGGCCCAGGAAAAGCTGTCCGGATATCGACCACGCGTACCCTGGTCCGACATGATCTTCTACGAACTGAATGTGCGCGGTTATACGATGCTGCATCCAGACGTCGGCGAGCGCGAGCGCGGCAAGTTTTGCGGACTGACCAATGGGAAAATTCTCGAATATATAAAGGCACTCGGCATTACTTCCATCGAACTGATGCCGGTGCACGCATTTATCGACGAGCATCACCTGGCAAAACGTGGCCTGCGCAATTTCTGGGGTTACAACTCCATTTCCTTTTTCGCGCCGAGCTCACGCTATGCGCAATCCGATGGCGTCGCCGAATTCCGGGAAATGGTCAACACGATTCACGATGCCGGCCTCGAGGTCATACTCGATGTCGTCTACAACCATACGGGCGAAGGCGATACGGACGGACCGACGATCAGCTTCCGTGGCATCGATAACCTCGCCTATTACAGCACCGAATCGGGGTCACCCGGTTCCTACATCAACGATACGGGCACCGGCAACACGATCAACGCCGACAGCCCCTGCGTGCAGCAGCTCGTGCTCGACAGCCTGCGCTACTGGCACCGTGAGATGGGCGTCGACGGATTTCGCTTCGACCTGGCGCCCGTACTCGGCCGCCACAACCACGGCTTCTCCGTCGAGCATCCGCTGTTGCAGGCCATCAGCCATGACGACCCGCTACACGATGCCGTCATGGTCGCCGAGCCCTGGGATCCGGGTCCGGGCGGCTATCAGCTCGGGTGTTTCCCGATGCGCTGGTCCGAGTGGAACGACCAGTTTCGCGATGATGTGCGGCGGTTCTGGCGCGGCGACGAGGGTTCGGCGGCCGCGTTCGCAAGGCGCCTGCAGGGTTCCGCGGAGATTTTCGAGCAACCTGGCCGCAAGCCCAACGCCAGCGTCAATCTCGTGACGAGTCATGACGGCTTCACGCTGGCTGACGTTGTCAGCTTCGAGCACCGCCACAACGAAGCCAATGGCGAAAATAACGAGGACGGCCACGCACACAACTACAGCAGCAACCACGGCATCGAAGGCTCAACCAAAGATGCGTCCGTTCTCGCGATTCGTCGCCGCCAGCGTCTCAATTTCCTGGCAAGCCTGTTCCTGTCGCAGGGCATACCGTTACTGCTGGCCGGCGATGAGTTCGGCAACTCGCAGCAAGGAAACAACAACGCGTATGCGCAGGATAACGAGACAGGCTGGCTCGACTGGAGCGGCCTCGCGTCGGACCCGGAATTCCTGGAGCAGGTTCGGTCGTTGATACAGCTGCGCCGCGACGAGCCCTTGCTGCGGCTGCGCGAATACATTCACGACGCAGAAGCGCTGCAATGGCTCAACGAGGGTGGCGAAACGATGTCGGACCAGGACTGGTTTACACGGCAGGCATTCTGCGCCGTGCTCGAAAACAGGATCTTGCTGTTGATTAATGGATCGGACGAGGAAGTGAGCTTCAGATTACCAGGTAGTGCGGAGTGGCAGACTGAATTCGCAAGTTCGGCAGATTTTGCGCCGGGCAACGAAGTAGCCGCGCTGAGCGCGCGATCACTCGCGGTGCTGCTGTCGGGCTCGAATTAGCGACTGAAGTAGGCGCTGAGAGCTGCGGAATCAACGCATCGGCATTCGCTGCGACCGAATCCGGTTTCGCAGAAGCCCGTTGTACCCGGCGGACATGCCAGGCTGGTGCGCATATTGCGTCTCGCAATAATGCGTTCGCGCCTCTCAACCTCTGTCCAGTCGCCGGTGAGCACCGCCTGCGCTTCGAGTTCCTCCAGGGGAACAAAGCTCGAGCAGCCCGCCAGAAAGAATAGAGCCAAAATCAATATGCTCTTCACTCCTCGTACCTCCAAAGTCATGTACGAAATACATGCTCCGGCTACCTTGGTACTTGTCTTTACGGGCGCTATACCATGAGCGAGTACTCAATTTAGGGGCATCGCTTCGTACCGCGCGTGGTCTTGCGCATCGGCAACACCCGATCCCGCCGTTTTCAGACATGCAGCAAACTGTTGTGGAAAAAAAACAACGTCTTGAACATAAGACGAAAATTGAGAGACGTGTCACACTCTGAGGCAGGCTTTTGTTGGTTTGACACCAAACTTGCGCTCGAAAATCACGATTATCGGCTGCCATGCGGAGGGAGAGTTGGCTTGGTCTCGGGTAATATCTAAAGCGTGCCTACCAACGTAACACCGGATTACAAAAAGGCTGAAGAGGCTTTTCGCAACGCGCGCGAGCCGAAAGAGCGCCTTGAATGTCTCAAGGAAATGGCGCGGACCATTCCGAAGCACAAGGGCACCGAGCACCTGCAGGCCGACATAAAGACCCGGATCAAGCAGCTCACCGAGGAACTGACCGGCCCCAAGAAGGGCGGAAAACGCAGCGGCCCGTCACATGTCATCCGGCCCGAGGGCGCCGCACAAGTCGCGCTGATCGGCCCGCCGAATGCGGGCAAGTCGAGTCTGCACGTCAAACTGACCGGATCGAGCAGCGCGATCGGGCCCTACCCGTATTCCACGCATTTGCCCGTGCCGGGCATGGTTCCTTACGAGGACATTCACATTCAGCTCATCGACCTGCCGCCGATTTCCGCAGACTTCATGGAACCGTGGATCGTCAACGCACTGCAGCCAGCCGACGCGGCGATGCTCGTCATCGACCTCGCCGACCCGGAGTGCCTCGAGCAGGTTCCGACCATTCTCGAGCGCCTCGCCGAGAAAAAGATTTACCTGACGACCGACTGGCCGGGCCTGAACGTGCAAGACTCCGGGGAGCCGGCCGAATCCGATGACGTTTTCAGCTTGAAACTGCCCACGGTCCTGGTTGCGAACAAGTCGGACCTCGATCCCGATCCCGAGGAGGTCGAAGTGCTCGAGGACCTGCTGGGTCTGCGGTACCCGGCGCTGACTGTGTCAGCCAGGACCGGCGACGGCCTGGATGAAATCGGCGCCTTCCTGTTCAAGGCACTCGAGATCGTCCGTGTCTATACCAAGACCCCGGGCAAGCCCGCGGAGACCGACAAGCCGTTCACGGTACGTCGCGGTGACACGGTTCTCGATGTGGCGCGGCTTGTTCACAAGGACATTGCCGAAGGCCTCAAATTCGCACGCATGTGGGGCACCGATGTATACGACGGCCAGCAGGTCGGACCCGATCACCTCGTGTCCGACGGCGATCTCGTCGAGTTGCATCAGTGACTCTGGGTGCAGGTTTGGGTTTGTGCTTATCGAGTGCGCCGATCCAGCGATGGTGCGGCGCCGGGACGCCGCCGATGGAACGAGATCGAACCTGAGTGTTACGAGGGTCTCCGTTCACACTGTGAAGTCGTCGGCGGTACGCAGACCTCGCACAGTGCAAAATGTTGCTGATGCTGACATGCAGCGCTGATCATCATTATGAGTAAAGCTCCGGACATCGTCGCGCAAGCACCGCGTAGCTCATCAGACCCGGGCAATCGGGCAGAAGATCGCGAGGGTGGCAACGTTGCTTCAATGGAATTTCATTTTGCCGATGCCTTTTCGGTTGACGAGGCATCCTGGAACCACTTATTCGAGCTCAGCCGGACGCCGAATTTATTCTGGAATTATGAGGTATTGAAATCCGCACGAGATGTGTGGGAAAGCCTGTCGGGCATGCGCATAGCCTGCGGTTACTCGGACGGCGTGTTGTCCTTTCTAATGCCGGTTATTGAGCACCGCAGCACCAAGGGAACCACCCTTGAAGTACTCAAGATTCCCACAGCGGATAATAACGAACCACTCGCCCCTGCGAACGACTGGGAAAACGCCAGCCGGCAATTTGTAAGGTACCTGCTTGCAAATCCGGACGTTGAAGCCCTTACGTGCCGTCTCGTTACCGCGCGGTTCTTGGACATTCTCCGCGATGAACTCGATATCGCACAGGTCATTGTCGAAAACCGGCGTTCTGCTTCGGTACTCAAACTTCCCTCAAGCATTGACGAGTATTGGTCAGGATTTAAGTCGAAGACGCGAAACCAGCTGCGACGGAAATTGCGCAAGGCTACCGAAAATGGACTGAGTTTCCACGTGACCAGTTCGCGTGATGCAGTCGACAGGCTCAAACTGGAGCATGCGCTCGAACGTGTGACACACCTGCACCGACTACGATTCGACGCACTTGACCGAAAATCATTTTTTGTCGATGAGGAGATTCAACACTTTCACCAAACGATAGTCAGGCTACCAGCAATGAACGCATTGGAGATCCTGTTCACCGAATGTCGCCTCGATGATGCCGTCGTTGGATCAATGTATGGATGGCGATCCGGTGACAATTACGTTTTCCTGATGATCGGCTTCGATCCGAAATTGGCTTCTCTTAGCATCGGGACACTGCTGATCCTCACGACGATCGAGCATGCCATCGAGCAAGGCGTGAGCCGATTCGACTTCAAGTGTGGTAACGAGTCCTACAAGAAAAGATTTACCAAAGACCAATATGAATCTTATGACCTCACTGTTCACCTCACGCGAAAGGCGGGCCTGTTTAGCAGACTTCTTTCCAAATGGATCAGGTTTCGATGAGTTCGGCAGTATTTTTTCTCTGCCAACTTCAGCCTGACATGCGCCTTCCGTGAAAGTCGAACTCGTAACATCAGTGGAGGGCCTCTCGAAGCTGAAAGACGCCTGGAACAGTCTTTGGTCGCGTTGCCCCAAATCGACGGTCTTCATGCACTACCAGTGGAGCGCCGCATTCGCCTCGGCGTTCGATCTCGACGCGAATCTCTTTGTGATTGCAGTTTATGACGGCGACGACCTCGTGGCTGTCTTGCCGCTCAGGCGGACCCAGATCGGAGACCTGGAAATGCTTGGGGATCCGCGCTCGGATTATGCGGACTTGGTATGTGAGGATCAAAACGTTCAGGCAGCGATGGAATGCATCACCGGCTTTCTCAGGGAGCGGGATGACTGGAGACGGCTGGTTCTCCGCGAGCTTGTGCCGGACGGGCATCTATGCCGGGATATGCAGTCGGCGGAAAGCCGTTATTTGAAGTGCTATTGGCTGGACGCATCGCGTTGCCCCGGAATTGATGCAAAAGATGCAGCCGATTGCTTTTCCCGGCTTGCACGAAAGAAAAGCCTGGTTCGGAACGACAATGGATTGCAAAAAGTCGGCGATGTCCGACTGGATGTGCTGCGTTCATGGCCCGATATCGAACCGCACCTGGACGACCTGTTTCGCCAGCACATTGAACGCTGGAATAATATCGGGCAACCAAGCATTTATGAAAAAGATGAAGAGCGACTTTTCTGCCGGCTCTATACGCAAGGGCTGGCGGAAGCAGGGCTGTCGCATTTTTCCGTGCTTTACTGTGGCGACGATGTATTCGCATACCACCTGGGATTCGACTCGAACGGGACCTTCACCTGGTACAAACCCACCTTCGACTGGCGCTATGCGAAAAAATCTCCGGGTGAGGTCCTGATCCGGCGCCTGTTATTGCACTGTGATTCGGCGGACATCGAATATTTCGATTTCACGCGCGGCATGGAGCACTTCAAACAGCGATTCGCGAATAACGTTGTTCACAACAAGACGCTGATCGTATTCTCCAGCGCTTGGGATGCACTCACGTACCGGGCGATGGCGGGTATTCAAAAACTGCCTGGTGTGGTGAGTCACGCCGGAAAGCAACTGAGAAAGCGAATCCGAAATGTTCTTGTGACTCTCGGCTTGCGTTAGGCGGGAAGCGCAAAGCGACGTCTCTGTTTTGCGAGATCAGGATGTTCCTGTGCTTAACGCTTGACCCAGGAGTGCACGCTGGTTTGCTCCGGGTGTCTCTCGCCCGCTTCGCGTCGCAGCGTACACGTATTGGCGTAACCGCCAGTCGCGGTTTCGTCATGGTATGAAGCGACGGCGCAAGACGGGTCCTCATCACACAAACGGGCACACTCCTGCATGTTCAGCGGATCCTGCAGAGTCACGCTCTTACC
Source organism: Woeseiaceae bacterium (assembly GCA_011772865.1). Classification (GTDB taxonomy): domain Bacteria; phylum Pseudomonadota; class Gammaproteobacteria; order Steroidobacterales; family Woeseiaceae; genus UBA1847. The sequence continues at coordinate 3,744 of WVYQ01000024.1, read as the reverse complement.
GGCGCCCCAGTAATTGGCGTTTTCAAAGGTATATGTAGGAAGTGTGGAAATCGCGGCCTGAAATTCAACCATGTATTCGGGCTTTGCCTTTATTTCGACCACGAAGCTGCTTGATGGCAAATCAACAAGGCCTCGTTTTTTCGCATGCCTGTTTTTGACGTAGAACCCGCCTTCCGGAACATAGAACGGCCTGGTATTCATCCGCGTCTCTTCGTTCAGGACCAGCCACTTGTTTTTCAGCTGTTTGATCTGGGTCTTGTTGAGGTAGACGATCTCACCATCAATCATCGTGAAATACACCACCTTGTAATTTCCACCCATGATTGTCGTGTATTCCGTTTCATAGTAATTGCCCAGGTTGAGCATCTCGGTAGCTACCGAATTTGACTCGAGAGCTGCGGCCGCATTGACTTTTCGCCTGCTCTCGACTTCTTCAAAGGCAGCGGATTCATAAACTTCCTCGTAGTAATAGTGCAGCAGCACAACGTCATCCCAATCTCCGAAAGACCCGTCGGATTGGGATCCAAGCTGGCCTCTCATGAAATAAACAGGTTCACCAAACTCGTTTCTGTAAATGCCAAGCCGGGTATTCAATTGCTCTTTGCTAAGGGTAGGAAAGACAATGTCCTGCACGGGCTGCCCAAACCGGTCCGTATAAACGCCGCCCTCATGGCGCACGAGTTCGTAAGCCAGGATTGGAGTGTCACCTTGTTCCGGCGTCGTCCAATACTCGGTCGCAGCAGGTGGCCGATCAGCTACTCTCTTCCTGTAATCTGATAACGAGGACTCGCTGTAATATCGCTGCGTCGAATCATGTTCGTGCGTTCCTGTTTCACCCGGTGCGAACCCTGCTTCTTCGATCCACTCGAAGTGCCTCTGGTTAAAGTGATACAAGATAAAAACTGCGCCTCCGCTGATTATTTCATCATCACCGTTCCGGAAGTGAAAAGATCGCCCGGTTTCTTCGTGAAATAATTCCTGATCCGCACTCGAGGCGAAGAACACCCTTTTCCCCGATGCGTCGAAAACCTCCACGTCATAGTTCCTGGTGGCGATAGCCGGTTTGATCCAGGCAGACAGTCCCGACTGCACCGCACTCGTCGCGCCGATCTCGCTCCGAAGCACACAGGTATTAGCCCAACGGCCTTCAACGGTGTGGTCATGATACGTTGCGGCACGGCAAGCCGGTTCCTCGTCACATAACCGGGCACACTCCTGCATGTCCGTCCAGTTATCAAAGACTTCGATTACTGCACCACCGATATTGATGCTTCCAAAAGCATACTTGTCCTCATCGGCTTCCTGCGCCAATGAACAGAAAGGAGCAGTTAAAGCGACGAGCATCAGTAGTTTTTTCATGGATCTCTCCGTCAAGGCAGCGTGGAGTGTGCAGCAGCAGCACAGCCCTGAATAGGTTCCAGGTCACTGTTCTGACATGTGGCTGCAAAATGCCGCCAGAAACTGTACGCCCTGGTCAGAATGTCACTAACTTATTGTTTTAATTGAGACATACGTCAAAAAAAATCATCGGCAGACACGCTATCGTCTCCCGATGATCAAGCCGCACCTCATCGCGACCGCCGTTCTGCTGCTGGCCATTTACTCGCCGGCGCAGTCTGCCGAATGCAAGTTCGAGAAGCATGGCGTCGATAGCTTTACCAAGCAGATGGTGGCCGAAACGAAGTGGAAATCGTTGCAGTCACTTTTCGATAATCAAAATAACTATGGTTGGACAGCCGCCCGATCCGAAGGCGACAAGCAGTTCCTCGGCTTGAAAATTGTTGTGGTCGACCGCGATTCGACAATGCCGGAGCGGGCGAACCTGCACGAAAACAGGGTACTCATACCGCAGGGTGCGACGTTGTCGATCCTGATGGCCGACGACACGATTCTCGAACTTGCGGCCAGCGCCAAGGCGCGTGGCAAAAGTGACTTCAGGGTGCCAGATAGTCGGACGGGCCATCCAGAGACTTACGTTGTCGAAACAACCACTGTCGTCTGGTACGAGTTGACCGCAGATACGCGGGATGCGCTGCTTGCGCAAGGCGCGACCGACATCAGGCTATCCGCCAGCGACAGGGATCACGATTTTACGTTGGGCAAGAATCAGATAGACCGAATTCAATATGTGCTCGGCTGTATTCAGTAGCACCAGGGCCAAAAGGAAGCAGATCGCTATGAAAAAGTTAACTCTTGCAGTATTTGCAGCTTCGATGTTGCTGGGATCGCATGCCGGGCATGCCGCCAAATGCAAGTTCGAAAAAGGGCTGCCCGTCACGACCAAATGGGACGACATAACCAACAATATGATGAACCCGATGACCAAAGGGTCCGTAGCCGCAGTATTCGATGGCGACCGGCAGAAGATCTTGCTGGGCGTCCAGATCAAAGCCACCGAGTATTACAGGCCACCCGAGTGGTACGAATCCAAGCTCAAAAAGGACGATAAGGACCAGTATAAGGCGCTAATGAAAGAGCACGTATCAGGTCTCCGGGATGATAGCGTCGTCATCCCTGCCGGATCCAAATTGCGGGTCACGTTTACCGACCGCACCACTCTTACCCTTTTGACGGGTCAGGAGATTCGACCGCAAGGCCAGGTAACGAAACCAAACGAGAAATTCGAGGAAAAAGGCTTCGGCGGGTTTATGAAGTCGGCTGCCGCCGCGGGGCTTGGTGGTGAACAGGAAACGAACCCCAATTTCCGCGTCGATGCAACGGTCGATATTTTCTACGAGCTGACGCCCGAGGACCTGGAACTATTGACGCGCGCCCCGGTTATGAACATGCGTATCGAGGCCCGGGACAACTATTACTACCTCGGAACCCGGGACACAGACCATAACCTCGCGTTCAGCAAGAAAGCGTCTCTCAAGGTTCAGAATGCATTGAACTGTGCTCTGAACAAGAAGTAATGACATGCACAGGGTGAGTAAAATGATGAAGAAATTTACGACAGTAACGACTGCTATTTCATTGCTTCTTGTGGGCGCGACAGCCAACGCCGCCAAGTGCAAGTTCGAAACGGATACCACGAACGCATTGACCGGTGAGAAGGTGCAGTGGACCAAATGGGAAGACTTCAAGCTGTTCAATACGCAAGTTGGCTACCTCGCGGCAGTTGCCGAAGGCGACAACAAGTATCTTGCTATCCAGGTCGTGAATTACGACTCTCGTCCGGATCGGCCTACCAAGGAGGACCTGGATACCGCGGTAGTGATTCCCGCGGAGTCCAAGCTCTTGCTGTTGCTGACTGATGAATCGGTGGTTGAGTTGCGCACTGATCAGGAGTTCGTTGCGGATTCCGAAATCCATGCGCCGGGTACATGGGAGAACGACATGACCAAAGACTTCATGATGAAGACTTATACCGTCGTCAAGTATCCGCTGAGCCCTGATGCCGTGGCCGCATTAGCCGCTAATGGTGTGAAGACACTGAGGCAGACCACGAGCGAGGGCGATCGGGACTACGAGATCAGCGAAAAGCGCGCCGATACGCTGCAAGAAGCACTCGCCTGCGTTCAATAGTCCCTACGCAAGAAGTTACGCACGAAAAAGGCCCCTCCTCGAGGGGCCTTTCTTGTTTCTGGTGGTGATGGGTGGAATGGACTTGGCGAAAGTCAGCCTTTCGCCAAAGCGGACATTCAAGTGGCCGGTCTAGCGAAACTATGACAGGCTGCTTACGGCCAAAAGCAGTCTTTCGCGCCGCTAGCTCGTACTATCAACGACCGTTTCGTCGTCAGT
>WVYQ01000006.1:43952-82078 GCA_011772865.1 Woeseiaceae bacterium | reverse complement strand
GTCTCGCAATTCGACTCGCAGAATATCTCGATCTTTACGCTGATCGACAATGGCGGCGATGCTGAGATCCGGGGTATCGAAGCCGACCTGATCTGGTCCGCTTCCGACAGGTGGACCCTGTACGCGGGCGCTTCGTTCAATGACACGGAACTCGTGTTTGTCGACCCGGCATTCGACATCGTGGTCGCCGACGCCGGCACCCAGTTGCCGCTGACGCCGGAATTTCAGATGACCGCACGGGCACGCTACGACTGGGTCCTCAGCAACGGCTGGATGGGCTATGGTCAACTGGGCATCAGGTATGCCGGTGAATCCATCAACTCGCTCGTCGACACGCCCGAGGAGCCCAATACGACGCAGGACAGCTGGACAGTCGTTAACGCCTCGCTGGGCTGGGAGCACCCGACCGATGGTTGGGGAGTCGAGTTGTTCGGGGCTAACCTGACCGACGAGCGCGCACAGCTGCACATTAATCGCCAGGACTTTTTCGAGCGCATCACAACGAACCGCCCGAGAACGCTTGGAGTACGCTTCTCGTACCATTTCTGAACCAGGACTGGCCTCGGAGGCTTGGTATGGAAAAAGAAATGAACTGAAAGCTGTCGCGAGACGAAGAAGGGGCGAACTTTACGGTTCGCCCTTTTTTTTCCCTCACCCGGATCATCATGTCAATGCAAAACCAGCCGGCCTCACAGGATCACCCGCAACCGGAAGAAGCCATCGCAACGGCCAAGGCCTTGCTGTCGGCCAGCCGGCCCGAGGACGCATGCCACGTGCTGCGCGACCTGTTGCGCGAGATGCCCGAGCATGAGGACGCGCTGTACGTGTTCGCCGTCAGCCTGCGGTACGCCGGGCGATTCGAGGGAGCTCGCGCCGCACTGAGCAAGTTGCAGCAACTGCGCCCCGCCTATGGCCGTGCCTGGCAGGAACAGGGGCACCTGGAAGCCGCGCTGGGCAATACCGCGGCAGCCAAGACCGCATACAAAAAAGCCGTTGCTCGCAACAATTCCCTGCTCGCGAGCTGGCAGGCGCTCGAAAATATCGCCATCGAAGAAGACAATGAGAGGCTGCTTTCCGAAGTTGTAGAGAATCGCCGGCGCCTCGCCGCGTTGCCACCGGAGCTCCTCAGCGTTCGCAACATGATGAGCGAGAAGCGACTCTTCAAGGCCGAGCGCCTGTGCCGGGCGTTCCTGAAGGAGAATCCGCAGAACATAGAAGGCATGCGCTTGCTGGCGGACCTGGGCGTAAAAACTGGCGTGCTCGACGATGCCGAATTCATTCTCGAGAGTGCGTTGGAGTTCGAGCCGGACAACCGCTTTGCGCGTTTCGATTACATGAATGTCCTGTATCGGCGCCAGAAATACGCCGAGTCCCTGCAGCAAGCGAAACTGCTCCTTGAGGCGCAACCGGGCAACCCTGATTATCTCGCGGCCTACGCCAACCAGTGCGTCGCGATTGGAAATTACGATGAGGCGCTGGAAATATACGAGAGCCTCGCAAAACAAGCTGACAAGAACGCGGGGCTGCACCTGGTGCATGGGCATGCACTCAAAACCATTGGCCGGCTGGACGAGGCCATCGCGTCTTACCGGCTTTCTTACCTGGCGCGGCGCGATTATGGAGACGCATACTGGAGTCTTGCCAACCTCAAAACTTACCGCTTTTCGGATTCTGAAGTAGAGTCGATGCGTTGGGCCGAGTCACTGCCTTCGACTTCGGTCGAAGATCGTATTCACGTCTGCTTCGCCCTCGGCAAGCACTATGAGGACAGCGAAGACTTCGCGGCGGCGGCAGATTTCTACCTGCGCGGCAACGCCTTGAAGAAAGACGAACTGCAGTACAAGTCCGACGCAATAACGGAGCGGCTGCAGATGCAGCGGCAGGTCTGCGACACAGCGTTTTTTGCGCAGCGCGCAGGCAGCGGCTGCAATGCACCGGACCCGATCTTCATTGTGGGCCTGCCGCGAGCGGGCTCGACGCTGCTGGAGCAGATTCTCGCTTCGCACTCACAGGTCGATGGCACGCTGGAGCTGCCGAATATACCGGCCCTTGCGAGTCGGCTCGATGGCCGCCGGTACAAGGACGAGGATCCGCGGTATCCGAAGATACTTGCCGACATACCCGTCGATAAACTGCGCGAATTCGGCGAGGCATTTATCGAAGACACCCGGGTACATCGCCAGGACGCGCCGTTTTTCATCGACAAGATGCCCAACAACTTCCGTCACATCGGCCTGATTCACCTGATCCTGCCGAATGCAACTATCATCGACGCGCGCCGCCACCCCATGGCCTGCTGTTTCAGCGGTTTCAAACAGCTATTCGCAAGCGGCCAGGAGTTCACCTATGGCCTCGACGAGATTGGCAGGTATTACAGGGACTACGTCGAGCTAATGGACCACTGGGACGCGGTCTTGCCCGGCAAGATCCTGCGCGTGCAGTACGAGGATGTCGTGGCCGACCTCGAAACGCAGGTGCGCAGGATACTCGAGCACTGCGGGCTGCCCTTCGAAGAGGCCTGTCTGAAATTTCATCGCACCGAGCGATCGGTACGCACGCCGAGTTCCGAACAGGTCCGGCAACCCATTTACAAGGCCGGGCTGGAGCAGTGGCGCAATTTCGAACCCTACCTTGATCCGCTGAAACATGCGCTGGGACCGGTTTTGCAACGGTATCCGATTGACGACTGACGGAATCAACCTATGAGCGATCTGACATTCACCCTGGACGAAGTCCACGCACTTGCGACAAGCGTACTGAGCCACAATGGCTGCAACGCTGCCAACGCGGCTGCCGTCGCCGATGTGATTACGGCCGCCGAGCGCGACGGTTGTCATTCGCATGGCCTCATGCGCCTCGCCGGCTATGTCGCTTCCCTCAAGAGTGGCAAAGTCAACGGCCACGCCGAACCTACGGTCGACAAGATTGCCGGGGCCGTGGTGCGTGTCGACGGCGACAGTGGTTTCGCGCCGCTTGCGCTGGCATGCGGCCGTGAGCCGTTGATCGATGCTGCGAAAACATCGGGCATTGCCGCATTGGCGCTGACGGACATCCACCATTTCGCCGCGTTGTGGACCGAGATCGAGCCAATCGCCGAGGCGGGCCTGTGCGCGCTGGCCTGTGTGTCATACAAACCCGCGGTCATACCGGCGGGTGGCTCGAAGCCCCTTTATGGCACCAACCCGCTGGCATTCGGCTGGCCGCGGGAAGACAACCCACCCGTGATATTCGACCAGGCCTCATCCGTCATGGCACGTGGCGAGGTCATGCTCGCAGCCCGCGAAGGCAAAGCCCTGCCCGCTGGAGTTGGCGTCGACAAAGACGGTCGGGAAACGACGGACCCAAACGAGGTCCTCGACGGCGCGTTGCTGGCGTTCGGAGGCCACAAAGGCTCGTCGATCGCCATGATGATCGAACTCTTTGCTGGCGCCCTGATCGGCGAGTGTTTCAGCTTCGAGGCGGCCGAGCGCGACAATAACGACGGCGGCCCGCCGAGCGGCGGTGAGTTGATCATTGCGATGGATCCGCAGCTGTTCGGCGACAGCGAAGGCTGGGCCGCGCACGCAGAAAAGCTGTTCGCCCAGATCGAAGCACAACCGGGTTCCCGGCTGCCCAGCGCACGGCGCTACAGTAACCGCCGCGAGACGGCATCGGCCGGCGTCAAGCTATCCGCCAAGGTCCATGATTCAATACTCGCGCTTTGCGAGCCATCCGGCTCGGCGTAAGCTGCTGCCAGGCAAACGGGAAACAAGATGACCGACAACGTATTTTGCAACTACATCGGCGGTGAGTGGACAGAGGGAGGCGACACAGTCACAAATGTGAACCCTTCCGACACCAGCGACATCATTGGCCACTATGCCAGCGCCACGCCGGATGAGGCGCTGCAGGCCGTCGACGCGGCGCGTGATGCGTTTACAGGCTGGTCGCAGAGTGGGCTCGAGGAACGCAAGGCCATACTCGACAGCATCGGCAACGAATTAATCGCGCGTAAGGACGAACTCGGCCGCCTGTTGAGCCGCGAGGAAGGCAAACCGCTCGCTGAGGGGATCGGCGAGGTAGGCCGCGCCGGTCAGTTCTTCCAATATTTCGGCGCCGAAGTGCTGCGCCAGATGGGCGAACACGCGGCGTCGGTGCGTCCCGGCGTGGACGTCGACGTCACGCGCGAGCCGCTCGGCGTGGTCGGCCTCGTCACGCCGTGGAACTTTCCGACGGCCGTTGCCGCCTGGAAGATCGCGCCGGCGCTGGCATTCGGCAACACGGTCGTTCTCAAAGCGGCCGAACTGGTGCCTGCAAGCGCCTGGGCGTTGACCGAGATCATCAGCCGCAGCGGCCTGCCCGCTGGCGCGTTCAACCTCGTGACGGGACCGGGGTCGACCACTGGCGACGCACTGACGCGCGCAGGTGACGTGGACGCCATTTCGTTTACCGGCTCTGTCGCCGTCGGCCGCCAGATCGCTCGCAATGCCATCGACAATATGACCCGCGTACAGCTCGAGATGGGCAGCAAGAATGCACTCGTCGTATTGCAGGATGCCGATCTCGACCTGGCTGTGCAGTGCGCCATCAACGGGGCGTTCTTCGGCACCGGTCAAAAGTGCACCGCGTCGTCGAGGCTCGTGGTCGAGGAAAGCATCCACGACGAGTTCGTCGAACGCATGAAAAAAGCGATGCGGGAGCTCGTTGTCGGTCACGCACTCGAGCCGCAAACCCAGATCGGCCCCGTTGTCGATGCCCGGCAACTCGAGCAAAACCTGGGCTACCTGCAACTCGCGAAGGATGAAGGCGCTGTTCTCGAATGCGGAGGCGACACGCCGACGCTGGACACAGAAGGCTACTTCATGACGCCGGCGTTATTCACCGGCACAACCAACGACATGCGCGTCAACCGGGAGGAGATCTTCGGGCCAATTACCTGTGTGATCAAGGTAGCCGACTACGATGAGGCGCTGGCGGTTTCGAACGATACCGAGTTCGGCCTCACGGCCGGCATCATGACGACGTCCCTGAAGCATGCCAACCACTTCCGGCGGCATTCCAGGTCGGGCTGCGTCATGGTCAACCTGCCCACGGCAGGTACCGACTACCATGTGCCGTTCGGCGGCCGCAAGGCATCGAGCTATGGCCCGCGCGAGCAAGGTCAGTATGCGCAAGAGTTCTATACGGTCGTCAAGACCACTTACAGCCTGCCCTATTGAGCGGACCCGATGATTGTCATCGACGGACTACAGTACGTTAACTGGAATCGAGAGCTTTTCCAGGCAGCCAAAGACGCCGGTATTACGGCAATTCACGTCACCATAGCTTACTGGGAAAATACTCGCGAAACGCTGGCCAACATCGGCGACTGGCAACGGCTGTTTCGCCAGCACGGCGATCTCATCCTGCACGCGCGCAGCGCCGACGATGTGCTTGCCGCAGAGCAGTCAGGGCGCGTCGGCATCGTGTTCGGATTCCAGAACTGCTCGCCCATCGAGGACGACCTGCGCTATGTGCAGATCTTTCACGAGCTCGGCGTACGCATCATGCAGCTGAGCTACAACAACCAGAGCCTGCTCGCCACGGGTTGCTACGAGTCCCGTGACAGCGGAATCACGCGATTTGGCAAGGAAGTCATTCGCGAAATGAACCGCGTCGGCATGGTCATTGACATGTCGCACAGCGCGGAGCGCTCGACGCTCGAGGCCATGGAACTTTCGGAGAGGCCGATCGCCATTACGCACGCCAATCCGTCGTTCTTTCACGATGCGCTGCGCAACAAGTCGACGACGGTGCTGCGCGCACTGGGCGAATCGGGCGGCATGCTCGGGCTCAGCCTGTACCCGTTCCACCTCAAGAATGGCAGCGACTGCACGCTCGACGAGTTCTCGGCCATGGCTGCCGAGACCGCAGAGATTATCGGCATCGACAACCTCGGCATCGGCTCGGACCTGTGCCTGAACTGGGACTATCAGGTTCTCGAATGGATGCGCTCCGGCCGCTGGACAGCCGGCGCCGATTACGGCGAAGGATCGGCGGACAACAAGGACTGGCCGCGCCAGCCCGAATGGTTCGCGAGCTGTAAAGACTTCTCCAACCTTGCGCAGGGCCTTAAAAAGGCCGGCTTTGGTGACGACGACGTGCGCAAGGTAATGGGGCTTAACTGGCTGAGATTTTTCGGCGCCGCGTTCGAGACGCGGCAGGACACCTGAATGCCCGGCCGAGGTAAAACTCCGGCGCATGACCAGGCCACGACGCCGTTGCAGCTGCGCCCTGCGTCCACGGTTCTGGATCTCGAGCGGCTGGGCTCACTGCACCCGTATCGGTTGAGCTTCATGCGCATTCTTCTGCGCCATGTAATGAACGAGCGCTGGCAGATTCACTGCAAGACATGGGACCTGGATGCAGAGGGTTACGGCACGGCGATCTACACGATCGATGCCCCGCACGGCCGTTTCAGTTTCGTCGTGTTCGCCGACTACCTCGAGCCCGCCAGGCGCAGCGACCGCGTCATCGCCGACCAGTGGGACATGACCGTAACGCTCTGTGCGGGCGACGTCGATGACGAACAGATGCAGATGCTGCGGGCCAATGTGCCATTGCAGGAAGCCGGCCGCGTCGACGCACGCTGCATCGTGTTGTCGCGCGCCAACAAGAGTTCCCGCAACTTCGACTACGTAATCGGCGAGCTCGCCGCCGGCCGGCAGCCCGCACTCGAGACCATCGCACGCATCGGCTACCTGTACCGCACGACCGCAGTTTATGGCAGCGGCAAGTTCGGAATGGCCGACTGGCTGAAAGTGCGCTCAACGCACCCTGACTTCGCCCGGCCCTTCGCCGCCGAGATGTTCACCTGCTACATGATTCGCGAGTTCAGTCTCGCCCAGGCCGACCATATCGCACACGCCCGTGCGCCCGGCACGGCCGTCAAAATGGACGCTGCGATCAAACGCTACTTCGGCATCGGTAATGCCACGGGCCTCGGCATGGCGCCCTTCCTGATAAATCACCCGCAGTTGATCAGCCGCTGGGTCGAGGTGCGCGAGACCGCGCTGGCTCGCGTGATCCGGTACGGATCCCCTACCGCCGAGAATCGCGGCTATCTGCAGTGCCTGCTGCAGAAGGCATCGCTGCACCTGCGCCAAATCGCGACGGACAACGAACTGCAAAACAAATGTAATGCCACGGTGATCGGGGAACTCGACGACATCCACGACTGGGCCGGTTCCCGCGAACTTTTGGACTGGGCCGAACTCGTCGAGCATGCATCGCAATGTGTGAGCCCGGAGACCCAGGAACTCATCAACTCGCTGTTGATGGAACTGTATCCCGAGCTGACCGACGAACTCGAAGATGCGCTTTGTGTTGACGAGTCCCTCGAACTGATGCCTGGACAATCGCTGGCAGACACGAAGGCATTGATAGAGAACCACTATGACTGGGCGCTGGACATCGACTTTTCCGAGCCGCACTGTCGCGATGTATTCTGGTATCGGTCGATGGAGAAGTCCGAGCCGAGGCTCGGCCAGCGTGGCGTGGATCCTGGCGAGGATAAGGCAATGCCCCTGGCGGTCGCCTATGATGTACGGCAATGCTACGACCTCATTTGCGCTTCGATCGAAGCAGGCGCCTGCCAATCGGTTGCAGAATTTGCCATCCGTTTCCCGGAACTGCGCAGCACCCTGCGCAGGGTGCAGTCGCTGACCCAATCGGCCTACGGCGATATTCGCACCAACCTTCTCGATGCCGATGTCCTTCCCATTCATCTGCTGCGTTGCAAATTGTCGTTCTTCGGTGTCAGCAAGTTCGACCCGAAATCGCGCTTGTGGGTGCGTAACACGATGTTCCAGGGTGCCCCGCTGGCAGACGACATCGGCGCCGACTTCGCAGACGACTGGTACTTCCCGGTTATGCCGACAATGCAACAAAGGCGGCTCAATTAACGTCTCGATAAATGAGCTGACGTCGTTGCTCAAGCGGGCGTTTGAGGGACTGGGGTATTGCCAGGCAGATTACGAAGATGCCGCCCGAGCCGCTGTATGGCTGGAATCTCACGGCATGCGGGGTCTCGAACTGGTCGAGGAACATTGGCAACGCCTTGGCAAGGTCGCGGGCGGACTGGAGATCACGGCTATCGACAATGACGTCATGACACTGGATGCCAGAGGCAGCAGTATGCTTGCACGCGGCCGTTCTATTGCCGATCTTGCCATGGCGCTGCTGGGCCAGGAGGGCTTTGGCCGGCTCAAAGTACAGCAGTGCTATAGTCGGATGGCGATCGTGCCGGCCCTCGAGTTGTGTGCGCAACGTGGCGCCGGCGCTGTAGCTTACTGGGCCGACAGCAAGTACCAACACATCGCAACAATCGACACAAAGTGCGGTACCCCGGATTATCGACGAATGCAGACAAAGCCCAGACATAGCGCGAGCGAGACGTCACTTGACTTCGCCTGCCACGAGCAGCAACAGCAACTGGAGTCGATCCTGGCGGAATTTGCCGATGGCGACGTGCGTTCCGCATGCGCCTGCCATGTCTCCGCGGCTGACATGAAGACGCATTACCAGGCGGCAATCGAGCATGGTCTTGCGGTCAGCGACGACCTCCTCGCCACGCTGTCTGCGACTGCCGAAACGATTCTCGTCGCTGCAACCGAACAATCTCGTCGCGGCGCAGGGGAAGCGTAATCATGAAAACGACCGAACACCAGCCGGAACATTTTTCCGCACGCGCCATCGACTGGCCCACGTTCATTATCAGCGGCGGATTCCTGGTCGCTTTCGTCGTGGCAGCGATCGTGAATATCGATTACCTGTCCGAGATGGTCAATGCCGCCTATGCGACTTCGACGCGACTGTTCGGCGCATACTGGCAAGCGCTGCTGCTCGCTACGTTTGGAATAGGCCTCGTCGTTGCCATATCCCCGTGGGGCAAGCCGCGGCTCGGAAACCTGGCGCAACCGGAGATCACCTCGTTCAAGTGGTTTGCCATCATCATGTGCACGCTGCTGGCGGGTGGTGGCGTGTTTTTCGCTGCTGCAGAGCCGATGGCCCACTTCGTGGCGCCGCCACCCGTATTCGACGTCGCCGCGTCATCATCGGCCGCTGTCTATCCGGCACTGGCGCAAAGCTACATGCATTGGGGTTTTCTCGCCTGGGGGATTCTCGGCAGCCTCACAACAATCGTTTTCATGCACCTGCATTACAACAAGGGGCTACCATTAAAACCGCGCACTCTGTTGTACCCGGTGTTTGGCGAACGCGTTATACGTGGCTGGTATGGCGGCATCATCGACGCGGCCTGCGTGCTCGCGGTCGTCGCCGGCACGGTCGGGCCGATCGGCTTTCTCGGTCTGCAGGTGAGCTACGGGCTCAACGACCTCTTCGGTATCCCCAACACCTACCTGACCCAGTCGCTGATTATTCTCGGTCTCATCGGTGTGTATACGATCTCGACCGTCACCGGCATCCAGCGCGGCATCCAGTTACTGAGCACGTTCAATGTGTTCCTGGCACTGCTACTGATGACATTCATGCTCATAGCCGGACCGACCGCATTCATTTTCGACAGCTATATCAATGCCTCCGGTTTGTACCTGGCCAAGTTCTTGCCGATGGCCACGTTTCGTGCCGACACCGCGTGGCTGAATCAGTGGACGGTGTTCTTCTGGGGCTGGTTCCTGGGGTACGGGCCGCTGATGGCGATGTTCATCGCCAGGATTTCCAACGGTCGCCGTATCCGCGAGATAGTACTGACGGTATCGGTAGTGGCGCCGATCGTAACGACATTCTGGTTTACGATCGTTGGCGGCTCGGGCGTTGCGTTCGAACTTGCCAACCCGGGCGCCATATCGGTCCCATTCGAGGGGTTCAACATGCCGGCCGCGCTGCTCGCGATTACGCAGCAGTTGCCGCTCGGTTTCCTGGTATCGCTGCTATTCCTGATACTGACAACCATATTCGTCGCCACGACTGGCGACTCCATGACCTATACGATTTCCATGGTGATGACGGGCACCGATGATCCGCCCACCCTGCTGCGCGTCTTCTGGGGCGTTATCATGGGTACCGTGGCCATGATCTTGATTTCCATTGGATCGGGCGGCATCGGCGCTCTACAGTACTTCATTGTCGTAACTGCGGTGCCCGTGTCGCTGATATTGCTGCCGTCGCTCTGGGTGGCACCAAAGATTGCGCGGGAACTTGCGACTGGAGGTCACACTTGAGCGACGAACAGCACAGTGCCCCGCATCAGACCAACATCGATCACGAGGTTGGCGAACACAACATCCAGATCCTCGGGCTGGATATTCATAACCCGGTATTCGTCATTTCTGCGATCCTCGCCGTTGCCCTGGTTATCGGCACCCTGCTATTCCAGGAACAGGCCGCCGTTATGTTCGGCGACATGCGCGTCTGGATTACGTCGACGTTCGACTGGTTTTTCGTCATCAGCGCAAACTTGTTCGTGCTGTTTTGTCTCGCGGTCGCATTCTCGAAACTGGGCCGAATCCGGCTCGGCGGACCCGACGCGAAGCCACGCTATGGCTACCTCGGCTGGCTGGCGATGCTGTTTGCAGCCGGCGTCGGCATCGGCCTCATGTTTTTCGGTGTTCTCGAACCGGTCACGCATTCTCTGACCCCGCCACTCGGGATCGACCCGGCCGACACTGCCAGGGCAAGAGCTGTCGGGATGGCCGCGGCCATCAATCACTGGGGGCTGCATGCCTGGGCGATCTACGCCGTCGTCGGACTGTCGCTGGCATTTTTCTGCTTCAACCGTGGCCTGCCACTGACCTTGCGTTCGGCGTTCTTCCCGTTGATCGGCAACGCGGTATGGGGACCCTTCGGCCATTTCGTCGATACGGTTGCCGTCATGGCCACCCTGTTCGGCCTGGCCGTATCGCTGGGTTTCGGTGCCGAGCAGATCGCCGGAGGGCTCAACTACCTGTTCGACGTGGCGCCCGGAAACACGACCAAGGTGATACTGATCCTCGTCATCATCTCGATCGCGTTGGTGTCGGTCATCGCGGGCCTCGATAAAGGCGTCAAAAGACTGAGCGAACTCAACATGGCAATGGCGGCGGGCCTCTTGCTGTTCGTACTGATCGCCGGCCCGACAGTCGTCGTGATCGCAACGATATTCAAATCTTTTGTCGACTATCTCTATTACCTGCCAGGCCTCAGCAACTGGATCGGCCGCGAGGACACCGACTTCCTGCACGGCTGGTCAACTTTCTACTGGGCGTGGTGGATATCGTGGTCGCCGTTTGTCGGCATGTTCATTGCGAGGGTGAGTTACGGGCGCACGGTGCGCGAGTTCATCACATGGGTATTGATCATTCCTACGGTCATCGGACTCGTGTGGATGTCGACGTTCGGCGGCACGGCGCTCGATCAGCTGTTCACCGATGGCTACCGTGGCGTCGCTGAGTCGGTGCCCGAGCTTGCCTTGTTCAAGATGCTCGAGCAGCTGCCGTTTACGGGTGTCGTATCGACGATCAGTGTTTTCCTGATCGCGATCTTCTTCGTAACTTCTGCCGATTCGGGCTCTCTCGTCATGGACATCATAACGGCCGGCGGCAAGATGAACGCGCCGGTACAGCAGCGCGTATTCTGGTGCCTGCTGGCCGGTCTCGTGGCCGTTGCCTTGATGCTCGGCGGCGGCATGGCGTCACTGCAGGCGCTGACGATTTCAATCGGCCTGCCGTTCGGCGTGGTGTTGTTGATTATGTGCGTGGGGCTCGTGCAGGGCCTGCGTAGTGAGCCGAAATGATGCGCAATCGCTCAATCCCCGTTCTGGCCTGCCTGGGAATACTTCTGAACTGTTACTGGTTCAACTAGAAACGCAGTTGCAACGTGAGCTGAGCCTGCTCCTCGGTCACAGTCGGATCCAGCCTGTAATAGACGTGCGCGCATCGATGCGTCTTGATACTGAGCCATTCGACGCGCAGCGCAAAGCCGTCAGTCATCTGGTAGCGATAGCCCACGGTCCAACCATGGCCTGACTCGGGATTGTTATCCTCGCGCGTCGAGTCATTCTGTGTCATTCCAAAATTGTCGTAGCGAGCCGAGACGCGATGGGAGCCCCATTGTTTCGTCAGCAGCGCGAAGTAGCTGTCATATTCGACATCGACCGGGTGAATGCCGCCGCCCAGGTTCGGCCCCATTACGGTCGACCCGTCCATCCACTGCGCAATAAGCCCGACACCACCAGGCAGGGTTGCCTGTAGCCCGATATGTTCGAACTCGGTATACCAGGCGTATTGCCCGCTATCGTGTGCGGTCGGGTCCGCCTCGTTGTTGTAGGTCATTGCCCGTATCAGCAGGCGGTTGGCAATACGCCACTCGAGATTCACGTAGTAGCCGGCACTGTCATCGATTTCACGAAATGGCTCAACGTAAGGATCCTGCTCCTCAAATACGCCGCCGGGCTGAATCTGCGGTAATGGCGGTAATGGCAGCTTGTCGCTGAATCGGGATTGGCGATCGTGTATCGACCACCCTTTCCAGGCAAGCAGTGATCCGGCTGGGTCATTGCCCCAGAAAACGGCTGCATTGATCCCGAACTCCTGTCTGCCATCGAGACTCGGCGGCTTGCGTGACCACGACAACTCGGTGCCGAACGCGCGAAGTTCCTCTCCCACCCAGGTATTGATCGCCGATGAATTCTGCAGATAGGGATTGGTCCACCCGCTTTCGACGTTCTCGAGAGAGATCCTGGGATAAAATGCCCCGACCTTGACCCGGTAGCGATTAGCGGAGCGCGGCACGGGTCGCCACTCGAGAAAGGCTTCCGTCAGGTCGACCGCGTTGCCGAGATCATCGCCGTAAGCCTCCACGGCAAACGATGCTTTCAATGTGTCGGTCAGTCGGCCGTCAAAGTCGACAAACGCTCGACCGAGGTAGACGCCGTCGTCGCTGAACCGGAGTTTCCCAACCAATCCGTCGGTCCAGGACTCGTACCCGGACACGGCTATTAGCGAAATATCGGCGCCGCCAACCAGATCAGCCCGTTCGCCGACGTCCTGTGCGACGGAGGCGCCGGCAGTCACGAGCGCACCCAGAAACAGTAGCGATCTCAGTACTCGGACCATTGCAGTACCTCTTCGCCGGGATCGTGCGCCGGTCGCAGTTTTTTCTCGAGGGTAAACGTCACTGCCTGCGATGCAGCGCTTACCGCCCTTGAGACCTTTTTGTCCCGTATTCGGGGGCTCCAGATGTGGAGCGTCGCGTCTTTGGCCGTGTCATCGAGATCGATGGCCACCCGCCCGTCCTTGCCCGTCTTGCCATAGGCATCGGAATCGACGACCACGATATATGCCAGCATGTGGTCGTGAATGTTGCAGCCGAGGGTGACGATGCCATCGTGTTGGAAGGTAATGGGATCGTGCGGATCACCCTTGTACAGCGCCAAAGCGAAATTATTGGGCTTTGAAAATGAATAGACGTGGTGGGCAACCACATCGCTGTTGGGAAATTCGACCGACGTACCCTTTTGCACGACCAGCATATGCGGCACGAAACGTGTGTCCTTCTGGTCCATTACGGCGGTGCCCGGCATTGTCTTCGGACCACCGGATGCGTAGGACACGTAGACTGCTACATCCGGGACCGGCTCATCGGCCGGATCCAGCACGGTGACCTCGAGAGTACCGGCAAACGCACAAGCGAGCACCTGAGCCCCCAGGAGGCCTGCCAGAATCGCGCGTCGAAGCTTTTCGTAAAGCCCTATTGGCACCTTGCTCTAACCGCCGGATTGATACCCGACTTCAGTGTATGGGCCGTTCCGGCCGCGCAACCGTGAACTGCCGCACACTCCATTTGACTAAACACGCCTAAAATTCCTAAGGCATTGATTTTTGTGCACTATGCACGGTTGCGTATGGCCTCACGAACAACGTTTCGCACCAAGTTGCTGCTTCTGACGATCGTCCCGCTCGCGGTCGCCCAGATCGTGACTCTGATTGCCGTGATGCGCACGGTGGAAAACGACGTGCAAACCGATGCCCAAGCGTCGCTCATGATCGGTGCAACGGTAGTCGACGAGTTCCTCGCCGCACGCTCGGACCAGTTGCACACGAGCGTCTCGGTGCTGGCTGCAGACTACGGCCTGAAGGAAGCTGCGGCGACTGGCGATGCAGCCACAATTGAGTCTGTACTCGACAATCACAGCCGTCGCGTCGGCGCCGACATCGCCGCACTCGTCGATCTTGACGGTGTCATGATTGCCAGTACGTTCGCAGCATCAATTCGAAGTCGCGTCGATGTCAAACAGCTCATTGCGGATGCAAGTCGCAGCGACGTTGAGTCGACGACACTCTTCGGCGACGCGGCGTATCACATGTTCGCGGTACCGCTTCGTGCGCCAGTCACGATCGGGTGGGTTGTACTGGGGTTCTCGATCGACAACACGCTCACCGAACGCATCGCCGGCTTAACCGGCCTTGAAGTCTCTATCATTCATGACGGTGGCAACTTCAAAACGATCATTGCCAGCCAAAGCGCTGCTCCCGACCAGATCGACCTGAACCACGGATTCAACTCGGTGTACATGGCGAGCAGCGATGACGATCACTCGTTGACCATCCAGACACCGTTCATCAGTAATGAACCATCCATCGTCATCGTACTGCAGCGCTCAATGGAACAGGCGATGCAACCCTATGTTGAAGCCCGCACCGCTCTCGTCGCGTTCGGTGCAGCGTTGGTCGCGCTCGTCGCCATGGCGGGCGCCTGGTTCTCCACGACGATTGCGCAGCCTCTCCGAATACTGGCCGGCGCAGCCAGGCGAATGATATCCGGTAACTATGAAAATGTGGTGGAAGTGAAGGCAGACGACGAATTTGGACAGCTCGCCTCGAGCTTTAACGCCATGCAGACTGCCATCGCCGAACGCGAGCAGCGCATCTCGCACCATGCCTTGCATGACCCGTTGACAGACCTGCCGAACCGCGCACTGATATTGAAACAGCTGACGCAGCTGATCGAAAATGCAGGAAAAACGGGCAGCGAAATCGCGATCCTGTCAGTCCAACTCCTGCGCATGAGCGAGATCTCCTCGACCCTGGGTCATCACGCCACAGACGAGCTGATTCGCCTAACAGCAAAACACTTGCGGAGAAACTTTTCGGATGTCGAATTGCTGGGTCATACCGGAACGAATGAATTCGTACTCGTGCTGCCCGGTCAGGACGTCGAAGATGCGCTCGCATACGTTGATCGAATCGAGAACCTGCTTGGTTCGGGCGTGACGCTGGGTCGCATCAACATCATCCTGCAGACCCAGGTCGGCATAGCCGCCTTCCCACGCCATGGCGCTGCTGCCGCAGACCTGCTGCGCTTTGCGTCCATCGCGAGGAGCGACGCCGAGGCGGCCAATGAACGGGTACGTGTCTACAAGGAGGGTCGCGAGGACGAATTCCTGCGCCGCCTGAAGATTGTCAATGACCTGCCCGCAGCGTTGCGGCGCGGCGAGATCCAGACCTGGTACCAGCCAAAAATGTCTCTGCCCGACGGCAACATATGTGGCGCAGAGGCCCTGGTACGCTGGCAGCACCCCGAGCTCGGTTTTCTCAGTCCCGATGACTTTATCCCGGTAGCCGAGCAATCTGGCACGATTGTTGTGTTGACGAGGCATGTTATCGCCGAGGCAGTTCGCCAATGCCGCGAATGCGACACGAAAGGACATTCGCTGCAGGTCTCGGTAAACCTGTCGGTGCGCGACCTGCTGGACGAGTATCTGCCTTACCACATCATCCAGATACTCAAGGAGTATTCATTCCGAGCCGATAAACTGACACTCGAAGTGACCGAGAACTCCATCATGGAAGATTTGCGACGCTCCGTCGCAGTACTGGAGGCGTTGCGCGATCTCGGCGTCAGAATATCAATGGACGACTTCGGGACCGGGCACTCATCGCTCGCGCAGCTGCGAAACATCCCGCTGCACGAACTCAAGATCGACAAATCCTTCGTGCAAGGAATTTGCGACGACGACCTCAATGACTCCATCGTGCGTACCACGGTCGAGCTCGCCCATGGCATGGGTCTCGAGGTCGTCGCCGAGGGAGTCGAAGACGGGAAAACCCTGCGGCGAATTGCCACCCATGGCTGCCAGCAGGCCCAGGGCTACTATCTGAGTAAAGCGATGCAAGCGCCTGATTTAGCAGCCTGGTTGGAAAGCTATGAGCCGAAACCGGTGATCGAACGCCGGCTTTCCGGACGCGCCTTTGCGTCCTGACGGCGCTGCTACTATTCTCGGCGCCATGGTGCAAAGCATGTCGCCTCCCGTATCCAGCAAACTACCTGACGTCGGCACGACGATCTTCACGGTGATGAGTCAGCTCGCAGCGGATTGCGGCGCGATCAACCTGTCGCAGGGCTTTCCGAGCTTCGACCCTCCCGAAGCGTTGACCGACCGTATCGCCTGGCACCTCAAACATGGCGGTAACCAGTACGCGCCGATGTCCGGCATTCCCGAACTGCGAGAGGCGATCGCCGCCAAGACGGCTCGCCTGCAGGGCCGGGCAGTCGATCCGGCCACCGAAGTCACGGTCTGCACCGGCGCAACCGAAGGACTATTCAGCACGATACAGGCCCTGGTCAGACCCGGCGACGACGTCATCGTCTTCGACCCTGCCTACGACTCCTACGAACCGGCGGTAACGCTGGCGGGTGGGACGACACAGCATGTGCCATTGCGCATCGCCGGTAATGGCAGCGATTTCGAGATCGACTGGCAGCGGCTCGCAGATGCTCTGTCGGACCGGACGCGCCTCGTCATCGTCAATTTCCCGCACAATCCGACCGGCGCAGTCCTTGAACCTGCCGACCTCGATCGACTTGCCGAAACGCTTCGCGGATCCGGGGCCTACGTGCTATCGGACGAAGTCTATGAGCACATTGTTTTCGACGGTCAACACCATCACAGTATTGCGAGTCATGACGAACTCTGGGAGCGCTGCGTGGTCACCTGCTCGTTCGGCAAGACATTTCACGCGACGGGATGGAAAGTCGGCTATTGCCTCGCGAAGCCGGAACTCACCAGCGAGTTTCGGAAAGTCCACCAGTTCGCGACCTTCGCTGTCAGCACACCTATGCAGCACGGGCTGGCCGATTACCTCACCAGCGACCCGCACTTTTACGAGCACCTGTCGGCGTTCTACCAGGAAAAACGGGATTTCTTTTGCAGCTTGCTCGAGCAAACCCGGCTGCGACTTCAGCCGGCACGCAGCACGTTTTTCCAGATTGTCGACTATGGCGACATCAGCGACGAACTCGACGTCGAGGTTGCGCAGCGCTGGACGCGTGAAATCGGCGTCGCTTCGATTCCGCTCTCGGTCTTTTGTGAGCAGCCGTTCACGGGAACGCGGTTGCGTTTCTGTTTTGCAAAAGACGACGACATGCTTGCCGATGCCGTCGAGAAACTGGCTCGTCTATAAGAGCTGGAACGCGAGCAATGCGCCCACGTAGCCAATCGTGGTCATGTAGGCCCATGCAAACACGGGCCACCGCCAGGTATTGGTTTCTCGTCGTATAACGGCCAGCGTCGCAGCGCACTGCAGGCAGCAGGCATAGAAAATCAGCAGGCCGATGACCATCGGCAACGTGAAGATCGGCCTGCCATCGGGCCATGTTGCGGATCGTAGTCGCTCGGACAGCGTCGCCTCGTCGGCATCGTCGCCGACGGCATACACCGTGCCGAGCACGGCGACAACAACTTCGCGAGCCGGAAATCCGGCGATAACCGCGGACGACACGCGCCAATCCCAGCCGAGCGGCTCGAAGGCTGGCTCGACGAACTTGCCCGCCCTGCCGAGCCAGCTTTGTTCGAGCTGCGTCGCGGCGGCTTCGTTCTCGGTCATCAACGGGTCGATGTCGTCGGCGCGCGGGAAATACGCCAGCGCCCAGACGACGACAGCCACCGCGAAGATGACCGTGCCCGCTCGATAGAGGAACACACGCGCCCGGCCAAGCAACTGAATCGCGACGGTGCGGATGTTGGGCCGCCTGAATTCGGGAAGCATCAGCGCAAACGGCTGCTTCGGGCCACGCAGAGCAGTCTTGCGAATCAGGAGCGCGGTCAGGATTCCGCCCGTTATACCGAACATGTAGAGACCGAACAGTACGAGTCCCTGCAGGTTCAGGAACCCGACATCGCGTTGCGGGACGAATGCGGCGATCAGCAATGCGTAGACTGGCAGTCGTGCCGAGCACGTCATGAATGGCGCGGCCAGGATCGTTGCAATGCGATCGCGCCGGTTCGGAATGACACGCGTCGCCATGATGCCCGGTACGGCGCAGGCAAAACTCGAGATCATCGGGATAATCGACTGGCCCGAAAGTCCGACAGACCGCATGGCACGGTCCATTAGGTACGCCGCCCTTGCCAGGTAACCCGAGTCTTCGAGCAGGATTATGAATACGAACAGGATCAGGATCTGCGGCAGGAAGATGACGACGCTGCCCACGCCCGCGATGACACCGTCTGCTACAAGGCTGGCGAGCGCACCATCGCCGAGTTGCGCTGTGACGGCAATACCGAGGCTGACTGTCACATCGTCGATCATATCCATGATCGGCGTCGCCCAGGCGAACACGGCCTGGAATACGACCGCCATGACCAGGAAAAGGCCGATCGTGCCCGGGATTGGCCTGTTGAGAAATGCCCCGAGCCTCGTTCGCCAGGAGTAGAAAGGTGGAGCGCTCTGCTGCACTTCCTGCAGCACGTCACGAACCCAGGCATAGCGAACGCGTGCCTCGCGCGCGAGCGGCGGATCGTAACCGAATAATTCTTCGCGATACTTGTCGACTTTCGCCGGGCCGTCAGGGCCGAGACATTCGAGTACGTGCTCGTTGGCGCCGGTATTGCCATCGATGATCAGGCGCTCGATTTCGGCGACGGACAATGGGACACCCGCCCCATCCGCAAGATCGCGAGCCGCCTCGGTCAACTCCGGCCAGGCGGGCGTTGGCGCGACTGCCCCCTGCCCGGGTAACTCGACGAGCGCGTCACGCAATTCGGCAATGCCCTGCCCGGTCGTCGCGACAACGCGGCAGACTTTCGTGCCGCCCAGCCGTGCCTCGAGCGCGCCTACGTCGATGGTGACGCCGGCTGTCTCGGCAGCGTCCGACATCGTCAATGCGACGACGACGGGGCGCTCGAGATCGAGCAGTTGCTGCACGAGGTATAAACCCTGGTAGAGGTTGGTCGCGTCGACAACGGCCAGGATTGCGTCGGGCGGCTGCGTGCCTTCCATACGACCGAAAATGACATCGATCGCGATCTGCTCCTCATACGAATGCGCGCTGAGCCCATGCGTGCCCGGAAGATCGACCAGCTCAATGGTCTGGTCGTCGGTCTTTAGCGTGCCAATGTGTTTTTCGACCGTTACGCCCGGGTAGTTGCCAATGCGCTGCCTGAGACCCGTCAGGCGATTGAATAGCGTGCTCTTGCCGGAATTGGGGCTACCGACAACCGCGATGCTGGCAGAAGGCTGCCGGTTTACGGAGATGTCGGTTACTGGTATGCGGGTAACGGGTGTCTTAGCCACCGGAGTCGAGCGAGGCGACCTTGAACCGGCGAGCTTGCTCCTGGCGCAGGGAAATGCCGCAACCGAAGAGCCTGAATTCCATCGGGTCGCCACCGAGTGCGGCGCCGGCAAGCTCGACTTCGGTGCCCTCGACCAGGCCGAGCGTCATCAGCCGCTGCACTTGCGGATCCGTCGCATCCACTGCAGCGATAATCCCTTTCTGGCCACGTTTCAGGGACGCGAGCGACTTGCCATTGATTTCCATAACCGCCTGTTTTTGTAGCAATTCCCTCAGGATGCTGAAAATGATAATGATTCGCATTTGTGATTGCAATAGTGGATTGTACCTAATGCAATGCTTGTGCAATCGGCGCGTCAGATGCAGGCGGGCTTGCCGAACTCGGGTGGCAACTCGGCTTCGATGCGTTCCATCACATCCAGTCGGTGCAACAGGTCGTGTATGTAGTCGAGCTGGTCGGTCTCGAGCACCAGGACGTCGCTCATGTCGTAAGACTCGATCCATGCATCATAGAGCCGCTCGAGCCGCTTCAGGTAAGACAGGGGCACGTCCTGCTCCATCTTGCGGCCGCGCAGCGCAATTCGCTGGCGTAAGGTTCGCATTGAACACCGCAGGTAGATCATCAGGTCAGGCGGCTGGATAGCATCGAGGATCGCCCCGTAGAATCCCTGGTACGTCGCCCAGTCGCGCTTCGAGATCTTGCGCATCTGGTGCAATGCGGTCGCAAAGATCTCGGCGTCCTCAAAGATGGTCCGGTCGAGGGCGACGACGCCGGGTTGCCTGTCCAGTTCCTGGTGCAAACGAAACTTGCTGCTCAGGAAATAGAGCTGTGATTGGAACGCCCAGGCCTTCATGTCCTTGTAAAAATCAGCGAGGTACGGATTCTCGTCATTAGGCTCGTAAAACGGCGTCACGCCATAGGTACGGGACAGGAATTCGACGAGGGTCGACTTGCCCGAACCCATGTTGCCCGCAATGGCGATAGAGCGCTTCATCCGTGATACCTTACCGCAATAAGCTGCCGAGGAGTGCCATGTGAGCGACACCCAGCCCCCTGTCATGATCGCCGAATCGGATATCCGAGAACGCGTTGCCGAACTGGCCGGCAAGATCTCTGCGGATTATGCCGACAAAGGCGAACTCGTCCTGATCGGCGTCCTCAAGGGTGCGTTCATCTTCCTGGCCGATCTGGCACGCAACCTGACGATACCGCGCGCGATCGAGTTCATCGCCGTATCGAGTTATGGCACCGGCAGCAAGAGTGGCGCCGTGCGGCTCGTCATGGACGTACGCGGGAGCATCGAAGGGCGGCATGTCCTGATTGTCGAGGACATCGTCGACACCGGTAACACCCTCGGTTACCTCATCGGCATTCTCGAATCCCACAATCCCGCATCGATCAGGACCTGCACCCTCCTCCACAAGGCGAACCACACCAAGGTCGATATCGACATCGACTATATCGGCTTCGAAATCGGCGACGAGTGGGTGGTCGGTTACGGACTCGACTACGCCGAGCAGAATCGCACGCTTCCATATATTGGGAATGTAACGCCCACCGACTGATTCACAGCACCCGCGCTCCGGTAAGTACTCAGCTTCATGGCTCGCTGCGCTGCGCTTTACTTCCGCTGAGCACTTCCCCTCGCACGGGTGCTAGTGGTCAGCACAATCGCTCGTCTCCAACTCAATGGTGGAGTGGCCGATGCCATATTCTTCTCGTAGTAACGCTTTGACTTGACGAATGACGTCGGTCGGATTTCCAAGCTCGGATTTGCAGCAAACGTGCATCGTCAGCATGAGCTGCTGGGGGGTCATTCCCCAGACGTGCACGTGGTGAATGCTCGCGACCTCAGGAATCCGCTTCACGAGGTTCCCCTGCATCGCGTCAATATCCAGCCAATCGGGAGCGCCTTCGAGCAGCACGTGCGCGCTGTGGCGTACGAGCGCCCAAGCGCTCTTGAGAATCAGGATTGCAACCGCGACCGAGAGTATCGGGTCGATCTGCATCCAGCCCGTGTAGATGATGACGATGGCGGCGACAATCGCGGCAACGGACCCGAGGAGATCACCCGCAACGTGCAATGCCGCGCCGCGGATGTTCAGGTTTTCCCTGTCGCCGCCGTGCAGCACCGTGAAGGAAATGACATTGACGATGAGACCCGCCGTCGCCACGATCAGCATCGTGCGCCCCATGACCTCCTGTGGCGCGATGTAGCGATTGACAGCCTCATAGAGTATCCACCCGACGATGAACAGCAGGCTGAGCCCATTGACGAACGCCGCGAGGATCTGGAAGCGCTGGTAACCATAGGTCAGCTTCGTGTCGGCCGGGCGCTTGCTGACGTGAAAAGCCACGGCGGCGAGCGCCAGGGCCATGGTGTCGGTCAACATGTGGCCCGCGTCGGCAAGCAGTGCGAGGGAGCCGGACAGGATGCCGCCGATGACCTCGACGATCATGAACACACCGGTCATGACCAGCGCGATCGTGACGCGGCGCATGTTGCTTGTGTCGTGGGCGTGACTCATTGCACGTTTACTGTACTACGGTTGCCCTTCTATAGAGAGGCGGTGGATCAGGATCGCGGCGCGTTTGATCGCCAGCGGCATCGTTGTCAGGTCCAGTGACTCATTGGGCGAATGCCCGCCTTTGCCGATTGCGCCGAGACCGGCCAGCGAATCGGCGTAAGGTGCCACGAACGAAATATCAGCGGCGCCACGCAGGGATGGGTCAAGTGCCGGCATCGGCCCGCGCCCCAATGCCTCGTTGATGTCAGAGAAGGCTAACTGCAGTCGCTCATTACCCGCCGTCGGCTTCATCGGTGGATAACTGTCTCGAAAGCTGATCGTCGCCGACGTGAGGGGATGGCTCCGTGCAACGACGGCCTGCATCTTTTGCTTGGCGTGCGCCAGTTGATCCGCAGAGATCGTCCGTATCCCGCCATGGACGATGACCTTGCGCGGAACGACGTTGGTCTTGCCGAAGGTGCGGCCGCGGTTGACCGATGCATCGTACTCGACATCGGTGCCACCCTGGATATTGCCGGCGTTGAACGTCAGGTGCTCTTCGCCGCGCACCTCGTCGTAGAACGCATTGAGGATTCGAGCTGCCTCGAATATCGCACCCGCGCCGACGTCTTCGGAAAAAATCCCCGATGAGTGCGCCTGTTTCCCTTCGACCTCCAGCGTCCAGCTGCTCGAACTGCGGCGGGCGATCGTCGCCCAGTCCTGGCCGTCATAGTGAATTGCGCCCTCGAAGCCGAGTGCGACGTCAGCCCATTTGCCTGCCTCGATAAGGTCCCTGCGCGCGATCTCTAGCGGCGAACCGGTCTTCTCCTCGTCGCCGGTATAAGCGACGACGATCGGAATATCATCGAGCGCGCCGATTTCTTTCAGGGCCTTCAGCGCGTAGACGATGACGACATTACCTGACTTCATGTCGTCCACACCGGGCCCCATGGCCGTGTCGCCGTCCCGGACGAATGACTGAAATGCGTCATCGGCCTCGAAGACCGTGTCGAGGTGACCGATCATCAGGATCTTCTTGCCGTTGCCGTCCTTGCGGCCAAACAGGTGCCCTGCCCGGTTCATGTCGGGCGGCATTTCGATCCACTCGGTTTCGAGGCCGAGCGCGTCGAGCTCGCGCCGCATGACGACGCCGACAGCGCGAACGCCCTCATGATTCATCGTACCGCTGCCGATATTCACCGTTTCCTCAAGCAGCGCTATCGCGTCCTCGGCATGTGCATCTATCCATTCCGCCATGCGCCGTTCTTCGTCTGACAGACCGTCGGCGGCCAAACTGTGGCTCCACAAGGTGACAGCGGTTAGAAGTGCACAGAACAGTTTCGACGTCATAAGTGTTCCTCGTCCAATTCACGCGGCACGCGAATGTTTTCGACCATGTGCTGAATTCGCTCCGGCGGCGGCGTCGTCAAATGGCTGACCGTCAACGCCACGATAAAGTTCAGGGTCATGCCGACAACACCAATGCCCTCGGGCGAAATTCCGAAGAGCCAGTGTTCGGCTGTATTCGTGCCCCACGGTGATCCGGCCCACTTCAGGAACAGGCCCTTGTAGAACTCGATGTAACCATAGGTAAACAGCAACCCGGTGAGCATGCCTGCAATCGCGCCCTGCTTGTTGACGCGTTTGAAGAAGATACCCAACAGGATAGCCGGAAACAGGGAAGCCGCTGCCAGCCCGAAGGCAAAGGCAACCACCTGTGCGACCCAGCCGGGCGGATCAAAGCCGAGGTAGCCGGCCACCATGATGGCGAACGCCGCGGCGATGCGCCCGGCGAGCAACTCCTTCTTCTCGGAGATATGCGGCGCCACGATGCCCTTGATCAGGTCGTGAGAAACGGCTGCGGATATGACGAGCAGCAACCCGGCAGCTGTCGACAATGCGGCCGCAATGCCACCCGCCGCAACCAGGGCGATGACCCAGTTCGGCAGCCCGGCGATCTCCGGGTTGGCCAGCACCATGATGTCGCGATCGACACTGAGTTCATTGCCCTGCCAGCCGAATTCCTCGGCACGGGCAGCAAACTCGGGATTGGCATCGTTGTAATACTGGATGCGGCCATCGCCATTCCTGTCATCGAACCGGACAAGCCCCGTGTTTTCCCAGGTCTCGAACCACCCGGGACGCTCGTCGTAGGCCAGGCTGCCATCGACCGCACCGATCTCGCCGGGTTGTATCGTCTCGAGCAGGTTGTAGCGCGCCATCGAGCCCACGGCCGGCGCCGTCGTATAGAGGATGGCAATGAACAATAGCGCCCAGCCCGCTGAAACGCGCGCATCACGAACCCTGGGCACGGTAAAGAAGCGAACGATGACGTGCGGCAATCCCGCTGTGCCGACCATCAGCGCCATCGTGATGCAGAACACGTCGATCCGGCTCTTGGTTCCGGACGTGTATTCGTTGAATCCAAGCGACGTAACGATATCGTTGAGCTTGTCCAGCAACGGCGTTCCGCTGTTCGCGACCTCGCCGCCGAAAGCCAGCTGCGGGATCGGATTGCCGGTCAGCTGGATCGCGATGAAGACGGCCGGCACCGTGTACGCGAAGATCAGCACACAGTATTGCGCTACCTGCGTGTAGGTAATCCCTTTCATGCCGCCGAGGACGGCATAGACGAAAACGACGCCCATGCCGATGAGCAGCCCGACCGTCACGTCAACTTCGAGGAACCTCGAGAAAACGATTCCGACACCGCGCATTTGGCCAGCGACGTAGGTAAAAGAAATGAATATCAGGCAAATGACCGCGACGATGCGTGCTGTCCTGGAGTAGTAACGCTCGGCAATAAATTCAGGCACGGTAAATTTGCCGAACTTTCTCAAGTACGGGGCAAGCAATAATGCCAACAGCACATATCCACCTGTCCAACCCATCAGGTAGACAGAGCCGTCGTAACCGAGAAATGCGATGAGCCCGGCCATCGAGATAAACGACGCCGCGCTCATCCAGTCCGCTGCCGTCGCCATTCCGTTGGCGACAGGCGATACTCCCTTGCCGGCTATGTAGAAGTCACCCGTGTTATGCGCACGGCTCCAGATCGCGATGCCGATATAGAGCGCAAAGCTCAATCCGACAACGAGATAGGTTAGCGCCTGGAGACTCATCGGGTTTGCTCAGTCTTCGTGCACATCGAACTTGCGGTCGATGCGGTTCATGCGCCAGGCATAGAAGAAGATCAATGCCACAAAAACGTAGATGGACCCCTGCTGGGCAAACCAGAAGCCGAGCTGGAAACCGCCGATGCGAATGCGGTTCAGCTCTTCGACGAGCAACACACCGAAGCCGTAGGAGCAGACGAACCAGATAATGAGACAGAGCGCGACGAGGCGCAGGTTGGCTCGCCAGTACGCGAGGCGTTTATCGCGATTCATAATGCCCCCTATTGTAGGAGCCCGCCCGAGCAGGCGAAAACCCCGGGCACAAAAAAAGCGGCTTCTTGCGAAGCCGCTTTTTGACCAACGTTAGCACGTGGTTCCTGGCCCCCTGAGTCCCCCGCCAAGCCGTACCTGAAGGTGTCTTGCTATTCGTAGCGAGCCTTTGTTGTTGCTGAAAGGCTACGCTTTCGAGAGCTGAAATTCGCAGAAAAGCCACCATTTGTCAATTCTTTAGACACTTTCCAGACTGATTTCGAGGCCTCTGGCAATTTTTGTTGCAAATGCACCACATATTCATCGGTGGCTCCAGTTGTCCGGATCGCTCGAATCGCCCGGCGACAGGCCGATGATGTCGCCATCGGTCGCAATCCCGAGTCCCAGGACCGTGCGATTCGCATACGCAAAGTACGCCGTCACCTGGTTGAGCTCGAGGATTTCGCCGTCATCGAATCCCGCGTCGCGCAATGCCTCGACGGCGCCCTCATCGAGCGTGCCTGCCGCGGTCGTCAATCGGGCTGCATACTCGAGCCCGGCCAGCTCACGCCCGGTAAAGGCAGCGGCGGGATCGCCCGCCTCGAGCGATCGTCGTATCTCTGCAGCTCTTTCGTCATCCCCGAGCAATCGCGCCAGCCCGGCGAAGTGATGCTCCACGCAATAGTCGCACTCGTTGAGCAGGCTGACGTAAACACCGACGGTTTCCAGGTAGGATTTGGGAAGCGTATTGCGCGGATGGTGCAACACGTACTTGTAAAGAGTCATGTGCCCGGTCATCGTGTGCGGCCGCAAGCTGTGAGCCAGCATAATGTTGTCGACGTTGTCGTTCGGGCCTTTGATCCTGTCGTAAAGTTCCTTCAACGCGCCCTCGGCATCGTCATATGAGATAGTTGAAATCCAGGTCATTGCTATGGCCACCTCTTCTTGGGTTTCGGGGAACTTGCCTCAGCATGGACCTGGCTCGCCGCCAACGAATTTTCAGCCTGGCCCTGCCGATTATCGGTGGCATGGTATCGCAGAATCTCCTGAACATTGTCGATACCGCGATGGTCGGCTTTCTCGGCGACGCTGCCTTAGCTGCAGTTGGCCTCGGCGGGTTCATCGTCTTCATGTGCCAGGCGCTGATTCTCGGCATCTCGACCGGCGTACAATCCAGCGCTGCACGCCGGCAGGGTGAGGGCAGCCCGGAACGGGCTGCGGCAATCCTCAACTCCGCACTGTTACTCGTCCTCGTGGTCGCTCCAATCTTCTCGCTGGTACTGATCCAAGTCGCGGAGCCCGCCTACCCCTACCTCAATGCGGATCCTGCTGTCATCGAGCGCGGCGTGCCGTACATCGAGTGGCGTCTCGGGGCGATCGTCTTCGTCGGCATGAACTTCGCTTTCCGCGGCTACTGGAATGCGCTGGACCTGTCACGTATTTACATGAAGACGCTGATCTTCATGCATGTAACAAACATTGTTTTGAATTATGTGCTGATCTTCGGCAATTTCGGCGCGCCCGCATTCGGCGTTACCGGCGCCGGGATGGCAAGCGCAATCTCGATGGCCGTCGGCACGATTGTCTACGTCTTCCTGGCAACAAAACACGTTCCCAAAGGTTGTTTCCTGCAGTGCGCCGCAACCGGCAAGGAGACGAAAGCGCTTATCAAGGTGTCGATTGCCTCCGGGCTGCAGCAGCTCTTTTTCGCGGCCGGCCTCGTAGCGATGTTCTGGATCATCGGGCGCATCGGCACGCCATCACTGGCGGCTGCCAACGTTCTCGTCACGGTATTGCTGTTCGCCATCCTGCCCGGCCTCGGCCTCGGGCTCGCCTGCGCAACGCTGGTCGGCCAGGCGCTCGGCAAGCGCGACCCGGACGATGCCTACCAGTGGGCGTTTGACGTCGCAAAGGTGACGGTGGTCTTGCTGACCTTCCTGGGCATCCCGATGTGGCTCGTGCCCGACCTCGTTTCGTCGATCTTCATTCACGAAGAGTCGACGCGCGAACTCGCGCGATGGCCGATGCGCATCATGGGTCTTACGATGCCGATCGAGGCGATCGGCTTCGCTTTCATGCACGGCATGCTCGGCGCCGGCGACGCGCGGCGCGTCATGTTTGTCAGCGTCGGCACCCAGTGGTTGTTGTTCCTGCCGCTCGCGTTTGTGATCGGCCCGATACTGGGCTATGGCCTGCTGGGAGTCTGGCTCTGGCAGGGCGTCACGCGCGCCTTGCAGACCTCGCTGTTCCTGTCGATGTGGCGCGGCCGAAAATGGCAGCAGGTCGAGGTCTGATCCCGACCTGCCGCCAATCCGAAACCTACATGAAC
Source organism: Woeseiaceae bacterium (assembly GCA_011772865.1). Lineage (GTDB taxonomy): Bacteria > Pseudomonadota > Gammaproteobacteria > Steroidobacterales > Woeseiaceae > UBA1847. The sequence continues at coordinate 54,346 of WVYQ01000006.1, read as the reverse complement.
ACGTCGTCGGCCGATACGACCTCGACGGAATCGAAACCGATCGGGATATTGTCGATCAGCTTGTCCTCGTCGAGTACCTCCTGCGGCAGCTCCGCGTCATACGTCATCGGCGACTGCTGGTCCGACTCGAGCCGCTGCTGCAGATCCGCGCCGTCCCGCGTGATGAACACATACTGCACGTTGTTCATGTCCAGGTTCTCGCGAATGACGCGGTTGACATCGTCGAGCGTCAGGTCGGCGAGTCCGTCTCGCACGTAACTCGCAAAGTCGTCGATGCCGTAGTACTGGCTGTCCATGGTGTAGCCGAGCTGACGCGACTGCCCGTCGGTCAGCAGGCTCACATACTTCGAAAGATACGCTCGCGTCGCCTCGAAATCCGATTCCGTCATGCCGTCGTTGATCAGGTTCTCGAGCTCGAACATCGCCACACGCGTCGCGAACTGCGCGTCATTGTTGCTGCGCACCGGGCGGATCCAGACCTGGAAGATCTGCTGCTGGCGACCGAGATTCGTGTCGGGACGAAACTGGAACATGCCCCCCGGGAAGTACTCGATATACGCATAGTCGCCGTAGTTCATGCCGCGCGTCTTGCGAATGCGTTGGTACAGGTGGCTGTTGGAACTGCGATGCTCGCCCAGGTACGAGCGGGCGAGCCACAGCGCGACCCAGTCCGGGTCACCACGCTTGACCTCGATCGGAAAGCCGAATGACACGGCGACACCGGGCGTCTCTTTCTCGATGATCGTCGCGTGACGGCCTTCGATCAGCGGCGCAGCCCCGGCATCGAGCAGCGCCTTGACGCCGGCATCGAGCTTTTGCAGGTCGTTGCTGAGGCGCGCTGCAAACCTGTCGGGATAGCCGCCTGACAGCCCGACCGTCATGTTGGAGATCGTGTAGTACTCCTTGTAGAACATCCTGACGTCATCGAGCGTGATCGACTCGATGTCGCCAACCGCGCCGAGGTTCAATGAGCCGTAGGGGTGCCCGTCTGAGTAGATGGCTGTATACAAGGCCTCCTTACCCAGCTCCTCGTCGTTGTTGGCCACGAGGTCCGTCCGGATCGCGTTGGTCACCTGGGTCTTGATGCGTTCGAAGTCCTGCTCCGACCAGGCCGGGAACAACAGCTGGCCGCGCACGAGTTCGTACCAGGCATCGAGATTGTCCTTGTGAACCTGGCCCGACAGGCGGGTCATTTCCTTGTCGACCTGGGCATTGAAGCCCGAGGCCATCGGGAACATGGCCTTGTTGATCTCGTCGATCGACTTCGCCTCGGAGCCACCGTCGGTGACCATCGCGGCCGTCAGCGTCGCAAGACCCTTCTTGCCCTCGGGATCGAATCCCGCCCCGGCGTGAACGATGAACGACACGTCGACGAGCGGCGACGAGGTCGACGGCCTGGCGACGTACGAGACCGGCGTGGCGTCCTCGGGAGCGACTTCCGGCGCCGGAAGCTGGATCGACTCTCCGGCGGCGGCCGCCGCCGGCGCCGCTTCGGCCATTCCGCGGGCGGCCACGAGTTCGTCGAGCGACGTCATGCCGTCGATGCCCTCCATCGACTCGTCGCTCGACAGCGTGAACGTGACGCGCGAGTCGTCGACGAAATAGCGGTTCGCGATTTCGCGAACGTCTGCAGAAGTGAGCGCGTCGTAGCTGCGATAGACGTCGTTGATGATTTCGGGCGTACGATCGTAGTGCACGAAGCTGGCGAGCATCGACCCGATGTTACCCGAGCTGCCGAGACCCGAGGTAAAGCTGTAGCGCAAGCGGGACTTCGTTTCTTCGACTTTGACAGGATCCACGAATTGGGTCCTCGCTGTTGTCAGCGTCTCGTTGATCGCATCCCGCACGTCGGGGCCGTGCGCCGCATCCGTCAAACGGGCTGCGATGAGCAACATGCCCGGATCCTTCTGGTTCGGGAAATAGCCGAACAGCTGGTCGACCGACTGGTCCTCGATCACGAGCTTGCGGTACAGGTCGGACGATTCTGAGAAGTAGATCTCCGATACCAGGTCCAGCGCCGGCATGTCCTTCTCGGTCGCGACAAAGGCCGGACCCCTGAACGCCAATACGAACCAGGGCTGGGTCGGGCTCTCCCACTGGTAGTGCTCGTATTTCGGACCGCCGAGCGGCGGCTCGACCGGCACTTCCATCTCGTAGCTGCCACGCTCCCAGTCACCCCAGTACTTCTTGACGAGTTCGAACGTCGACTCCGGATCGACGTCGCCGACGAGTATCACCGCCGACTTCTCGGGCCGGTACCAGCGGTCAAAGAACGTATGGGAGTACTCGATCTGGTCGGGCATCGCCTCGATGTCTTCGAGCAGGCCCATCGTCGTGTGCTTGTACGTGTGCTTCTCGAACATCAGGTCGCTGATGCGTTCTAGCATCATAAGGATCGGGTTCGAGATGTTCTTGAGGTACTCGCCTTTGACCGCAAGGGCCTCGGTGCGAAAAACATCCTCGGTATAACTCAGGTTCTGAAAACGGTCGGCCTCGATCTCGATGACTTTCTCGAGGTCATCCTTCGTGAACATGATGTGGTAGTTCGTATAGTCATCGGTCGTGTAGGCGTTCTGGTCGGCGCCCGCCTTCTTGAGGATGTCCCCGTAGATATCAGCGGGGTAGTTCTCGGTGCCACGGAACATCATGTGCTCGAAGAAGTGCGCAAAACCCGTTTTGCCGGGCTCGATCTCGTTACGCGAACCGGTCTGCACCGGGATCTGGATCGTAACGATATCGGGGTAGTCGGTCTGTACCACAATGACGCGCAGACCATTGTCGAGGTCGCGCATCAGGTACGGCATATCGAAGATCTTGTCCGATGTTGCCGCATCGGCGGGCCCCGGGGCCTCCGTCGACTTTCCGCAGGCGCCGAGTGCCAGCGTGACCACCAGGGTGGCTATCAATTTTTTCATCCTTAGCTCCGTTCTGATTAGAATGCGGCCATGCGCACGCTTGTTTTGATGCTGCTGGCCGGCTCATCGTTTGCCGGCGAGACCGCCATTCACAATGTCTCCGGGTATACATCGACCACGGAAGGCATCCGGGAATTCAGTGTTTTGGTCTTCGCGGATGACGGCCGGGTCGTTGCGACAGGGGGCGAATCATTACTCAAAGCGCGCCCGGATGCCATACGTATTGACGGCAATGGCCGCACGCTGTTGCCCGGGCTCACCGACGGCCACGCGCACCTCTACAACTACGGCTTCCTGCAGCAGAACCTGGACCTCGCCGGGACGCCATCCCTGACCGAGTCGCTGCTCAAGATAAACGCCTACGCCAAGGAGAACCCGCACTCGCGATGGATCCAGGGCCGCGGCTGGAACCAGGTCCTCTGGCCCATCAAGGAATTCCCGACCGCAGCGGATATCGACGCGGTCGTATCCGACCGGCCGGTCTTGCTGGATCGTATCGACGGCCATGCCGTATGGGCCAACAGCAGGGCCATGGAGATCGCGGGCATCACTGACGACACGCCGGACCCGGTGGGCGGCAGAATCGTCCGTGACACAAGCGGCAAGGCAACCGGGGTCTTCATCGACAAGGCCGAGGACCTGTTGAAGGCGCAAATCCCCCAACCCGACTGGGACGAGATTCGCGAAGTCTACCGTACGGCGTTTGCCGGGCTCGCACCTTACGGCATAACCGGGGTGCACGATGCCGGCGTCACCATCAGAGAAGTCGAGGTCCTGATCTCGATGGCCGACGACAGAGAACTCGGCCTGCGCGTCTACGCGATGCTGGACGGTGCTGACGAGGTCCTCGACCAGATGGAGAAGCCACTCAAGCGTTATGCCGAGGATATGCTCGATATTCGCGCGGTGAAACTCTACTCCGATGGCGCGCTCGGCAGCCGCGGCGCCGCGATGATCGAGCCTTACTCCGACGACCCCGAGAACCGCGGTTTGCCGTTTTTCACGACGGAGGATTTGACAGGGCTTGCGCACAAGGCCAACTACATGGGCTTCCAGGTCGGCATTCACGCTATTGGCGACTTGGGCAACCGGATGGCGCTCGACGCATTCGACGCTATCCAGGGCGGCAAGCCGTCGATGCTCAGGAACCGCATCGAGCACGCGCAGGTCATCGACCTGCCTGATATCCCGCGATTTGCCGAACTCGGTGTAATCGCCGCCATGCAGGCAACACATGCGACCTCCGACATGAACATGGCCGAGGACCGGGTCGGCCCGATCCGCATCAGGGGTGCCTATGCCTGGCGACGGCTGCTCGATTCAGGCGCCATGCTCGCAAACGGCTCCGACTTCCCGGTCGAACTCGCCAATCCCTGGCACGGGCTTTATGCCTCGGTGACGCGCAAGAGCCGCGAGGGCCTGCCCGAAGGCGGCTGGTATGCCGACCAGGGGCTGACGCGCGCCGAAGCGCTGCACTCCTTCACGCTGGCAAACGCCTATGCCGCCCACCAGGAGGATTACCTGGGGAGCCTCGAGCCCGGCAAATGGGCGGATTTCATCATGATCGATCGTGATTATTTCGAAGTACCCGAGTCGGAGATCGACGATATCCAGGTGCTCGAGACCTGGATTGCAGGGGAACGAGTCTATTCTGCGGAGGAAGCACAATGATCGTCGAACAGGTGTGGACCGGAAACGCCTACCGCAATTTCAACTACCTCGTAGCATGCCCCGAAACCGGCGACGCGCTAGCGATCGACCCGCTCGACTTCAACAAGTGCCTGGCGGCCGCCGAGAAGCACGGCTGGACGATAACGCAGATCCTGAACACCCATGAGCACGGCGACCATACCGGGGGTAACAAGGGCATGGTCAAGGCCACGGGCGCGAAGATCGTCGCGCACGCCAATGCGAAGAACCGAATCCCGAACATGGACCGCGGCGTAGGCGCTGGTGACATCATCAAGGTCGGCGAGACCGTCGACCTCGAATGTCTCGACACGCCCGGCCACACGATGAGCCATATCTGCCTGCTGTCGAAGACCGACCAGCCGGCCCTTTTCTCGGGCGACACCCTGTTCAATGCCGGCGCCGGCAATTGCCACAACGGCGGCCACCCGAACGAACTCTACGAGACCTTTGCCAACCAGCTCGAGAAGCTGCCCGAGGACACGCTGATTTATCCGGGCCACGACTACCTGATCAACAATTTGCGATTTACGCTCGATCGTGAGCCAGACAATTCAGTCGCACGGCAGATGATCGACCAGTACGAGAGCCAGGACCCCGCCAATGCACTGGTCACTACGCTGGCCCGGGAACGCGAGATGAACACGTTCTTCCGGCTCGACAGTCCATCGGTAATCGCCCGATTGCAGGAGGACTTTCCGGAGATCGGCGACAGTCCGGATGCGAAAACCGTATTCCTCAAGCTGCGCGAGCTACGAAACAAATGGTGAAAGCGGCAGCGCCCGTCGCGAGCGCGATTCGCGATTTTCTCAAGCTCGAGTCGGCCGGCGGCATCCTGCTGCTGATAACGGCTGCAGCGGCGATGATCGTCGCCAATACGCCACTCTTGCCGCGCTACGATGACTTTCTCGAAACGATCGTCGCGGTACAGGTTGGCGACTGGTCGATCAGCAAACCGCTACTACTCTGGATCAACGATGGTCTCATGGCCGTGTTCTTCTTCCTGATCGGGCTCGAACTCAAGCGCGAGGTCATGGAAGGCGAACTGTCGTCGGCCAAGCAGATCGCGTTACCGGCGGTCGCCGCGCTCGGCGGCATGATCGTGCCCATGGGCATCTACGCCTGGTTCAACTGGAATGACCCGATAGCACTTGATGGCTGGGCGATCCCGGCGGCGACGGACATTGCCTTCGCCCTGGCGGTACTTAGCGTATTCGGCAGCCGGGTCCCTATCGCGCTCAAGGTGTTCCTGCTCACGCTCGCCATCTTCGACGATCTCGGTGCGATCATTATCATCGCGCTGTTCTATTCCGAGGACATTTCCCTTCAGCTCGTTATCGTGGCCGCCGTTGCTTTTGCGATTGCCGTGACGATGAATCGTGCCGGGGTGACGCGAACATCGACCTACGTGTTGCTCGGCATCGCGCTGTGGATCGCACTGCTAAAGTCAGGTGTGCATGCCACGTTGGCCGGCGTACTGATCGCGCTGTGCATCCCGATGCGAGACGACGCGGGTCATTCGCCCCTGCGCGAACTCGAACACAACCTGCACGGGCCCGTGGTCTACGCGATATTGCCGATTTTCGCCTTCGCGAACGCGGGTCTGCCGCTGGCAGGGTTTACATTCGAGTCCCTGGAACACCCTGTAACCCTCGGCATCATTCTCGGGCTGTTCGCCGGCAAGCCAATCGGCATTCTCGCGTTCGTCGCCGTTGGCGTGTTACTTCGCCTCGTCGAACTGCCGAAAAACGTGTCCTGGGGCCAGGTCATGGGAGTCGGGTTTGCCAGCGGCATCGGCTTTACGATGAGCCTGTTCATCGCGGGCCTCGCGTTCGAGCACGGCAGCGGCGACTATTTCGAAGGCGACCGGCTGGGCGTGCTCGTCGGGTCGATACTCGCGGCTGTCGCTGCTATCGTTACTCTCAAATTTGCACTCCGGCATCCTCCGGTTCCCGAAGCCTCCTCGACATGACTATCCGAACGCCTTTTCTTCTCCTGGCACTGCTGGCCACGCTGTCCTTCTCAGGCGCTGCATTCTCGCAGCAAGAACAAACCGACCAAGTCGAGGATGAGGGACCCGAGATACCGATCGACGACTTCGACCGCGGTACGCCACGGCGGAGCGCAGACGGGTTCCTTATCGCCGTCGACAAGGGAGATTATGCGACTGCGACAGAGTATCTCGACCTGCGCAACCTTCGTGGCGAAGCCAGGGACGAAGACCCCGAGGAACTGGCCAGGGCATTCGCCGTTATCGTCAACCGTGCGAAATGGGTCGACGTTGCGGAACTGATCGACCACCCGGACGGGCGCCTCAATGACGGCCTGCCCGATTACCGCGACCTGATCGGCATCGTGTCGGTCGATGGCACCAATCAGCAGCTGTGGATGCAGAAGGTCCCGCGCGGCGACGGCGTCTTCATCTGGAAAGTCTCCAACGCCACGGTCTCGCTGATACCGGAACTCTACGAAACGTATGGCTACCCCGAGTACATCGAGGAATTCCGTATTGTCATGCCGGACGTGAACTTCCTTGGTTTCGAACTGTTCAAGTGGGTACTCGTGCTGGCCACCGCACTGGTCACTTACCTGTTCGTGTTGGTAACTGCCCTGGCTTCCCGGCGCACTTTGACCCGTAAAGGCTCCTCGGGTGCGCGGCGCCTGTTTCGATTTCTCATCATTCCGGTCGGCATCTGGGCCGTCGTGATCATGACGAATTACGTCGCCTCAGTGCTGGGCAAGGGCGTTACAGCCGAGGCGATACAGCGGTACACGCCCATACCGATGCTGCTGACCGTCTGGGTACTGTTTGCCGGTATCAATCTGTTGCGCGATGTCTACTCATCGCGACGGATCAGGGATGGCCACCCCGGTGCCGCGGTCCTCGCGAGACCGGTCGGCAATGCACTCAAGCTTCTCGTCGCCATTGCGGCGGCGCTGGTCTACCTCGACAAGCTCGGCATCAACATCACTGCGGTGATCGCCGGCCTCGGCGTTGGCGGTGTCGCGGTAGCGCTTGCCCTGCAAAAACCGATGGAGGACATCCTGGGCGCTATCACCTTATACACGCAGCAGCCGGTTCGCGTGGGCGACTTCTGCAAGATCGGAACCGAGACGGGGACCATTGAGGAAATTGGCTTGAGAACCACGCGAGTTCGCACTCTTGCCGATACGGTCATCGCCGTTCCGAACTCCCAGCTCGCCAATTCGCCGATCGACAATTACTCGGCGCGCAACAAGATTCTCTACAGACCTAACCTGCGGATTCGTCTCGAAACGACACCCGAGCAACTGGATGCGATTCTCAACAATATTCGTACGCTTTTCGCGGATCACGAGCGTGTGCTCGACAATGGTCAGCGCGTGCGATTCCTGGAGATCGGCGAAGAGTCACTGGTTATCGAAGCCTTCGCCTACGTCGACACCGTCGTCTGGGCGGATTATCTCGAAATTGCCGAAGAGCTGAACATGGCGGTTCTGAGAATCATCAACGAGGCCGGCACTTCACTCCTCGAGAAACCGCTACATATCGAGGGATTGCGCGCCTAGTCGCGACACGCCGCTTCCCAGAGCCACAGCAGCGCATCGTAAACGTCCGCCTGCCGGTTGAGCTGCTCGCGCCATTGCTCGCCTTTGCCGTCGAAGTAGGCATCCAGCAGCGTGCCGACCTGCACGGGCGTCATACCATGATGCGCAGCAACGGTGGCGAGGTCGAAAAACGGGTCGTTGTCGCAGGCGTACTCCCAGTCCAGGAAGCGGGTCTCGGGAACATTGATGATGTTGGCGACGACGAGGTCGTTGTGACAGAAACACAGGTTCGGTGGCAACGGTGACGCGGCGATCCTGGCGAGGCAATCGCTGATCTTTGCCTGATCACGGTCTTCAATCTTGCGCGCATAGTCTTTTGCGGCACCCACCGCATCGAACGTCCGGCCTGTCAGTGGCAGTGAATGCAGGCGGCGCAATGCGCGTGCCAGTTGTTCGAGGTTCGCGTCCACCTCGAGGCAGTCGAGCGACCAGACGACGCCTTCCACGTACTCGGTCATATAGACCGTGTCGGTCGCGAGCAATACGCGGTTGGCCAGCCCTTCTTCGGCTGCCCGCATCTGGATCTGCGCCTCGGTGCGGCGCTCGTTATACGGCAGTTGCCGCGGCGTCTCGTCGATCTTGAGCACGGCCTTCCTGTCGCCAGCGTCTACCAGCCACGTGCGATTGGTGAGCCCGCCGTCGAGATCGCTGATTGTCGCGTTGGCCCACTCGGGTAGGCCGGCGAGCACGGTTGCAGGCGTCAGCCTCATGCGCTCGCCTCGCGATAAGAGCGTGTCCAAAGGATCAGGCCGAACGGGATCATGATCACGTAAACCACGAACAGCAGAGACGTGAGTTGCAGGTCACGCGACCAGTAGATGAACACCGACGCAATGTCGATGACCAACCAGTACCACCAGTTCTCCAGCACCTTGCGCGCAACGAGGAACGTTGCCCAGATCGCCGACCAGGTCGTCAGTGAGTCGATATAGGGAAACGCCGCGTCGGTCTGCGTATCCAGCAGGTAACCGCTGACGAGGCTGGCCAGCAGGATGGCGCCGATGGCGACGCCGTGCGCCCTCCCCGGCCACACGGTGACCGGCAATTCCCGGTCCGGCGTGCGCCCCCGGTACCAGACAGTGAAGCCATACACGGCCATGACGAAGTAGAACACGTTGAGCGCCGACTCCATGTAGAGCCGCGCGACGACGAACAGGTAAACGTAGATTGCGGTGCTGATGCCGGCAAACAGCCAACACCAGATGTTCTCGCGGATAGCGAGTAGCAGGTAGAGGATCGCCGCGACTACGGCCGCTACCTCGAGCGGACTCCAGCCGAGCAACTGCCCGAGCAAATCGCCCATCTAGTCCGCGATCGGGTTGTTGAGCATCTTGATGACGAACACGGCCTTTGGCAGCAGTTCGAACGTCGTCCTGAGCTCGCTGGTTAGCACCGCCATCACGTCGTCATACTCGCCGCGTATCTGGGTGCTCATCGAGTTGGTTTCGACATAAAGATTCTCGTGCGACTTGAGTCGCTCGATAACGTTGCGAATCGGCGGGATCAGGTCTTCCTGCAGCGGGTACAGGCTGATATCGACTGCGACTTTCATGGTCAGAACTCCTTGCTGAACGTGACGCCCACCTGGCGGGGATCGCCGGCACGCGTGTACAGGGCATTGGGGAAATCGGGTGGCTCGTTGCCGAAATAGAAACCGCGGACGGCGTAGTCTTCGTCGAACAGGTTGCGCGCCCAGAGCGTGGCGGTCCAGGTCTCGGCGCGGTAGCCCGCGCGCGCGTTGACCAGTTCGTATGACTCTGACTGCTGATCGTGGGCCACGTCGAAATAGAACGCATCGCGCGCCGAGACGTCGAGCCGGGCGAAAAAGCCGCTCGGGTGCTCGTAACTGCCGCCGAAGGCCAGGGTGTACTCGGGCGCATGCGCCTTGGCGCGTCCATCCAGGTTCGCAAGTGACGGCGCGGAGACGTCGTTGAACTCGGTATCGATCAGGCCGAGCGTCGCGTACAGCATCCAGTTGTCGGATGGCAGCCAGCGGACGTCGGCCTCCAGGCCGAGCGCCCGGCTCTCCTCGACGTTGATCGTGACGAAGCCGAAGGACGTCGGGTCGCCCGGGTTGAGCTGGAACGACGTGCGCACCTGCGCGTCTTCGTGGCGGCTGGCGAATACCGAGGCGTTGAACTGCAGGGTCCGCTCGAGCAGCGACGTCTTTATGCCGGCCTCGAGGTTGTACAGCGTCTCGGA
>WVYQ01000006.1:36724-43850 GCA_011772865.1 Woeseiaceae bacterium | reverse complement strand
AAGAGGTCATCCAGGCTGTCGGCAAAGTCGTAGCCCGGGTCGTAGTACTCGCCCTGGTTCAGCGTGCTGATGTCGTCGTCGAGCCGCAGCGTGTAGAAGCCGAGCAACCAGCTGTCTGCGACCAGCCGAAACTCCTGGCTCAGCGTCTGGCGCTGCCGGTCGCTGATCGAAATGTAGTCGTACAGCACCGGCGCCCAGGCATCGTCGTTGCCCCAGTCGGCGTCGAAGCTGAACTCGATGTCGGAGTCGGCGACGCTCGTGATCGACGTCAGCGTATACCCGTTCGGGCCGTCGACATCGGCGCGGAAGGAAACGCCGACGCTCTCCTGCGCGTCCTTGCCCGGCTTGTCCGACAGCATCGTAAGGCTGTTGTCGATGGCGAACGCGTCGTAGCCGTTGTTCGTGTCGACATAGAGGCCCGCGAGGTTGAACGTCCAGTACTCGCCGCCCGACCACTTGAGGCGACCGCGCACGGTCATTTCGTCGCGCCCGTTCGTGTCATCCCGGTTCAGGTAGGTGTTCTCGCGAAAGCCGTTGCTCTCGTGGTAGTGAACGCTGAGGCGGCCCATGACCGTATCGTCGGCGTTGAGGCCCCCACCGACCGCGACGCCGCCCGCGAACATGCCGTCGTCGCCCGCTTGCAATTCGGCGCGGCCGTTGAACTCGGCCGAGGGCTCTGCGCTTTGCATGTACACCAGGCCGGCCAGCGCGTTGGCGCCGTAGCGGGTGCCCTGCGGTCCGCGCAGCACCTCGACGCTCTGCATGTCGAACAGCGTGGCGATGCCGCCGATGCCGCTGAAGTCGATGTCGTCGACGAGAAAACCGACCGACGGGTTCGGCGCGCCCTGGTACTGCTCGAGCTCGCCAACGCCGCGCATCTGGAAATACTTGGCGCGGTGCCCGTCGCCCGACCAGTTGAAGTTCGGTATCGAACCGATCAGCTCTTCGAAGTGCTGCACCGACCGTGCTTCTATCTCGTCCGCATCGAGCACGGTAATGCTGGCCGGTACGTCGAATGCAGCGCGCTCGCGAAAGTCCGCCGTCACGACGATCTCTTCGATCGTTTCGGCCGGCCAGGCGGCCGCGGAAAACAGGCACAAGAACGCGGCGATGGGCCGCAACGTATTGATTCGAATCATGATTCCCTTCCTACGCCGGCATTACCCGGATCAGGTTCTAAGGGTTCCCGAAATGGATCTCAGGCCAGGTGGCCACCCCTGTACTGGGAATTATACGGCTTTTTAGTTGAAGCAGTCCTTGATCTCGAGGCAGGTGTTGTCGCCATCGAGGGGGAGATGACCCGTCTTGTCGAGAATGCCCGACATCTGCAGGTTGGCGATATGGGCGCCCTCACTGTCGACCGTCACCCACACGAGCTGGTCCACGGCGAGACCGTTCGCGGGCAGGAACACGCCGCCGGTCGTCGCCAGTCGAATGTAATCACGGCCGTTGCGCTCCTCGCGCAGGTAGGCGTGCTTGTGACCATGAAACACCGTGTAGGGGCGGTCCTGCAGGTAACGCTCGAGCAGGTTCCAGCTGCGCATGTCGCCATCCTTCCACGGCGCCTTGTGCATCAGGAGAAACGTCCAGCGAACGTCGGCATTGTCCGCGAGCGCGCGCACCATGTAGTCGGACTGCAACTGCGAAATGTAGCCAGTCGTGTCCTCGGGCATCCGGGCGTAAGGGGTTTGCCGAAACGCGTCCCAACCGTCGCGCGCCGCGACGGCAGCCGCTTCCCGCCGCATCTGCGCGATCTCCTCCAGGCGAGCGCTGGGATAGTCCTCGGTGTCAAGAACCAGGAACAGAATGTCGCGGTAGCGGAAGTAATAGAAACGCGGACCGACGCGATCCTGCCAGGCCTCGCGCATCTCCTTGCCCAGCAGATCATGGTTGCCGCCGGTGTAGAAGACCGGCGCCTGCGCTTTGCCGGCCCGTGCATCGAACGAGTCCCATTGCCTGTTGAGCTCAACGCGAACCGTACTGCCTTCAATCAGGTCGCCGACGTTGACGATCAGCTCCGGCCGCAACATATTCAGCTGCTCGATGGCGATCTCGAAAATTCCTTCGCGCTCGCCCCCGGTCAGGTCAGCGAAGACCGCAAAACGCACAACGTCAGGATCGTACGCAAAATCGCGATCCGTCCAGGGAAACGGGCCGCGCACGATATCGTGCTCGAGGAGCGCGCGGCTGCCCGACGCGGACGAGCCAGATGGCGCTGGCTGCTCGGAGCAACTCGCAACCAGGACGAGCGCTGCGAGCACAGCGGCGAGACGACGGATTGGCCGGTGGTTCACCATCATTCACTCCCCTGGTTAAGAGCCGATCTGGAACCATTCTGCCTGCAATACCTGTCAAATTCGCGACCCGGATCACAGGTTGCCGTCCCGGCGTCTCGCGCTGGATGCCTTTCTACGGGAGCGTGTTCTTGTAGATAACCCCATCCTTCATGATGATGCGAATAGTCTCGGGGCTATCCGGACGCGGTTCCGCACCGAACCACTTGTCGCCAGTGCCTACCACCGAGAAATCCTCGAGCGGGTTGCCGTCAACGATGAGAATATCCGCATACGCGCCCTCCTCGATGACACCCAGCTTCGCATTCGGGTAGGGGTTCATGAAATCGCCACTCAGCGCGACGAGCTCGCCACCGACCGAGGTCATTGTCACGAGCGACGCATGCGGCCCGAAGAAGTCGTTGTTCAGCTTCTTCTCGTAAGCAATCTGGATGTTGCAGGCGGTAACGGAACCGACGCAATCGGTCTGGAATGCGCGCTTCACCGGGCACTTCTTCATGTTGGGGACGTAGTTTGCAAACGTCGCCGAAGCCGATTTTGCCTTGGCAAGACTGGCCGGGACATTGGCAATAGCAGGAATATCAAGAAGCCCGGGGTCGAAGGCGGTGAGATTCGTTGTGATATAGGCGTCCTTCTTTTTCATGAGTTTCGCTACGTCGCAATCGAACGCAAAGCCATGTTCGATAGATTTCACACCTGCGTTCAGCGCAGACATGATGGCTTCCTTTCTGTAGGAATGCGCCATTACATAGCTGCCGTACTCATTGGCAACTTGCACGGCCGCCTCTATCTCTGCCTGTGATCCGGCAAGCAGTTGCCAGGGATCGAAGGCGGATACCACGCCACCGGACTGCATATACTTCAACTGCGTGGCGCCCATGCGGAAATTGTTGCGGCCGAATTTCTGCACGTCGGCGACATCGTCAGCCTCCTGAGCCATATTGAGACGGCTGAAATTGGTCGATTCGCCGACCGGTGAGGTGAAATTTGCGAAATCCGCATGCCCGCCTCGGGTGCCGATGAACGCGGCGGAAGGATAGTAACGAGGTCCAATGACCTCCCCCGCGTCGATAGCCCGGCGCAGCCCGCCGTTGCCTCCACCCGCGTCACGCACGGTTGTGAAACCCTGCATCAGGTACATCTCGGCCATGCGCACGCCGTGGATGGCGAAGTCTTCCCAGGTCGTGCCTGCTTCCATCGCCGGCAGGCTCGGCCCCATCAGCATCAGGTGGGCGTGGGCTTCGATGAATCCCGGCAACAGCGTGCGGCCGCCGCCATCAACAACCGTCGCTCCTGGTGCCGAAATTGACTCCTCGCTGATTTCTTTAATCAGGTTGTCTTCGACCAGAACGTTCATGCCCATAGCCAACTCATCCGCGTGGCCGTCAAAAACGTTGACGTTGGTGAACAGTATCTGCTTCGGCGCGTCATCCTGCGAAGCCGCAACGAACGGCAAACTCAGCGCCGCCAAAGCGACTGCTAGTGTCAGTATTTTCTTCAGGTGTTTCATTCTTCGCTCCTGTCTTAACTGAAAACTCGCGAGCAGTGGTCTGATTACATGATGTCCTTATAGACAACACCGTCTTTCATGACCAGGTGCAGCTTGCTCTCGTCGAGTATCAGATCGATGTTCTCGAGCGGGTTTCCTTCCCAGAGAAGAATGTCCGCATAGGAGTCCGGTGCGATTCGGCCGAGATGATAAGTGGGATAGGGATCAAGGACTTTAGACCATTTCAAGACGATGCCGGCGTTACCGGTCGACATCTTGAGTGCATGCGCTTCAGGGTAATTCACCATGTTCACACGGCATGTGATGTCTTCTTTCATCCGCGGACCGTATGCAGGACTAAACATATCTGACCCGCCTACCATGAAGACATCGTGCTCCAGCATCATGGCGGCGGCATTTCGCGCACCCTTGCCTACCGCGACGCCTTTGAGCTTCTGCTCGTGCGTGAAGAAATCGGGCATCGAGTCATAGTCGCCAAAGGTTGCAACACTCATGTAGCACTGAAAGCTCCAGGCGATGTCCTGGTCCATCCGCGCCATTCGCTTGACGGTCTTCTCCGTCACAAGAAAACCATGCTCGAAAGAACGAACGCCGGCGTCGAGAGAGCGTTTATAGGATTGATCGTTGTAAGCATGGATCGCTACATACGTTCCGTACTCGCTCGCGATTTCTACGGCAGCTTCGATCTCTTCCTGGGTCGCCGCGTAAATTTCCAGAGGGTCGTACAGGCTGGCCACACCACCACCCGCCATGATTTTGGTGAAGTGCGCACCATTACGGAAGTTACGGCGTGATGATTCGATGACATCGTCGCGTCCATCCACGATGTAGGACTGCTCGACCAGCATTCCGTAATCCATGTTGTGTATTGTGTCCGTCGGGCCGCCAAAATCGCCATGACCGCCAGTCGCCGAGAGCACTCCGCCAGATGTGTATAAACGAGGTCCAATCAATTGACCCTGCTGAATCAACCTGGCTATGCCTCTCGAATTGCCGGCAATGTCCCTGCCGGTCGTAATGCCCCTCATCAGCATATTGTCGCGCAGCGCCTGTGCCGCCATGGCGCCAGCGCCGCCAAAGTCGTAGAAGTTGAAGCCGTTGGTTCCCTGGTTCGTTTCGAACGTGACATGCGTGTGCATATCGATGAGGCCTGGCGTCAGGGTCCGGCCGCCTCCATCGATCACGGTAGCGTCAGGAGCGGATATATTCTGGCCGACCTCGACGATGTGATTGCCTTCGACCAGCACATCGGTATCCATCGCGAGTTCGTCGGCAAAGCCGTCGAATACGTTGACGTTGGTGAACAGTATCTGCTTCGGCGCGTCATCCTGGGCGAGCGCGACAGACGGCCCACACAGCACCAAAATCGAAACGATCGTCAATACGGACTTCACAACTGCTGTCATTACTTTCTCCTGCTTGCGGTATGCACAATGGCGCGACGATAATCGTCGCCTGCGGATGAAGCATAGCAATGCACGCCGATTGTTTTTTTGCAATCCGGGCAAGCGATCGCAAAATATGTGCTGAATTTGCAAAGACATGACCGCAAGGGGCCAGTATGGTCACTCCAACGGCCCTGAACCGAGATACCGGGATACAGATCGATGCGCATATTCACTAAGTTGTTAATTTCCGGGACATTCTGTATTTGCCCGCTGCTATCGGCCGCTCAAAACGCAGCACAGGACTCGAACCCCCGATTTGGCGGCCCGGACGCCGTTGAAAGCCAGCTCGAGGAAGACCGGCTGACCTGGAACGAGCGGCGCAACCAGTGGAAGGACAAGTACGGGTTTGGCGTGTCCTTCGACTACACATCGGTGGTTCTGACCGCGAACGAAACGTTTTCTGACAGCACCGGCATGGGCGGCATCGCGCGCTTGTATGGAGCCTGGGACCTGGTTGGCGAAGGCGCCGGGGCGCTGGTCTGGAAGTTCGAGCATCGGCACGCCTACGGCGATACGTCACCCTTTGATTTCTCCCTGGGTCAAATGGGCTACGTCGGGCTGCAGGAACCACCCTTCAACGACAGCGACTTTCGCACCCAAAACCTCTATTGGCGCCAACGAATGAACGGCGGACGCTCGACCCTAATCGCCGGTGTGCTCGACGTCACCGACTACGTCGACGCGTTTGCAATGGCCAGCCCGTGGCTGCATTTCATGAACTTCGCGTTCAGCACGGGTAGCGCCGCGATTGGCCTGCCGAACGATGCGGCGGTCGGCGTCGCCTACGGCACGATGCTCAACGACAACATTTACGTGTTTGGCGGTATCACGGACACCAACGGCGATCCGTCCCGGCCATTCGAAGGCTTCGACAATTTCTTCAGCGACAACGAGTATTTCAAGAGCGTCGAGATCGGCTGGACGACCTCGCAGGACCGAATCATCTTCGACAACACGCACCTGACACTCTGGCACAAGGACCGCCAGGACGAACTCGGTGTTGCCGGCGGCTGGGGCATGGCGTTCTCTTACTCGCGCTACCTGAATGAGAACTACATGCCCTTCATTCGCGGTGCTTATGCCGACGAGGGCGGCTCCCTGCTGCAGAAGTCACTGAGCGTCGGCATGGGCCGCCAGATGGAGGCGTTCTCCGGACTGCTCGGCATCGGCGTCAACTGGGGCGAGCCCAACGAGGACACGTTTGGCCCCGGACTCAGCGACCAGTATGCCGTTGAAGCGTTTTATCGCATTCCGCTCGGCAAGCGTTTCGCCGTTACGGCCGACGTCCAATACATCAAAGACCCGGCATTGAACCCCGACGAAAGTTCGTTGTGGATGATGAATGGCCGCTTACGATTCGCGTTCTAGCTTATGAAACAGTCAAAAATTCCAGTCATAATTTCTTTTTGCTTGCTGGCGCTCAGCTCGACCAGCTTTGCCCAGGACGACAGGGGCAGCGGCCAGGCGGGCTATGGCGACGTACCCGACTTCGGTGGGCCCGAAAGCGTAGCCGGATCGCTGAAAACAGCGGACGAGGAGCGAGACGCCATCAACGACTGGGCGTTCTTCGACGGCTACTTCAAGTGGAAGGGCGACATCCAGGAAGACTACGGCGTGTCGTTCGGCCTGCACTTCTATGGCCTGTTCCAGCAGGCAGGCGACGCATTGCCGGGTGAAGACGACGACGCGTTCGGCAATATCTTCCGCTTCCTGGGCAACTGGACGCTGTACGAGAAGGACAACGGCAACCTCGGCCGCATAGAGTGGCGCGTGGAAAGCCGCTCCAACTGGTTCGGCCGGCAGGCGCCGGGTTCGCTCGGGGGAGCGACGGGCATCGCCGCACTGGCGCCGGGCTTCGCCTACTCCGACAACTT
>WVYQ01000006.1:0-36625 GCA_011772865.1 Woeseiaceae bacterium | reverse complement strand
GTCGAGGTCGGCTGGACGCCGTCCTTCGGCCAGCGCAAGACCCATCTCGTGCAGTTCACCTACTGGGACAAGGACGAGCGTGACCTGGCCGGCGTGTCGGATGGCAGCGGCTGGGCCGTGAGCGCTGCCTGGAAGCTCAATGACACGTATTTCCCCTTCGTCCGCTTCGGCAGCTCGGATGGCGGCGGTGGCGTTGCCGCCGAAGACGCATTCAGTGCCGGCGTCGAAATCGCGCGGCCGCGCGGTGAGACCTGGACGATTGGCGCTGGTTGGGCGAAACCCTCCGAGGATACCTTCGGGCCGGGACTCGACGACGAGACCGTGATCGAAACGTCCTATAAGTTCCAAATCGCAAAGAACTTGTCATTGCTCGCCGACGGGCAGGTCATCTTCAACCCGGCGAACAATCCGAACAAGAGTTCGATCTGGGTTGTCGGCGTGCGGGCGATCCTGACGCTGTAACGATGCCGAGAGTCTGCTACACCGACTCACAGGGCGCTCGCCACGACGTCGAGGTCGACGCCGGTTTTACCCTTATGGAGGGCGCCTTCAACCAGCAGCTCCCCGGCATGGTCGCCGAGTGTGGTGGTGCCGCGGCGTGCGGAACCTGCCATTGCTACGTCGACGAGGAGTGGTTTTCCAGGCTGCCACCCATCGAAGACCTCGAGGACGCCATGTTGTACATGGTCGAGGATCGTCGCGACAACAGTCGACTGACTTGCCAGATTCACATGACCGACGAACTCGATGGTATCGAGTTACAGATAGCAGATAACGAATAGCTAGAACTGCGGTTCGGTCTCGTCCTTCCTGACCTTGACGAACAGGTCGATGTTGTCGTCGACACTGACCGCCAGCGGCCGCCGGGCAATCAACGCGTCTTCGCTGGTCGGAACCACGGCCTCCCAAAGCCGCGGCGGCATTGCGCTGCCTTCAGGACGGCGGCGGAGCGCGTCCCAGGCATCCGGCCTGTCACCGGCCGGCAATGCCGCCAGTTCCGTGTCGGACGGGTCAACAATCGAAGTCAGCTTGTTGAGCACCAGTTCCGAGAAGCGTGCCTTGAGCTCCGGCTCGTCGAACCATTGCAGCGCGAGCTCGAATCGACCCGGCAACGCGGCCTTGAGATCGTCGCGCTCGGCGTCGTCCAGCGCCTTGAGCCAGCCGTCGATGCACAGCTGGTGGAAATAGGCTTCCTCGCCGAACTTGGTGAGCAGGTTCTTTACGGGCGCAACATCGGTATCGCGCATCGCGTTCTCGACCTGCCAGATGGCGACGTCCGCCAGGTACAGCGTCAGGATGAAATCGGCCCAGTTCTGCGGTGGCGCATCCAGCAATTCCATGTTGTGAACCTGCTCGACAGCGCGGCCGAACTCGAGCTGGTACTCGGGCAGGTCGTAGTATTCCTCCATGAAGCGGAACAGCGCCCGCGTGTGGCCGAGCTTGTCCTCGGCGATGCCAGCCATCGACGTGAAATCGGTCAGCTCGCGGCCGTTCAGCATGCACACCGTGTACCAGTGCCCCAGCACCCAGTTGCTGTCCGCCACGCAGAGCAGTTGCGCTTTCATCGTGTCGTCGTTCATTTCCAGTCCTATGCTTCCGGGAGCCTGCGCTCCCATTTCATCCAGCCAAAGCCCTGACCGCAGTCCAGGCACTTGTATTGCATTTCGGCGACGCTCGGCCCGTAGGCGCTGAGCAACTCCGTATTCCTGGAATCACACCAGGGACACTCGATGTCCTGCGGCTGATCCGGTTGCTGCTGCGGCGCGCTCATGCCATCCCGACAACGCCGACCTGGTCGGGCTTGAGGCAACCCGTAAATGCGCTGGCCGGCGCCACGCACAGCTCGACCCAGGGCCGTTCGGAGTACAGCGTGCGGGCGCGCGCCACGGCGAGCTCCCGGTTGGGCGCCACGATACTGCCGATGTGCGACAGCGGCCGCTCCACCTGGTCGCGGCCGAAGACTTCAAACATCTGGTCATGTTCCGATGATCGTCCGAGGGACATGCTCACACTCTCCTAAATTCGGTAGCCGCTCTTGGCGGCGTATTCTTTGGCCCGCTCCGACATCATCGAGCGGTCCCAACTCGCTTCCCAGTCCACCCTGACGCGAACGTTGTCGACACCCTCGACCCGCTGCACCTGCTTTTTCACGTTCTCTTTGAGCATCGTGAAGGCCGGGCAGCCCAGACAGGGAAACACGAGCGACACGTCGACATCTCCGCAGGCATCAACCTCGACTTTCGACAACATGCCCATTTCCGTCAGCGGCACGTTAATGTGCGGATCGAGCACCTTGCCAACCGCTGCCTCGACTTTCGCGGTTTCGACTACCACAGCTTGTCGCCCCACTCTTCGCGGCGCAGGCGCTCATAGGCGCCGGGACGCATGGGCCCGCCTTTGCGCGAGTGCTGCCAGTACTCGTCGTGCGTGCACTGTTCCTGGCTCCAGGCGTAGTTCTCGGCGTCGTACTTCATCGGGTATGGCATCGTGATACGCCACTTCTTCGTTTCCTCGTCGAACTCCGCCGGGAAGTCGGCGCCGAGCTTTTTGAGGAAGGCGCAGGACGACTGCAGCCATTTCTCGCGCATGAAGTCGTTACCCCAGCCGCGCACCTTGTACTTGAGCTGTTCCGGGCGGGTCTTGAGATTGTCGGGCTTGCCGAACCACATCACGCCAAACGGGAAGATCCAGTCGATTGACCGCTGCACCATCGCGCGTGTTTCTTCCGAGTGATTCCAGTAGAACTCGGTCCAGAAGTTGCCGTGGCGCATATGGAAGCCTTCCTCGAAGTTCACCTTGCGCAGGGTGCGCCGGTACGGCGCATAGCTGCAGTGCAGCTCGAGGTCCTTGGTCCAGTGCAGCCCGGCCCGGTCGAGCATCGACTGCATGACGACAAATTCGATGTAGTTGCGAATCGGCACTTCCATGATGGGCCACGTCCAGATGAACTTGATGTCGTCCTTGAAGGCGCGCGAATGCACATCGACCCCGAACTGTTCGGCGAGAATGCCCTGGTGATAGGCATGACCCACCTCGTCGAGGATCGTCGCGCAGACGGCGATCTTGGCGCCGATGTCGGGTGCTGTCGGGTACGCCGTGCAGGCCCAGGTCAGCACGCTGACCTCGCTGATCGAGGCGATCTCGGCGGTTTGCCGGAGGATTTCCTTGTAGCGCGGCGACAGTTCGTCGATATCTTCAAACATCTCGCCGGCCTCGAGGCGTGCCAGCATTGCGGCCTCTACCGCATCATCCCGGGTGGTTTGCGCATCTGAGCTCATGGGTTTTCCTGTCGAATCAGTGTGTTAGCAATGACCAGTCGCTTGCCTGATTAAATACTGACTGGATAGTATGTTTGTGGCATGATGCGGTCAAGTTGGGCCGGGTAAGACCCTTGTCAATTCAGGCAATGCAAACAAATACCGTTAAGAAACAACGAGTTCCAAATTCGGAAAGGCGGAAGGCCAGTATCAAGGCCGTGCTCGATTCCGCACTCGGGTTGTTCGTAACCCAGGGCTATGATGCGACCAGCATGGACGACATCGCCTCGCGCGCCGGGCTCACCAAGGGCGCCGTGTATTTCTACTTCAAGGACAAGGTGTCGCTGTTGCACGCCCTGCTCGAGCGCACGGAGTCGGACCTGTTCGATCCGATCTTCGACGAACTCAGGGCATCAGGAGCCTCCGCGACGGATCGCATCATCCGCCTGACCAACTGGTTTGCCCGGGTCGGCGCAGACCGTCCGGAACTGCCCCTCCTCCACGTCCTCGTCTCGCTGCAAATGCTCAACCGCGACAACATTGCCGAGGACAAGGTGCGACAGACCTACGACCGGCTCCACGCGGAGATAACGACCATTATCGAAGACGGACAGCAAAGCGGTGAGTTCTCGACCGAAGTCGCCGCCAATGAGCAGGCGGCTGTTTTTGCTGCACTGATTGACGGCCTGTTGCTCGAATGGCATCGCTGGGGCGACCGCGTCAGCGGCAGGGCCCTGGCAACAAGCGCGCGCAACCTGATACTCCACGGACTGTCGAGAGCCACCCCATGAGCGAAAAAATCATCATCAACAATTACGACGACTTTCGTCGCCTAGAGGGACAGCAGATCGTCGACTCGGACCCGGTCGAGATTACGGCCGCGGGCATCCAGGACTTCTGCCGCGGCACGTTCAACGACGAGTGGATTCACTGGGACCGGGAAAAATGCCAGGACTCTCCACTGGGCGACATCATCGCGCCGGGGCTGTACCTCCCTGCCCTGTTTCCCTACATGTTCTGGCAGGTCATGGAGATCAATATCCCGCATATGATCGTCAAGGGCATCGACGGCATCCGCATCCTCAAGCCGGTCACCGTCGGCTCGAAGATCAGAGGAACGGCCACGGTGGACAAGGTCCTCGAGCGTGACAAGGGCATCGAAGTGCACTACGCGATCACGTTCGAATTTGCCGATAGCGGCGAGACGGCCGCCGTCGCCACGTTCATCAACCGGTACTGGGAATGAGCGAGCAGCACTTCGTTCACGAACGGACGATACTGTTCGGCGAGTGCGATCCGGCCGGTATCCTGTACACGCCGCGCATCTGTGAGTACGTCGTCGAGAGCGCCCTGCTGTTCCTGACCCACATACTCGAACAACCGTTCGAGCGTTACATTTTCAGCCAGTCGATGTCACTGCCTGCCCGGAATCTCGATGTCGACTTCCTGAAGCCACTGACCTGGGACGACACGATCAAGCTGTACGCCAGCGTCGCCGAGGTCCGCAGGCACGCGTACACGATCCTGATCACCGCGCTCAATGATAAGGGCGAGACGGCCTTCACAGGTCGGCTGACCCAGGTCTGCATATCGACCGAAAAGAAGTGCGTGACCTCGATCCCGTCCCGGCTGCGCGATGTGCTGGAACGATTATCTGCCTGATTTGACTGGCTAATCCGGCCAGCAGAATCGACAATGACAGCATGACCCAGCCCGATCTGCAAAAATACGGTTTCAGCGAAGAGCAGCAGCAAGTCTATGACATGGTCTACCGCTACGCGCGGGACGAGTTGTACCCGCTGTGCGAGCGCATGGACCGCGAGGACTGGTTCCCCGAAGAGCAGTTTCGTGGCCTGCACGAGGTTGGCCTGCTGGGCACGTCGATACCCGAAGATTACGGCGGCCAGGGCCTGGGGTTTCTCGAGCAATGCTTTATCGCCGAGGCGATGTCGTACTGGAACCCGACATTCGGTGCCGGCTGGCTGGGCACCGACAGCATCTGCGCCCACAACATCGTGCGCAATGCGAGCGACGAACTGAAAAAAGAGCTGCTGCCCGGATTCTGTGATGGCAGCATCATCGGCGCGCTCGGCATGACCGAGCCCGGCGCGGGCTCCGATGCCCTCGGCTCGATGGCGACAACCGCGCTGCGCGTTGGCGATCACTACGTCATCAATGGCCGCAAGATGTTCATCACGATGGGGCCGGTTGCACAGGTCATCCTGCTGTACGCGAAAACCGATCCCGACAAAGGCCCGCGTGGCGTCAGCGCGTTCGCGTTCGATACGGCGACGGAGGGCTTCAAGGTCGCGCAGAAACTGCCCAAGATGGGCTGGCGTGGCATCCCGACGGCGGAACTCGTGTTCGATGACTGCCGGGTCCCGGCCGACCGCCTCGTCGGACCCGAGAACGGCGGTGTCGGCGTGCTCATGAGCGGCCTGAACATGGAACGGGTCATGATGTGCTTTCACATGATCGGCGTGGCGCAGCGGGCTCTCGACATCTCGGTCGAGTACGCCCAGCAACGCAAGCAGTTCGGCAAGGCCATCGCCGAGTTTCAGCTCGTGCAGGGCCTGCTGGCCGACATGTACACCGATATCCAGTCGATGCGCGCACTGAGCTACCAGCTTGCGAAAGAGGTCCATGATCTCGAGATTGGCGGCGGCGGCCGTGGAGAGATCCACATGCGAAGTTCGGCGGCCATGCTGCATGCCGGGCGCGCGCTGATGCGAGTCGTGGACAATGGCGTACAGGTGCATGGCGGCACCGGCTACATCCTCGAGAGCGAGATCAACCAGCTGTACCGCATCGGCAAGCTCATGGAGATCGGCGCCGGCACCAACCAGATCCGCCAGGTCATCATCGCCGAGGAACTGCTCAAATAGGCAAGGTCATCCCGACATCGACGCACTGGGGTAATTACCTGGTCGAGACTGACGATGGCCAACTCAAGGCCATTCACAATTACGCGGCCGACAAGAACCCCACGTCCATTGGCCAGTCGCTGCTTGACTCCCAGGATCCGGACTGCCGCGTGCCGCAGCCGATGGTGCGACAGGGCTATCTCGCAGAACGATGGGCGTCCGACGGCGCGTTGCGCGGCAGAGAGCCGTTCGTGCCGGTTGACTGGGACACGGCACTCGACCTGGCTGCCGACGCACTGAGGCACGCCATCGAGACCGGCGGCAACGAGTCGATCTATGCCGGCTCGTATGGCTGGGCCAGCGCCGGCCGCTTTCACCACGCGCAGGGCCAGTTGAAGCGCTTCCTCAACCTGGTCGGCGGTTACGTTCATTCCCGCACCTCATACTCCGCCGGCGCGGCCGAGATCATCGTGCCGCACATTCTCGGCATGCCGTTTTTCAGCCTGATGCGCCAGGCGCCGACAGTAGAGGACATTGCCGCCCATACGGACCTCGTCGTGTGCTTTGGCGGTATTGCGATGAAGAACACCCAGGTCATGGACGGTGGGCTCGGCGCGCATACGGCTGAAGATCAGCTGCGCGCGCTCGCAAATACCGATACTCACTTCGTCAACGTGTCGCCGCTCAAGGACGACATGGCCGACTTTGTCGGCGCCGACTGGTGGCCATGCCGGCCGAATTCCGATGTGGCGCTCATGCTCGGGCTCGCGCATACGATTCACTCCGAAAATCTTCACGACGCTGCTTTCCTCGCGACCTACTGCGTCGGCTTCGAGCGCTTCTTGCCCTACCTGACGGGCGAGAGTGATGGCCAGCCGAAAGATGCCGAGTGGGCGTCGGCGCTGGCCGACATCCCGGCCGAAGATATCCGTGTCCTGGCCAGGCGCATGGCGTCCGGCCGGACATTGCTCGGCATCAGCTGGTCGCTGCAGCGCGCCGAACACGGCGAACAGAGCTACTGGATGATTACGCTGCTTGCAGCCATGCTCGGCCAGTTCGGCCTGCCCGGCGGCGGCGTGGCGTATGGCTATGGTTCGGTGCACAACATCGGCTTCGCCGGCCGTCGGCAGCCGAACTTCCATATCGCCGCCATGGACCAGGGGAAGCCGCCGGTCAACCGCTACATACCGGTATCGCGCATTGCGGAAATGCTCGAGAACCCGGGCGGCGCCTACGATTACAACGGCAAACGGCTGACCTATCCCGATATCGACGTCATCCTCTGGGCCGGTGGCAACCCCTATCATCATCACCAGGATCTGAACAGGCTGCGCAAAGCCTGGTCGAAACCGGGCACGATTATCGTCAGTGAGCCATGGTGGACCGCGACTGCACGGCATGCGGACATCGTCCTGCCGTGCTCGACGGCGCTCGAGCGCAACGATTTTGCAGCAGGCTCCAACGACACCTACATAACGCCGATGCGCCAGGCGGTTAAGCCGTTCGGCAATGCACGCTCGGATTTCGAGATCTTCTCGGCGCTTGCGGAACGCTTCGACAAGGGCGACGAGTTCACTGAGAGCAAAAACGAAATGCAGTGGGTTGAACACCTTTACGAGCAAACCCGGCAGCGTGCCGATTCGGCCGGCGTGGAACTACCCGAGTTCGCGGAGTTTTGGGACGGCGAACAGATCGATATGCGCGAGCAGCTCGATGAACAGCGTTTCGCGCTCGAGAAGTTTCGCGATGACCCTGAGAAGAACCCGCTGCGAACGCCGAGCGGCAAGATCGAACTTTTCTCCGAAACGATCGCCGCATTCGACTACGACGACTGCCGCGGCCACCCGATGTGGTTCGACAAGCAGGAATGGCTTGGCAGCGAACGGGCACAGCGATTCCCACTGCACCTGGTTTCCAACCAGCCGAAAACGCGGCTTCACAGCCAGCTGGATAACGGCAGGACCAGCCGGGACGCGAAAGTCAGCGGACGGGAGATCGTCCGCATCAATCCCGAAGATGCGGCGGTAAGGAAGATATCGGAAGGCGATATCGTTCGGCTGTTCAACGATCGGGGCGCCTGCCTCGCGGCGGCGGTTCTCACCGAATGCATTCGACCGGGTGTCGTGGAGCTACCCACCGGCGCCTGGTTCGATCCGGATGGCGAGTCACTCGAAATCCATGGCAACCCCAACGTCCTGACGCGCGATGCCGGCACATCGAAGCTCGCCCAGGGACCGAGCGCGCACAGCTGCCTCATCGACATCGAGAAGTTCACCGGTCACCTGCCGGATATCACGGTGTTTTCCCAGCCGGCTACGCAGGAAGCGTAATTGTCGCCTCCGCCGTGACGGTCTCACCGTTTCCGGTTGCGCTTCGCATTTCGATGACAACTGTACGGGAGTCATTATCGAGCGCGCTGACCGTGCCAGAAAACGTCACGGTATCGCCGACCGTGTTGAACACCTTCATGCGCAGATTCGTAATGCTATTGATGACACCGCGGTAACCCATCCACTCGCGCAGCAGGCGTTCGAACATCCCGGCAATGAAAAACGTGTTCATATACGCGTCCGGTGCACCGGTTGCCCGGGCAACATCGGCATCGTGATGAATCAGCGAAAAATCCCGGTTGGCGCCGGCTTCCATGACGAGTCGCTGCAACGTTATTGGAATCGATATCGGCCCGATCTCATCGCCGACCGCGATGGAATCCATGCCGCGATGAACGTCCATGTCCATCGTCAGCCTTGCTCTCGCTCGGGGGGAACGAAGCGAAAGATCGTCAGCAGGACGACAGCCACCGTGTCGCCGTCCTGGTTCGTGTAAGTGTCTTCCTGGGTCATGAAGGCCCCTTTGCCGACTCGCAGTTCCTTGTGTTCGATGCTCGCGAGCCGGCTCGTTCGGCTAATAACATCGCCAACACACATCGGGGCGAAAAACTCCATGTCGATGTTTGAGGCAAAGCTCAGCGTGCAGGGCGCCGGTACATCGAAAATGACCGGGATCGGGATCTGCCTCGGTTCATCGCCCATCTTCGCGGGCGCATCCCCGGGCGACCAGTAGGCCGGCAGGCCATATGAAAACACCATCGTGCTGGGCGCTACGACATCGCGGTAACCGGCGGCCTGCGCGGCTTCCCTGCTCGTGTGCAGGGCACAGTCGAATTCCTTGGGCTCGAGCCAGCGCCGAATCGAGCCGAGCTCAATTGCGTCAACACCCACGTCTTCGCCAATGACCTTGCCGAGATAGCTTTCGGCCTCCTCCCAGGTGCCGTACTTGCCCCAGGCCGGCTGGCTCATTGCACCGGCCGGAAGTAAGGCAGCGTGATCTCGTCGGTGACTTTCCTGAACACGACCTCGACCTGCTGGCCGATCTCGATTGCGTCGGGATCGCACTCGATGATGTTGGTCTGCATGCGGATCCCTTCAGGCAGGTCGACCCAGGCCAGGACAATCGGCAGGTCCTCGCGGAATACGGCTTCGACGCCCTCGTAGGTGACCGAAAAAGCATAGATCTCGGCTTTGCCGCTCGCCTCGGTCCAGCCCAGGTTCGTCGACCAGCACTCGGGGCACTGCCGCCGCGGGAAGAAGATCCGCGCATCGCAGTCGCTACAGGTCTGCACCAGCAGCTTGTTGTTGCGCGTGCCCTCCCAGAAGGCCTCGGAAAACGGCTGGATCTGTGGCAGCGGTTTCCTGTAATCGCTCATCGCGGCGCGCTCCCGAAGATCGTCGTGCAGGCATTCATCACGGAGCCGCCCGACGTCGTGATCAACGCGTGGTTGCAATCGGCAACCTGTCGCTCGCCTGCCTCGCCCCGCAGCTGCCTGACCGTGTCGAGGTAGAACGCCATGCTGACGCCGGACCCGGTATGCCCGCGGCCCGTTGCATCACCCATGCTCGTGCACGGCAGGTCTCCACCCGGACCACAGCGGCCCTCGGCCCAGATCGCCGCCGCCTCGCCGAATTCGCACACACCGTATCCCTCGAGTGCGCTGCACTGCGTAAACGGATAGGCGCCATAAATCTGGCGCAGGTCCATGTCGTCGATCGACAAGCCTGCTTCGGCCAGCGCGTCCTGGCTGGACTCGCGGTACGCCTTGATGAAATACGGGTCTTCCCGAAGCACTGGCGTGGCCCCGGTGAATCGCACTCCGTGACCCAGCTCGTAGGCTGCCGGCCGGCCGAGCTCCTGTGCAATCTCGTGCGACGTCACGATCATCGCGCCGGCCCCGTCTGCAAGGAAGTTGCACTCCTTGGCATGCAGCGGCGTGCTGATCATGCGCGACTCGAGCACATCCTCGAGCGTGACCGGCTTGCCGTAAAAGATCGAATTCGGATCGAGTGCGCCCCAGCCGCGCAGCGATACGGTCACCGACGCCATCTGTTCTGCCGTCGCCCCGGTATCGTGCATGTATCGATTGGTGATGAGTCCCATCGCACCATTGAACGTCACGCCGTAGGGATACTCCCATTGCGGATCCAATGGCGCGGTGGCGAAGAAATTGATCAGGTCCTCGGTCGGTATGTCGGACTGCACCGTCGTGTGCGGTATCAGCACGAAACGCGCCTGCTTGTTGTCGATAAAGTACTTGGCCAGCCGCAGGCAGTTGGTGGTCGACGTACCGCCAGAGTTAAGGACACAAATGTCCTTGCAGCCTTTGAGCCCCAGGACTTCGGGGACGCGGCCGAGCGCCATGTCGAGCGCCATCTGCGCTTGTGCCATCGGATTAACGGAGATAACCGCCTCAACATCGTCCTTGTCGATGCCGGCATCGCGGATCGCATCCATGCAGACGTCCGACAACATGTCCCAGCGCGTGCGTTCCGGGTCACGTTTCGTTGGGAGTTCTGCTATTCCGATAATGGCTAAGCTCATTCGCAAATTCCTAAAACGCCGGCATGCCGAGCAGGCTGCGGCCGATGATCAGTTTTTGCATTTCGGGCGTGCCCTCGGTCACCGTCAGGATCGGCGCCATCCGGTACAGCTCCTCGACCGGAAACTCCCGGGTAACGCCATTGCCGCCGTGGATCGCCATCGCGTGGCGCGTCACCTCGCAGGCAGCTTCGGTGGCGAAGTACTTCGCCATGCCGCTTTGCAGGTCGCTGCGGGTGCCCCTGTCTACCTGGTCGAGTGCCTTGTAGAGCATGAGCCGTGACGCTTCGACCTTGACGGCCATCTCTGCGACGCGTGCCTGTATTAGCTGATGCGCTCCGATGGGCTTGCCATGCTGTTCGCGCTCTTTGGCGTACTCGATCGAATAATCCAGCGCGGCCTGCGCGATACCGACGGCCATCAATCCCACCAGCGGCCGCGAACCTTCGAGCAACGTCATCAGGCGCTTCAGCCCCTCACCCGGTGGGAACAGGGTTTGCGCTCGCGGTATGCGGACGTTGTCGAAGAACAGTTGTGCCGTTGACTGGCGGTTCAACGCAATCTTGGGAATGTTCTGGCTCTCGTAGCCCTGATCGCGGTCGACCAGGTAAATGCCGATGCCGGCGGCGCCATCATCCGACTCCTTCGCAACCGTGATATTGAAATCCGAATAATGTCCGTTTGATATCCACTGCTTCTCGCCGGAAATCAGCAGATCGTCGCCGTCCGCCCTGGCGCGGCACCGAATATCGGCGATGTTTGACCCCACGGCCGGCTCGCTGATGCCGATTGACCCGAACTTGTCGCCTGCAAGCAGAGGCCCGAGGTACGCAGACTTGATCTCATCCGGTGCGGCACTCAGCAGAAGTCCTGTTTCTTCCTGGATCAGAACGACGATTGAAACGTCCGGCGAGACGCGAGCCAGTTCCTCGAACAACAATCCGAATGTGACCGGATCGAGACCCATGCCGCCGTCATCTTCGGAGGCGAGACCGTTGCCGAGCCCGAAGTCGAGAAGCTGTTTCAGCAGCTCCTGCATGCGCTCTTTCGGAATGAACGTGTCGTCGTACTCCGCTACAGCCGGGCGCACAACGTCATCGAGAAAGCGTCGAATCGAATCGACCGCCATCTGTTGTTCGTCTGAGATTCTGAAGTCCATCGTCGTCAGTCCAGAGTGTTCTTGTAGATCTTCCCGTCCTTCATGATCAGGCGCAGGTTGTCCGGGTCTGCCAGAACGCTGACGTCCTCGAGCGGATTACCGTCGACGATCAGGAGGTCGGCCAGCGCGTCTTCGCGAATGACACCAAGCTTGCCACGGTAGGGATTGCGTTTGCCCGACATCTCGACCAGTCCTGCCGTAATCGATGTCGCCTGGCGCAGAATCTCCTCGCTCGAAAAATATTTCTGGCGCTCCGTAAACTCGGCGGCCGTCACGCTAGCCCAAAGCGAATACGGTCCGAACGCATCGATATTGAACGTGATGTCGACGTCATGTTTTTTGACGAGCCGTACATTCTCATCGACGTTGTCAATAACAATGCTCGCTTTCTCGAGCTGGAATTCGCTGAGGAAGCCTGCCTGCATGACAAGCTTGTTCCAGCCGAACTGCGGATTCATGTAGGCGCCCTTCTCCTTGAGCAGGCGCATCGTGGCGTCCGTCATCTCCGACGCGTGGTCGATGCTCAGCACGCCGTTTTCGAGCGCTCGCCGTATGGCGGCATCGTTGTGCAGGTGGGCGCCGGCATACGTACCCCAGTCGGCCAGCGCGCCAGTCGCGGCACGAATCTCCTCCGGACGAAATTGCACCGAGTCGATCGGATCAAAATCGGAACCCACTCCGCCGCTGCCCATAAGCTTGACTTGCGTCGCGCCGTTGCGAAGATTTTCGCGCACGGCGGCAAGCACCTGCGCCGGGCCGTCCACCAGGCGAAAATAGCCGAGGCGCTGCATGTTCGACGAGGCGCCATCGAGGAACGGGTGCTGGTCCGTCGGCTGGCGAAAATCTCCATGCCCCGACGTCTGCGAGATGAACGCTCCCGACGGGAAGATGCGCGGACCAACCACAACGCCCGCATCAATCGCTCTCTTGAGGCCGAACACGGGGCCACCAAGGTCGCGGACGGTTGTGAATCCATGCATCAGCGTCTCTTCGCTGCGCACCGCCATCCTGGCGCCGATTTCGTCCCAGCTCAGCTGCTGCAGATCGTGAGGCGCAGCGATAATCGACAAGTGGGCATGGCCGTCAATCAGGCCGGGAATCAGCCAGCGTCCACCGCCGTCGATGTGTCGCGAGACATTCTCTGCATCGCCCGCATCGCCAACCGAAGCAATCGTATTGCCGGTGATGACGACACTCACCGTCTCGCCCGCAACGACCGCCGCGCCGTCGAACACTCGAACATTGTCAATGACGATCGTCTGAGCCGGAGATGTCATGCATCCCAGGAGAAGCGCAGTGGTACAAACTAATTGAGAGAGAAGTCTCCGCATGGTTTGAATTATCCTGCAGGGCAGCAGCGCTGCCTTATCAATTAATGCAAGTCGACGGTCGCGCGTTCTACGGCAGGAATCGCGAGTCCCGCCAGCGCACGCAGTCGCTGGAGATATCGGCGATCGACCGCAGGCCCATCAGCATCATGTTGCGCTCGAGCTCCGTCTTCAGAATCTCGATGACGCGAGCCACGCCCGCCTCGCCGCCTGCAGCAAGGCCATAGAGATACGCCTTGCCTATGAGGATACCCCTTGCCCCGAGAGCAAGTGCCTTGATGATATCGGTGCCGCGATTGAAACCGCTGTCGACGAGCACTTCCAGGCGATCGCCAACAGCATCGACAATCTCTGGCAATACCTCGAGCGGCGTTGGCGCATGATCCAACTGCCGGCCGCCGTGGTTCGAGATGACAATGCCGGTGGCACCGATGCTTGCGGCGATCTTCGCATCCTCGACACTCGTTATGCCTTTAATGACGAATTGGCCGCCCCAGTCATTGCACAGCGCCTCGGCATCGTCCCAGGTGAAACTGCGGTCCAGCTGGGACGCAAACCACTCAGCGGCCGAATTGAAATCACCCTTGCTGGATTCGTCCACATAGCCCTCCACGTTCGGGAAACGCCACCCGGGATGGGCCAGGTAATCCAGCGTCCATGCCGGAGCGTTCAGCAAGTGCCAGATCGTCTTTGGCGTAATCTTTGGCGGGATCGATAGCTGGTTGCGTAAATCCCGCTCCCTGTTACCGGCCATCGTGCAATCAACGGTTAAAAACATTGCGTCATAACCGCACGCCTTGCATCGCGACACGTAATCACCGGTGACAGAGCGGTCCTTGAAAACATAGACCTGGAAGAACCGCGGCGCACTACCGACCGAAGCAACCTCTTCAAGCGAATACATCGCCGACGACGTGGTGCCATAAATGACATTAGCCTTCGCGGCGGCTCGGGCGGCAGCCATTTCGCCGTCGGAATGGAAAAAGCGGCTCGCACCCGTAGACGACAACACGAAAGGTACGGATGCCGGCATCCCGAGGATCGTGGTGGACGTATCGACCGTGTCGACGTCGACGAGCACTCGCTGGATCAGGGAAAGCGCCGCGAAAGCCCGCGAGTTATGCCGCCGCGTAAACTCGTCGTCCGCACCGCCGTCAAGGTAATCGAATATAAACCGCGGCAGCCGCCGCTCCGCCAGCTGCCGAAGGTCCTCGACATTGATTGCGCGAGCCACAGATCGAGGGGCTGCGGGTAGATTATTTGCCGACATAGTTCACTCTATTCGATGACACGGTTAGCCGTACCCAGAAACAGGAACACGAGGGCACCGACCGCGCCGATTCCAGCGGCCAGCGAGAATGCGGCGACATACCCGCCCGTAACATCCACCAGCCAACCGGTTACGGCAACGCCGATGATCCCCGGAATAGTGCCAGCCGTATTCACTATCCCCCACAGGACGTCGGAGTGATCCGGCGCCACGTCGATAACTGCGGCTGCAAATCCCGAGTAGCAGAATGACAGCAACCCGAGGGAGCCGATAGTGAGAGCCAGCGCGTAGGCGAATGCTTCCGCACCTCCGGCCAGCAGTACGCAGATAGACGCACCCCCGAGTCCGACGGTCTGCATCAGCTTGCGCACGACCGTGCGGTCCCAGCCCTTGCTTAACAGGCCGTCCGCCAGGTAGCCACCAATGACCATACCGAACGACATGGCCAGCCAGGGTGCTGCCGCATACAGTCCCGAACTGATGATCGACAGTCCCTGCGTGTCGTAGAAATAACTGGGTAACCACGCCAGGAAGACATACAGGCTCCAGTTGACTGCGAAACCACTGACGATCAGCGCCCAGATCGGCACGCTGGATAACAACTGCCGCCACGGAATGGGAGCTTTCTCCTTTGCCGCTTCCGCATCCGGTGCGAGCAGCTGCCGTTCCTCAGGGGAGATTCGCGGGTGTTGCGCAGGCGTGTCAAAAGCCAGGAAATACCACGCAATCGCCCAGACGAAGCCAATTGCCCCGAAACTGTAGAACGCCATCTGCCAGCCGTACTCTGCGACGATCCAGCCCGTTGTCAGCAGCGCGATCAGCGCCCCGATGGTTGCCCCCGAGGACACGAACGACACGGCGCGCGCACGCTCCCCAGGGGTCACCCACTTGGCCATCAAACTGAAAATCGCCGGCGAGGCGACGGCCTCACCCGCACCCAGCAGTATGCGCGCCGCGATCAGGACCGCCCCGGAAATGGCCGCGGCATACGGTGTGAGTATTGTGAAGAATGACCAGAGCACCACCGCCGTGCCAAGAACGACCTTGCCGCCGAATCGATTGGCCAGAACCCCGCCTATGACCATGAACAGGATGTAACCGACGAAAAACGACGACAGAACGATGCCTTTTGTCGTGTCGGTCCAACCGAGGCTGCGCTGCATCTCGATCGCCGCAATCGATATGTTGACGCGATCGGTATAAGCAATGACGAGCCCCAGGAAGCAAAGGGCAATCACCGTAAATCGCTTCGGCCAGAACTGATTCATAAGATTCTGCCTCTCAGGTTCCGCAAGTTTGGCGGAGAGAACTCGGCGCTAGCCTATCACTATCCAGCTCGATCGCGTGTCTCAAGGCAACGCCAAAAGCTGCGTCGGCATGAGCAGGTGCCTCATTTGACAATGGCCGCAACGGCCGCAGCCCACGCCTCCTTGATGAGACAGTGCCAGTGCCGGAAATGATAATGCCAATGGATGAGCCGATTCCGATAATGTCATCCAAGTACAAGGGGGTGCGATTTCTTGCGTGCCGCGAACGTAGCTGCAGATTCAATCCAAGGTAATCCTATGAACAACATTTTCCGATACACAAAAGCCGCGTTGGGCGTTTGTCTGTTACCCGGGCTCGTCATGGCGCAGGAACAGGCGCTCGATGAAATCACGGTTACTGCTACCAAGCGCGAGGAAAGCGCACTCGACGTACCGATTTCCCTGTCCGCAATATCGGGCGTCCGGCTGGATGACTACAACATCACGGATCTGAACGACCTTGGCTCCGTCGTACCGAACTTCAGTACGGGCTACCAGATAGCCACGACGAACGTTACGATCCGCGGCCTCGGCTCGGGCAACGAACGTAGTTTCGAACAAGCCGTTACGATGTTTGTCGATGGTCAGTACATGCCCCGCAGCCGACAGTACGCCGCCTCGTTCACCGATGTTGAGCGCATCGAGGTCCTGCGCGGGCCACAATCGGTCCTGCAGGGGCTGAATGCGACCGCAGGCGCTGTCAGCCTGATTACTCGACGAAACAACCCTGGCGATTCCTTCGAGGCCGACCTGAGCGCGGACTACGAGACAGAGTACGGCGGTACCGGCCTGTCGCTGGCCATGGGCGGTTCAGTATCCGACAGGGTCGGCCTGCGTCTTGCGCTGCGCTACCAGGACCGTGACGGCTATTACGACAACACGTTTACGGGCCAGGATGAGGAAGACAGTGAGATGCTGGTCGGACGGCTCACTGCCGTGATCGCGACGTCAGATGCATCATCGCTAACTTTCAAGTACGAACGTTCGGACAATACGCTCAACGGCAATTTCGGCGAAGCCTATGGCCTTTTCGCCAGTGCCCTTGAACCCGGCGACGGCGAGCTCAACTGGACGCGCAGCGCCGATGCCGCGCTGGTCGACCCGTGGGACGTAAACTACCGCTCATCCCCGGGCTGGGATGTAGTCAGCGACAATTACCTGGCCACCTACGAGCACGAGTTCTCCGGTAGCACGCTGACCGCTGTCGCCGGCTACTCGACATTTGAAATGGACATGGCGCTCGACTTCGATGGGCTCGCTCTGACTATTCTGGACGGCTCGTTGCGGGAAGAGTACGACCAGACGTCTCTCGAGGTTCGACTTGCTTCGGCCGGGGACCGGACGTTCGATTACATCTTCGGCATGTACTACCACGACGCCGAAAACTTCCAGGAACAACCCAGCCAGTTTGGTCCCGACATCCTCGGCGGTACACCGATCCTGATCGATGCGTCGAGTTTGAACACGCTCGATTCTCAGCTCTGGTCGGTATTCGGCCAGTTTGACTGGAACATCGGCGACAGCCTCAGCCTGTACGTTGGGGCGCGTTTCTCGAGTGAGGACAAGGACCTCATTCGGACCGATGAGTGCCAGGTCATCACGCTCGACGATACGCTCGGGTTTCCGCCAGGCACGTCGCTGCCACCCGCCGCCCTGGGCTTAGACTTCCTCTGCACGGGCACGAATCTGCCAGCCGGTGGCGTTACGCCAAGTCGGTCGTCGGAAAACTTTATGCCTGAAGTCGGCCTCCAGTTCAGCTTATCGGACAACTCCATGCTGTACGGAAAGGTCACCGGCAGTGCCAAGTCCGGCGGTTTTGCATTTGCGGGCAATGTCCGGGCCCAGGATATCGAGTACGACGACGAGAGCGTCGTATCCGTCGAAGCGGGATGGAAGAACCGCTTTGCCGACGGCGCGGCAGAACTCAACATCGCCGTATTCCGCAGCGATTTCGACGACCTGCAGGTCAACTCCTTCGTATTCGAAGACGTCGGAGGGGTCCTGACGACGGTCCCTGTCGTCCGCAATGCTGCCAAGGCCATATCGCAGGGCGTCGAGCTCGACGGGCGCTGGGCGGTTGCGGACTGGCTGACCATCGGCGCAGCTGTTGCTTTCCTCGATACAGAATTCGACGAGTTCTCTGAAGCGCCCTGCAACACGACAAACGATCCCGGAACCGGGGTGTGCGATCTAACCGGGGCGCCGCTTCCTTTTGCTGCGGACACCTCGGGCAACGTTTACCTGGACCTCGACATTCCTGTCGGCTCGGCGCTGCGTATCGTCGGCGGCGTCGATGTCGGGTTCAGCGACGCCTACTTCACCGAGGGCACGCTCGAACCGGACGCCGAACAGAGCTCCTGGACCCGGGTGTCTGCTCGCCTCGGTATCGCAGGAGGCGACAACCGGTGGAGTATCATGGCCATTGGCCGCAACCTGACGGACGAGAAGGTCCTGACGGGCACGCAGCCAATCCTCGGGCAGTGGCTAGTGGGCTATATCGATCCGCCGCGCACGCTGTCGATCCAGGGAACCTTGCGTTTCGGCGATTAGTTTCCGCAAAAGCAGTTCAGGACGAGGGGCTGGCCTTGCCAGCCCCTTTTCCGTTCCAGCAGAGGCGGAATAGATTCCTGCTCGATATAACAAGACGAATCCGCGACGCTGGCCGATACTGTGAGTATCACTGAGGAGAGCCCGATGGCCGGGAAAATCGAAGAACGCATCAGGGAACTGGGCCTGGAGTTGCCGTCCCCGCTGCAACTTCCACCAGGCGTCGACGTTCCGCTGGCGATGGTCAGGATCGTCGGGACGCGGGTTCTCGTATCCGGCCACGGACCGCAGGAAACAGACGGCTCGATCGCTCAACCGCTTGGACAGGTCGGCAAGGAACTCACGCTCGAGGAAGGGATCGAGGCAGCGCGCAAAGTGGCACTGGCGATGACAGGAACATTGCAGCGGGAACTTGGAGATCTGGACCGCATCAAGTCGTGGGTTAAGGTGTTCGGCATGGTCAACTCTGCGCCTGATTTCAACGGCCAGACGCCCGTCATCAACGGCTTTTCGAATCAGATCATCGAGATCTTTGGACGCGAGTCTGGCCTCGCGACTCGGTCCGCGGTCGGCATGGCAAACCTGCCCTTCTCCATCCCGGTCGAAGTCGAGGCAGAACTCGAACTTTACGAGTAAGCACGGAAGGAATCCTTGGCCGCCGCGCATATCAGCCTGAACGACAAATACGAGCTCGATAGCGGGCGCGTATTCGTTACTGGTACCCAGGCATTGCTGCGACTCGCAATGGTCCAGCGACGCCGCGATGCGGCCGCCGGCCTGAATACCGCCGGATTCATCTCCGGCTACCGCGGCTCTCCGATGACGGCGATCGACGTCGAGCTTTGGCGGGCCAAAGCGCAGACCGAAAAGGACCACATACGATTCTGGCCCGCAACCAATGAGCATATGGCGGCAACAGCGTTGTGGGGCACGCAGCAGGTGCACTACTACAACGACGCCAACTACGACGGCGTATTCGGTATGTGGTACGGCAAGGGCCCCGGGCTTGACCAGAGCCTCGACGCCATGCGCCAGGGCAACTACCACGGCACGTCGAAACACGGCGGCGTTCTCGTCCTGGCCGGCGACGATCCCGCGATGCGCTCGACAGTTGACCCCTATCACTCCGAGCTGTTGTTCGAAGACCTCCTGATGCCCGTGCTGTATCCCGCCGATATCCAGGAGGTGTTCGACCTCGGCCTATACGGATTCGAGTTGTCGCGCTTCAGCGGCTGCTGGGTCGGCTACAAGTTGCTTCCGGAGACCATCGAAACGGCCGCATCCATCCGCGGCGACCATGATCACATCCAGATCGTGCGCCCGGATTTCGAGTTTCCGCCCGATGGCGTCAACTCCCGGCTGCGCGACATGTGGTCGTTCCAGGAAATCCGCATGCGGCAGTACAAGATCCCGGCCGCTGTCGCGTTCGCCCGCGCGAACAACCTCAATCGCATCAGCCACAACAGCAGGAATGCCCGGTTCGGTATCGCTGCCATGGGCAAGACCTGGCGCGACACGCTGCAGGCGCTCGAAGACCTCGGCCTCGACCGTGGCGTGCTCGAGGCTCTTGGCATTCGCATCCTCAAGGTAGCCATGCCCTGGCCCGTCGACCGGGAGACCTATGCCGAGTTTGCCGAGGGCCTCGACGACATCCTTGTTATCGAGGACAAGCGCGAACAGATCGAAAACGCATTGCGCGACGTCTGCTATGCGTGGCCGGAATCGCGCCGGCCGCGAATTGTCGGACGCCGTGACGAAAGCGGGCAAAAGCTGGTCGATGATGTCGGCGACCTGAGCCCCGACAAGATCGTGCGGGTTATCGCGCAGCGCATCGGTCATGTCCACGACAGCGAGCGCATGCGCGCGCGCATCGCGTTCCTCGACAGGATGGCCGAAGAATCGACGCAGCGCGCTGCTCTCGGCATGGCACGCCTGCCCTACTTCTGCTCGGGCTGCCCGCACAACACCTCGACGAAGGTCCCGGAGGGCAGCCGCGCCTTCGGCGGCGTCGGTTGCCACTTCATGGCCAACTGGATGGAACGCGACGTCTACACGTACACCCAGATGGGCGGTGAAGGCGTAACCTGGATCGGCCAGGCGCCGTTCGTGAAGACCCCGCACACCTTTCAGCAGCTCGGCGATGGCACTTACTACCACTCCGGCATCCTCGCGATACGCTCGGCCGTCGCAGCCCGCGTAAACATCACCTACAAGATTCTCTACAACGATGCTGTTGCGATGACGGGCGGCCAGCCCGTCGACGGCCAACTGACCGTCCCACAGATGGCACGGCAGGTTCGTAACGAGGGCATCGAACGTATAGCTATCGTTACGGACGAGCCTGAAAAATACCCTGCCGACGCCGGATTTCCGGATGGCGCCACGATTCACCATCGTGACGATCTCGATTTCGTGCAGCGCGAATTGCGCGACATCGAGGGTGTCACGGTCCTGATCTACGACCAGACCTGCGCGGCGGAGAAGCGTCGCCGGCGCAAGCGCGGCACATTTCCCGATCCAGCCAAGCGCATGTTCATCAATGACCGGGTCTGCGAGGGTTGTGGCGACTGCGGCAAGAAATCGAACTGTGTTTCGGTGCTGCCTGTCGACACCGAGTACGGCAAGAAGCGCAAAATTGATCAGTCATCGTGCAACAAGGACTACTCCTGCAATAACGGCTTCTGTCCGAGCTTCGTGACGGTTTTGGGAGGCTCCGTGCGCAAGGGCGCGGGCATCGGCGACATACCACAGGCGCTGAGCCTTATTCCGGAACCGGAGCCGGTGAGCATCGAGGACGGAAGTTCGTACGGCGTGCTGATTGGCGGCGTGGGCGGCACCGGCGTCGTCACGATCGGTGCTCTGCTTGGCATGGCAGCGCATATCGATGGAATAGGCACATCGATTGTCGACCAGCTTGGCTTCGCTCAGAAAGGCGGCCCGGTTACTACGCATATCCGCTTCGCCAACTCGACTGACGACATCAATTCGCCGCGCATCAATGCGGGATCAGCAGACCTGGTTATCGGTTGTGACATGCTCGTGGTCGGCGGGGACGCTGTTCTGGATACCTGCGATCACGATCGAACGACTGCCATCATGAACACGCAAAAGACGATCACCGGAGATTTCACGCGCGACCCGGACCTCGTCTATCCGGCTGACACGATTCGCTCACGCCTCGAAGATGCGCTCGATGACAGTCGGCTGACGTGGATCGACGCGTCGGCGATCGCCACGAAATTGCTCGGCGACTCGATCGGCAGCAACCTGTTCCTGGTCGGCTATGCCTGGCAGCGAGGACTGTTGCCACTGTCACGCAATGCCATATTCAAGGCGATCGAACTCAACGGCGTCAAAGCCGAGTGGAACCAGCAGGCGTTCGAGTGGGGTCGCCGGGCCGCACACAACCTCGATGCTGTGCTTGACCTGATCGATAGCGGCGAAGGTGATCAAGCACCTAAATCGCTCGACGAACTCATCGAGGATCGCGCTACCGATCTCATTGCTTACCAGGATGAGGCCTATGCCAAACG
Organism: Woeseiaceae bacterium; assembly: GCA_011772865.1. Lineage (GTDB taxonomy): Bacteria > Pseudomonadota > Gammaproteobacteria > Steroidobacterales > Woeseiaceae > UBA1847. The sequence continues at coordinate 14,488 of WVYQ01000006.1, read as the reverse complement.
CTACCGCAACCTCGTTGCGAGGGTTCGTGAAGCGGAACAATCCCGGGCGCCGGGCAAGTCGGGCCTGGCTGAAGCCGTCGCCCGCTATTCTTACAAGCTGATGGCCTACAAGGATGAATACGAAGTAGCGCGCCTGTACTCCGATCCGGAGTTCCGCCGCAGACTAAACGAACAGTTCGAGGGAAATATCAAACTGCAGTTCAACCTGTCGCCGCCCGCGATTGCGCCAAAGGACAAAGTCACGGGATTACCCAGAAAGATGACGTTCGGCGGCTGGATGATGCCGGTATTCGGATTACTTGCACGGCTCAGGTTCCTGCGCGGTACTGTGTTCGACCTCTTCGGGCGAACCGACGAACGCAAGATGGAGCGTCAGCTCATCGTCGACTACGAAGCGACTGTTGACGAACTTCTTAAAACGCTGGACGACGGCAACTACGAACTCGCCGTCAAGATCGCAGCCATTCCGGAACAGATTCGCGGATACGGTCACGTCAAGGAAGAGCACATCGAGAAAGCCAGGATCTGCGAAAAAGATCTCCTTGACGCCTGGCGCTCGACCACAGGTACCAAGACGGCCGCGTAGATGTACTCGAGCGCGTCAATGACCTGATGCCTTCGGACTAAGCCGCGAGGCGCTACAGCGTATTCTTGTAGATCACTCCGTCTTTCATGATCAGCCTGAAGTTAGTTGCAGGGTCAACCATGAGTTCGATGTCGTCCAGCGGGTTGCCGTCGACGAGAATGATGTCAGCGTAGGCACCTTGCTCTATCACCCCGAGCGCACCCTCGGTGTACGGGTGCCGCAGCCCGCTGAGCTTCAGGAGCTCTGCGTTCAGAGACGTTGCCTGCCGAAGAATCTCGACGTTCGAGAAATAGCGCGTCCTCGCCCTGAACTCCAACGGTTGCAACGCCTGCTTCTCCGGGGGGCCGAACAAATCCGTGCCCCAGGCGACCTTCACACCCAACTTGCCTGCCAGTTTCATGACATCATCTGAATCGGTATTGACCTGTCGCATCTTCGGCTCGGCCGGCGTTCCGATAATGTTGAGTTCTTCGGGCGTCATCCCGAAGAGGTAAACCTGGGGAGACAACCAAACGCCTTCCTTGGCCATTCGCTTCAATGTTTTTTCGGTCAGGAACGGTCCGTGTTCGATCGACTTGATGCCGGCGTCGATGCACAGCTGCACCGCCGCGTCGGTGTAGGCGTGAGCGGCGACGTAGGTGCCCCAGTGTTCGGCCTCGACCACAATGGCTTTGAGTTCCTCGAGCGTATACTGGGTCGTGTCGAGAGGGTCGAAATAGCTCGACACGCCGCCACCTGCCATTACTTTGATCTGGCTCGCGCCGGTGCGCAGAACCTCGCGCGCTGCTTTCTGAACCTCCGGCACGCCGTCGGCGACGAATCCCCACCCGAACAATGTGGCTTTGTCCGGAATGCCGGTGAAATACGGTGACAGCTTCGCCGAACTGGTGGCCAAGTCGCCGTGACCTGAGGTCTGTGATATGAACGCACCGCTCGGGAGGATCCTGGGACCCCTGACGACTCCCTGGTCAATTGCATCCTTCAGGCCGACGACCGGGCCGCCGACGTCACGCACGGTCGTAAACCCCCGCAGGAGCATCGCCTCGGCGCCGGCAACGGCCTGGGCTCCGACATACGGCCAGGGCTTCTCATAAATTGACAGGTGCGGCGCATCGTTGAGCATCAGGTGCACATGGGAATCGATCAGGCCGGGCATCAGCGTACGCCCGCCACCGTCGATGATTCTCGCGTTGGCCGCTGCGAGCGGTTCCGTCGAGACTTCGGCAATGCGGTTGCCGACGACGAAGACGTTGGCGTTCTCGATCAGTTCCTCGTTGACGCCATCGAATACGTTGACGTTTGTGAAGAGAACGGGAAATTCCTCTCCGCGAACATCCGTGGCCGACAATAGGAACGTAAGAGCAAAAATGATCAGTCGAATAGACATTTGTGAAATATCCAAGTCTGGTGGTGAAAATCTCGTAGCCAACATATATTTGCCGCAAGGCTATGCGGCCGGACGATCCTTCAGGAACCCTGAAATCTCTTTCTCGGAAAGCCCCCAGTCCAGCAGCGTCTGGCGGTCTGTTTCACCAGCTTCATTTGGTACCGAGCTAATTTCCGACTTCGTTCTCGAAAATCTCGGTGCCGGCGCCGGCTGTTCGATGCCATCGACCTTCACAAAGGTGTTTCTCGCTTCGTTGTGAATGTGCCGCGGCGCTTCGCTCAGTGACAACACCGGTGCCGCGCAGGCGTCGGTGCCCTCGAGAATGTCGCTCCATTCGTCACGCGTTTTCATTGAGAATATTTCGGAGAAGATTGCTTCGTGTTCCGGCCAGGACTCGATTTTGTGTTGATCGGCGGGATCGATGTTCTTTATTTCAAGGGCATCCAGCAGCGCTTTGTAGAAGCGGTTTTCCACAGCGCAAATGGCCACATAGCCACCGTCACTCGTTCCATAGGTCTTTATGAACGGCGCCCTGCCATCAAGCAGGTTTGACTGGCGCTTGTCAGCCCAGAGGCCGCCCGCCATCAGCCCGTAAAACATCGTCATCATTGATGCGACGCCATCGACCATGGCGGCATCAACCACCTGCCCCTTGCCGGACTTAACTGCTTCGAGCATCGCGGCCAGCATTCCCATGGCGAGATACACGCCCCCACCACCGAGGTCACCAATCAGGTTCAGGGGAATGGGTGGTGGCCGATCGCGGTCGCCAATCGCATGCAGGGCGCCAGCAAGCGCGATGTAATTCGTGTCGTGGCCAACGGAGTCCGCGAGGGGGCCCTCCTGCCCGTATCCTGTCATGCGGCCATAGACCAGGCGCTCGTTCCTCGCCATGCATTCGGCGGGCCCGAGTCCCAGCCGTTCCATGACACCCGGGCGAAAGCCCTCGAATATCGCGTCGGCGTCTTCGCAGAGTCGCAGCACGAGATCGGCACCTTCCTTGCTCTTCAGATCCACCGCAACGGTTGGCCGACTGCGGTTCATGAGGTTGTACCTGGCGGGCATCGGCACGCCGAGATCGTCAGTTACAGGGCGGTCCAGCCGGATAAGCTGTGCACCCATGTCGGCGAGCAGCATGCCACAGAACTGGCCCGGCCCGATGCCGGCGATTTCGACGATTTTGTACCCTGCTAGCGGACCCATCTGCCCTGTTCCCTGTTGCTATGGGTTCCAGTGTACGCCGCAGCAACGGGCACGCACCGTCCAAACAGGTAAATCAACGGTCACTATTTGACCGCGTAAATCTCAGTCTTGGACTGGTCCCTGAAATCGCTGGGCGACTGGCCGGTCCAGCGGTGAAAAGCCCGGGAGAAGTTACTGCAGTCGGAAAAACCGAGCAGGTAGGCCACCTCGCTGACCGAGATGTTTTGCTGCTGCATGTATTGCTCGGCCAGCTTGCGCCGGGTCCGATCCAGCAGCTGCTGGTAAGTCGTCCCCGAGTCGGCGAGCCGATTGTGCAGCGTGCGCACGCTCATGTTGAGGGCGCTTGCGACCTTCGACTTGCTGCAGTCGCCCGACGGCAGAAGCTCGATGAGCTTCGCATGTGCCTGGGCGACAACATTGGCCCGATCCAGCCGAGCAAGGAAATTGAGCACGGCTTCGTCATTCTGGCGCGCAAGCTCCGCGTTCGCGGCCGGCAGCCTGGCATCGAGGTCCACCTGGCTGAAATAGACGGCGTTACGATCTTGCGAAAATCGGACACGGTCGCCGAAGTACCGTCGGTAGAGCTCCTGCGTCCCGGCGATCTCCGGACACACGAGGTCGACTCCGGCGGGATAGTAATCCGGCCGGTACATGAAACGAATCAGTTTGAGCACGGTGGCTATCTGGCCGTCGATCAAGACCCGGCCAACAATTGAGTCAGCATTGGGCAACTGTGACGGAAACACGAGCGCTGGATTGCTGCCGCCCTCGTCGATCGACACCTCACCCATGGTCGTAATGAACGAGTGATAACGAACCCAGCGCTGGCAGAACGCGCGTAGCGTGCTACTGGATAACAGGGCAAAGCCCAGTGCGTGAAAGGTAGTCGGGTGAACAAAATCAGAAAAACGCAGCCCGAAAGCCGGGTCATCAGTCAGCTCTGCCGCTTCGGCCACGATGGACCGATGGACTGCAGGATCGAGGCGCGCTGATGGATCTTTCAGGCGCCCCAAGTCGACGCCGTGTTTTTGCATCACGCTGGCAGCATCAACGCCGTAGGATTCAAGCGTCTGGTAGATGGCGACCGCGATCGGGCCGTACGACGAATTTTGATGGAGTGGGCTAGCGTCCATGAGACACCTCTCGGCTGCCGCTGATTATAACAACCGTGCGATAAGGCTGGACGTATCCCAGCGATTGCCGCCAAGGCCTTGAACTTCCTCGTAAAACCGGTCCACGAGCTGGGTCATTTCGAGCGTTGCGCCATTTTCGCGCGCCTCTTCGAGCGCGATCGCCAGGTCCTTGCGCATCCAGTCGACGGCGAAACCGAACTCGAATTCCCCGTTCACCATGGTTTCCCAGCGGTTCTCCATCTGCCACGACTGGGCCGCGCCCTTCGAAATCGCCTCGATGACCTTCGGCACATCCAGCTCCGCCTTCTGCGCGAAATGCAGCGCCTCGGCAAGCCCCTGCACGACGCCTGCGATACAGATCTGGTTGACCATCTTGGCCATCTGCCCGTGACCCGCCGGCCCGATCAGCGTGATGGCTTTAGCGTAGCAGTCCATGACCGGGCGGGCCCGCGCATAGGTATCTTCGTCACCGCCGACCATGATCGTCAGCTGGCCGCTCTCGGCGCCGGCCTGTCCTCCTGACAACGGCGCGTCGAGGAAACCGATCGATTTCTCGGCAAGCGTCGATTCGAGCTCTCGTGCCAGCTTCGCCGACGCCGTCGTGTGATCAACGAGAATTGCGCCTGCGGCCATGCCGTGCATCGCGCCCTGCTCGCCGAGAATTACTTCGCGCACGTCGTCGTCGTTACCGACGCAAGTGAACACGATGTCCGCGCCCTGCGCCGCCGCCGCGGGCGTGTCGGCCTGCGAGCCGCCGAATTCCTGGCACCACGAATCAGCCTTTGACGATGTGCGGTTGTAAACCGTGACTTCGTGCCCGGCTTTGGAGAGATAGCCGGCCATGGGATAACCCATGACGCCGAGGCCAATGAATGCTGTTTGCATAAGACTTGCTCGCTAGAACGTGAAGGCCCAGCCCAGCGTCGGGCCGGACTGGATCATGTCGACTTTGTAACTGGCGCCGTCCTCATGCGTGTCGCTACCGATCTGCAGATAGCGATACCCGAACCAGAAATTATTCAGGTCGCTGATACGATACAGCGCACGAAGTTCGGCGCTGAAATCCCGGTCATTGTCGCCGGCGAAAGCGATATCCGAATTCAGCATCAGGCCCCACTTGTCGCTGAACCAGTGGTTGAAATTGATGCCGACCAGGTAATCGTACTGGTTGTCGTCGGTGACGGTGATGCGCTCGTTGAGAACTTCCGTGCCGCCGAGCGTGCTGTAGATGTCGAGCTCGAGTTTCGCGAATATGTGACGGACACCCGCTACGAGCCGCAGCTTGTCGTGCACGCGGAATGATGCGAGCAGGTCATTAACTCCCATATCGAGACCGGTCTCGATGCGCGTGTCCAGCAGACCGGAGCGCGAGGTCTCGTCTTCAACACGCATGTAATTGCTGCGAAAAGCGAGCCCATATGGACCGCGATTGGCGTACAGCTCGAACATCATGCCGAAACTGAGCTTGTCGATGATGTCGTCGAAGGAAATCGAGAAATCGATACGCTCGTCGCCTCGGATTTTGCCGTCGATATCCGGCGTCCAGAGCATCGGGAACGCGATCGTGAAGCGCCACTCGTCCTCGGTTGCGGGTAGCGGGTTGCCGGACTCGGGTGGCGCGACATCGTCGGCCAGCGCACCGACGGGTGCGGCACCCGCCAGCAACAGTAGCGCAAGAAAGCCGCTACGCAGCGTCGGCTTTGGCCTTTGGCTTCTTCTGCCGCGGGTCGAGGCCGATCGAACGCGCGATGATCTCGCGCATGATCTCGGAGCTACCGGCATATATTCTCGAAACACGCGCAGCAGTATACATGCGGCTGACCTCGTACTCGTCCATGTAGCCGTTCCCGCCATGCAGCTGTACACAATGGTCGGTCACGCGGTCCTCGAGCTCGGTCGCAAACAGCTTCGCCTTGGCCGCATCTTCGGCAGTCAACTTGCCCTCGTTGTGCGCCATGACGCAGTTGTCGATGAATGCCTGCGCGACGTCCATTTCCATGCGCATGTCGGCAAACTTGAAGCGATTCACCTGGTAATCGGCTACGGCCTTGCCGAACACCTTGCGATCGGTCGCATACTCGAGCGTGACCTCAAAAGCTGCCTCGGCATTCGCCAACGAGCCCACGGCGCTCAGCAGCCGCTCCTCGGCCAGGAAGTGCATGAGGTGATAAAAGCCCCGATTCAACTCGCCGAGCACGTTTTCTTTAGGAACCTTGACGTTGTTGAAGAACATCTCGGCCGTATCCTGGCTGTGCATGCCCATCTTCTTCAGGTTCTTGCCGCGCTCGAAGCCTTCCATGCCGCGCTCGACAACGAACAGCGTGATGCCGTAGCTGCTCGACGGGTCGGTCTTGGCCGCAACGATAACGAGGTCGGCGAGGATGCCGTTCGAGATGAACGTCTTGGAGCCGTTCAGGAGGTAATGGTCGCCCTTGTCTTCTGCCTTGGTGCGTATTGCCGACAGGTCGCTGCCCGTGCCGGGTTCGGTCATCGCGATCGCGAGAATCTTCTCGCCCGATACGCAGCCCGGCAGCCAGCGCTGCTTCTGCTCGTCGGTGCCGAGCTCACCGATATACGGGCCCACGAGACGATTGTGCAGGAAGATAAAGAAACCGAGATCGCCGTGCCTGGCATTTTCCTCGAGCAGGATCTGCTCGAAACGGAAGTCCGAGACGCCGGCGCCGCCGTACTTCTCATCGGCCCACATGCAGAGAAGCCCCTGCTCGCCGGCTTTCAGGAACGCTTCGCGATCGACGATCTCCTGTTCTTCCCACTTGTCGCGATACGGCTTGATCTCGTTAATCAGGAAGGTCCGCGCAGCATCGCGGAACATCTCGTGATCTTCGTTGAAAATGGTTCGTTCCATGGTCACTTACCCGTGAATTTCGGCTTGCGCTTGTCGAAGAACGCCTGGATGCCCTCTTTGTTGTCATCCGAGCCCAGCAGCTCGCCCTGGAACTTCGCCTCCATGTCGTAGGCCTCGCCCCAGTTCTTGTTGGCCGCAAAACGCATGACTTTCTTCGTTGCCGCAATCGACAGTGGCGCGCGCTCGGCGAGCGCCTGCGCCCATTCAATTGCGGTCGACATGAGTTCCTCCGCCGGCACGGCCTTGTTCGCCAGGCCGAGTTCGACGCAGCGCTGTGCGGGGATGCGCTCAGACTCGATGCTGAGCTGGAATGCCCGGCGGTAGCCGAGCTGATGCACGAGCAGCCAATTGAGGCCGCCGTCAGGCACGAGCGAAATCGTCGTAAACGGTGACAACAGGAACGCGTTGTCCGCCATGATCAACAGGTCGCAGTGCAGCGCGATCGACAGGCCGATGCCGGCCGCAGAGCCGGGCACCGCGGCGATAATAGCCTTGGGCATGTTGGCGATCGCTTCCTGCACGGGCCGGTATTCGACCTGCAGGATCTCGCTGACGTCGCGATCGATACCGGCCTTGAGATCGGCGCCGGCCGAAAAGGTACGGCCCTCGCCCGTCAGGACGACGACTCTTACCGAGTCGTCGTCGTTCGCCCTGTCAAGCGCCGCCGCCAGGTCCGCGCGCAACTCGGTATTGAACGAGTTCATCGCGTCGGGACGATGCAGCGTGATGACGGCTACCGCATCCTGTTGCTCGTATTTGACGATGTCGCTCATGGAATTCTGATCAGAACCGCCAGCCGTACTCGAGGCGCGCCGACTCCAGCGTCAGGTCGTCGGAGTTACCGCCCGAATCGAGTTCCCAGCGATTCCAGCTCAGTTTCAGATAGCTCTGGCCGCGCAGGTCATAGCGCAGGCCGACACCGCCGCCCCAGCTTGTCTCCGTCGAGCTGAACGTGGTGTAGAAGTTCTCGCAGATATAACCCCACCAAGGATGCCACCAGCAGCCGGTAATCGGCGGGCCGTCGGCGACGTTCGAATCGACGTTGGTCCATGCGTAGCCGAAGTCGACGAACGGAACGAGCGGCCCATCCGTGAAATTCCACGTGCCCTTCAGGCGGAAATTCCACTGGGTGAGTTCATGGTCGATGATGACGGCGGGGTCCTGAGGATCCTCCGATACGATCGTCGCCTTGTAATCCGGATTGATGTAGTCGATATCCAGGCCAAGCGCGAAATGGTTGCTGAAGTTGTAGGAGAAATTGAGACCGAAGCCGAGTTCGCTATCGACGCTCAGCGACGACGTGTCCGGTGTCGCGGTCTGCGTGCCGCCCTTGCCGCCTACTGACAGGCTGTCCTGGTAAATCGCGCCAATCGAAAAATCCCAGTAACCAGCACCGCTGGCACTGGTGCCGAACGACTGTGCCGATGCGATAGCGGGCAGCAGGGAAAAGAGTGCAACAACTAAAGTTCGCATTAGACAATTCCTTTGTTAGGTCGATTACATGTTGCGGCGGTACTCGCCGCCGACATCATATAGGGCGTTCGAGATTTGCCCAAGGGAATTAGACCTGACCGTCTGCATCAGTTCCTCGAACACGTTGCCGCGATCGCGTGCAATTGCCTGGAGACTTTCGAGCGCCGGCCCGCTTTCCTCTCCGTGCGTGCCCTGGAACGCGCGGACGTGGCGAATCTGGTCCTGTTTTTCCTCGTCGGTCGATCTTATGAGCTCGAGCTCGTGCACCTCGTCTTCCTGGCCTTCTTTGGGCAGGAAAGTATTGACGCCGATCAGCGGCAGTGAGCCATCGTGCTTCTTGCTTTCGTAATACAGGCTCTCTTCCTGGATCTTGCCGCGCTGGTACATCGTATCCATGGCGCCCAGTACGCCGCCACGATCGGACATGCGCTCGAACTCCTGGTACACGGCCTCTTCGACGAGATCGGTCAGTTCGTTGATAATGAACGAACCCTGCCAGGGGTTCTCACAGAAGTTGAGACCCAGCTCCCGCGAGATGATCATCTGGATCGCGACCGCCCGGCGCACGGACTGCTCGGTCGGCGTCGTGATGGCCTCGTCGAATGCGTTGGTATGCAGGCTGTTGCAGTTGTCGAACAGCGCGTAAAGCGCCTGCAGCGTCGTGCGGATGTCGTTGAAGCTGATCTCCTGGGCGTGCAGGCTGCGGCCCGACGTCTGCACGTGGTACTTGAGCATCTGCGAACGATTGTTGGCGCCGTAGCGCTCGCGCATCGCGCGTGCCCAGATGCGTCGTGCGACCCGGCCGATGACCGTGTACTCGGGATCCATGCCGTTCGAGAAGAAGAAACTCAGGTTAGGCGCGAAGTCGTCGATGTCCATGCCGCGTGCGAGGTAGTACTCGACGATCGTGAAGCCGTTCGCCAGCGTGAACGCGAGCTGGCTGATCGGGTTCGCGCCGGCTTCGGCGATGTGATACCCGCTGATCGAGATGCTGTAGTAATTGCGGACGTTGTTGTCGATGAAGTACTGCTGGACGTCGCCCATCATCTTCAGCGCGAACTCGGTCGAGAAGATGCAGGTGTTCTGCGCCTGGTCCTCCTTGAGGATGTCGGCCTGCACCGTGCCGCGCACGGTCGACAGCGTCTCCTTGCGAATCCGTTCATAGGTCGCTTTGTCCACGACCTTGTCACCGGAGATACCGAGCAGGCCGAGACCCAGGCCATCGCTGCCTTCCGGCAATTCACCCTCGTAGCTCGGCCGTTCCTTGCCCTCGAAGTACTTGTCGATCTTCGCCTGCACCGACTCCCATTTGCCGGTCTCGCGCAGGTGCTTCTCGACCTGCTGGTCGATAGCTGCATTCATGAAGAATGCGAGGATCATCGGCGCCGGACCGTTGATCGTCATCGATACGGATGTTGTCGGCGCGCAGAGATCGAAACCCGAGTAGAGCTTCTTGATGTCGTCGACCGACGCGATCGAAACGCCGGAATTGCCGACCTTTCCGTAGATGTCCGGGCGCTCATGTGGGTCTTCGCCGTATAACGTGACCGAGTCGAACGCCGTCGACAGCCGCGCCGCATCCTGGCCGCGCGACAGGTAATGGAAGCGCCGGTTGGTGCGTTCCGGCGTGCCTTCTCCCGCGAACATGCGCGTCGGGTCCTCGCCGAGACGGCGATACGGGTAAACGCCGCCCGTATAGGGATACCCGCCCGGCAGGTTTTCTTTCGACAGGAATTCGAGCAGTTCACCCCAGTCGCGGTACTCGGGCGCCGCGATCTTCGGGATGCGTTGATGCGACAGGCTCTCGCGATAGTTGCGGCCCGTGATTTCCTTGCCGCGCACGGTGTATTTGTATTCCTCGGACCTGACCCCCGCCTTGCGCTCGGGCCACTCGCGCAACAGCTTGAGTGACTCGCCCGACAGCTCGCCGAGCGCTTCCTGGTAGCGCTGCCTCAGAACGAGCAGGCTTTTGTCTCCGTCATCGGTCAATGCGGCAGACTTGTAAGCCTCGAACTCGGCTGGCAGATGCGGGTCGTCGAGCGCCTTGAGCGCCTCGAAGAGGTGCTGCAGCGTGCTTGCCGTCTCGGCCTGTGCGTCGATGTCACTGTTGATCGCCCGGCCCTGTTCGGCAATCTCGGCAAGATACCGGATTCGCGAACCCGGAATCATCGCCGTGGCGCGTGGTTCACGGATGCTCGTGTCGATGTCCGGCGACCATTGCTGTGCATCGAGGCCGGCCTTGTCGGCGACGCGCCGGCACAGCTCCCAGAACATGTAGCTGACGCCCGGGTCGTTGAACTGGCTCGCGATCGTCGGGTATACGGGGATGTCGTCGTCGGCCGTGTCGAACGCCGTGTGATTGCGCTTCCACTGCTTGCGGATGTCGCGCAGCGCATCCTCGGCGCCGCGCTTGTCGTACTTGTTGAGCACGATCAGGTCGGCGAAGTCGAGCATGTCGATCTTCTCGAGCTGGCTCGCGGCGCCGTACTCGCTGGTCATGACGTAGACCGAGAAGTCGACGAGATCGACGATCTCGCTGTCGCTCTGGCCGATGCCGGCCGTCTCCACGACGATCAGGTCGTAACCCAGCGACTTGAGGAAGTTGATGTGATCGCCAAGCATCTCGCTCGTTGCGAGGTGCTGGCGGCGCGTTGCGATCGAGCGCATGAAGATGCGGTCCGAGCGCAGCGTGTTCATGCGAATCCGGTCGCCGAGCAGCGCGCCGCCCGTGCGCCGGCGAGTCGGGTCGACGGCCAGTACGGCAATGCGCATGTCCGCAAAGCAGGCGAGAAACCGGTTCAGGATCTCGTCGGTAACGCTGCTCTTGCCGGCGCCGCCCGTGCCCGTAATGCCAATCACGGGGACCCGCCCGGCTTTCATCTGCCATTCTTTCCGCAGTCCCGCGAGCGCCGTGTCATCGAACGCGCCTTCCTCGATTGCCGAGATCATTCCGGCGATGCCGGTCGTATTATCAGCGTCGACGTCGCCCGGGGCCGACGCATGGCGGCGGCTTTTCTCGGTGCGTTCGACGAGATCCCGGATCATCGCCTCGAGACCCAGTTCCATGCCGTCATGCGGGTGATAGATGCGCTCGACGCCGTAGTCCATCAGGACCCGGATTTCCTCGGGCGTAATCGTTCCCCCGCCACCGCCGAAGACCTTGATGTGTGGCGCGCCGAGCTCGCGCAGCCGGTCGACCATGTAGCGGAAGAACTCGTTGTGGCCGCCCTGGTAGGAACTCACCGCGATGCCGTCGGCGTCTTCCTGGATGGCTGCCCGCACGATGTCGTCCACGCTGCGGTTGTGGCCGAGGTGAATGACCTCGACACCCTGCGCCTGGATCAGGCGCCGCATGATGTTGATGGCGGCGTCGTGACCATCGAACAGGGAGGCCGCCGTGACAAATCGCAGCGGGCCCCGATCGGCGCCGGCTGACGCGCGCGGTAAATCGGAAGCAGCAGTACTCATCAGGAAAAATCCTTTAGAAATCAGTTGCTTTTACTATTGCAAAAATTTTAATCTAGATTAAAATAATTCAGATTCCGACAAATCTCAAGTACTGGGACCACACTTCATGGCACGAAATCCCGACGAAAGCCGCTTCAACCAGCAACGCGAACGCGTGCTGCAGGCGGCAGCCCACTGTTTCAATCACAAAGGCTACAGCGGCACGTCATTGAAGGACGTCGCCAACATGCTCGGACTCACCGACCCGGCGCTCTATTACTATGTCCGCAACAAGGAAGAGCTCGTCTACCTCTGCTACGTCCGTGCAGCCGACGTCGGGCGCGAAGCGATGGAACAGGCCGTGGCCGAGGGTGGCACCGGCCTCGAGCAGGCGCGCCGCTATCTTCGCTACCACATCGAGAGCATGGTCGGGGACCGCGGACCGATCGCCATCATGAGCGAAATACCGTCGTTAACGGCCGAACACCGTGACGAAGTCCTCGAGCTGTCCCGCCGGCACAGCAAAGCCTTTGAAGCGATTCTCGAACGCGGTATTGCCGACGGCAGCATCGCTGACTGCGACGTCCGGATGACCGGTAACGCGATTATGGGATCGATCAACTGGATCCCGAAATGGTTCCACGGTGACAAGGCCATGGCTGGCAGTATCGTCGCAGAGTTCCCCGCAGTCCTGACCCGCGGCCTGGCCCAGGCTACCTAGGGCAACTGGCTCACGTGAGCAGCGATTTGCTGCTCGATAAGGGCGAGATTCATGGTGTCGACATCGATATCGATAATCTCGATTTTGGTGTGCTTTGCGATGTACTCGAGTCGTGCCTGGATGCGCCTCTCGAGTCGCTCGTAATAATCGCTGCCCGAGCCGATGTTACTGCTGCTATTGAGTTCCACCACGGTCATCGGGCTTCCGCCCGCACCAACGCGTGAACCCGTCCGCCTGCGCAGCTCGTCATAGTCTTGTCGAATTGCTCGCGCGAGCAGCACCAGGTCGCCATATTGTTGGCGCAATTCGAGATACCGCCTGTCCGATTCGGCAAGCTCCGCATCATCGAGCGACCGCATGATCTGGTCCCTGGCGCCGATGAACTCCTTGGTGCCCCGTTCCGCGGCCAGTCGATACCAGGCCGACGCCGCAACCCGGTCCTCTTCGACACCCTTTCCGTGGTGGTACATGTAACCGACCATGTACTGCCCGTACTTGTCCCCGATAGGGGCAAGCTCGTTGCGGTAGATGAAAAAGGCGCGCTTGTAATCCGTGCGTTCGTAGACCTCTTCGGCCTGTTCTATGACCCGCAACGTGCGAGAGTCGACAGGCAGTTCGGGCATGGTGCCGGAAGACTGCGCCCATGCCGATGAGGCCAAAAGAAGCATGAAGAGTCCAAGGATGGCTCCCGGCTTCTTGAGATAGCTGATCATTGTGGTTCTTGCCAAACTTGGAATACCCGTTTGGACTGCCCGGTTCGACAGTTAGTTCCGAACGCAATCACTTCAGTCGTCAAAATTCGGCGCGCGTTTCTGCAGGTTGGCCATGACCGCCTCGAGCTGGTTCTTCTTACCCATTACGCCCAGCTGCAGCTTGGCCTCCAGCGCCAGTGCCTCTGAGTCGGGCAGACTCCAACCGCGCACGACCAGTTGCTTCATGGCCCGAATTGCATCCGGCGATTTTACACGGATCTCGTTGGCCACCTCCATCGCCGCGGCCAGCGGATCGTCATGCACTTCGGTTATAAGCCCCATCGACAACGCCTCCCGCGCATCGAAGGTCCTGCCGGTCCAGGCCAGCTCCTTGACCCGGTCCGCGGGCACCAGGTCCCGGAGTGTCGTACTGATGGCCATGTCGGGTATCAGGCCCCACTTGATTTCCATGATCGACAGCGTGACATCGGGCCGGGCATAGCGGATGTCCGCGCCCAGGGCGATCTGCAAGCCCGCGCCAAAAGCGACCCCCTGGATAGCGCAGATTACCGGGACGGGACACTCGCGCCAGGCATAGGCTGCGGACTGGAATCGATTGGCAGGCGAGTCATCGACTGGCGCCATCGCCGATTCGCCGAAGTCGAACGACGGATCCTGGAAAATCCCGGTGTCGATGCCGGCACAGAAATTGTCCCCGGCTCCATGCAGCACGACTGCGCGTACCGAGCGATTCGCTGCGATCTCGCTGCCCGCAGCAGCCAGCGCATCGAACATGGCCAGGCTGACAGCATTGGCCTTCTCGGGCCGGTTCAGCGTCACCGTGGCAACGTGGTTATCGATCGAAATCAGTACAGGATCACTCATGGGTTTGCAGCCTATGTTGCCAATGTGCACTTACCGTTTCGCATGACGATGACGTCGCGCTCGATCGCCGTGCAGCGGAACGAGACGATGTTGCC
>WVYQ01000031.1:53785-82194 GCA_011772865.1 Woeseiaceae bacterium | reverse complement strand
CGATGACGATCAGGATGGACGGCAGCAACAGCCACAATCGGCTACCATCGCTCGGCTTTGCGGCGTCGCGGTCGATCTTGAGCGCGCTGATCCTGTCCGACTTGTCGTTCACCGGCGCATCGTATCAAATGTCGTGTACATTAAACGTCCATCATCGTTGACCCAGAGAACAAGAATGCGCTTCTTAATATGTCTCGCAACATTGGGCCTGATCGCTGCCTGCGACCGGGTGACGCCACCTGCCGGGCCTGCTGACGACTCGATCGCGCGCCCTTCGTTTTCGCTGGCCACGGACGAGGCGTACGACTTCGACAAAATTCCGGTCTATCTCGAGACGCACCAGGACGTCTACGACCACATCGATGCAAACCTCGATCAGCACCTGGCGAAGATTCAGCAGTGGTTGCGACAACCGTCGATCTCGGCGCAGAACGTCGGCATCCGGGAGATGGCCGAGCTCCTGCGCCAGGACCTCGAGGACATCGGGTTTGTCGAGGCCGAGCTCGTCCCGACCGACGGTCACCCGGGCGTCTGGGGTTACTACGATGCCGGCGCCGAAAAGACGCTCGTCGTTTACCTGATGTATGACGTCCAGCCGGTGAATCCCGAAGACTGGGACAGTCCGCCATTTGCGGCCGAAGTCATCGACCACCCGCTGGGCAAAGTGATCATGGCGCGCGGTGCCACCAACCAGAAGGGCCCCGAGCGCGCGTTCCTCAACGCGCTCGAATCGATTATTGCCGTTGACGGGACGCTGCCCGTCAACATCATGGTCGCCGCAGAAGGCGAAGAGGAGCTCGGCTCTCCGCATTACCCGCAGATCATCGATGCCTACGAAGAGCGACTGAGGACGGCTGACGCCGTCCTGTTTCCGTTCGATTCGCAGCGACCCGACGGCACTGTCAACATCATTCTTGGCGTCAAGGGCATTATCTATTTCGAGATGAGCGCACGAGGCGGCGACTGGGGCGGCCCGGCCAACGCCGAGATCCATGGCTCCTGGAAAGCCATCGTCGACTCGCCGGTGTGGCGCCTCGTGAAAGCGCTGTCGACCATGGTTTCCGAAGACGGCAACACGATTCTCGTGCCCGGTTACTACGACGACATCCGCCAGCCGAATATCGAAGAGTCGCAGCTGATCAATGCCGGTATCGAGCAGTGGTCCGACCGGCAACTACAGGAGATGATGGCGGTCAGCCAGTGGATTGACGGCAAGTCTGGCATTGAAGCCGTTGTCGAATACCTGTTTACGACGACACTCAACATCGACGGCATCTGGGGCGGATACACCGAAGAAGGTGTCAAGACGATCCTGCCGCATATGGCGACGGCCAAGGTGGACTCGCGACTGCCCCCGGACATCGACCCCGATGAAGCCCTGGCGAAGATCCGCACCCACCTCGACAACAATGGTTTTGCAGACGTCGAAATACGCAAGCTCGGCGGATATCCAGCCGCCCAGACATCGGTCAGCGACCCGGCGGTGCAGGCAGCTTTGTCGGTGTTCAAGAAGTACGCCGACAACATCGCCGTGCGACCTCGCACGGCCGGTAGCGCCCCGTTCTACCAGTTCACGCAGCGCCTCGGCCTGCCGCTGATTCCTGCGGGACTGGGCTTCGGCACGGGCGCCCATGCACCCAATGAAATAATCCTGGTCGAGCCGGCGTCGAATACCGGTGCAGCAGGGCTTGCGGACATCCAGAAGAGCTATGTCGATTTTGTCTACGCCCTGGCCGATTAGCCAGGCGGCCCTGTTGGGCAAGCGCGTCTGGCTGCAGCGCCCGATTCCGTATCATCGCGGCCTCACTACTCCGACTCGCGGATTTCGGCGAGTATCTCCTCCGCCGCGGCGATTGCCTCCTCGAACTCCTCCGTCAGATGCAGTTTGTAGACGAAGCGAGCCTCGACGATGGAGCGAAATCTCGAGTCTTCAAGCAGCCGGTTCAATTCCGCGGCGTTATTGCCAATCGATCTTGTGGGAACGGTATTCCCGGGGTACCAGATCCCCATCACGTCCGCCATGCCGAAACCTTCCGCGACGAAGTACGGAATGTGAACTTCATGCACGAGCTTTGCGTGCGCCTGCTGGTCGTCCCAGACTTCTTCAATGGCGCTCTCCCAGCCAACGAGCTTTTCGCGCAAGGTTCTGCGGGAGATGATCTCGAGCCGGCCGGAACCCAGCAGTGCATGCAAGGTTCCGTTGCTGATATCCGATGTGCGTGGCGACAGCAGGTCTTCCACAACTCCGCTGACCTGATCTGGCGTCACTTCCAGCGGTCCCGCATCGATCTTCCTCAGGAATTCCTCGAGATTTTGCAGCTGCCACAGGTGCACATTTGAATCCCGCGTCAGCGTATCCCGAATAAGCGAAAATTCTTCCTCCAGATCCTGAAGAATTTGCCGTTCTTCGACGCGTTCCTGCCGGTCGTCCCACCAGGCGTCAATTGCGAAGGCGAGCAATATGCTGACAACAATTGCCCCCCCTTCGGCGATCAGGCGCTTCCAGGGTATTGTTTTGGAAGAGGGCGGCGACAAATCAGCTCGGCGATGCCAGGGGTTTGTTATTCCTTGGCCTTGTAGCTGAATTTTTGCCCGCCGAGCGTTGCCTCGTACATCAGTCCGCCCTTGGCAATCGTGAAGATAGCCATGCCCTTGTAGTAATCGCCGCCGACCTTGGCGTTGTTTGTTCCGCCACTCACGCCAGCGCCTGTGCCGGTCGTTCCCGCGGAAGCGGACGCTCCGGCCGTGATGGCAACGGCCGTCGCCTGGGCGCCGAATTCGAAATTGCCGCTCGTGAACTCTTCGAAGGAGCGTTGATCTTCGAAGAATATGATCTGGCTGAACGCTTGGCCGCCCAGCTGAAATCCGACCGTAACCTGGGTCATCCGCGTATCGCCGACGTGTGCGCCCTGTCTGTAGACGCGTCCCTTGCCATGGGCGCCGCCGATGCCGACACCGCCCTTGCCGATGGTCGGAAACACGGCGTAACCGTAACTATTGTCGAAGAACTCGCCCCTTACCGCATCCTTGAAGGACTGAATCGTCGACTCATACTCATCAGCCCAGGCGGCACCAGCAACCAGGAGCCCGGCGACCAGCGCAGCTCCACGCAATCCTGTAGGTACATGCATAGTTTTGTCCTCATTCAATCTGCCACCAGGGATGACAGCCTGCAGAAGTTCGTCGCAGCGACTCTACTGAACCGTCCCTAGATCGGCAACACGTTCGTGTGCTTTATGTCCGATAGCACAATGGACGAATTGACCTCCTGGATGCCGGGCAGCTGCGAGAGCTTCTCGAAGAAAAACTGTTCGTAGGCCTTGATGTCTTCGGTGACGATGCGCAGCAGGAAGTCGACGTTGCCCAGCAGTACGTAGCAATCCAGCACCTCGGGGTACTCGCTGACCGCCTCCGAAAACTCCGCGAGATTGCTGCGGCCATGTGACGTCAGTTTGACGTGCGCGAACACCATCGTATTGAGCCCGACCTTCTGGCGATCGATCTTGACGGGCTGGTCGACGATAACGCCCTGGTCCCTGAGGCTCTGCATTCGGCGCCAGACAGCGGACTGGGACAGCCCGATCTTTTCGCCCAGCTCGCCGGCATTGATGCCCGGTGCTTTTTGCATCCATTCGAGAATGCGACGATCTACAGGGTCCAGATCAACTGTTTGCATTATTTATGCTCTTTACCATTACTAATTGCATAAATTATGCTGTTTTTGTGATTTTAGCAAATGAAATTGCAAAATCTGTGCGGTTTCCGAGGTATATATTGTAGTTTCCACTCCCTGCCGTGGAGGCATTGGTATGCCCGTTTTCGACCACCCCGAATTCGACCAGCACGAATCCCTGCACTTCGTGCAAGACCCCGCAACCGGGCTCAAGGCGATCATCGCTATTCACTCCACGGCGCTGGGCCCGGCGGCCGGCGGATGCCGTCGCTGGAAATATGCGTCCGACCGTCACGCCGTGACCGACGCCCTGCGCCTGTCGCGGGGCATGACGTACAAGAATGCGGTCGCCGGTCTCGAGTTCGGCGGTGGCAAATCCGTCATCCTTGCAAGTGATGACGCACCGAAAACGCCGGAGCTTTTTCGCGCATTCGGCCGTGCCGTCGAAGGCCTGGGTGGCAAATACATTACTGCGGAAGACGTCGGCTGCAGCGTCGAGGACATGCGCTACGTTAACGAAGCAACGTCCTACGTGTCCGGGCTGCCCAAGAGCGGTGACGAGGCTGGGGGCGACCCATCACCAATGACGGCTCTCGGCGTTTTTCTCGGCATCGAGGCTGCCGTCAGGTTCCGGCTCGGCAAGGACTCGCTGGAGGGCATTCGAGTTGCTGTCCAGGGCGTCGGACATGTCGGACTGAACCTGTGCCGGCTCCTGCACGAAGCGGGCGCCAGACTGATCGTCGCGGATGTCAATCGCGACCATCTCAAGCTGGCAAAAGACGAGCTACCCGTTACGGTTGTCGCGCCCGCCGAAGTGCTGTTTACCGATGTCGATGTGCTGGCCCCGTGCGCCCTGGGCAATGTACTCACCTCGCAGACGATCCCCGAAATTAAAGCCACTGTCGTTGCGGGCGCAGCAAATAACCAGCTATCGAACGAGCAGGACGGTGCGCGTCTCGCCGATCGCGACATACTCTACGCGCCCGACTACGTCATAAACGCCGGTGGTATCATCAACGTCGCTCGCGAGTACTACGGCGGCAGCTCAGAAGAAGTGCGTACCGAGATTGGCCGCATACCGGAACGTCTCGAGCAGATATTCAAAGAAGCCGAAACAAGCAAGCAGCCGACCAACCTCATTGCCGACGAGCTCGCACGAAGTATTGTTGCCGATGCTGGCAAAGTCCCACCGGTTGCCGCCTGACTCGAAGGACAAAACTCATGGCCGATAAGAAGTCGCGACTGCATATCCCTCATCCGACGGCGCGTCCGGGGGACAAGCCCGACTTCAGCTATCTCGACCTGTCGCCGGCCGGGGCCGTCGACAAGCCATCAATAGACTCGCGCACTCGCGATATCGAGTACCTGAGTTCCGGGCTCGTCCGCGTACTGGATGACGATCACCAGGCCACAGGCCCATGGGCGCCGGACCTCGATCCGGGCAAGCTGCAAATCGCCTTGCGCTGGATGATGCTCAATCGTGTATTCGACAAACGCATGTGGCAGATCCAGCGGCAGGGCCGCATTTCCTTCTACATGGAAGCGCTGGGTGAGGAAGCCGTCTCCGTTGCACAGGGCATGGCGCTGCGGCCCGGCGATATGTGCTTCCCGTCATATCGCAACCAGGCGCTGTACATGTACCGCGGCATGAGCCTGGTCGACATGATGTGCCAGTGCCTGTCCAACACGCGCGACATGTGCAAGGGCAGGCAGCTGCCGATCATGTACCACAGCGCGAAGGCCAATATGTTCTCGATCTCGGGCAACCTCGCCACCCAGTACCCGCACGCGGTTGGCTGGGCGATGGCGTCCGCGATCAAGGGCGAGGATCATATCGCCGCCGCCTGGCTCGGCGACGGCGCAACGGCCGAGGCCGATTTTCACCACGCAATAACCTTCGCCGCCGTTTACCAGGCGCCGGTTATCCTCAATATCGTTAACAACCAGTGGGCGATCTCGACGTTCCAGGGCTTTGCCGGCGGCGAACGGCGGCCGTTCGCGGCGCGCGGACTCGGACTCGGCATCCCGGGCATCCGCGTCGACGGCAATGACTTCCTCGCGATCTACGCCACAACGCTGTGGGCGGCGGATCGCGCGCGCCGCGGCGGCGGCCCGACGATGATCGAGCTCGTTACCTATCGGGGTGGCGCTCACTCGACGAGCGACGACCCGTCGAAGTACCGTCCAAAGGACGAGTGGCAGGACTTCCCGCTCGGCGATCCGGTCGAGCGCCTGAAGCAGCACCTTATTCTCGGCGGCCAATGGTCGGAAGAACAACACGAGAAACTCGAAGAAGAGTTGACCGCAGAAGTGACGGCGGCGTGGAAAGAAGCGCAGCAGTACGGGACGATGACCGAGGGGCCGTTCCTCGACCCGTCGACGATGTTCGATGACGTATACGCCGAAGTGCCCCGGCATCTCCAATCGCAGCGGCGCCGCATGATGGAAGTCGAAGGCGTCAACGGCGAGGGGTCGGAATCATGACCCAGATGAACATGATCGAAGCCATCCGCTCGGGGCTCGACGTCATGATGGACAGGGACCCGGCCGTCGTCATGATGGGTGAAGACATCGGCTACTTCGGCGGGGTGTTCCGCTGCACGGACGGCCTGCAGCGCAAGTACGGCGAACACCGCGTTATCGACGCGCCGATTGCCGAAGGCGGCATCATCGGCGCCGCGATTGGCATGGGCCTCAACGGCCTCCGGCCGGTACCGGAGATCCAGTTCGCCGACTATATCTACCCGGGTTTCGACCAGGTCGTCAGCGAGCTGGCTCGCATTCGCTACCGCTCCTGTGGCGAGTTTTTTTCACCGGTCACGATTCGCACGCCCTGTGGCGGGGGCATCCGTGGCGGGCAGACACACTCGCAGAGCCCCGAGGCGATCTTTGCCCATGTCAGCGGCATCCTCACGGTTATGCCGTCGAATCCCTATGACGCCAAGGGTCTTTTGATCAGCTCGATCGAGTCCGACGATCCCGTGATCTTTTTCGAGCCGAAGCGCATCTATAACGGCCCGTTCGACGGCGACCCGGAAAAACCGGCCAAGTCCTGGGCCTCGCATCCCAGGGGCGAGGTTCCCGAGGGGCATTACACGGTGCCGCTCGGCAAAGCTGAAATCGTTCGCGAGGGCACCGAACTCACGATCATTACCTACGGCACACTCGTGCACGTCGCCCAGGCCGCGGCCGAGGAAACCGGCGTCGATTGCGAAATCGTCGACATCCGCACCATTGCCCCGCTGGACGTCGACACCCTGGCGGACTCCGTCAACAAGACCGGTCGCTGCGTGATCGCTCACGAAGCGACCCGCTTCGGCGGCTTCGGCGCCGAGATCGCGGCACGCATTCAGAAAGAGTGTTTCTACAATCTCGAGGCGCCGATCGGCCGCATCGCGGGATGGGATACGCCCTACCCACATGCGTTCGAGTGGCAATACTTTCCGGGTAAGAAACGTCTCGCCGCCGGCATCCGCAGCATGATGGAGGTCGAATGAGCGAGTACGTTTTCAAGCTACCCGATCTTGGCGAAGGAACCGTCGAATCCGAGATCGGCGAGTGGTTTATCAAGGTGGGTGACGACGTCAAGGAGGAAGACATCGTCGGCACCATGATGACCGACAAGGCAGCCGTCGAAGTGTCCTCGCCGGTATCGGGCAGGGTCGTGAAGCTTGCCGGCGAACCGGGAGACATCATCCCCGTTGGCGCTGCCCTGATCGTATTCGAGACCGACGCTACCCTCGAGCCGGGCGCTGCCAATGGCGCCGGGGCCGAAGCCGCCGCAGGAGCGCCGGCCATCGAGGAACCTGTTGCCCAGGCCGCACCTGAGCCTGAGCCTGCGGTGCCGCCCGCGCCTGTGGGCCGCGTCATGACATCGCCAGCCATTCGTCGCAGGGCCAAAGAAGCGGGGATCGACCTGCACACCGTGCCCGGAACAGGGCCTGGCGGCCGGGTCACCCGCAAGGACTTCGACAATTACATGGCCGGTGCGCCGGCTCCGGCACCAGCAGCTGCTGCGGTTGCAACGCCGGCGACGGTTGCCATGGCTCGGCCCGATACCAGAGAAGTCAAAGTCATCGGCCTGCGGCGAATCATCGCCGAGCGCATGCAGCAGGCGACGCAGGAGATCCCGCACTTCACGTATGTCGAAGAGATCGACATCACCGAACTCGAGTCTCTGCGCAGGCATCTCAATAGCAAGAAGGCCGATCCCGCCGAACGGGCAACGTTGCTGCCGTACCTCGGCCTCGCCCTTATCAGGGCGCTGCGCGAATTTCCGCAATGCAATACCACCTACGACAAGGAACGCAACGTGCTGATCCAGCACGGGCCCGTACACCTCGGGATTGCGACGCAAACGAATGACGGGCTCAAGGTGCCCGTTGTGCACGACGCCGACACGCTGTCGCTCGACGAACTTGTTGCGGCAATCAGGCGAGTTTCCGAGGCGGCGCGCAACAACACGATAACGAAAGGCGAACTGTCGGGCTCAACGATCACGATTACGAGCCTCGGCAAACTCGGTGGCATCGTGTCGACGCCGGTCATCAACCAGCCCGAGGTCGGCATCATCGGTGTCAATCGCGCGGTCGAGAGGCCTGTGGTGCTGAATGGCCAGGTCGACATTCGCCTGATGATGAACCTGTCATCCTCGTTCGATCATCGTTTCGTCGACGGCTACGACGCGGCGGCGATGATTCAGCGCATCAAGGAGATGCTGGAGCATCCGGCAATGATCTTTCTGCCGAACTGAGAAACTTGCTCATATCGCCGTCGAGAAACGCCTGAACCGGACAGAGCGAATCGAGTCGCAGCTCCGACGTGTCCCTCAGTTGCAGGTGGGCGTACTTCGCCTTTAGCTCTTCCTCGTTCACGATCGTGTAAAGATCGGGTCTTTCCCAGTAGTGCGCGCACATGGCGACAAAGGTGTCATGCATATGCTTGTACAGCGCTGCGTCATAGTGATTGATGTTCAGCGCCTCGTCCCAGTACTCATTGACATGATCGGCCCAGTCGAAATCGCGCTGGATGACCCAGCCGTTGTCTTCCCATCTGAGGATGGCTGGTTTCCCGGGGACGATGTCGTCTTCGAACAGGCTCCGGTAGAACCGGTGGCCTTCGTAATTGGCGACGAGGTCGGCATTGGAATAAATGCCGTTCGATAACTGGCCGAAGATTGCGCGCTCGGTAAATGCCGACTGCTCGGCGGCTTTTTCCTCGGACCCGTAGCGAATATAGCGCTTGTAGTACTTGCGGCCCTGGGAAATGAAATGGCCGATCTTGTCGGAACCGATCAGCTGGTCGTTGACGCGAATCGTTGCGCCCGTCCCGAAAAACGTGGCGACCCGTGTCGCCCATACGGGGTGTCCTGCGAAGATGCTCTCGTAGCGGCCCACGTCGAGCCGCTCGACGTCCGGTGACTTCATGGCCCAGCGCTCGAGACGGTCCACCCAGTGTTTGCCGCCGAGTTCGCGATAGAACTCATTGACCATGTGCATTTCGTCGTGGCCCCTGTCCCAGTCGGCCACGATTCCTGCGATCGTGTCGTTGACCTTGTCGTTGAGGATCTGGGTGGAATCCCCGAGATCCGTGCCGCGCTTGGTGTGCTGATCGGTCTCATAGGGCCAGGCAGGCAGGGCTAGCACGAGAATTGCGCAGGCGACTGTGCTGCGCAGGGCGAAATTCCTAGCCCTGCATATTCTCGAGCTCGATACCACGAGTCTCGCGCACCATCTTCGCAACGAAGACGATCGACAAAATTGCACAGACTGTGTAGAGGCCATAGGCGCCGCCGAGTCCGATACTTACCAGAAGTATAGGAAACGTAATCGTAATTCCGAAATTCGATCCCCATTGTGCCAGACCGCTCACGGCCAAACCTGTGCCACGTATCTGATTTGGGAACATTTCTCCGAGCATGACCCACATGACCGGGCCCCAGGAACCATTGAAGAATACGACATAAAGATTCGCAGCAATCAGCGCCATCGGCCCATACACGCCTTCGAGGGTCACGGAACCGCCCGGCGCCGTGGTCGCATTGGCGAACGCAATCACGAGCACACCGAGAGTTGCCGCCATGCCGACCGAACCGACGAGCAGTATCGGCTTTCTGCCAACCCGGTCTATGAGAAACAGCGTCACGGTGACCGCTGCGATACTCAGCCCGCCGCTGATGACGTTGATCAACAGCGCATCGCTCTCGGCAAAACCGACCGACTGCCAGAGCACGGCGCCGTAATAAAAAACAACGTTGATGCCGACCAGCTGCTGGAATGTCGCCAGGCCGATGCCTACCCAGACAATCTTGCGGATTCTCATGGTCGCGGGATCGATCAGGTCACGCATTTTCGGCTTGTGATGATCGGCCGCGAGCGACGCATCGATCTCTGCAACTTTCGCCCTGGCCGCGTCCTCGCCGGCAAGCTTCGTCAATACCGCGTGCGCCTTGTCGCTGTGCCGGGACAACACGAGGTATCGCGGACTCTCGGGAATAAAGAACAGCGCGACCAGGAAGATCGTCGCCGGCAGGATCTCGATCCAGAACATCCACCGCCAGGCCTGGAAACCGAACCAGAACTCCGCCATCGACGATCCGGCGGCACCCGCCAACAAGTAGTTGCTGATAAATGCCACGAACAATCCCGAAATG
Organism: Woeseiaceae bacterium; assembly: GCA_011772865.1. GTDB lineage: Bacteria > Pseudomonadota > Gammaproteobacteria > Steroidobacterales > Woeseiaceae > UBA1847. The sequence continues at coordinate 71,869 of WVYQ01000031.1, read as the reverse complement.
ATGGCGACTTGCTGAATCGTCGCCAGTGACCCGCGGTAACGCGCGGGTGCGACCTCGCTGATATAGGCCGGCGCAAGCACGCTTGCTGCGCCTACGGCCAGGCCGCCCAGCACACGGTAGACGACGAACTCGAGTGAGCCCGTTGCGATGCCCGAACCCCAGGCGCTGACGATGAAGAACACGGCGGCGACGCGCATGATGCCGCGGCGGCCGAATCGATCCGCGAGCCTGCCGGCGAAAAACGCGCCGACTGCGCAGCCGAGCAGCATCGACGCCACGTTGAAGCCCGTGCCGACGCTGTCGGAATTGAAAGCCGTCTGCAGCCCATCGACCGTGCCGTTGATGACGCCGCTGTCGAACCCGAACAGGAACCCGCCAATCGTCGCGACGCAACTGATGACGATGACGTAGAAGAAGTGGTGCTCGTTCGGCCCTGTTGTCACCCGTCAACTCCTGGTCCTGTCCTCGACAATCGTAGCTGTCGAGAACCTGTATCGCATGTTGCGGTAAACACAAACGTCGGTGATGTCGTCCGGCGTACCGGCCGGCGCGGCGCGGTAGTTTATAGAGAACCGGAATTTGCCCTTGATTGGCAGCACGCGGTGAAAAGTGTGGCCATGCAACAATACGAGCGTGCCTTTACCGGGACGCAGCACGACCTGGTTCTCCAGGTCGCCGTGCGGCTCGCCCGCCGGTAGCAGCCCTGCCTTGTGCGAGCCCGGCACCACGACGGTCTGCCCGCCGACCTCATCGGTGATATCGCTCGTGTAGACCAGCCGGTTGAGATTGAAGGTCATCGGGTCGTCCGGTGGACAGTCCTGGTGCCAGGCCTGTCCTGCCGTGCCCTGTTTCGACCACATCACCATACAATACTGGCTCGCCCATCCCCTGCCGAGAATCCCTTCGGTCACATCACGAAACCGCCCATCTTCGTCGATGGCATCGAAAGCGTTGACACCATCATGCTGTGGAAACCATGGAATTACGTCCGTCTGCGACTTGTCGAGAAACTCGTCGTCGTGCAAGAACTTCGGGTTGTCGCCAAAATGCCGGCGAATCCGCAGATCCAGGTCGTCCATCAGCTGCGCAGCAAAGAAGCCCTCAATCACGACGAATCCGTCGCGTTCGAAATCGGCCAGCCACGTTTCAAGGCCCATCGATGGGTTCTCCCTGTCGCGCACAGAGTTACTGTCAGTCCCGAAGATTACGTTCCGCTGCTCGGCGCCATGCGAAATTATCTTTATTCTTCTATCACCAGTGTGCCATTAGCGGCTCTTGATTAGAATTGGCGGTATGCAGCGGCGCGTCGTCAATCACATCGAGTCCTGGGCCAGCAAGATCCCGTTCCGGATTTCGAATTATGTGTGGGAAGACTACCCGGGCGTCGTATGCGAGATCGAGGAGCATGGCGTCATCGGTCGGGGCGAGGCACTTGGCGTGTATTACCTCGATGAAACCGAGAAAACGATGCTCAGGCAGCTCGAAGCGGTCAGCGGCAAGCTTGCGGCCGGCGCGAGTCGGCAGGATCTGCTGGAACTGCTGCCTGCCGGCGGGGCTCGCAACGCTGCCGACGCCGCCCTCTGGGATCTCGAGGCGCAGCTGAGCGGCACCTCGGCCTGGGAGATGGCCGGCGTGAAACCCGACCCGGTCTTGACCGTGTTCACGATCGGGCTCGAGGCCGAGCCGGAGCAAATGGCTGCGGGCGCAGCCGCGGCCACCGACGCTCCGCTGCTCAAGATAAAGCTCGATAACGACCGGCCCGTCGAACGCATCGCTGCCATACGGCAGGCGCGACCCGATGTTCGGCTGGTTGTCGACGTCAACCAGGGATGGAGTTTTGCCGAACTGCGGGAGTACGGGCCCGCCATCGGCGAGCTTGGTGTGGAGTTCATCGAGCAGCCTTTGCCGCGAGGCGGGGACGATGAGCTCGAACACTACGATTCGCCAGTGCCGCTGTGTGCCGACGAGTCTTGCCTGCATCTCGGCGAGCTCGAACAGGCAGCCGGGCGCTACCAGATCATTAACATCAAGCTCGACAAGACCGGTGGTTTGACGCACGGCCTGGAACTGGCCGGCGCGATTCGCGAAAAAGGACTCGGCATCATGATCGGTTGCATGTGCGGCACGTCGCTCTCGATGGCGCCCCATCATGTCATCGCACAACTGGCCGACTATGCCGACATCGATGGACCCTTGCTGCTGGTCAATGACCGACCGGACGGACTGGTCTACGACCATGGGTTGGCTTCGCTGCCGGCAGGCCGGTTCTGGGGCGTGCCCGCCTGATAGTCCCTGGGCAGGCCAGGCTGTTTGTTGCCGGCGGTCAGTCCTTCGGCGTCAGCTTCAACAAGCGGCCGGTACTTTCGCGTCGGTCGTCTTCCAGCACCCAGAGCGCGCCGTCGGGTCCTTCGGCCACGCAGCGAATCCGGGCACCCATGGGNNCCCGCCACGAAGGCATTGCCACGCCACTCCGGGAACAAGCTGCCGCGGTAAACCATCAGGTTTCCCGGCGAAATGACTGGGGTCCACCAGATTGCAGGTTCGTCGAATTCCGGTCGCGTATCGTGGTCCGGAATCTCGCGGCCATCGTAATGATCGCCATTGGAAACGACCGGATAACCGTAATTACCCCGGGGGACGATCCGATTGAGTTCGTCGCCGCCGGCCGGTCCCATTTCGATGGCCCAGAGCTGACCGTCGAGGTCAAACGCCATGCCGAGCGGATTGCGATGACCGAGCGACCAGATTTCCGGGTATACCCCCTCGTCATCGACGAACGGATCCTCGCCGAAATAATCCACATACGGATTGTCGTCGGGAACCGATCCGTCATCGTTGAGCCGAACGATCTTGCCGACATTGGACTGCATGTCCTGCGACGGCGTGAATTTTTGTCGATCTCCGGACGAGATCCACAGGTAGCCGTCGTCGTCAAATGCGATTCGGTGTCCGTAGTGACCCCGGCCGACCAGCTTCGGGTACTGGCGCCAGACAACTTCGATGTCGGACAGCGTCGCGGCCCGCCCGCCCGTATTCAGAACGGCTCTCGCAACGGCCGCGCCGCGAGTATCTCCGACGCCGGGTTCGACATAGCTCAGGTAGACGAGATTGTTTTCCGCGAAATTCGGATGCAGGGCGACGTCGCCAAGACCCCCCTGGCCACCATAATCGACGTCCGGCGCCCACCGGACGGGTCCGGACTTCTGTCCATCCACGGTAACGATGAAGAGATTTCCTTTCTTTTCTGTCACGAGCATGCGCCCATCGGGCATAAACGCAAGCGCCCAGGGTTCATCGAAGGAAGTAATCGGCTCGACCTCGAAAGGCAGATCGGACTGCGCCTGCGCGGATACGATTACGAGGAAACACAGCGATGTGGCGACCAGTCGTTGCATCATTGAAGACCCCTGAATTTTTTTCTATTGATCGTGCTTTCGGTGCGGCGGACAGTATCTCGCTTTCGAGCACGGCCGGCCACTGCCCTGTTGTTACACCGGGGGGTGGGGAGCTTGTCGTTCAGTTGCCGGACCAGGATTCGAACGTTGCCACGCGTACGGGCGACGTGGAACTTACCGACGCCCGCTTCATGCCGTCCGAGTTATAGACCATCGCAATTTGCGCGTCGCGGGTGACCACGATCACGCCAGCATCACCCCCCAGTTTATTGATCTCGTCGAGCACGGATTGTATTGCGTCTGCCACGGTCGCGCCGCCTGCGACCTTGTGTGCGATAGCGATCGCGCCACCGGAACGAATGATGTGTTCACCGATCCCGGTGAAGGAAATCGCGATGCCGTCGTCGGCCCAGGTGCCGGGACCGATCAGTGGCGAATCACCAACGCGTCCTTCGAGCTTGCCGAAGGTGCCTCCCGTCGACGTTGCCGCCGCGAGCTTGCCTGACGTATCGAGCGCGACGGCGCCGACGGTGCCGTGTTTCTGTTCGTAGATCTCGTCTTCGTATACGCCTACCGGAAGAACATAGTATTCATCGGGACCGTCAACGAGTTCATAGGACTGCTCCCGCGCGAACGCCAGCGCGCCTTGCCCGGCAAGCATAACGTGCGGCGTGCGTTCCATGACGCCGCGCGCGACGCTGACCGGGTTGACCACACCGACGATCGCCGCGACCGCACCAGCTTCCCTCGTCGGGCCGGCCATGATCGATGCGTCGAGCTCGACATAGCCCGCCGTGTTTGGCGCAGAGCCTTTGCCTGCCACGTACAGACCGCTCGATTCCATTTCGGCCACCGCGAACTCCACCACGTCGAGCGCCGGTATACCGGATTTCAGGCGCGACTCCCCTTCGGTCACGAGGTCGCGCAGGTGCTGCTCGACAACCGAATAGTCGCGGCCGGCAACAGCACCGGCGCCACCGTGCAGCGCAAGGGCAAATTCCTGGGAAATGATCGTCCGTCTCCGCCAGTCAGCAGGAGACGTATTTTATCAGTATTGAATGCTGTCGCGTCGGGCGTCGGGCCGCATCATGAGCATCTGCACATCGCCGATCGCGCGCTCCAGGAACGCGGCCTCGCAATACGCCAGGTAGAACTGCCACATGCGAATGAACGTGTCTGGATAGCCCTGCGCGATCACTTCGTCGAGGCGCGCCATAAAGCGATCGTGCCAGTGGCGCAGCGTCGTCGCATAGTGTGGACCGATGTCCTCGATGTGGAGCACGCGCATATCCGTGTGCCGGGTCAGCGTTTGAGTCATGTCCGTTACGGACGTGAGACAACCACCCGGGAATATGTAGCGATTGATAAAGTCGACGCTATTCTTGTAACTGTCAAAGTTCTGATCCGCGATCGTAATTGCCTGCAACAACATCTGCCCGTCAGGCTTCAACAGCTCGCAACATTTTCTAAAGTATGTCGAGTGAAACCGGTGCCCGACAGCTTCGATCATCTCGATCGAGACCAGCTTGTCGAACTGGCCCCGAAGATCGCGGTAGTCCTCGAACAACAGGGTGATTCGATCCTCCAGCCCTTCCGCCCTGATTGCCCGCTTCGCCCATTCAAACTGCTGCTTCGAGATCGTGGTCGTCGTGACGTGACAGCCATAGTGCTTGGCCGCATGGATCGCAAACCCACCCCAGCCGGTACCGATCTCCATGACCCTGTCGTCGGCAGACAGGTCCAGCTTGCGGCAGATCCGGTCGAGCTTTTCGATCGAGGCATCTTCCAGCGAGGTCTCGCTCGTCTCGAAGTAGGCGCTTGAATACATCATCTTTTCATCGAGCCAGAGGCGATAGAAGTCGTTGCCGAGATCGTAGTGTGCGGCGATGTTCTTGCGGCTGCCCTTGCGCGTATTCTTGTTGCAGGCATGCAAAACTTTTTGCAGCGGTTTGCTCAACGTCGCGAGGCCCGAATCCATATTTTCGAGCACGCTGCGGTTGCGCACGATTATGCGCAACAAGTCGCTGAGTTCATTGCTCGACCAGTAGCCGTTGATGTAAGCCTCGCCGGCCCCGATCGAGCCGCCGAATGCGATGTCGCTATAGAACTTCGGATCCCTGATTTGCACATGAGCCGTCAGCGGGTATTCATCGGTCAGCCTGCCGTACGTCGTGTGCTCACCATTTTCGGTGATGACGATCTGGCCCATGGCCAGGTCCTCCAGCTTCGACAGCACGATGCTGCGAGCGAGCCTGTCGAGCCACGATGGTCTCTCACGATCGGCCATGTAGTGGTTCGAATCAACCGAGATCAGTCGCGTATTCATTGCGCAGTCACCTCTTTTCGTTTTGCCGGGTGCTCGTAGAACGGGCAGCGTTTAACCCAGAGGCGCATCGCTTCCCAATGTATTGCAACGATGACCTTGAGCGTAATGAAGGGAAACCGCAGCAAAACGCCGGTCAGCGAACGACCGCTAATCGGGCGCCGTTCGAGCGCCATGGTGGCGTCGAAGAACTTCTTGCCATCGCGCGAATTTGCCATGTAAACCGACAAGGCCTCTCCCGGGGCCGACAAGGCCCAGCGATAATCGACATCCATGGGCATGAACGGCGACACGTGCATCTTTTTCGCCGGCTCGAACCGCCAGCCACGCTTGGTCGTATCGCAGCGCAGCACATAGGTATCCGTTTCGCCCCATGGCGTGTTGCTTACTTCGGCCACGATGAACTCGACCGTTTCGCCGCCCTCGTCAAAGCAGTAGTAAAAACTGACGGGATTGAAACAGTAGCCAAAGTACGAAAGGTTGGTGAGTAGCCTGATGGGACCCGCGGGCCGTCGCCCCGTCTCAGTTTCGACAAGCTTGCGAACCGATACATCGAGCGGCTCGGCGGAGTCGCCAATATGATCGCTGCGCCGGAAGCGAGCGATGGCTGCTCTCGACGATGACCAGAACCAGCGCTTCTCGAACAGCGTTGGTAGTTCGTCGAGATCGAGATACATCAGGAACAATCGATAGTCGAAGCTGTGCTTCGCCGGCGACTGTCGCGTATGCCTAACTCGCCCTTCGTAGATGCAGCTTTTCATTGGCAAGTCTTCGTTCGAATTGAGCAAGCGCGTTGAGCGCGCTGACGACGCCGTCTTCGTGGAACCCGTTACGCCAGTAAGCGCCACAGAAGAATGTGCGGTCTTCGTTAATATCGGCCTGGCGCTGCTGCGCAGCAACGGCTTCCCGTGAATAGACCGGATGCTCGTATTGCACCCGCCGGATTACCTTATCCGTGTCAATATGCCTGTCACTGTTAAGCGTCACCAGGTACTGCTTTTGCGACGGCAGTCCCTGCAGGATGTTCATGTTGTAGGTGACCGCAACGTGCCGGGCGGCATCCGTTGGAATGTGGTAGTTCCATGCTGCCCAGGCGCGACGACGGCTCGGCATCAACGAGTCGTCGGTGTGAAGGACGGCCTCGTTGGGCTGGTAGCGAATCGCGCCGAGGACTTCACGTTCCATGCGCGTGGCGTCTTTCAGCAGCGACAATGCCTGGTCCGAGTGGCAGGCCAGGAACACGTAGTCGAAAAGCTCACGGCCGCCCGATACGGAATGGATTTCCACCCGGTCATCGATGCGCCGGACTGCCGTCACGGGGCTGTTAAGCCGGATGCGATCGCGATGGCCGTCGACGAGCTTGTTCACGTACTGTCGCGAGCCACCCTTGATCACGCGCCACTGTGGGCGGTCGCTGACCTGCAGCAGACCGTGGTTGTCGAAGAAGCGCACCAGGAAGCTGACCGGCATGTCGAGTATGGAGCCAGGCTCTGCCGACCAGATCGCCGCCGCCATCGGCACCAGGTAGTGCTCGACGAATTCGTCGCCGTAGTCATTGTCGGCCAGGAACTCCCCGACCGTGCCGGTCTCGTCGAGATGCTCGGTACTCGGCAGCGCCGTCTTGTTGAAACGCAGAATATCGCGGAGCATCCGGTAAAAAGACGGCTTCAGGATGTTGCTGCGCTGGGCGAACAGTGTGTTGAGGTTCGTGCCGGAGTACTCGAGACCGCGGTCCTCGGATTGCACACTGAAGCTCATCGTGCTCGGCTGCGAGTCCTGGCCGATGTCGTCGAGCAATCGAAGGAAATTCGGATAGGTCCGATCGTTGAACACGATGAAGCCCGTATCGACCGCATAGTGCTGGCCATTCTCATAAACATCGACCGTATTCGTGTGCCCGCCGATGTAGCTGCCCGCCTCGAACACGGTGATCTCGTGCTCCTGTCGCAGCTTGTACGCCGCCACATTGCCCGCGATCCCGGTGCCGATAATGGCTATCTTCATCGGCTTACCATTCCTGCGGGACGCGCTGCAGTTTCGTCGTGTCGTAGCCGATCGAAGCAACGAACGCGACGAGTTCGTCATAGTCCTGATCGGATATCTCCGGCTCGCGGGCCATGATCCAAACATAGTCGCGCGCATCACGCGCGACGACAGTCATCGAATAATCTTCGTCGAGCCACGCGATCCGGTAATCGGCCTTGACCGGCCAGACGAAGCGCATGCCCCAGCGAGCGTTGGTTTCCTCGTCGAGAACCCAGGCCCTGGGGTTGTAGTCCTTGCGCTTGCCATCGAACCCGTCTTTGCGAAACGTGAAGTGCGTAGCAATCGTGCCGTCATCCCTGAGCGTGTAGGTCTCGACGGCATTGTGTGCGCCTTTTTCCAGGAAGGTCGGTATGTTCGCAATCACATACCATGGACCCATGAAGCGCTCGACGTCGACGTAATCGACCGTCTCGAGGCCGCCCTCGGTCGAATTGCAACCGTACAGATACAAGGCAATGAACGCGGCTGACAAAATTCTGTTGCTCGTCTTCATCTCAGGTCAACTCGTAGCGAATGATGCGGCCGCCTTCCGCGACGGACTCCAGTCGCAGCCATTGGTCGTCGTTGGAATACCAGAGTGTCAGGTCGATGTCGTACGCGGTCAGGCGAAATCGCGTGGCTGCAACGGGCTCGCCACGAATCTCGACTAGCTCTCGCCCTATCTCCTCGACATCAACATCGACGTACTCGCCAGTCTGCGGGTTGAGCAGTCGCGGCTGCTCGAGAAAGTCGGGATTCCAGTATGCGAAGCTCATGATGCACTCGGGCAAATTCACGGGTGTCTCGCCGCTTTTCACGGTGAACGCATGCCCGGCCCGCTCACCGGAAACCCGGATGTTCTCGCCGTTCGCGTTGGTGTTGGCATCAAAACGCACAAGGCAATTGCCGGACCACTGTTCGGTATTGGTGTGTTCATAGCGGTACGCGGGTATGAGCAGAATCGTGTACTTGAAGTTGGCCTCACTCTGAACCCGGGTTACACCATCCTGGTCGACCACCTCGAACAGGTGCTTGCCGATCCTCTTGTCATTCAGGTAGACCGTGAAGTCCCAGCGGGAACTTTCCTGCGCGCTGCCGGGTGCCGCATAGGCAAGCAGTAACAGGCCGATCATCACCAGGCCGTATGCGGTGCGATTCATGATCTGTTCTCCTCGAAGTGAGCCGACGTCTTCCTCGGGCCCGGGAAAAAAGCATTGGTGCGCTCAATGTACTCGGCGTATTCGGGGCGCCGTTTGCCGATCGTTTTCTCGAGCATGGCAACGCCCGATACTTTGAGCAGCAGGAAGCTCATCAGGACCGGCGAGACGATGCTCCACCAGCCTCCTGCAGAGACAGCGAAGAGGTAGAACGCCCACCAGATACAGAAGTCGCCGAAGTAGTTCGGATGTCGCGTATAACGCCAGAACCCGGAATCGAGCACGCGGCCCTTGTTGTCCGGGTCGCGCTTGAATCGTGACAGCTGGAAGTCACCGCCGGCCTCGAAAACGAAGCCGACGACCCATAGGGCCGCCGCGATACCGTCAAGCAGTCCAAGCGGCGCGCCAGAGGTGACGGCGGGCAGTAGCGGCAGCGCAATGATCCACGCCAGCACGCCCTGCAGTCCGAAAACGATGTACAGGCTCTTGACCGTGAAGTTCGGCTCGTTATTGGCGCGGATTTGCCGGTACCGGTAATCCTCCGGCTCGCCCCAGTTGCGGGCCGTGATGAAGACGGACAGGCGTAACGACCAGATGGCCACGAGCGCAAGTACGAGCAAGCCGCGCTCAGTCAGTGGCTGTGCCGCGTAGGCGAAGACCGCTGCCGACAACAGGAAAAACAGCGACCACAGGCTGTCGACAATGCTGACGTCTTTGCGAATCACGCTGAAAAACCAGGCGCCGAGGCCGAAGACCAGGATCAGGTACAGCGCGATCATGTACGGGTGCGTCATCATTCCGGGCGCTCCGCGATCCACTTGCGGCGCTGGCCCGGCATGCCGTCGAGGTTTTCGGACAGCCACATCAGCAGCGGCATCAGGACGGCCCACCCAAGCCCAAGCGCGACCAGTGCCGCGAGTTTGTTGACCAGCACGATACCGCCCAGCGCCTCACCGGCGAGGTAGGCTGCGGGACCACCATAGAGACCAAACAGCGCGGCAAGCTTCGGCCTGTTGCGCATCCAGCGCATCGAGACGTTGAGCGTGGTTGCAAACAGCATCCACATCGTGACGATCCAGTACGGCGCAAGGTATTCACTAATGAGGCCGGACTTGTACGAAACCCAGCCGGCGGCGACGAGCGCGCTGTCGAAGCTCGCGCCGATTATTGCGCACGTGATGACGAGTAAAATCTCCTCGAAGCGCCTGCGGGCAAAGGAAAGGTGCACGGCGAGCGCGCCCACGACAACAAGCGGACCGAGCCACGGCATGTCCTGGGCGCCGCCTATCACGGACGACAGCCAGGCAACCTGGAAGATGATGAAGTTTGTCAGCAATAACATTGGCTTAATCGACCCTCGATAACAGGTAGTGACCGACGAACCATTCCTGGCCCTCGTCGTAGTCGAACAGTTCGGCACACGCCATAAAGAAGATTCGCCAGCGTTGCCACCATAGCTGGGCCTGGGAGGCGCCATAACATTCCTCGAAGACAGGCATGATCGATTGCTTGTTCGAGTCCATCTTTTCGAGCCAGGCGTTGCAGGTTCGAGCGTAGTGCTGGCCGGTCCAGTGCCAGCGGCCCTCGATACGCAGGTGATCGGGAAAACGGAGCGGCAGGTCGGCGCTCGGCATCATGCCGCCCGTGAAAAAGTGGCGACTCATCCAGTCGCCGGGGCCGTTGTCGATGAACTCGTAGGGCGTCGTACGGTGGCAGAAGACATGCATGAAGAACTTGCCGCCCGGAACCAGCCATCCGTTGATGCGCTCGAACAGCGTGCCCCAGTTTCGCATGTGCTCGAACATCTCGACGGATACGACGCGATCAAAACGTTGTTCGGTCGCGAAGTCATTCATGTCGCAAACGATGACGTCGATATTGTCGACGGAGCGCTGCTTCGCTTTATCGACGATGAAGTCTCGCTGGGAGTGGGAATTTGAGACGGACGTGACGGATGTATTCGGAAATTGCTCGGCAATCCAGAGCGACAGCGATCCCCATCCGCAGCCCAGGTCGAGAACGGTCATGCCGTCCTCGATGCCCGCTCGCTCGACAGTCAACTGCAGCGCCGCCGCCTCGGCCTCGCTCAGGTCGCTGACTTCCTTCGGCCAGTAGCAGCAGCTGTACTTGAGGTTGTCACCCATGACGTGACGGAAGAATTCCGCGGGCACTTCATAGTGCTGCTCGTTTGCCAGGTCCGGGACCAGCGCAACCGGCGAGGCGTTCATCCTGGTGACGAAGCCGTTCAGCGTGTCGGCCGCAAATTCGATGTCTCCGGAGTGAATCTCCTTGCGCTTGGTTTCGAGCAGCCGACGGATGCCGGCCCGGATTACGGTATCCGGCACGAGTCCGAGTTCGGTCCAGTTGACGGCTCTCGCGGTGACAGCGCTCATGAGCGGGCTCCAAAACATGTGTGAGGAGCAATATACAAATCGGTCCGGCGGTCAACAATGGAAGTTGCGGGACTGTTACAAACGCTTACAAACTGTTGTATTTGGGTGGTTTAGCATAGGGGTCTGGAAACAAATGGACCCCGTATTCTTCCATGCGCCCCGTACTGTATTGGTTTCGTCGCGACCTTCGACTTGCGGACAACCGCGCGTTGTCGGCAGCCGTCGAGACAGGCAGTCCCGTTATACCCGTATATATCGTCGACAGTCAGGATGTCGGCGGCGCAAGCCGCTGGTGGTTGCACAACAGCCTCGACGCGCTTGGCAGGGAGATCAAATCGCGGGGTGGCGAACTGGTGCTGCGGGAGGGATCGCCCGAACGTCACCTGTTGGAACTCAAAGAAGAAACAGGGGCCCTTGCCGTCTACTGCCAGGAGCGCTATGAGCCCGAAAGTCGGGCCCAGGCGTCGCGTCTCGCCGAGAGCATCGACCTGCATGCCTTCGATGACAACCTGGCGGCCAGGCCGACCGCGCTGACGACGCAGTCCGGAACGTACTTCCGGGTGTTCACACCCTTCTGGAAGACCGCCACGGCGCTTGGCACGCCTGACTTGCCGTTGCCCGTGCCGGCGCAACTGCGGTTTGCTGACTGCCGACCGCACTCGGTCCCTCTGGACGACCTCGCTTTGCACCCGAACCGCCCCGACTGGTCCGGCGGCCTGCGGGCGAGCTGGTCGCCGGGCGAGGCAGGAGCCGCCGACCTGGCCGACAGACTGGAGTCGAAACTGGCCGATTACGCACAAGGTCGCGACCGGCCCGACCTCGACGTGACGTCGCGGCTGTCTCCACACCTGCACTTCGGCGAGATCAGTTGCCGCCAGGTCTGGCACACTGTGAAACAAATGGAGCTGCATGCCCGCTCAACCGCGGGAGCGGAAGCCCTGCTTCGACAGCTTTACTGGCGCGAATTCAGCGCCTACCTCCTCTACCACTACCCGCAGCTGCCAACCAGCCCGTTGCGTCCCGAATTCGAGTACTTTCCCTGGTCGGACAACGCCGAACATTTGCAGGCGTGGCAGACTGGCCGAACGGGCTTCCCGATCGTCGACGCCGGGATGCGCCAGCTATGGCAGACCGGCTGGATGCACAACCGGGTTCGCATGATCGTTGCCTCGTTCCTGGTCAAGGACCTGATGATCCCCTGGCAGCGCGGCGCAGAGTGGTTTCTGGATACGCTCGTCGATGCCGATCTCGCCAACAATTCGGCCAGCTGGCAATGGGTAGCGGGGTGCGGGACGGACGCCGCTCCGTATTTCCGGATATTCAATCCCTCACTGCAGGCGGAAAAGTTCGACCCCAACGGCGATTACGTGCGGCGTTGGGTGCCGGAACTGGCGCAAAAAACGGCAACCGGGTACCCGGATCCGATCGTGGATCACCGGGTCGCCAGGCAGCGGGCTCTCGAGGCCTACGACTCGATCAAGGGCATCCGGACCTCCAGGTCCGTGCCGCAACCCGGGGAATCAAGTAATCGCAACGATCCGCCATGCGCGGTCGCGACCAACGCGGCCAAGTAGAGCCCCAGCCCCGTTCCTCCAGACTCGCGAGCCCGCGACTTGTCGGACCGGTAAAACGGCTCCCCGATATGGTCTGCCTGGTCTTTTGACAAGCCGGGACCGTGGTCGATGACGTTCAGAACCACGTCGCCGGACTCTTCTCGCCCCCGGATGATCACTGGCCCGTCTTCGGGCTTCGAATAACGCAAGGCGTTACCGACCAGGTTCTTGAGACACAGTGTCAGTCGAGCCTCGTCCACAAATGCGCGCAGCGGCGTCTCGGGCATCTCCACACGAATCCGGTGACTGTCCCGGGCGAAGAAGTCGTCGACGAGCTCGTTGATCAAGGAGCGCATTCCGACTTCGGTGCGATTGAGCTGCGCATGTCGGGTATTCAGGCGTTCGGCCTCGAGCAGGGACACGACGATCTTCTCCATCTCGCCGATCTCCGCCTTGAGCGATGCAGCGCTCTCCTCATCGTCGATGAACTCGAGCGCGAGCCGCATTCGGGATAACGGCGTGCGCAGCTCGTGACTGATACCGAGCAAGAGGGCGCGCTTGGCGTCAAGCATGCTCTCGACATCACCCGCCAGCTTGTTGATGTCACTGGCCAGGTCGCCGAGCTGATCACGCCGTATCTTGTGAATACGATGATCGAAATTACCGCGCCCGATATGCGCGGCGCTTTCGCGGATGTTACGAATGGGCCGGAACAGCCACTGCACTGCGCCGTAACCGATCAACAGGAATGACAGGCCCAGGCCGATGATCATCGGAATCAGGGGCATCCCGTCCGGCGTGTCGGCAATCCTGGGTGTCGATACGACGATGTCATACCCGCCCTGCCGCATCCGCAGGAAATCGTGATTGTCGAGAGCCGCGAAATCGACGCCGGCGAGTTCGTCGGCCCAGGCGTCGGGACTGTCACTGAAGCGCGGGCTCGGCGCGAACTCCAACGCTTCGACCCGCGGGAAATTCGGGTCCGAGGCCCAGTCGATGTCAGGGCCATAAATTCGAATATCGACCGGGACGCGTTCGGTTATTGCAACGGCGCGATCGATGCGGGGCGGCACCCCGATATCTTCACGAACATAATTGACGTGCAGCGAAAGGTGCCCGCTGATCAGCCCGCGAATTTCATCACTGTTGTAAAAGCGCTGGATCGACTTGATGGTGCCGAAGACGAACAGGCCGCCCAGCACGAGGAAAATCAGCAGCAGGCGAAATGAGAGCGATCGCGAGAGACGATTAAGCATCCGATACCGGTACGCCGGCAAAAGAGTAGCCGCGACCCCAGACCGTTTGGATAAACCTGAACGGCTTTTGCGAGTCGCCGATCTTTTGGCGTAGTCGGCTGACCATGATGTCTACCGAGCGCGTCAGGATCGCTGCATCGATACCGCGCAGCTCACTCAGAATATCGTCTCGCGACAGCTTGCGGCCCGGGCGCCGGGCAAGGATAACAAGCAACTCGTACTCCATTGATGTCAGATCGACGGGTGAGCCATCGACTGTGACCGTGCGCTTCTCGGTATCAATAGTCATGTTTTCGAACTGCATTTCGCCAGCCGTCGAGCCTGCTGTTTCGACGCGGCGCAGCGTAGCCTGGACACGAGCAACGAGTTCGCGTGGCTCGAACGGCTTACCAATATAGTCGTCGGCGCCAAGTTCGAGTCCGGAAACGCGATCGATCACGTCGCCTCTTGCAGTGAGCATAATGATGGGAATGTTGCTGGACTTTCGGACTTCGCGGCAAATCTCGAACCCGTCCTTGCCCGGCAGCATTATGTCGAGCAATAAAAGATCGGGTTCCTCCCGCTTCAGCTTCCTGAAGCCCTCGACGCTGTCGTACGCGCACAAAAGATTGATGCCGAAACGCTTGAAGTAGGCTTGCAGCAGCTCCGAGTGCTTTTTGTCGTCATCAATGAGAAGTACTTTTGACATCTCTCAATCATACTCCGTGCAAGCCGGATAATCGCGGCGCGTGTGGCCGACGAAACATCCTGAAACAATCTGAAACGAGCGCGTCACCTTCTCGCCAGGCGGCTGAGTGAATCTCTCGTCAGCCGCAGACGCTTATCCAGATTTATCCTGCGCTGTCATGCGCGTTCCCCCTGATCCCCGCCTCGGCGGGGATTTTTTATTCGGGTTTGCGCAGCCGCACGATAAACCGGTCGGTCTCACCGCGCAGCGTCGGGTCGAAGACGCCCTTCGTATGATCGTCTTCCGGGTGCGCCAGCAAATCGCTCGATGCCTCGACAATGAATCCGGAAGCGGTGACCAACTCATCGACAAGCGCCGGATCGATCCGGTGAAGAGATGTGTTGTCGGCGCCTGGATCGCCAACGTGATCAATCAGCCCGAGCGCGCCGCCGGGTTTCAGAATCTCGAAGATCGAGGCAAGAAATTCAGCTGCCGCTTCTTTGCCCTGGCGGTTGTAAACATCGTGGAAATTCAGTGCCGTGAAAGCGATGTCGACGGAGCCGGGCGTGATGTTGGCGTCCGCGACAGGCGCATCGATACGCTCGACGTTGGGCAACCGGTCATCCGCCAGACGCGCCGATAATTGCTTTTCATACGCGCCGTCGCGAAATGCCAGCACGGAAGCCGGGTTCTGGCTGTACACCTTGCCCTCGGGGCCGACCGCGATTGAGAACACCTCGGTGTACCAGCCGCCAGCCGCCCAGATATCCAGAACGGTGTCGCCCTTACGCAGACCGAGGAACGTCAGGACCTGGCCGGGCTTGCGCTGCACATCGCGCGCCTTGTCCTCGTCGCTACGCCCCGGCGCGTTGGCGAGTTCGTCTCCGAGCATTCGGCTCTCGTCGGCCATCGCCGCACCCACTGATAACGCCAGCAATCCAAAGAGAACAGACAGTGCCTTGATTTTCATGGCGGACTCCTGGTTTGTGCCACGCGATACCGTATTGATGATAGCAATGGTCACACGCTCTCGATACTATGCGGCCCTCCCGTAACTGTCAGGATCGACCAATGAGAAAGATCGTAATAAGCATGCTCGTCGCGCTGCCCCTTGTAACCGCCACTGCCTGGGCGCAGGAAGAGGCCGAGACGATGGAGCGGCCATCATTATCGACCAGCCGGTCGGTGATGGTTACCGCCGAGGTCACGGCAATTGATCACGAAACACGCGTGGTAACGGTGCGCAGAGCCGACGGCACGGACCTCACGTTTACGGCGAGCGAGGAAGCCCGCAATCTCGGCCAGGTGGGCGTTGGTGACATCCTTGTCGCGGAGTACGTTGAATCGTTGACCGTTCAGGTCTTTCCCAACGATGGCATTGAGCCCGAGGCCGCCGTCGCGACCGCTATTGCCCGCACGAAAGAAGGCGAGATGCCGGGCTTCGCGGCGATGGAACAACAGGTCATCGTGGCGACACTCGAGGAAGTCAACCTCGAGACCAACACGTTCAAGCTCAAGGAGCCGGACGGGTCCATCAACGAATACACCGCGAGAATCCCCGAAAACCTGCGCCGTGTCGTGGTTGGCGACCTGGTCGTAATTACCGTTACCGGCGCGATCGCGATCACGGTCGAGGAACAGCCGGCCGAATAAGGCCGGCTATACCGAGCGTGTCGCCATGGCCGGCGGCACCGTCGTCGCTCGTCGTGCCGGGCCGTAGACTGCTGCCTGGCCGACGAGCCACAGTAGTGCCATCGCGGTCGGAACCAGGCACCAGGCGATGCGTTGCAGGCCGAACGCGTTGCGTCCTTGCATGTTCCTGGGCGCCAGCAGGAACTCTTGCGCCGATGTGCCGACAATTTTCATGATGCTTGCATGCGCAGTGTCCGGAATTCGTTTATAGCCAAACGATGATGAAGGGATATACTGGCTGGACAGGAAAGAGATACGTCATGAAGAAGTTTCCATGCATTGCCGCTGCGCTGCTTGTAGCCGGCGCCAGCCAGGCCCATCACGGATCCAGCACCCATTTCGACCACTCGCAGTCCGTTGAATTGTCGGGAACCATTACCGAAATCCGCTGGGTCAATCCGCATTCCTATGTGCATCTCGACGTCGCGGGCAACGACGGCAGTGTTGCAAGCTGGCGTTGCGAAATGCGTGCTGCAGCTGTATTGAAACGCTCGGGATGGACCGAAAGTATGTTCCGGCCTGGATCGCGAATCGACATCGAGGGTATCCCTGCGCGTCACGAAGAACGTACCTGCTACGTTCGAAGCCTTAGCATTGATGGAGGAGCGGCAATCTCGCGTTACGAGCAGCTCGACGAAGCCGAGGACGAATTCGATGCAGGTGATCGTTCCCTCGTACTGTCGAATGGCCGGCCCAACATCAGTGGCAATTGGGCCGCTCCGCAACGCCTGCTACAGGAAGATGAGCGGCGACGGCGATCGAAAGCCGGGTTTCGCGGTGCCGCTTACGAACAATCTGATCTTGGCAAGGCTGCCGTCGCCAACTTTGATGTCAACAAGGATAATCCGCGTTATCACTGCCAGGCCGTCAACATCATTGCTGACTGGATTTTCGGCCAGCACGTCAACCACATCGAACAGATTGATGACACGATAATCGTGTCGTACGGGTTCATGGACATAGTGCGAACGATTCGTCTCGATATCGACGAGCATCCCGAGGATATGCGTCCTTCGAGGGCGGGGCACTCAATCGGCCGTTGGGAAGACGGTGTGCTGGTTGTCGATACGATCGGCTTCGCCCCAGGCTACCTCGACGGGCGTATTGGCATCATGCACTCCGATCAATTGCACGTCGTAGAACGGTTCACATTCGACCCGGCCATGCAATCACTGATGCGCGAGTATGTCATCGAGGACCCGCTCTACCTCGCGGAACCGGTCACGAACCAGGACGCTGTGTTCCTGACCGAAACGACTTTCGAGCTCTACGATTGCGAGGACCTAACGGGCGAATTCGACTAAGACGATCGATCGGATCATGGCCGGGCGCAACCAACATGGTGACGGCCGCGGCGCTCGCACACATCAACCGCCATAACTAAAAAATCCGCTACATCAAAGCTCAAGGTGCCGCAGCCGAAGCGCATTTCCGATTACCGAGACGGAACTTAAACTCATTGCCGCTGCGGCAATCATCGGGCTGAGCAGCAAGCCGAAAAACGGATACAGAACGCCGGCAGCTATCGGTACGCCAGCCGTGTTGTACGCGAACGCAAAAAACAGGTTCTGGCGAATATTGCGCATGGTCGCCTGGCTAAGCAGCCGCGCCTTTGCCACGCCC
>WVYQ01000031.1:0-53756 GCA_011772865.1 Woeseiaceae bacterium | reverse complement strand
GCATCGTTGATGCCGTCCCCGGCCATCGCCACAACCGATCCCGCTTCCTGAAGCTGACGGATGACGTTGTTCTTGTCTTGTGGCGACACATCGGCATGGACCTCGTCGATTCCGATCTCGCGCGCGACGGCATGCGCGGTGACGGGGTTATCTCCCGTCAGCATGACGACTTTCAATCCCCCGCGATGCAGCGCTTCGATTGCGCTCGGCGTCGACTTTTTGATCGGATCCGCCACCCCGAGAAGTCCGGCGGGCCGCCCGTCTACTGCGGCAAATATGACCGTTTTGCCGTCGGCCCGATGCTGGTCGGCGAGATCGGCCTGGGATTGTTCGAACGCTCCGGAGTCCTGCATCATTTTCAGATTGCCGACAGCAACCAACTTGTCGTCGACCACTGCCCGAGCACCCCGCCCCGTGACAGATTCGAACTCGTGGGCCGGAAGCAGTTCGAGCGATCTCGACTGGGCCCCGGCCACGATCGCACTCGCCAGGGGGTGCTCGCTAGCCACCTCGACAGACGCAACCAGCCTCAACAGGTCGTTCTCGGCGATGTCGCTCGCTGGCTCGACCAACGTCAGCACAGGTCGGCCTTCGGTCAGTGTTCCTGTCTTATCGACGACAACTGTATCGACTTTTTCGAAGGTCTCGAGCGCCTCCGCATTCTTTATGAGCACGCCGCTTTGTGCACCTTTGCCTGTACCGACCATTATCGACATTGGCGTCGCCAGCCCCAGGGCGCACGGACACGCGATAATCAAGACAGCGACCGCATTGACGATCGCATAGGCCATCGCGGGCGGGGGACCGAGCAGGCCCCAGACAACAAATGTGATGATCGCAACGGCGACCACGGCCGGTACGAACCAGGATGCCACCAGGTCCGCCAGCCGTTGAATCGGCGCGCGGCTGCGCTGCGCCTCCGCAACCATGTGGACGATTTGTGCCAACAAGGTGTTTTCGCCGACCTGCGTCACCTCCATGACAAAGCCACCCGTGCCGTTTACCGTTCCGCCGATTACGGCATCGCCGGCCTGTTTCGCGACCGGAATCGGTTCGCCGCTAATCATCGACTCGTCAATGGCGCTACTACCATCGATAAGAGCGCCATCGACAGGAACTTTTTCACCAGGACGTACTCTCAGCCGATCCCCGACCGCAAGTTCATCCAACGACACTTCTACCTCACCGCCGTCTTCCGATACCCGGGTTGCCGTCGGCGGCGCCAGTTCGAGCAAAGCTCGAATTGCGCCAGAGGTCTGACTGCGTGCCTTTAACTCCAGGACCTGCCCGAGCAGCACCAGCGTGGTTATCACTGCCGCGGCCTCGTAGTAGACAGCTACCGCGCCGTCGGGACCACGAAAAGCGTCTGGAAATATGCCAGGCGCAAACGTGGCAACAAGCGAATAGCCGAAGGCAACGGCGACACCGAGACCTATCAGCGTGAACATGTTGAGGTGCATCGTTCGCACAGACCGAACGGCGCGCACGAAAAACGGCCAGCCGGCCCACAGTACAACGGGCGTGGCAAGCAGGAATTGCAGGATCTGCGACCATTCCGCCGTCACCAGGCCTTCGAGCGGCTGCCCCGGAATGAATTCACCCATCGCATAGACGAACAGCGGCAGTGTGAACGCCACGCCTACCCAAAAGCGCCGCCGCATGTCATCGAGCTCGCTCGTGTCCTCTTCGCCGGTTACGACGCCCTCGGGCTCGAGGGCCATGCCACAGATAGGACAGCCTGAGTTGCGCACGTCGCGCACCTCGGGATGCATTGGGCAGGTATAGACCGTCCCGTCGTAACCGTCCGGAACCAGGTCATAGTCGCGGCCAGGCTCGGCTTCACCATGACTCTGGCAGCAGTGGTCATGCTCGTGATGTTCATGGTGTCCGTGGTGTGATGTATGGTCGCTCACAATTTAACCTCATCGAGGGTCAGGGGTTTGGCTCGACAGGCCGAGTCGAGTTGTGCGTATGCACAACTTTCCATTCGCCATCCGCAGGCGGGAGAAGAACAGTAAATCCGGTTACGTGAAAATAAGTCTTTATCAGAAGTTCTCCGTTTGCGCTCTCCTTGCACGCCACAACACAAACAGTGCTGGTATGACTATCAGCGTGAGCAGCGTAGCGCTGACCATGCCACCGACCATTGGTGCGGCGATGCGCCGCATGACTTCGGAGCCGGTACCGCCCCCCAGCATGATCGGTAGCAGGCCGGCGATTATTGCGGCGACGGTCATCATGATAGGTCGTACACGCAGCAGCGCGCCATCTATAACCGCTTGCTGTACGTTAGCCAGTGTCAGCGGTCGGCTCGCGCGCTCTGCTTCCAGCTCGTGGTGCCTGTATGCCTGGTTGAGGTAGACCAGCATGACGACGCCGATCTCGACTGCAACCCCCGCCAGCGCGATAAACCCGACGCCGACGGCAACGGACACGTCATAGCCAAGCAGGAACAACAACCAGACTCCGCCCACAAGGGCCATTGGCAAGGTGCCCATGATGATGGCCACTTCCGTGAAACGCCTGAAGTTAAGAAACAGCAGCAGCACGATGATGGCCAGGGTCAGCGGACCCACGACCGCAAGCCGTGCTTTCGCCCGCACCATGTACTCGTACTGCCCCGACCAGGAAAGCGAATATCCTGGTGGCAGGTCGACATCGTCGCGCACGACCCTTTGCGCTTCGGCAACGTAGGAACCGAGGTCGCGACCCGTGATATCCACATAGGTCCAGCCATTGAGGCGCGCATTCTCGCTCTTGATCACGGGCGGCCCGTCGACAACCTTGACGTCTGCCACGTCAGCGAGGGCGATGCGCTCGCCCCTGGGCGTAACAATCGGCAGGAGGCGCAGCTGTTCCACGGAGTCGCGCACGCGCTGCGGGTAGCGCAGGTTCACCGGGTAGCGCTCGAGTCCCTCGACCGTCTGCGTCACGTTCATGCCGCCGATCGCCGTGCGCACCACATCCTGTACATCCCTGATGTTCAGCCCATGACGTGATGCGCGGGCACGGTCGATATCGACATCGACATAACGACCGCCGGTTACGCGCTCGGAGTAGACGGAAACGGTGCCCGGAACATCGGCGAGAACAGTTTCCAGGTTCTTGCCGATACGCTCGATGACTGCGAGGTCCGGTCCGGCCACCTTGATGCCGACCGGCGTCTTGATGCCTGTTGCGAGCATATCGATGCGGGTCTTGATGGGCATCACCCACGCGTTGGTCAATCCCGGGAACTGCACGAGCTCGTCGAACTCCGCGCGCAATGCCTCCGGGGTCAATCCCGCGCGCCACTCGGAACGTGGTTTGAGCTGGATGACCGTTTCGATCATTGTTAGCGGTGCGGGGTCCGTGGCAGTTTCGGCGCGACCGATCTTGCCGAAAACGCTTCTCACTTCGGGCACCGTGCTGATCAGCTTGTCCGTCTGTTGCAATAACTCGCGCGCCTTGTCGACAGATATGCCGGGATAAGTCGTCGGCATGTACATCAGGTCGCCCTCGTCCAGCGGCGGCATGAACTCCGAGCCCAGCCGGGTCACTGGCCAGAGCCCGACGACGAGTATCGCGGCAGCGAACAACAGGGTCGCCTTCGGGAAGCGGATAACCTTGTCGATAATCGGTCTGTATGCCGCGACCAAAAGTCGATTGATGGGGTTTTTGTGCTCCGGCGTGACGGAGCCACGAATAAAATATCCCATCAGCACCGGCACCAGCGTGATCGACAAACCAGCGGCGGCGGCCATCGCATAGGTTTTTGTGAACGCCAGTGGCGCGAACAGGCGCCCTTCCTGTGCTTCGAGAGTAAACACCGGCAAAAAGCTCAGCGTGATAATCACTAACGAGAAAAACAGCGGTGGGCCGACCTCGCTCGCGGCGTCGCCCATGATGCGCCAGCGGTTCTCCTCGGTCAGAGGTTCGTGCTCGATATGCTTGTGCACGTTCTCGACCATGACGATCGCGGCATCGACCATGGCGCCGATAGCAATAGCAATGCCGCCGAGCGACATGATGTTGGCGTTGATGCCCTGCATCTTCATGACGATAAATGCGACAAGGATGCCGACGGGCAGACTCAGGATGATGACAGCCGACGACCGCAGGTGAAACAGGAATACGGCACAGACGAGCGCGACAACGAGGAACTCTTCGAGCAGTTTTCCCTGCAGGTTATCGACGGCCCTCTCGATCAGGTCCGAACGGTCGTAGGTGCTTACGATCTCGACACCGTCGGGCAGACTTCGACTGAGTTCCTGGAGACGATCTTTAACCGCATCAATCGTCTTCGATGCATTTTCGCCCCAGCGCATCACGATGACACCGCCAACAACTTCGCCTTCGCCATCAAGATCGGCGATACCGCGGCGCATCTGGGGACCAAGATGTAAATCGGCGATATCGGACAGGACGATTGGCGTACCGTTCGTATCGACACCGAGCGGAATGGCCCCCAGGTCCTCCAGGCTTTGCAGATAGCCGCTGGCGCGAACCATGTATTCAGCTTCGCCCATTTCAATAACAGAGCCGCCGGTCTCCTGGTTGCCGTCCTGAATGGCCATCTTGACTTTCGAGATAGAGAAACCGTACGCGCGCAATTTGTCCGGATCGATAACGACCTGGTACTGACGCACCATGCCGCCAACTGTGGCCACCTCGGCAACGCCCGGAACGGTCTGCAGTTCATACTTGAGAAACCAGTCCTGGATACTGCGCAGTTGCGACAGGTCGTTCTGGCCGGTTCGATCGACCAGCGCGTATTCGAAAATCCAGCCGACGCCCGTTGCATCCGGGCCCAGTGCCGGTTTGGCGTTGTCCGGCAGTTGTCCTGCAACCTGGTTCAGGTACTCGAGCACGCGTGACCGGGCCCAATAGAGGTCGGTACCGTCTTCGAAAATGATGTAGACGTAGGAGTCGCCGAAAAACGAATAGCCGCGTACCGTCACGGCCTTCGGCACCGCCAGCATCGCGGTCGTCAGCGGGTAGGTCACCTGGTCCTCGACGACCTGCGGCGCCTGGCCGGGGAACGATGTCTTGATGATGACTTGTACATCCGATAAATCGGGAAGCGCATCGACCGGCGTCTCGCGCACCGAGTACATGCCCCAGAGGACGAGGAATCCCGTGGCCAGCAACACGAGCAGCCGGTTGTGAATCGACCAGCGAATCAATCCGACAATCACTGCTCCGACTCCATCTGGTGCTGGCCGTGGTCCATCGGCTCTTCAGCCGAATCGTCCATGCGTGACAAGGCTGCTTCGATGTTCGACTCCGAATCGATGAGAAATTGACCGGAACTGACAACGAGGTCTCCGGCAGACAGCCCTTCGAGAATTGCCACCCGATCCCCGGATTCGATTCCGATCGAGACGGGCTGTGCCCGGAAGCGCCCATCCCCGAGCGCCAGCACGACGCGATTTACCGAACCGCCGCGAATGAGCGCCTCGCGCGGAATATGCACGACCGAATCCGTCTCTTCTCCTTTCAAGGTGACGCGGGCAAACATATTGGGTCGCAGGGCCTCGCCCTCGTTCTCGAAACGAATCCGGACCCTGAGCGTGCGAGTCTTCGCGTCCAGCTCCGGATAGACGTAATCGACCGTTCCCTGCCAAAGCCTGCCAGGCAGGTAGTCGAGTTCAACGAGTGCTTCTTGCCCCGGCTTGACCCAGGCGGCCTGCCGCTCGAACACCTCCGCGTGTACCCACACACGATCCAGCCTCGCCACGGACATGACCTCGGTCGCCGGAGTAACGTAGACACCTTCGCGTACGCCGAGATGGGCGATAACGCCATCGGCATCGGCATATACGCGAACTCGCTGGCTCGGCTGCTGGTTCTTCTGCAGCCTGTCGATTTCCATTTGAGTGATACCAAGGGCGACGAGCCGGTCCCTCGATGCGCCGAGCAAAACCTGATTGTTGCTGCGCAACGCTGCCAGGTATTCCTGTTGTGCATTGACCAGGGTCGGTGAATACAACTCAAACAGGAGCTCGCCTTGCCTGACAGGGTCGCCCGTTGCTGTGACGGCCAGTTTTTCGATCCAGCCGTCGACTCGCGTATGGACATGTTGCAGCGTGTCCTCATCGAAACTGATGTACCCGACGGTCTCTATGCGGCGGGATAACGGTCCGCTCTCGGCCGCGACTGTGCGCACGCCGAGATTGTTTATTACCGTCGGATCGATCTTCACGGTTCCCGGCACCGCGTCGACTTCATCTGCGTAAACGGGAACGAGGTCCATTCCCATGGGAGACTTTCCAGGCTCGTCGCGACGATAATTCGAATCCATCGGGGCGACCCAGTACAGGACCTCGCGCTCCCCGGGAGCAGCGCCGACCGAACCCGGATCGCCAGTCGACGGCAAATTACGGCCAATTACGATTCCCACAGCAACCGCAATCACGACAACTGCGGCGATAGTCATTTGTTTTCTCATTGGGTCAACCCTCCGAGGTTGGCCAGCACGGCGTAACTTTGCGCACGCTCCACCTTCAAGCGCAGGTGATCGAGACGGGTGTCGAGCTCGTCGATATAGCCCCGCATAACGTCTGCGAAATCCCCGGCATCGCTCTGGTATGCGAGCAGCGCCGACTCCGCCCGGCTTTCCGCCAATTCAAGAATCAACGACTCAAACAGCATCGTGCGACGAGTCAGGTCCTGCCAACGCGCAAACTCGGCATCGAGCAAACTGGACAGGTGGCGGACCAACTCTGTTCTCTCGTATTTCGATGCACTGCGCTCCCGCAATGCTGCGGCGAGGGATCGATCCTGACGATTCTTGCTAAAGAAGGGCAGCTCCATCGTTACCGACAAGCTGACAAAATCAGAGCGCGGATCGCCGTTCGGCAGGTACCCTTCGCGATAGCCGTAGGCAAGATCCAATGCCCAGCCGGGTTTCTTCTTTTCTTCGGCCACAACGACATTCGCTTCGCTCGCGGCGATCCGTGCATCGGCCGCGGCGATGAACGGATGCGAATCGAGATTGCCGCGCAAAGCGTCGAGCGGTGGCACCTGTTCCCACTCCGGCAAGGTCTCGGCGATCGGGCGACTGGCGTTTTCGCCCAGCCATTCGGACAACGCCGCTTTGGCCTGCATTTCATTCCGGTTGATCTCGATGAGCCTGTCATCGAGACGGCTTAATTCGAGTTCGGATCGGAGAACGTCATGCTGGGTCTTGCGCCCGACGCTGTACAACGAGCGGGTTATTGTCGCGAGATCGGCGAAGAACGGTCTCGACCCGGTCACAATCTCGCGCGCCTTCTGCCAATAGTAGGCCTCGAGCCACGCCTTGCGCACGTTAGTCCGGACGTCACGGGCACGCGCATCGGCACTTGCGTTCATGCCGAGCGACAATGACGCGAATCTCTCGTTGCTGTAGTCGCGCGACTTCCCTGACGGAAAGCTCTGCCGATACGCAAGCAGCGCCTGCGTCATTCCTTCGGTCGAGAATCCGCCCGACTGAATCGGGAAATTGGCCAGGCCAATGCGCAAGGTCGGGTCCGGTAGCTGGCCCGATACGACAGCTTGCTCACCGAGCGCGCCGGCGCGCTCACGCAGCGCAGCATATCCGGGCTCGTCTTCAAGCGCCAACCTCTCAGCCTCCGC
This sequence comes from Woeseiaceae bacterium, assembly GCA_011772865.1. Lineage (GTDB taxonomy): Bacteria > Pseudomonadota > Gammaproteobacteria > Steroidobacterales > Woeseiaceae > UBA1847. The sequence continues at coordinate 46,157 of WVYQ01000031.1, read as the reverse complement.
CAGTGTCAGTGGCAGGCCTTGTTGTGCCGACACGAGTACGGGAGCCAGCAATGTAGTGAAAAACATCAGGGCGAGCGTTCGCCCACGGAAGAACAACATAGAACAATCTCCTTCGTCAGGAACCGGTCAGTTCGGTCTGTACGAAGGGATCGTTAATCCAGGAATACGCAGTTAACCAGGTACGTGGGCGGCGGTGCGCCGGGGTGAACAGAGGCATATCGCGGCGGGGCTTCGCTAACTCTCGGGGTTACCGGGAGCAGATTGTCGAAATGCGTGTGGACGGCCGCTTGCGGGGCGTCCTTGAGACTCGGCTGACCGGCACGCCCGTCATTGCTGATGTCGCCGTCGATCAGGCAATCGGCCAGACCATCCGCGCAAGGCATTTCGGCTGCCATGCCGTCATGCATGTCGTGATGGCCCTGCATTTGCTCGGGCGGGCAATGCGGACAATCGTGATCGCCAGCGGCTTCGCTGGCCATGGCGCAGGGCGCCATCGCCAGGTTCAGCCAGACAGCAATGAACAGCCCGAGGGCGCGCAAGCCCTGGGATCTGCCGTTCAATCTTGTGCTAGCCAGAAGACTCAAGTGTCTGTCTCCAATGGGATTTCTGCATTATCGCCGAATCCGTATACGGAGGCTATTGGTACAGGTCCCTATCCGTCAAGGGTATTCATCACGACAACGGCGACGAGACGTGCGAGATCCTCGCCAGCTACCCCTGTAATTTCCGGACCGTCAGGTGGCCGACTTTGATATAGAGCATTGCGCCATCAGGTCCGGCGCAGGGCGTATGCTCAGTCCCCGGCGGATTCCGTATCCACGTGCCGGCAGGGTACTCGCCGTACTCGTCGTGAAATGATCCTTCGATGACGTAAACTTCCTCGCCACCCACGTGCCTGTGTACCTCGGCCTCGGTGTTCGGCGCCCAACGGACGAGCCCGACGCGCTCTTCACCATACTCGTACAGGCGCTGGACCTCGATCCCCGCTCGCGATCCGGCGCGCCACTCGCTCTTGGTCGTGTCGACAGCGAGCTGCTCCTGATCGTCGTGTTCCATTTGGTACAGCTTGACGAGAATCAGGCAGCCGTCATCGCCGACCTTCGGAGTGTGAGATGTTCCAATCGGATTTCTGACGTAGTAGCCGGCCGGATAGGTCTGATACTCGTCACCGAAAGCACCTTCGAGCACGAGAAACTCTTCCCCTCCACCGTGCGTATGCTTGGTGAAAGTCGCATTGGGCGCAAACCGGACCAATGTAGTGGCCCGTGCTACCTCACCACCAATCCGGTCGAGCATCATTCGCTGCACACCATCGGATGGTGAGTCGCTCCATTGATGATCGTCGGGTCGAATGACGACGCGTTTGGAGAAATCGGCGTTCAGGCGCATCGGCGAATCTCACCGCTGAATACGAGCGCGCCGTCGTCGAATCTGGCGTTCTCAAACATTTTCCGGTCCTGGCGATAGTCCTGCGGGTTGGACCACGGCGCTCGGTCAGACTGCTTCGGCAGCCGATCGAGCACGCGTTGTATGTAACCCGATGAGAATCCCATGATGTAAGGACTTACCGGTTCGTCGCCGGGCCCGGGTGTCGGGGTTACCTGGCACACGCCGGCGCTATCCATGTGGTTGACGAGCTGGCAGAACCACTCGGCAACCAGGTCGGCGCGCAAGGTCCACGAGGCGTTGATATAGCCGAACGTCGAGACCAGGTTGGGCACACCGGACGTCATCAGGCCCTTGTAGGTCATCGTTTGCGAGAAATCAACTGGTTTGCCGTCGACGTCGAATTCGACGCCGCCGAGTACGATCAGGTCGAGTCCGGTTGCCGTAACGATGATGTCAGCCTGGAGTTCATTACCCGAATCGAGCAGGATGCCGCGCTCCGTAAACGTATCGATCGTATCGGTGACGATCGAGGCCTTTCCCGAGCGAATGGCCTCGAACAGGTCGCTGTTCGGCACGAGACACATACGCTGGTCCCAGGGGTCGTACCTCGGCGTAAAGTGCTTCTCGACATCGTAGTCGTCGCCAAGCTCCTTGCGCACGCGCCGCAGCAATATGCGCCTGACCGTTTCTGGCCGAATACGCGTCTGCCGGTACGTCCATTGCTGGAACTTGATGTTCTTCCAGCGTGTGATTGCGTAGGCCCATTTTTCGGGCAGGATCGCCCGCAGGACATTGGCAATGACGTCTTCATCCGGAAACGAAATTACGTAGGTCGGGGATCGTTGCAGCATGACGATCTGTTCGACGTCCTTCGCCATTTCCGGAATCAGGGTCATTGCCGTTGCGCCCGATCCGATCACGACCACGCGCTTGCCGGAATAGTCAAGATCTTCGGGCCAATCCTGCGGATGGATGATCACACCCTGGAACCGTTCCCGGCCCGCGAATTCCGGCAGGTACCCATGCTCGTAATTGTAGTAACCCGAGCACATCAGGAGCATGTTGCAGCGGATGAACCGGGAACCGGTGCTGCCGGCTTGCTGCATCTCGATTTCCCAACCGGCATCGGCTGTCGACCACGACGCACGCAATACGCGCTGGCCGTAGCGAATATGCCTGTCGATATCGTGCTCGGCTGCGGTCTCTTTGATGTACTTCAGGATTGCGGGCCCATCGGCGATCGCCTTGGACTCCTTCCACGGTTTGAAGTTGTACCCCAGCGTATGCATGTCGCTGTCCGATCGAATTCCGGGGTAGCGGAACAGGTCCCATGTGCCACCCATCGTCTCGCGGCTTTCGAGGATGACATAGGATTTGCCGGGGCACTCTTTTTGCAAATGGCAAGCGGCGCCAATGCCGGAAAGCCCTGCCCCGACGATTACAACATCAAAGAATTCGCTGCTCACGCGTGTCATTGCCCACGCGTGCCGGATCAGCAGCCGGTGAGCTAGTCTTCCAGATTGGTCTTGGGCTTAATAATAACGTGCCGGCCGGTGCTGTTGTACGGATCACCACCGAGATCGAAGCCCTCATCGATGCTGAGGTCGTTTTCGCCGACAAGGTCGGCTCGAAGGATGCGTACGCTGCCGTCGTCAGACTCGATCCGGACCGTCTCGTCCTTGATCATTTTTTCGGGATTATGTGAATTCACGAGCTGTCCCTGTGATTTCCCCTTGTGTGTAGATAGTTTGAACCAGGAAGCGCGGGGAAACTCAGTCGCTCGTCGGCAAATAGTGACCGCTCATCGGAATTTTACCGTTCGTCGGGCGGAATGCGCCGTTCGTCTAGAGGGGTTCCGTCACCTTGCCCAGCCATTCGGCCTCGGCGTCCGGAACGAGCGGCGCCAGTTGATCATAGACACGGGCATGGTAGTCGTTGAGCCAGGTCAGTTCTGCTTCACTCATGAGCGACGTATCCACCAGCGACCGGTCGATAGGCGCCAGGGTCAGCGTCTCGAATTCGAGCATTCCGGGTAACGCAGACTCGCGCACGACGACGAGATTCTCTATGCGTATGCCGTACGCGCCCTCGACGTAATAGCCGGGTTCGTTGGACAGGATCATGCCCGCTTGCAGCGGTACGTGCGGCGCCTTTTTTGCGACGCTCTGCGGCCCCTCGTGCACGCCGAGGTAGGCGCCTACACCATGGCCCGTGCCGTGTGCGTAGTCGAGCCCGGCATTCCAGAGCGGCTGCCGGGCAAGCAGGTCAAGCTGGTTACCGCTGGTGTCCGGCGGAAACCGGGCACTTGCCAACGCGATGTGGCCCTGCAACACGCGCGTAAACCGGTCCCTGCGCTCAGCGTCCTGTTTTCCGAGGGCTATCGTTCGCGTGATGTCGGTTGTGCCATCGAGGTATTGCGCTCCCGAGTCCACCAGGAACAGCTCGCCGTTACCGAGTTGGCGATTCGAAGCCTCGGATACCCGGTAGTGAATGATCGCACCGTTGGGCCCGGACCCCGAGATCGTGTCGAAACTGATGTCCTGCAACGCAACATCTTCGGCCCGGAACGACTCCAGCTTTTTGACGGCCTCGATCTCGGTAACCCCAGCTGCCCAGCTGTTTTCGAGCCAGTGCAGAAACTTGACCATCGCGACGCCGTCACGCACGTGCGCATTCCGAAAGCCCTCAACTTCGACGTCATTCTTGATGCTTCGAAACAGGACAAGGGGATCATCGCCCTCCCGGATCGTGGCGCCCGATTCATTCAACGCATCGTAGACGTAGCGTGGACAGACAGCCGTGTTGACGAGAACGCTTGCGCCTTCTGCGCCGAGCGCGCGCAGGTAGTCGCCAAAATGCTCCTCATCAGAAATCTCGACGTCCGGACCCAGGTGTTCCCGCAGTTCGCCGGAGATCTCGTGGCCCGCGAAAAACGCAGCGGCCTTGCCGTTTGCGTGCAGTATCGAGCGACACAGTGCGACTGGCGTGTGTGGAACGTCTGCTCCACGGATGTTGAGCAACCAGGCCGTCGCGTTCGGGTTCGCAAACACGATGGCGTCAGCGCCGACTTTCGCAAGCTCCTGCCCCACCCGGCGCCGCTTGCTCCGGGACGCTTCGCCCGAAAACTCGACGCGATGCGGATACGGTGCGGGCATCCGGCCATTCGGCCGGTCCGTCCAGCATTTGTCGATGGGGTGTTCGTCGAGCGCGACGAGATCGACATGATGGATCGACTCGATGTGGGCAATCTCGTCCTGCGAGTGCAGCTTGCTCCAGTACCCGAGCTTCGTGACGCGACCCGGGTTGTCACGAAGCCATTGCCATGGCGGCAGTGCACGCAGGTCCTCGTAGTCGAACAGGTCGGCCGGCGTTTCGAGCCTTGCCTGTTCCGTGTACCGGCCGTCGATGAACAGTACGGCCGTGTCCGGCATGACAATCAGCGAGCCTGCCGATCCCGAGAAACCGGTGGCCCATAGCAGTCGCTCGAGTTGGGGCGGCGTGTACTCGTTCAGGTACTCGTCGTCGTGCGGCACGAGCAGGCCATCAATGCCGAGCGTATCCATCCGCTCGCGCAACAAGTGCAGCCGCTTTCCGGCGGCTGCCTTGTCACCACGGACCTCGAAGGTCTGGTATCCCCTTCCCGTCAAAGCCGAATCGGCAAATCGCGTACCCGGTTGCCCGTGGCCGCGAAAACCGCGTTGCCGATCGCAGGCGGCACCGCGATCAGCGGCGGCTCGCCGAGCCCGGTCGGGAACTCGGTGCTTTCGACGAACCGGATATCGAGCTCCGGCACGTCGGCCATGCGCAGCGGCGTGTAGGCATCGAGGTTGCGCTGGCTGACTTCGCCGTTGGCGAAACTCGCACCCTCGTGCAACGCGAGGCTGACACCCCACAGTGTCGCACCCTCCGCCTGCGCCATCGCGCCGTCAGGGTGTACGACCGTGCCGCAGTCGATCGTCTGCCAGATTTTCCTGGCGGTGACCTTGCCCGAACCCGGGTCCACGGCCACGTGGGCAACGCAGGCAATCCAGGTCGGCATGTTGCGCTCCTGTCCGTAGGTCACGGCGACTCCCATGCCCTCGTTGTCGGGCAGTTCCCGTCCCCAGCCGCTACGCTCGCGCACATCTTCGAGCACCGCGGCAAGACGCTTCGCACCGCCGACCGAGTTGGGCGCCGCACCCGCATTCTTGCCCGCGGCATCGAGCATCGCGAGCCGGAAGTCGATCGGGTCCTGGCCGGCCTTGTTGGCTAGCTCGTCCATGAACGATTCCACGCCCCAGGTGATCCAGCCCGGGCCGACCGCGCGCAACCAGCCCGGCAGGAACGTGCGCTGCGCGAGGTCATTGTTGATCGAGCGCACGCGATGGTTGGCCAGCGTATACCAGTGGTCGGCGCCGTTGGTCGCGAACGGGTCGTACTTGCCGTTGCCGTCGACGGCGTCGGGCATGAAGCCCGGCGCCATGGCCAGCGTGGGCCAGCCCGCGGCGAGCGCGTGCTCGATGCCGGTCAGGTTGCCGTCGGCATCGAACGAGGCGTCGAACTGCGCGACCGACGCCGATCGACAGCAGTCGAATCGGGAATCGTCGGCGCGCTGGAACACGAGCTTGACGGGCCTGCCGAGCTCCTTCGCGGCCAGCGCGGCCGGGATCATCGGGTCACCCCAGAGCCGGCGACCGAAACCGCCGCCCAGGTAGTACTGGTGAATGACGATGTCGGTCTCTTCCATCTGCAGCGCCGTGGCCAGCGTCGGCAGGATCAGCGACTGCCACTGGTTGCCCGAGTGGATGTGGCACTTGCCGTCGCGGAACTCGACGAGCGCGTTGGCCGGCTCGAGCGTAAAGTGCAGCGCCGTGCTCGTCGTGTAGGTCGCCGTATGCGTGTCGGCGGCATTTTCCTGCGCCGCGCCCACGTCGCCGTCATCGACGGCGAGCACGCCCGTCGTCTTGTCGGTTACGAGTCGCTGGCCCTCGGCGATGAGGTCGGCTTCACTGACAGCGGCTGTCGGCCCCGCCTCCCAGTCCACCTCGACTGCGCGGGCGGCTTTCATGGCCGCCGGGTAATTTTCGGCAATGACGACGGCCCAGCCCTGCAGCACCTCGCTCGGGTCCTCGAGCGCCAGGGTCTGGATGTAGCCGCGAATGTCCTTGGCTGCCGTGTCGTCGATGCTGCGTATCGTGCTGCCATAGCGCGTTGGCGGAATCAGCGGGTGCGCGAACACCATGCCGTCGAGTTCCGCGTCGATGCCGTATTGCGCGTCGCCCCCCGACTTGGCCGGAACGTCGAGCGCCTGCGTCGGCTTGCCGATCAGCGTGCGCTCGGACGGCGCCTTCACGGGCATCGCGCCGAGTTCTTCGTCGCTGAACGTGCGGCTGATATCGCCCCTGCGTACGATCTCGGCAAACGAGACCGACTCGCCGTTGGCCGACACCATGCCGTTCTCGACCGTCGCGTCGTCCGGGCTCGCGCCGAGCAGCGCCGCGCCCGCGTCGCGCAGGATCGTGCGCCCGGCGGCGCCCGCCTGCGACAGCATCGTGAAGCTCGTAAACACGGACCACGAGCCGCCGGTCACCATGTAGCCCCACTTGGGATCGGAATCGACATGGTCGATGCTGACATCGTCCCAGTTGGCGCCGAGTTCATCGGCCACGATCCGCGCCAGCGCCGTGCCGACGTGCTGGCCCATCTCGGCCTTGGCGATGTTGACCAGGACCTTGCCGTTACCGTCCACTTCGAACCACACGGCCGGGGAGAAACTCAGGCTCGCGCCGTCGGCGGCCATCTCGTCGACGGCCTGCTCGCGGCTGCAGCCGGGCAGCACGACGCCGAGACCCATGACGAGACCGGCGCCCGCGCTCGTCGCGAGGAAAGAACGCCGGGTGATTTTCGTATCGATATCTCTTGCTCGCATCGCCATGACTATGCCTCCCCGCCGCTGGCCGCGGCCTTGATCGCCTTGCGGATGCGCGGATACGCCATGCAGCGGCACAGCACGCCGTTCATCGCGGTCGTGATCTCTTCGTCGGTCGGGTTCGGCGTGTTGGCCAGCAGATTGGCGGCCTGCATGATCTGACCGGGCTGGCAATAGCCGCACTGCGGCACCTGCTCGTCGACCCAGGCCTTCATCAATGCCTTGCCTGCGGCGCTCTCGAGCCCCTCGATCGTCGTGATCGACTTGCCAGCCGCCACGCTGACCGGCGTGATGCAGGAGCGCATGGCGACACCGTCGACATGCACCGTGCAGACGCCGCACATCGCGATGCCACAGCCGAACTTGGTGCCCTTGAGTTTGAGTTCGTCACGGATGACCCAGAGCAGCGGCGTGTCGTCCTCGCTTTCGGATGTCACGGCTTGCCCGTTGAGTTGGAATTCGATCACGGCGGACCCCCTGTTCTTTTAATGGTGGGACTGACCCGACTAGTTTAGTACAACTACACCGCGGCGCGGAATGCATCCGTTGCAGCCGCGCTCCGTCTTACACACTGATCAACAGCGAATCAATCAGTTAGGACAACGGCAGAACTCCAGGACAAAACCAATGCGATCACGGGTGGCGGTCACGGCCTGGATTCCGCGATGGCAAGGCGCCTTGCAACTGTAACGACGGGCTCAGGCCGCTTCGAACAGCGCTGATGCTCCCTGGCCGCCGCCAATGCACATCGTGACGACGCCATAACGCTTGCCGCGCCGCCTGAGTTCGCGCAGGAGTTGACCGGTCATGCGCGAGCCGGTCATGCCGAACGGGTGGCCGATCGAGATGCTGCCACCGTTGACGTTATAGATGTCGTTATCAATTTCGAGCTTGTCGCGGCAGTAGACGCACTGCGAGGCAAACGCTTCGTTGAGCTCCCAGAGGTCGATGTCGTCCATCTTCATGCCGGCGTTCTTCAGGAGTCGCGGCACCGAGAACGCGGGGCCGATTCCCATCTCGTCCGGTTCGCAGCCCGCGACCGTCAGCCCGCGAAAGATGCCCATCGGCTCGAGCCCGAGTTGCCCGGCCCGCTCCGCGCTCATCAGTAATGTCATCGACGCGCCATCGCTGAGTTGCGAGGCGTTACCCGCCGTCACCGTGCCGTCGTCCTCGAATGCGGGCTTGAGACCTGCCAGGCCCTCGAGTGTCGTGTTCGGACGATTGCATTCGTCACGGTCGACGGTCACCTCGACAAGGCTCTCCTCTCCCGTGGCTTTGTCGATTTTGTTCATCGTGACCGTCATCGGCACGATCTCTTCCGCGACCCAACCCGCATCGACAGCAGCCGCGTAGCGCTGCTGGCTCTGCAAGGCGTACTCATCCTGCACCTCGCGAGAGATACCGTAGCGCCGGGCGACCACCTCGGCCGTATTCCCCATCGCCATGAAGATATCGGGCTTTTCCTCGAGCAGGCGCGGGTTCTTTTCATATTTGGCCGCTTCCTGGCGCACATTCATCGAGATCGACTCTACACCCCCCGCCATGGCGACCTCGGTCTGGCCCGAGGCGATCTGGTTGGCCGCATAAGCGATCGCCTGAACGCCGGACGAACAAAAACGGTTGATCGACGATGCCGCTGTCGTGATGGGCAGCTTCGACAGCACGACAGCCAGCCGNNGTCCTCGACCTCCTCGGGCGAAACCTTCGGATTACGCTCGAGCAACGCATCGACGACATGGGCCACCATGTCATCCGAACGGGTCAGGTTGAAACTGCCGCGAAAGGACTTTGCAAGTCCGGTGCGGACGTTATCGACAATAACGACATCTCTCATGGCGGGTCAATCCGTTGCCGGGTGGGGATAAGGAACCTACCAGAACCCGGTTATGCGGTCGATCATCCAGTAGCTCGCGATGCTGCCGATCACATAACTGGCCGGGACCGTGAGCGACTCCCAGTGCGCGTTCGGGTCGCCGGGCGCCTGCAGCAGACGCGTCAGCAAAGGCCGGAACAGAAGGAACGCTGCCAACAAGGCGACTACAAAAAGTACCTGGCCGATCTCGACACCGACGTTGAAGAACAGCAACGCGGTCGGCAGCTCGGTTTGCGGCATGCCGATATCACGCAGTACGGCCGCGAAGCCGAATCCATGCAATAACCCGAACGTCACGGATACGGCAACCGGGAAGCGGTATGTCAGCGACCTGTCGTCATCCCGGATAATTTCCGAGGCCAGGAAAACGACGCTCAGGGCGATCGCCGCCTCGACCGGCGGCGTCGGAATGCGCAGCATGTCGAGTGTCGACAGTGCGAGCGTAATCGAATGCGCCACGGTGAATCCCGTGATCGTCACCAGCAGGCGGCGCGGTGTGCGCGCAATAAACAACAGGCACGCGACGAATAATAAGTGGTCGATACCCGCCCAGATATGCTGGATACCCAGCACCGTGTATTCCTTCGCGACGCCGAAGCGGCTTTCGGCATCCGGCACGGTCCACTCGTCCTGGCCAGGTTTCAGGATCTTGAGGTGCTCTTCGCCGTTTGCGAGCCGGATCTTGTACAACGTCGACAAGGACGGGTTGATCACCGGGAAACGGATCCCGACCGTGCGTCCGGACAGGCCTGCATCGCAGGTGAACACCTGCTGGCCGAGAAACTCGGCGCCGGCCTCTCGCCACGCGGCCTGCCGGTCGGCAACGCAACCGTCGGGCAAGGTCGGGTAGGGCAACGCGGCGCCCGGCACGCTCGCCGGGACCTTCCACATGACCGAGTAGACTTTGGGCGTCGTCTCCGTGATCTGGACGTAGTTGGGCCTCGCGTCGTGCGCTTGCGCAACTGACGCAAGGACTGACAGCAGCGCCAACAGGCTAGAAGGTGCGGCGAACTTCATAGGTATCGACGATCGCCTGGATGGCTTCTTCCTGCATCGCGTCCATCGCCTCGCGCTCCGCATCGGCGCGAACGCGATCAATGACTTCGGTCAGCTCGGGCAGTCTTCCCTCGACGCTTTTCGTCAGCATGACGAGGTGGTATCCGTATTCCGACTCGAAGGGTCCGCTCCAGCTCTCTGCATCCGGCACGAGTGCAAAAATCCCGGCCGCCATCTGCCGACCGAAGTGCGACGCAACGAACTCGGGTTCCCGCTCGACGTAGTTCAGGAAATAGGGGAACCGGTCGCCGTGCCCCGGCGCCGCCGTGAACGGCGCCTGCTCGGCGTTCAGTTCCTCGAGTTTTGCCGCGGCCAATGCGGCCGCCGTCTCGTCCCCGTGCCGGGACCTGTCGAAGAACACGTGCGTGAACGTGACATACGGGCTGATGTAGTAGTTGTCGCGGTTGGTTTCGAAATAGGTCCCGATGTCGTCGTCGTCGAGGTTCACTGCTGCCGTCACGAAACCGTTCGTAATGAACTCGATGGACTGGATCATCCGGCGCTTGATGACATAGTCGTTCTGGTCGACGCCCAGCGCCAGCGCCTGCCTGTGGAGCGCCTCTTCGCGGACGAAGTCGTCGATCATCAGGTCGAGCTCCTTCTCCGACATCTGCTCGAGCTGCGCCTCTGCGGCCCGGGGCTCGAAAGCCCGGGCGCGGAATTGCATGAACGTGAGGAGCGCATCCCTGTCGACGACAATGACGTTTTCGTCGTAGGCCGCCTCATCCCCGGCAATGATTTCGAACAGGACAAACAGTCCGAGTCCGACGACGAGAAAATGCAGCAGCGGTTCTTTGAGTATATTTTTCATGGCAATGGTGGCGAACGTACAAAAAGGCCGCCATCTGCTGATGGCGGCCCTATTGTGCCGAATTGCTTACGGCGTGTACCAGATCGGTGAAGTGTACGCCCGCTCCTGGGTCGTCATCGGAATCTCGTCCGGCATGTCGGTTCCGAATCGCACGGCTTCATAAGCTGTCCAGCGCGGCGTCGGGATTTCGAGGACCCTGGCGTAGTAAACGGCCGGGACGTCAGGGTCGAAATCCGGGTCGGTCCAGACGGCGATCAGCTCGGGATCGCCGATCGTATTCGTCCAGGTCGCCGTAGCGACGTCAACCGTGTTGCCGACAGCGGGGAGCTTGCCGTCCGCATCGGTTTGACGGTCGCCGGACCATGCCACGTTATAGATCTTCTCCTGGCGCTTGCCGCGGCCATCCAGCCAGCCCTTGATGATCTGGATGCGGTCGAGGTTGCCGGACATCGGATCCCGCCGCGCTGCGACAAGAAACGACGGTGCCGAGCCTGCCGGTGCCGATGTCAGGTCGCCCCCCATGGGCACGCCTTTCATATACCCGGCATTTGCCGGCAAGCGGCTCATCGCATCCTGCTCGGTGAAGTCCCAGCCGCCGAAGAAGCGAACCAGCATCCGCGGCCCGGTAGTCGCATAGGTTTCCTTGCGCATCATCGCATCGAACAACGCTTGGCGTGTGTTCTCGGTAGCCCACACGCCCTGGTAACCCGAGGAGACCATGCCCCAGCCCGTGTACTCCTTGACGCCGTCATCGGTTTCGATTCTCGCCATCGGGTGATGGACCCGGTCGGCGTTGGGCTCGGCGCCCGAGTGCTTGCCGAAGAAATTTTCTTCTTCAGCGGTCGCGAGACCGGTGTGGCTGTCGGTGGCTCCGACCAGGCCGAACTTGTAGGGGTTGACGCCCAGCTTCTGGCCGAGTTCAAGACCGATCTGCAGGCCGGAACGTGCGTATTCGCCGGCGAGCATGTCATTGGTCTTCAGCTGGGTCAGGTCGAGGTTGCCCTGATCCCAGGTCTCGTAGTCCGCAAACTCGTCCGTTGGCGACAGGAACGGGTGCGCCTCGCCGTCGCCCTTGATCTGCGTTGTCTCGTACAACGGCTCCCAACGCGCGCGAGTGCTGGCGTAGTCCTTGTCCACTCGAGCGCCGAAGTAGGTCCGCGACTCGGGGAACATGTGGCCGTTCGACATGTTGCCATTGTGGGCAATCGCCAGCATTCGGCCACCGGTCTTCGACTCGTAGTCGGCCATCCATTTCCACAGGTCGCGCGGGTCCGCACTGCCCGACGGCTTGAGCGTGGTCAGCGGCTCCATGACGCTCGCCTTCGTGCCGTCGTCGCGATAGACGACGACTCGATGCAGGTTGATGCCTTTTTCTGTCGAGGTCCATTCGTAACCGATGAACGCCGTGAAATGTCCCGGGTCATTGGCATCTTCCGCGGCGTCAATCGTCTCCGCCCACGCCGAGGCATAGGCTTCGGTTCCCGGCAGCGACGCGAGCGCCTCGGGAAATGTATTGCCGGTTATCGCCTGGACGATTTCGACGGCAACGGCAACGGCATCCTGGCCGCCCGCCTGGACCCCGTCATACCAGCGGCGCCCGGTCGGATCGGCGAGCATCGACGGCTCGCCCGCGTACAAGCGCGGGAAGAAGCCCATGTTGTCCGAATGATCGGCAACGACGAGGAAGTCCAGTGGCCGCGACAGTTTGACCTTCTGGCCGGTCGACGAGACGACCTCCTCGCCCTTGGCGAAGCGATAGGCGTCCGACGGCGACAGTCTTGCGCCGAACGCCCCGGCGTCCATCGACATGCCCGTGTGCAGGTGCGTCTCACCCCAGAACACCTGGGACGGGAAATTGCGGTTCGCATACGGCGAATAGCTCGCCTGTTTAGGAAACGCGCCGCGCAGACCCTCTTCGCTCGGCGCAGGATCCTGCGCGAGGGCCGGGCCAAGGGCGAATGCAAAGAGCGCGGTGAAACAGGCTTGTGCGTTGATTCTTTTCATTGTGGGCCTCGTGCTTCTTGTTTTGGCAGCACTCTAGAGTCTCAGAAATTCCTGTCAAGTTGTGGATGCCACTACCCCCTGGTATCGAGATTTTTGAATATTTCACGGTCGATCATGATCGCACCATGCCCACCGGCATTCCGGCTATACTTGCTGCTGTCTTGCAAGACCAGAACGGGTAAACGTGTCCTTTTTCGCTGAATTACAACGCCGCAACGTCATACGCGTGGGTGTCGCCTACGCTGTTGTGGCTTGGGTTATCGCCCAGGTCGCCGAGTTTGCCTTCGAGAATTTTGGCGCCCCCGACTGGGTGCTGAAAACCGTCGTCGTCGTGCTCGTGCTCGGCATGCCATTGGTGTTGTTATTCGCCTGGGCCTACGAACTGACGCCCGAAGGCATCAAGCTCGAAAAAAATGTCGATCGCGAAAAGTCGATCACGGCGCAGACCGGGCGCAAGCTCGATCGTACGATTATCGGCGTCCTCGTGGTTGCCCTCGCGTGGTTCGCCTGGGACAAGTTCGGCTACCAGCCGGCAACGCCCCCGGCGACCATCGCCGATGCCACCGAACAAGAAGCCGCGGCCGAACCCGAGGACGCCATGGCCGGCCGGTCCGTCGCCGTCCTGCCGTTCGTCGCGATGAGCAGCGGTCCCGACGACGAGTACTTTGCCGACGGCCTGACCGAGGAGATCCTTAACTCGCTGGCGCAGCTACCCGAACTGCTTGTGACTGCGCGCACCTCGGCGTTCTCTTTCAAGGGTCAGGACCTGCCCATCCAGGAGATCGCGTCGATGCTCGGCGTGCGGCATGTCGTCGAGGGCTCGGTGCGCCGCTCCGGCGAACGCCTGCGCGTGACGGCACAGCTGATCCGCGCTGACGACGGTTTCCACCTCTGGTCCGAGAATTACGACAGCACCTCGGCCGACATGATCGAGGTGCAGGAGAACATCGCCGAGAAGATCGCGGGTGCGCTCGACGTCGTGCTCGATGCCGATAAGCGCGAGGCCATGCGCCAGGCCGGGCTGCGCGATCCCGAGGCATTCACTTTGTACCAGAAGGGGCTCGACTACTACGACCGGGCGCACGGCGAGATGGACCAGATCGAGGGACTGCGGCTCGCGAACGAGTACTTCGAGCAGGTCATGGACCGCGTACCGCAGTACTGGGAGGTCTACGCGAGTCATTCCGACCTCTACGCGCACCTGCTCAACGACAATATCGGCAACACCTCTTACGGCGAGCGTGTCACCGACGAGACGCTGGCCGATGCGTACCGCTCGATGCTGTCCGACTACGAAGCGGCAAGCCGGTATGCGCCGGCCGGCCAGCAACGCTACCTGGCCGAACTGGATCTCGCGTTCCTGAGCGGCAACTGGCGCGGCATTGCCGGCCGGGTCGAGAAGGCGCTGGCGGATCCGAGCTGCCGCGACGGCAACTGGACGCCGGTGATCGCCAACGTGCTCGGCCACGCCGCCAAGTACTCCGTGCTCGCCGACAAAGTCCTGGAATGCGACCCGCTACGCTCGCTGTCCTGGTTCAATGCCTCTCGCGCCCGTTTCTGGGCCGGCGACGCCGAGGGCGCGCTGGCGATGGCGCGCGAGGGCAAGGCCGCGGCGCCGGGCAACTGGCTGAACATGATTCTGCTGTATACCTTGATGGCCAACCAGCTGCATGACGAGGCGCATGGCATCGTCAACGATGAGGTCAGTGAAGAATGGCTCGCGACCGTATTTCGGATCGCGATCGAGGCGCATCGCGGCGACCGGGACCGCCTGGTGCCGCTGCTAGCTGCCGCCGAGGAGCAAGGCATAACGGGTTTCTTCGGCATAACGGTCGATGCATGGACGGGCCGTCGTGATGCCGCCAACCGGAAGGCCGCCGCGATCGACAGCCACTACTTCGGGCCGGTCTTGCTGTGGCAACTGCTGCAGTGGTGCCAGTGCGGTGCGCCCTGGGATATCGAGGTCACTCCGAACTTCGCGGCCAAGGCCAGGCAAGCCAACCTCACCTGGCCGCCGGTCTCGCCGTTGACGTATCCGCTCAAGGACTGGTGACATTCCAAGCCCTGCGCCGTTATTCGACCGGACTGATCTCGACCAAGCCTCGGATCTCGTCCATGCGCATATGCTGCCGACACCGCAGTACTCGTGGCCGTTAATCAATGACGCCGTCGGCACTGAGGTCTGGGTCAAACATGAGAACCATGCGCCAACCGGCGCCTTCAAAGTTCGTGGTGGCATCACCCTGATCGACTGGGTGCTGCGTGAGCATCCCGACGCACGCGGCATCTGCACGGCAACTCGCGGTAATCACGGCCAGAGCCAGGCGCGGGCGGCATCGGCCGTGGGCCTGCGTGCCAAAATTTATGTGCCCCACGGAAACTCGACAGAGAAAAACAAGGCGATGCGTGCTTACGGCGCAGAGCTTATCGAGGTTGGTCACGATTTCGACGAGGCGCGCGGCGAGGCTCTTCGCGCCGGCGCCGAGGAAGACCTCGTGTTCGTTCCGCCTTTTCATAATGAACTCGTTCGCGGCGTCGCGACGTATGCCGTCGAACTCTTCAACGCGGTTCACGATCTCGATGCCGTGTATGTCCCCATCGGCTGCGGCTCGGGAGTATGCGGCGTCATTGCAGCGCGCGACGCACTCGGCCTGGAGACCGAGATCATTGGTGTCGTGTCCGAGAATGCGCAGACCGCGAAGCTCTCGTTCGAGACCGGTAGCCTCGTCGAAACAGACAGCGCCCAGACGTTTGCCGACGGCGTCGCTGTGCGTGTTCCGGTGCAGGAGGCCCTCGATATCTATTCTGCGGGCGCCGAGCGCATCGTCGCAGTTTCCGACGACGAAATAGCCAACGCAATGCGCCTGTTGTTCCGGGCCACCCACAACGTTGCCGAGGGCGCCGGCGCGGCGCCTCTCGCCGCCCTCGTCAAGGAGCGCGACGCAATGATCGGAAGAAAAACAGGTGTCATTCTAACCGGGGGCAATATCGACACGCCCTGGTTCCAGCAGGTCCTCGAAGGCCGGACCCCCGCTTTGTCCTGACACTCGATTCTGCGGGACTGCGTCACGGTTTTGACTCGTGAGTGCTTGATAATATTGCAAAATTCTGTGCCCCTGGGAAACGCTTTTGAGTGCCAGACAGCTCGCAATAGACGTCGCCAACGTGGCCGAGGGCATGTACGTGTCGAAACTCGACCGGCCCTGGCTCGAAACTCCGTTTCTCTTCCAGGGATTCGAGGTCACGGAGCGGTCCGAAATCGACCTGCTGAAGCAGTACTGCAATGTCATTTACATCGACATTGACCGGGGTGACGTGAGCGAGGCGTTACTACAGTACCTGGTCCACTCGCAGGCCCTGCCATTACCTTCGTCGCAACCCGCGGAACGTACCGAGACCCGGGAGCCCGGGGTTTTCCAGCGCTGGCTCCAGCATCTCTTCATGCGTCTCGGCATGTATGACAAAGCCGTCGCCGTCGCGGCGGACGAACAGGAAATCTACCCTGTTCAGACCACGGTACGCGCCGAGGCAGACCGGGCCCGCGAGGCATACCAGAAGCTCGCCGAGCACCATCAAAACATGATGGATATGGCCACCGTCAAAAGCGAGGTGCGCACCGGTGCGCTGCGGCGTGCCGTGCAGCCGGCAATCGAAAGCGTATTACGCAATCCCAATGCATTGGCGTGGACCGTATTTTCGCGCAAGCGCAGCAATGAAGATTACAACCGCTCGGTCGGCACGGCGATCTGGTGCCTGCTATTCGGCCGCCACCTCGGATTCGACCGCGAGATGCTCGACGACCTTGCGATGGGCGGCATGTTGCTCGATATCGGCAATGCCAGGATTCCGAGAAGCTATGCCGCGACGCAGGGCGAATTGTCGCCGGAAATGTACGTGAAGCTGCAGCAGCATGTCGACCTTGGCGTCGAGATCCTGGACTGTTCCAAAGGCGTGACCGAAAACGTCTACGACATGGTCCGGTGCCACCATGAGCGGACCGATGGATCAGGCTATCCGCAAAAGCTTCGCGGCAACAAGATTCCGCCGTTTGGGCGAATCGCCGCGATCGCCGACAGCTACGATGCGATGACGACGATCAGCCCCTATTCGCCGCCAATGGCCGCTTATGATGCGGCCAGGGAGTTGAATGACATGCGTGGCAAGGAGTTCGCGCCGGAAGTCGTCGAACAATTCATTACTACGATGGGTATGTTCCCCGTCGCCAGCGTCGTCGAGTTGAACAACGGCGCCGTCGCCGTCGTGCTCGAGCAGAATCCGAAAAATGTGCTGAAGCCGAAGATCATGCTGCTGCTCGACAAGAACCATGACCGGCTTCCCGAACCGCGAATCGTCGAGTTGCGGGAATTGCCCATGGACGTCACGCATTCGGACGCGTTGTGGATCGTCGAAGGGCATGAGCATGGCGCTTTCGGCGTCGATCCCCTGAAGATCTTCAAAGTCTGACAAGGGCGTTCACGCCAACGTTGTGGAACTGACCGATCGGAGCCCGGACCCGAGCGGGCGCGCGTGGATCGATCTCATTTATACGGTTGAATAACGCAAAGCCGGGCTCGCTGCAGTTTGACCGCGACGCCCAAGCGCCTATTATCTGGGTCCCGTTACCGAGAGCTTCACCAGATGAGACTGATACTGACCCTTGCCTTTCTGCTGCTTGCCGTTCCCGCGTTGGCCCAGCGGCAGATTACGTTCATGCCGTTCGAGCTGCCCGAAGCCGGCAGCATTGTTGTACCGGTCACAACCGGCGAAACGCCCTCCGGACTCGCGGCGCTGCTGGACTCACGCACCGATGGCGCGATTGCGCTGGCCATGGTCGAGGCCGCGTTCACGGGTGAAAAGCACCAGACATTGACGCTGTTCGGGATCAAACCGTATTCCCGCATCGACTTGATCGGTATTGGTGACGGGCCCGTGGACAGGGTCGCCGCCGAGAACTATGGCGGTCTTGCCGCCAGCCTCAACGATGGCTCCAGCGGAAGCACCGTCAATGTGCTTTGGTCCGAGATCGATCGGGCCGGTGACGCCACAGCCGCACAGGTTGCCTTCGGTTACCGCCTTGGCGATTACCGCTTCGATCGCTACCACGAGGACCGGCTGGACCCGGCGACGCGCGGCGATGTCGTTATCCTGAGCGACGATGCCGACGCCGAATCTCGTTTTACCGGCGACCTGCGCCACCTCGCCGACGCCGTCTTCCTCGCCCGCGACCTGAGCTCCGAGCCGGGTAACGTGATCTATCCGCAGTCGTTTGTCGATCGCTTTCGCGAGGCATTTGAAGGTGTCGACGACGTCACGATCCGCGCACTCGACGAAGACGATCTCGCGCGACTCGGCATGGGCGCGCACCTCGGGGTCGGCAGCGGCTCCGACCGCCCACCGCGTCTCCTTATTATCGAGTACCTGGCCGGCGACGACCGGCCGACCCTGGCGCTCGCCGGCAAGGGCATCACGTTCGACTCGGGCGGTATCTCGCTCAAGGACGGAGAAGGCATGGGGCGCATGAAAGCCGACATGACGGGCGCCGCCGTCGTCTCGGCCACCGTGCTTGCCGCGGCCCGCCGTGGCGCCAGGGTGAATCTCGTGGCCCTCGCGGCACTTGCCGAAAACATGCCGTCGGGTTCCGCGATCCGGCCCGGAGATGTGCTGACGTCGATGTCGGGCAAAACGATCGAGATCAACTCGACCGATGCCGAGGGCCGGCTTGTCCTGTCAGACGCGGTTTACTACGCACAAGAGGAATACGCGCCGGACGTATTGATCGACGTCGCCACGTTGACGGGGTCGGTATCGCGCGCCGTCGGCAACGACCTGGCCGGAGTATTCAGCCGCCACGATGGCCTGGCCGAGCAACTGCTGGCTGCCGGAGAGGCCTCTGGCGAAAAGATGTGGCGCTTGCCGCTCAGCGACACGCACTTCGAGCAGATCAAATCCACGGTCGCCGATATCATCAATGGCGGTATCAGCGCCGCCGGCGCCAGCATCGGCGCCGCCTTCATCGGTTCGTTCGTTGCCGAAGACCAGCGCTGGGCCCACCTCGATATCGCGGGCGTCGATTTCACCGAGGTCGTCCTGCCGACCACGCCGATCGGGTATTCGGGTTGGGGCGTGCGGGTACTCGATGAATACCTGCGCCGGCACCACGAGTAGGAAATTTAATACGCTTTTTCCAGCTCCTCGCGAACGAGGTCGAGCAGCTGCTGCTGCCCGAAGCTCGGCAACGGCCTGCCGTTGACGAAATACTCGGGTGTCGCGCTGACCCTGAGCAGTATGGAATCCTTCTTGTCCCGCTCGATGCGCGCCAGGATGTCCACGCTGTTCATATCCGCCAGCAACTGCTCGGTATCCAGGCCGACCCCGGCAATGACGGGAAGTATCTTGTCCTGCAGAACCGTGTGGTTTGCTGTCCACAGGCGCTGCGATGCCAGCAATGCTTCGAGCGTTTGCCAGTACTTGGCCTGATTTCTGCTGGCCTCGAGGATCCGGATGACATACTCGGAACCGGAATGAAACGCGACATGACGAATCGACAGGCGCAGCCTGTCAGGCTCCTCGTTCAGCCATTGCTTGACCATCGGGAAGAACAGCGCACAGGTTTCGCAGGCGGGGTCCAGGAATTCAACGATATGCACCCTGGCGTTCGAATTGCCGAACGCCGGTGAGTGGTCGCTCACAAGAGCCGCCTGCCGCGCTTCGCCGTCGTCTTTCGCGGAGTCGCCCTGCATACCGAAATACATGGTTGATATGCCTGCAGCAACGATTGCAAGGACCGCGACGATCATAAGTATATGCTTATGTCGTTCGTGCCTTTTTCTCTCGATGGCTTCTTGAACTCGCTTCGCTTTGCTCATGGCTGCTCCGGTCTATTGTGCCGTGAAACCCCAACGAAGTTTGCCGAATCAACACCGAAACGCCTATACGGGAAAACACGCTTGATCGATGCCCCTCGGATCATCAACGACTAGGTACTTCCCGACATTGTCATCAAATATTCTTCTATCGCTGCCTGGAGCGCCTCGTTCTGGTTGCGGACTTCTGCATTAGCTACCAGGACCGTGTAATGGTGCTTGTAGATCATCGGCAGCAGTTGTATTCCCTGGGCCCGCGATTTGAGTGCTATAGCGATGGCTACGGCATCTCCTGCCTCCACCGCCAAGTCGATTGGCTCCGACGGCGGCCCGCTTTGTGCAATTCTCTCCAGAAAATTCAGGCTCAGCAGGCCTGCCATCGCGACGGAGTACTCACGGGCAAGAAATTCTTCTTTCAGGATCGTCTCCCAGAACTCTATGTCGGCATAATATTCCGCGAGCGCATCCCTGAGATTTTCCGAGCGGATCAGCGTGGCCCTGCCTGCACCAATCAGTTCGCTATAGGTGTTGGATGTGATGCGTCGATACGATTCCCAGCTGACTTTTTCGACCGCTTCAATAAATTGGTCCGGCTGCGCCGCAGCCGCCGCAGGATCGGCGATTCCATCGAGTAGCAGCCTGACCTGTCGCATACGCAAGTTGGCGAAATACTCACTGCTTTCCAGTCGGCCCAGGTCCTTTTCGAGGTCCGCCTGCAGTCTCTCCAGATAACGTACTTCAAGCGCCCGGTCTTTACGCCCCTGGTTCCAGTCATTGGCCTGCAAGCCGAGGAAAATGCCGATTACGACGATCATTATCTCCAGCACCACGGTGAACCAGTTCTGATTCCGCAATGCTTCGGCCAGGTTGCGCAATATCATCCGTCACTCCATTGCTTAACAGAGCATAGCCAATTTTTGCCGATCAGCCATACACGAGACCCGTTACCTCGATGCGGCCATAAATTCTTCGATGCTCTCTGCGAGCAGCCGATCGAATTCCTCGGGTGCGTCCCACATGATCAGGTGACCGGCATCTGAGACAATTTTTGCCTGGAAAGATGGAACATGTTTTTGAAATGCCTCGACGTTAGTCGGTTGCATTGCCGCATTGATCGCAACAAGCGGAACCTGTAGTTGCCCGAGCGATTCGACACAATCTTCATTCAGCCACCTGAACAAATCTCTAAGGGACTCCCTCCAGCCGTCTCTTGACGGAACCTGCACCATAGAGAGTACGCGTTGATATGTCGTTTCCTGGTTATTGATATAAAAGCCATTGCTCACGAGTTTTTCATTGGTCGGATTTGTAATCACATCCATGTAGAACTCTTCGATATCATCGAACGCAGATGGTGGCGGCACTGCCTCAATATTGTGCATTTCCTCGACTATCACAACGCCGACAACATGCTCGGGAATATTGGTTGCTGCCTCGATTGCAACGGTTGCTCCCATTGAAAAACCGATTAGCACCACCTCATCAAGCCCCAGTCCTTCGATGACGCTCGCCACATCCTCGCCAAATGCTTCGATTGTGAAATGCTGGCGGTTCTTGCCGGATTCTCCAAAACTGGGCAGGTCTATATTGACCACCTCATAGTTGCTTGAGAAATGAACAGCCTGTGCCGCCCAGACGCTTCTGTCATTTGCCCATCCATGAATAAAGACAAGCGCGGGCCTGCCCTCTCCCAGGCGATCAAATCGGATCTCGACCCCGTCTGGCGATATAACAACATCGTCAGTCTTTGTCGTACAACCCGACACCATTGCTCCCACGATTAACACACCACACAAAAATAATTGGCTGGCTCGCTCCATCATTGATACTTCCTTCTCAAACCTCAAACGCATGTCCGCCATGCGACTTCTTATTATCCGCTCTTTTGGGGTGTTGAAGCGCCGTTTATTATTTTTGCGAAACAGGCGGCAGGCGACGAACGATTATCCGGCGGGCTGGCAGCGACGGCAGGTAAACAGGTTCCTGCTGCCCATTTTGCGACGTTCGATCATTGATCCGCAGCGACGGCAACGCTTTCCCTCGCGACCAAAAACATAGAACCGATAGTCCTCTCGCGACACGCCCTCTGCCCTCAGCCTGGAGGCCAGTGCCCGCGTTACCGTCACGCCTCCGCTCCGGTAGGAACGCCAGGCAATCTTCAGCGTTTCCCGAGCCAGCGTGTCGCATTCGGTTGGCGCCAATGAAACGGCTTTGCGCAGAGGATCTATCCCTGCCGCCCACAGAATTTCGGAACGCAGGTAGTTGCCGTTGCCGGCAAGAAACGCCTGGTCGAGATAGAGGTTGCCAAGCGCACGATTCCGAAACTCAACGGCCTGGAGTCGCTCAGCAATCTTCGGCTGCGTGAGTCCTCGATCAAGGATGTCTGGCCCGGCGCGCCTCAGAAACGGATGGGTCGATAGTTCGTCCTCGTCGAGCACCGCGATATCCGACGCGCTGTATAGCAGGGCCTGGTGTGTATTTGTGCACAACGCGACGCGCAGCTGCCGCTGCGTCTGCGGCATCCGCGACCGGCGCACCGTATACCAGCGACCGTAGAGCTGGTTGTGACTGTAGATCGTAAGTCGATTATCGAATCGCGTTAGCATTGCTTTGCCGCGCGTGTCGACGGCCGTTACAGTACAGCCGGACATACGGCTTTCGAAGGGCTTCAAATGCTCGAGCCCGAACTCGACCTTTTCGATCTTCTCGCCGACAAGCACCGCCGCGACCTTGTCGGCCGCGCGGCGTATTTCAGGCCCCTCGGGCATTAACCCACCGACGGCCGCGGCAGCGCCGGGAACAGTATTTCACGGACTGCCAATGGTTCTTCCATTTTCGCCGCCAGGTGAACGCGCGGCCACAAACGGGACACACTTTGGCAGGCAAATGGCTCTTCGCAGGCATGGGTCTGCGGTCACCAGTGGCCGGTACCGGGCTCGCCCTTGAAAGGACCGACGACCTCAGGCGTAATCCAACCGCCATAGTAAGGGCCTGCCTGCGCCTGCACGCGTTCGCCACCCAGGAAGCAAGCAACCCGATCGGGATAAAAGGCGATAAGGCCCCCGATAGCGTCGAACCGTGGTCGTGGTCGTTCATAGCTCCAGGCAACCGGCACTTCCGGACGACGCTCGAGCGCCCAGTAAGACGCTAAACCCTTCCATTCACAATACGTCCGGTTTTCCATCCTTAGCAACAGGCCGAGCTTGACGTTTGCCCTCGGGATATAGAAGGCCGGCGGGCTCGCTGTTTCCATGACCTTGTAACTGAACGTCGTCCAGGCGAGAACGGATGTGCCGTCACGGACCTCGATCGTCCGGCTATCCCGCTTGACAGCGGGCGGGCGCGGATAGTCCCACACGGACTCTTGCCCAGGCCCGGGCTCGATAGCGAAGGCAGGTCGCTTGACGATGTCGGTCAGACTGTTGTTCATAGCTCGACTGTACGTCACAACGCAGGCGATTCCGGCACACCGTTACAAATCGATACCAAAACACACCGCTTTAAAGAGCTATTTTGTCGCTACGGGTTTCTCGGCCGAATAGGCGTGCACGCTGGATAGTCGCATCTCGAACGGGCCGTCCTGTTTGTCATAGATCATCAGTCCCATGCCTGTGATCTGAGCACTGTCGAGCGCCGGCCCATCGAGCCGATACCCACGGTACCGGGGAACGAAGCTGGACAACGGTATGTTCACCGTATGCCATTCACCATTGCGAGTTTCGAAGTCCGCCCAGTAACTTACGGGCTCGCCGCGCCAGCGAGCCGCGGTTGTGAGCCGCCAGGTGTAGCGACGACCATCACCCTTCAGGCGCAATCGAATTCCGGCATGATTCGACAGGTCCACCTGCATGGGACGCGTGCGGATGGAGCTGAAACCACCTCCATTCGTATTCGTGTGCCCGGAGAAGAAAAGTTCACCCTGCTCTCGGCTGAAATCGCCCACGCTGCGTCCGCCCATAACGTTGTCGTTCACGACGTACCACCCCAGGTCGGGACTATTCTCGCTGAAGTCTGTCAGCAAGAGATCCTGCTCGGATTCAGGATCAGAGGCGTTGAGGGACGGGCCAGGGTAAACCACTAGTAAAATTCCAAGAAATAGCGAAAAGCGCATGGCGTCTCAGCCGGTGCAATTCGGCAATCCGTGTTGCCGTTGGGGAAGAAGCGGGAGCCATTGCCGGCAGCTGGTCGCCGCTTGATCGCCCAATGTAATTGCGACACGCAACGAGCGACTCAGGGCGCTGGCGTAAAGCCGCTGAAAGTAGGGAAGCCCGGCGGCGTATGCGGGCAGGATTTCTTCGAGCGCAAGATCCGTTTCCAGTTTTCGGACAAAAGCGTCATAGAACTTTCCGATTGCGATTGACACAGAATTCTGCCCGACCAGCCGGTCCGATAAAGCAATCGTCCACGTCATGTCACGTTGCAATACACACGTCCCGGCAAAACCAGCGCGTCTTTCATCCGTCCACTCGTCGGGCGCGATGAGGCTCAGGGACCATTCGTCATTGATCCAGTAGAGGTAATACGCCGCACCGACAGACGGACGAAACTTGAACCTCGCCGACAGGATCAGCATGGACGTAAAAAACTCGGCAAGTATCTTGTGCCGCGACTTCACCACAACGCCCCTGGGCTCACAATCACGCCAGTCACGAAGAAATCCGTTCAGGCCCTTGCCTTCCGGATTGCCGTCTGTCTTGCGGCCACCGCCGGGAATGTGGAAACCGACATCTTTGAATTTGCGCATGAGATTCTCAAATGCTGGCGCTTTTTAGCTTCGCAAGAGTGTACAGGAGCCGCCGCTGTTTGAAGTGAGCTGCAACGGAGAAATACAACTTGTTACAGGTAAGCGAACCAGCATTCATGATTGCCCCGGCTGCGATGACCTTGGAAAGGCCTCCCCAGCGTCGGCGATCGCCCAAACTGAACCATCAGCCAATATTGTCCGAACGGTCGCTGCTACCCGAAAGCAGCCACCCAAGTAATTTAGGCTAGAATGACCGCTACTGACCCATAGCGGACGGTCGCGACATACCACCTATAAATTCGTTCAGGGCAATGAAACCAAAAAGACTGAATGCTTGGCTTACGTTGGTTGCTAACTTTGGAGTAATCGCTGGCCTAATATTCCTCGGATACGAGATTCGGCAAAATACAACCCAACTCCGCGCGGAAGCGTTGTATTCGATCAATGAAGCAATCAGCACGCTGAATGCCGGAATATATAACGATCCGGTATTGGCCGATATCAAAGTTAGAGGCGAAGCCGATTTCTCGTCGCTAAATCAGATCGAACGAGAGCAATTTATCATGTACCAATTTGACCGCATCAATCTGGCGGAACTTTACTTGGCGCTAAAAGACGAAGGGCTGACTGACATCCACTTTCCCTTCGATCAGTTTTTGATTAAAGATTTTCGATCCAAACCGGGATTACAACAATTCCTAAAGTACGTTGATGAGGACTGGGAGGGCTCTCGACATTTGTATGATCAGATGCTGGTGCCTGAGAATTAGAGCACCCTCCGGCCAATCGTACGTTGTCACTTCTTAGCGTCTCTTTTTGGCCGATTCCGCCCATTCGCCACATTTCAGCTAAACTGACCGGTGTTGACCCACAGCTGCCATTCGACAGGACAAGTTGCCGAAGTCTCTATGTCTGAGCGCGTACAAGAAAAGATGGGCTGGATTGGCGGATGGTCTGGAGGGTTCATCTGGGTCGTGATCCTCTCGGCAGTGCTAATGTTCAGAGGACAGCTGGTCCACGCCCTTGCTGGACTCCTTATCGCCGGCATGGCCGGATTGGCAATTTTCTTCACCGCGCCCTGGCGGCATCCGCGTACAACTTACCGGAAACTGATGGTGCCGATTTACCTCCTTCTGTTTGTCGCTGTTGGCTGGGGCATAGTCACTTTTGGCGGACCAGAGAGCTTTGGGTTCACAAGTTGGTGGTCATTGGCAATCCTGTTTCCAGCGCTGCTGCCATTATGGACGGTGGGTAATCGATGCTGGGATGATCGAACGAGCAACTGATCGCAAAGCTCAATTTGAGGCGCGATGGACCGGGCGCGGCGGAACGACGGCATCGTCAACGTACAACATTTAGGTGGGTTGGCGGCAGGCGGGGTTCAACGGACCGCCCTCCGATTCGAAGTCGTTGTGGCGAATCTTCGTCTGGTTTCCCTCCTGACTTTAAATAAGTCGGTCGCAGGACGAAAAATCGGTCCCGACAATGACGTGATCAGCCAATTAAAGGGGGGTGAAATGTCGAGGAACGCGCCAGTTTCCGGCAGCCGCGACGCCTAGAGCACCGCGCGCACTGATTCCGGATTTGCGTCAACCAGGACCGGTTTGCCGGCCGGCATTGCGGCGACATCCTTGAGCCCGCTGCCGGTGACGAGCAGCACGACCGTCTCGTCCTTGCCGATCCGCCCATCCCTTGCGAGCTGTTTGGCGGCGGCCCAGGGCGCGGCGGCGGCCGGCTCGGCAAATACGCCGGCGCTGCTTGCGAGTTCACCGATTGTTGCGAGGATCTCTTCATCAGAGATCGTGACAGCCTCGCCGCCCGACTCGATGACTGCCCTTACGGCCGCCAGCCCGTCGCGCGGTCGGTCGACAGATATCGAATCCGCGACGGTGCTCGCGGCGACACTCCCTATATCGACCGATCGCCAGTCAGGATCTGAACCGATTTCGCGAAGGTGCTCGACTGCGCGGCAGATGGCGGCACTATTTTCCGCTTGCGCACAGTCGACCCTGGGCAAGCGATCGATGAGTCCCGCCGCGTGCAGATCACGCCAGCCTTTCCAAACGCCGCTCAATATATTGCCGTCCCCGGTCGGGACGATGACGCGATCCGGCACCTGCCCGAGCTGCTCCCATACCTCGAACGAGGTGGTTTTCTTGCCCTCGCGCGTGAACGGGTTGAATCCCGTGCTCCTGTTGAACCAGTCACGCTCATCGCAGACGCGCAGGCAAAGGTCATAGGCGTCGTCGTAGCTGCCGCGGACTGCGACAACCATGGCGCCGTAGGCAAGCGACTGGGCCAGTTTGGCTGCAGGAGCCGTTTCGGGCACGAACACCACGGCGCGAAGCCCCATGGCAGCGGCCAGGCACGCCGTCGATGAGCCCGCGTTGCCCGTGCTCGCGACCGCCACCGTGTCGGCGCCTGTTGCCACGGCGCGCAGCAGCGCGACGGCGCTCGCACGGTCCTTGAGCGAAGCGCTCGGATTGCCGGTCTCGTCTTTCAGCCACACGTTGTCGAGCCCCGCTGACGCGCCAAGCCGCTGCGCCCGGTGCAGCGGCGTGCCACCGATCTTTAGTGGTAGTAGCGCACCGGGATCCGCGCACGGCAGCAGGGCCTCATAGCGGAACATTCCTTTACCCGCGCCGAAGGCCGGCTCGATGGCTGCATAGTCGTAGGTGATATCGAGATTGCCGCCGCAGGCCGGGCAGTTAAAGCCGGTAAAGTCGATGGCCTGTTCGGTATCGCAGGCAAAGCAGCGGTATCCGTTCATGGTCGCATCAGGGCACGATGTGCGTGCCCCGTCCTCCGCGCATCGCCTCTCCGAGGAGATGCGGTTGCGTGATGATGACTTCCTCGCCGCCAGCGTCGAGAAACGCCAGGGCCGCTTCGATTTTTGGCCGCATGCTGCCTACGGCGAAGTGGCCCTCGTCGAGATAGCGCCGGCAATCTGCCGCCGTCATGCGATCGATATCGATCTGCTCCGGGGTACCGAGGTTCAGCGCAACCTTGTCGACATCAGTCGAGAAGACCAGCACGTTCGCTCCCAGCTCTCGGGCAAGCAGGCAAGATGCCGCGTCCTTGTCGATGACGGCTGGTCGCGGACGCAGCGAGCCGTCCGGCTTCCGAATGACCGGAATTCCGCCGCCCCCCGCCGCAACAACGATCGTGCCACTTTCAACCAGCGCACGAATCACGGGCATCTCGAGAATCTCGAGCGGCGCCGGCGACGGAACGACACGACGCCAGCCCCGATTCGCGTCTTTGGCGATCACCCAACCGTCTTCCTCTGCGCGTTGCCGGGCCTCCTCCTCGCTCATGACCGGACCGATCGGCTTGGTGGGATTCACAAAGCTTGGGTCCTCCTGGTCGACCAGAACCTGGGTAACAACGGCCACAACCTGCTGCTCGCTGCCGAGGCGCTCGAACGCATTCTGCAGGGTTTGCGCAATTTGCATACCGATCGATCCCTGGGTATCCGCAACGCAGTTCGCAAGCGGCACCTGGTGGAGCACGTTGCGGGTGAGTTCGGAGCGCATCAGGATAAAACCGACCTGGGGTCCGTTGCCGTGCGTAATCACGACCCGGTTGCCGGCAGCGACGATCGGCGCAATGTGCGACGCCGTCTCGCCCGCGGCGCGATACTGGTCGACGACCGACATGTGCTCCGAGTCGGTGATCAGGGAATTGCCGCCAATAGCGATAACAACGAGTGGTTTCACAGTAACGTCCTACATAGTCAAGGCCATGAGCGCTTTAGCCGTGTGCAGGCGATTTTCGGCTTCCGGGTAGACGCGCGACTGCGGACCGTCGATGACCGCATCGGTAACTTCGCAACCACGGTCCGCGGGCAGGCAGTGCATATAGATTGCCGATTCCTTGGCCCGGGCCATCATCGCTTCGTCACAAATCCAGTCGCGATACTGCTCGGCGACCTTCATCGCCTCATCGGGCTTGCTGAACAGCGTTTCGACGCCCCAGCTCTTCGGGTAGACGATATCGGCGTCGGCGAACGCCTCTACCATGCTGTCCACGACCTCGAACGTGCCGCCCGACTGTGCCGCATTCTCCCGCGCGAGGCGCATCGGTTCGTCCATCAATGTGTACTCGGGCGGATGCGCAAGCGACACGTTCATCCCGAAGCGCGTCATGAGCATGATCAGCCCCTGCGGCACGGACATCGGCTTGACGTAGCTCGGCGCATAAGCCCACGACACTGCAATTTTCAGTTCGGACAGGTCTTTGCCGAATTCCTCGCGGATCGTCATCAGGTCGGCCAGCGTCTGGCAGGGATGATCCACGTCACACTGCATGTTGATGACCGGGATATCCGCCCATTTCGCAACGTCGCGCATGTAGCTCTGTCCCTCGCCCGGCACAAGGTCGTGGCGAATCATGATGCCGTGCCCGTAACTGGACAGGATGATGCCCATGTCCTTGGGACTTTCACCGTGCGCAATCTGCGAGGTTCCCGAGTCGATGAAATGCGCGTGCCCGCCGAGTTGTGTCATTCCCGCTTCGAAGGAGTTTCTCGTCCTTGTCGACTTGTCGAAAAAAATCAGGAAAGCGGTCTTGTGCGCAAGGCGCAGCGTCGGCACGCCGTTCCTGAAATCAGCCTTGAGCTGATCCGCGGTATCGAGGGCGGTCTCGATCTCATCAACAGACCAGTCCTGGGTCATCAGCCAGTCGCGGCCTTTTAGATTCGAATTCACGATGCTGCCTCCTCGTTGGGAGTTCCTGCAAATTCGTCGACGAGTGCGACGTAAAACGCAGACGCGCGCACGAGGTGTTCCACCTCCACCTGCTCGTTGGGTGCATGCGCGAATTTCTCGTGGCCGGGCCCGAAGCCAATCGTCGGGAGGCCCGACATGCCCGCGGTCGCTACCGCGTTCGTGCTGAACACCCAGAATCCCACTTCAGCTTCCTCGCCGAATGCGCTGCGGTGGGCGGCGATTGCGGCGCGAGTGCCGGGCGCGTCGACCGGGAGTTCCCAGGTCGGGTAGTACTTGCGCGTCGGGTATTCGAGTCCCGTATAGCTGGGGACGTCGTATTCCAGCACTTTGACCGTTGCCCCGGCAGCCTGCACGGAGGGCAGCGCCTCAATCTCCGCGACCGAGGTCTCCTCGTTTTCGCCGATCGTCAGTCGCCGGTCGAGATGAATCGTGCAGCCATCCGCGACCGCGCACAGGCTGGGCGACGTCGAACGAATCTGGCTGATGGTCACGGTGCCCTTGCCGAGAGGTTCACGTGGTTCAAGGCTTTCGTTCAGCGCTTCGATATCCGCGATGATGTCCGCCATTTTGTAGACCGCATTGACGCCGCGTTCCGGCGCGGAACCGTGACAGGATATGCCGGACGTGTGCACCTCCATCTCCATGCGCCCGCGATGGCCACGATACACTCGCAGGCTTGTTGGCTCGGTTATGACGACGAGTTCGGGCCGAATTCCATCCTCGTTGGCAATGTACTGCCAGCAAAGGCCATCACAATCTTCCTCCTGAACCGTTGCGGTCACGAGTACAGTGACGTCGTCGGGGACGCCACGCTGGCGCATCAACCCACCGGCATAGACGCTCGATGCCACCCCGCCCTTCATGTCGCTCGCACCGCGACCATAGAGAATCCCATTCTCGATCTCGGCGGAGAACGGTTCCCTGTCCCAGAGGCCCGGGTCGCCAACGTCGACGGTATCCACGTGCCCGTCGAATGCTATGACGCGCGAACCGGAGCCAATTCGTCCGATGAGATTGCCCATGGGATCGACGGTCACCTCGTCGTAGCCCAGCTTCTCCATCTCCTCACGAATGCGGGCGATGACGTTTCCTTCCTGCGAACTCAGGGATGGAATGCGGATGATGTCCTGCATGAAGGCAGTCAGGTCCGCCTCGACGGCGCGTGCGTTGCTCAGGTAATTGTTATTCATTGAAAGCCTCGATCAGCCGGTCCCATTCATCGACGACCTCCGTCGAGAAGACCCGGCTCCAGAAATCAGTATCCCAAAGTTGCCGCAGCTCATCGGACGATCTGCCCTGCTGTTCGACCCAGGTGAAATACTTGAAATTGTGCAACGCCTTACGGTCCGCGTAGTTCAGCTCACGTACGTGATCGGTCGTGATGCCCTGCAGGTAGCGAGCGTAGTGCCGGTCTGCCGATCGCGCCGTGTATTCACCCTCCGACTCGCGCATTTCTTGCATCCGCGACGCGTACAGGTTCATGGCATCGGTCAGTGGCACGAAGATGACATCGCGCGCATCCATGTCGTAGTAGCGCGCTGTCTTGATCGCCGCAACGAGGTTGCAGAGGCTCGATATGCCGAGCAGCGGCAGGGACGCGAGCAGGTCCTCGCTGATGCCCTCTCGCAGGAGGCAATCGTGGCCGGCCTCTTCGTTGAACAACCGCATGAGCTGCATCAACTGTTCGTCGTCCACCGCCACGACGAAGTCCGTATTACGGACGTTGTGAATCCACGGGATATGCTTGTCGCCGATGCCCTCGATGCGGTGATCGCCGAATCCGAATTGCAGCAACGTCGGGCACTGCAGCGCCTCGGTCGCGACCACGCGCAGGTCCGGATGTACGGTTCGCAGGTAGTCGCCCGCAGCAATCGTTCCGGCAGAGCCCGTCGCACTGACGTACGCCGAGAGGCGCCGCCCTTCGCCGAAGTTCGCTGCAAAGATCTCCTCAATGACCGACCCGGTGACGTGGTAGTGCCATATTGCATTGCCGAACTCGGCAAACTGGTTGAAGACGACCACGTCGTCGCCACGCTCGCGCACGAGTTCATGGCACTTGTCGTAGATCTCCTTGACGTTCGATTCGCTGCCGGGCGTAGCGATTATTTCGTCGGTACCGATAGCCTGCAGCCACTCGAAGCGCTCGCGACTCATGCCTTCGGGCAGGATGGCTATGGCAGAGCACGATAGTAACGCGCAGTCGTAGGCGCCACCGCGACAGTAATTGCCCGTCGACGGCCAGACGGCTTTCTGGCTTTCCGGATCGAAATTGCCGGTCACGAGGCGTGGAACGAGGCAACCGTAGGCCGCGCCGACCTTGTGTGCGCCCGTCGGGAACCAGTTGCCCACGATGCCGACAACCGTTGCGTCCACACCGGTAATCGCCCTTGGAAACTCGATCCAGTTGCCGTTATTGAACCCGCCGCCATGCTCCACGGGCTCGTTCTTCCACGTGATCCGAAACAGGTTTGCCGGATCGACGTCCCAGAGGCCGACGTTCTTCAGCCGCTCCTCGATGCGCTCAGGTACGAGACTCGGGTCCTTCATTTGCGCAAACGTCGGCAACTCGATTCCGCGTTGGCGCGCTCGCGCTTTGGATTTATCAAGAACGGCCCGGTTTATGCGGGGCACGAGACTCATATCTCACCTCCCAAAGCAACTTGTGGTACGGGCTCGAGGTCACCCCAGCCGAGCTCGACCGTGTCGGCGCCCGCCGCACACGCGCGCAACAATTCATCCTGGTCCACGGGCAGGCTACGCACCCTGACGCCGGTTGCCCGGTAGATCGCATTGGTGATTGCCGCACTCGTTGGAATGCTCGGCAACTCGCCGGCGCCCTTGGCGCCGAAGGGACCGGCTGCCACTGCGTGCTCGACAACATGCGACACGATCTCCGGTGCATGCTCGATGCTCGGCATCTTGTAGCGCGCCATCAGGCTGGACCACGGCTTGCCGTCTTCCTGGATGTAGTGCTCCGTCAGCGTGTAGCCCAGCGCCATGACAATGCCGCCCTCGATCTGGCCCCTGAGTGTCAGCGGGTTCAGTGCGCGGCCGATATCGTGCGCGGCGATGATTTTGTGAACGTGTACCTCGCCGGTTGTCATGTCGATTTCGACGAGCGCCGCCTGCGCGCCGAAGCTGAACGCGAAGTGCATGTCGCCGCCGGAGCCTAGCGGCCGGGTTTTTGGCGCTTCGTAATCATGCCGCACGAGCACGTGCTCTCCATCGTCCGCCGCCGCCTTGCGCGCCGCCTCCCGCACCGCGTTGCCGCTGACGAATGACTGCCGGCTGGCGGTCGTGGGTCCACCGTCCGGACAGTAATCAGTGTCGCCCAGCAGCACGCGAACATTCTCAACGGGCACACCGAGTTCCTCCGCCGCGCAGGCAGCGAGCACGCCCGGCAGGTTCTGGCCCATCTCGGCCGACGAGATGCGCACCTCCGCACGCGTTTCGTCGCCGCGCCATACTTCAATCTCGGCGCTGGCCTTGTCCGGCGCGCCACCGCCGAGACCGGTGTTCTTGTAGGCGACCGCCACNNCGCGCATGCTGGATGCGACCTTGTCGATGCACTCCCTGAGCCCGGCACTTTCCCGAAGCACCTGGCCCGTCGACGTCGTCCTGCCGACATCCAGGGAATTCATGTGCCGCAGCTCGACGGCGTCGATACCCAGCTCCCCGGCAAGGATGTCCATGGTGCTCTCAACGGCGAAGCAACTTTGCGTGACGCCGAAGCCGCGGAACGCGCCGCTCGGCGCGTTGTTCGTGTACATCGCGAAGCAGTCGACCTTGACGTTTGGCGCCTCGTAGGGACCTGTGGCATGGGTCGTCGCGCGAGTGAGCACCTTTTCACTGAGGCTTGCGTACGCGCCGGCATCGCCGTAAAGCGTGGCCTGCACGGCCGTCAGCGTGCCATCCTTGCGCGCGCCGATGCGCGTTCGAATGACGGTCGGGTGCCGCTTCGGGTGCACCAGCAGGCTTTCCTGTCGCGAGTAGAGCATCTTGACGGGTCGGCCGGTCTGCTCGGCAAGCAGCGCGACGTGAATCTGTCCCGTGATGTCCTCCTTGCCGCCGAATCCGCCACCTGTCAGCGTGGCCACGACCCGTACCGCATCGGCCTCGACGCCCAGTGCGGTCGCCGTCTGGTCGCGGTCCTGGTAGGGAATCTGGCTGCCGACATAGATTGTGGTCTTGGCGTGCCGCGCCGTCTCGCCGCGCGCGGCCGCATCGTCGACAGCGCCGCCGAACTCGCGCGGGTCGTAGCCGGCCGGAATGCCGATCGAGCACTCCGGCTCGAGGAACAGGTGCTCCGCGCTTTGTGTGCGGTAGGTGCGGTCGACGACCACATCCGCGGCCGCGAATCCGGCCTCGATGTCGCCCTTGTCGACCTTGATGTGTTTGAGCAGGTTGCTGTCGCCGCGATCGTCATGAACGAGCGGCGCCCCGGGCTCCGCCGCCTGGAGGGCGCCGCCGACAACGGGCAGTTCCTCGTATTCCACGTTCACGAGATCAATCGCGGCAGCGGCGATCTCCTCGGAATCCGCCGCGACGATCGCCACCGCATCGCCGGCATAGCGGACCTTCTCGTCGCACAGCACCGGCCAGTCGTCGATGACGAGTCCGTGCCGGTTATCTCCCGGCACGTCTTCGTGCGTGAGGACCGCGTGTACGCCCGGCAGCTCCCGCGCTGCGGTTGTGTCGATTGAAAGGATGCGCGCGTGCGGCACGCCGGCACGTTTCGTGCGTGCGTAAAGCATGCCTGGAAATTCGTAGTCATCGGTGAAGCGTGCGCTGCCGTCGATCTTTGCCCGTGCGTTGGGATTCGGCAGCGGCTGGCCGACCGGCGAGCCTGTGGTCGCCGGAATCGAGTCGTCACGCACCGCGCCACCGGCCGCCTGCAGTATGGCGCGTACGATGCTGCGATACCCGGTGCAGCGACAGTAGGTGTCTTTCAGCGCCGTCTTGATGTCGCCTTCGGTCAGCGCCGCGCCCTTTTCGTCGATCAGCGCTTTCGCAGTCATGATCATGCCGGGCGTGCAGATGCCGCACTGCACGGCGCCCTCGTCAAGAAACGCCTGTTGCAACGGATGCAGGCCACCATCGGCGGACAGGCTTTCAATCGTCTCGACGACCGCGCCCTGGGCTTTGAAAGCGGGAAAGACGCAGCTCGACACCGGCGTGCCGTTGACAAGAACGGTGCAGATTCCGCATTCGGCCTCGTTGCAGCCGATCTTCGTGCCTTTCAATCCGAGCTCGCCGCGCAGCACTTCCGACAGATACCGGGACTCGTGCACGTCGACTTCGACCGGGCTGCCGTTCAATGTCATACGCAGCTTGCTCATGACAGCCCCCGCCGCGCGCGCGCGACGGCGCGTTCCAGTATGACGGGCAGGAATGTACGCACCATTTGCTCGCGGTACTCGCGCGTCGCACGATACTTGCTGGTGCGCAGCTTGACGGTTTGCAGCGCTACTTCCGTTGCCTTCGCGAACTGGCTCCCTGTGGCCGGGCCACCGACAAGCACCTCCATGGCCGGCTCGGCAAGATGTGGAACCGGGCCTACGGGCCCCATGCTGATGCGCGCTTCGCTGATCACATTCGCTGCGTCGAGTGCGACGCGCACACCCATCGAAATGATCGGCAGGCACAGTCCCTGCGGCCGCATGACACGATGATGCGCCGAGCCTTCCCCGGGACCTGTCGGACGAAACCGGAGCCGCGTCAGCACCTGGCGGTAACGATCGACAAAGCTCTTGCCGGGTCCCCTGAACGATTCCTGCAGCGGCATCCAGCGAGCGCCATCGGCATCCGTGACCTCGATCTCGCCGCCGAGCGCCAGTAGCCCGATCGTACCGTCACCCGCCGGCAATGCGTGTGCGACGTTGCCGGCCAGCGTGCCGACGTTCCTGACCTGCGGCCCGCCGATCACGCCGCAGCTCTCGGCGAGGCATGTACCATGTTCGGTGATGCTTTCGTTCCTGATGATCTGGCTGTGTGTTACACCACAGCCGATGACGATGTAATCGCCCTCTAACGAGATCTCGCCCAGGCCGTCGATGTGCGTGACGTCGACCATCGCGGTAACCGGTTTGTGCATGCCCCGGCGGGTCTCAACGAGCAGGTCGGTGCCCCCGCCAACGACCCGCGCCTCGCCGTCATGACGCGCCAGTATGCCGAGCGCCTCCGCAACGGTTGCGGGTGTGTAGTAGTTCTGCCAGCGATTTATCGATGCCTGCGCCATGACGGTCACCGTATCCTCGACCAGAGCGCAGACGCTCGTTCGACGCAGTGCGCTCGCACCTTGTTTTCTTCGAGTTTCAGCAGATCGCCATTCTCAACGATGACCTTGCCCCTGGCGATCGTCGTGTGGGCGCGAGTGAAGCCAATACCGAACAGGAGGTGCCCGTATAGCGTATCGGGCCGCAGCGGTGTGAACGGCACGTAATTGTAGATGACGATGTCGGCGAGCTGGCCTTTTACGATTGACCCGCGTGGTTCACGAAACAGCCGATTCGCTATGCGGCGATTGTTGCGCAGCAGGATGTCGCAGGACTCGCTGAACGCGAGCGTCGGATCACGATGCAGCGCCCGCTGGTGCATGTACATGGCGCGTGCCTGCGAGATGACGTGCGAGGACATGCCATCGGTACCGACGCCAACCAGCACGCCGTGGCGCAGAAAATCGAGCACCGGCGACACGGCCAGGCCGTTGTTCATATTGGACTCGGGATTACTGACGAGCATTGAATCCGCCTCAGCCAGCAGTTTCATCTCGCCGGGCTCGAGATGGGTGCCATGAACGAAGATCGATTTGTGCCCAGTGATGCCACGCTCGTGAAAACGGTCGAGCACACGCTTGCCGTGACGCTCTCGCGTAATCTCCACGTCGATCGCGTCCTCGGCCGCGTGCACGTGAAACCCCGCACCGAGCTCGTTGCCAATGGCAGCGCAGCGATCCAGCGTTTCGTCGCTCAAGGTCATGGACGCGTGCAACCCGAACATCGCCGCCATTTGATCGCTGTGAGCGTCGCGGCACTTGCGGATATAACGCTCGTTTTCTTCTATTCCTTCACCGGGCTTGTTGCGATCCGACACCTCGTAGCAAAGGCAGCCGCTGAGGCCGGCGTCCTTGAACGCTCGCTCCACCCAGTCGAGGCTGCCGTCACAGCACGACGGCGAGGCATGGTGATCGATGACGGTCGTGCACCCTGCCAGGGCCGCATCCATCAACGCGAGCAGTGACGAGTAATACACGTCGTCGCTGTCGAGCGCGGCATCGAGCTTCCACCACAGGAAGCGCAGGTTTTCATCGAAGTTTGTGGCTGGCGGACCGGGAGGCGTGAAGCCGCGCGCGAATGTCGAATAAAGATGGTGATGCGCGATGATCAGGCCGGGCATCAGGAGCTTGCCGGCGGCGTCGATCGTCCGGTCCGGGTCGAGGGCATCAAGGTCGAGATCGCCGACATCGACGATCCTGCCGTCCTCGACGTAGACGCTGCCGCCATCGATGACCCGGTTCTCGTCATCGAGGGTAACGATCTGGGCGTTCGTAATCAGAAGCGACGTCATGACGTTGACCTCCCGGACGGCAGTTCCGGAACAGACGCGGCAAGGTCGGCGAGCAACGTATCGATCGACCTGACGTGTCCCGCACCCTCGTGTGACTCGCGCTCGCCGCGATCGACGAAAAGACGCGGCTTGTCGCGATACGGTCTTCCGGACGTCGGACAGAATGTCGTGCAGTTACCGCATTCGTTGCACAGGTCGGCGATGACCGCGACCTGGTAGCGTTGGCGTAGCCCCGATGCCGCGGGATCGATTTCGTAAGTCTGCAGCGCGAGATTCGGGCAGACGCTGACGCAAAGGCTGCAGAAGACGTCGCAGTCGAGACAACGCCCGGCTTCGACCCGCGCTTGTTGTTCGTCGAACGTCAGCACCACCTCGGCAAAGCCTTCGCGCTGATCAAGAGAAAGCTCGGGCGAGGGTGTGCGCCACTGACGGCGGCTCTTGCGCCATAGCAGATCTGCTACATCCGCCCCTGGCCCGTCGGGCGCCGCGACAGCCATCTGCCTGCCCAGTATGTGCGCGGCCATGGCTTTGCCCGCTGCGGCTGCTTTGACGATCGACGCCGGCCCGTCGTTGGCGACATCGCCACCGGCATACACGCCAGCCAGCGACGTCTCGAACGTAACGGGATCCGCGACAATGTAGCCATCCTCGTTGAGCGCGATCGGTTCCCCGCCCAGGAAATCGAGAATTGCGCTCTGGCTGATTGCGAGGATCAGCGTGTCGAGCGGAATCTCGAAATCCGAATCGGAAACCTCGTGTGGCAGCTTGCGGCCCGACGCGTCGCGATCGCCACGGTATTCCATGCGCCGGCACACCAGGGCGCGCAGATTACCCTCGTCAACACGTAACGCCTGAGGCTTGCAGAGCTCGACGACCTCGACACCCTCTTCGAGGAGGTGCTTGACCTCCTCGCGGTCGGCCGGCATCTGGTCGACCGTGCGCCGGTATACCAGCGTGACATCGCCCTTCGAGAGCCGCTTCGCAACGCGCGCGCAGTCCATGGCGGTGTCGCCCGCACCGATCACGCCGATACGTTCGCCGACGTTCGGGGCCTGCTCGTCCCTTGCCTGGCGCAGGAATGCGAGCGCATCAATAACACCCTTACTGTCCTCGTTCTCGAGACCGAGCATCTTGCTGCGCTGCGCGCCGACCAGTATGAGTATCTTGTCGAAACCGTCGTTTCTCAGGTCGGTCAGGGTGAAGTCCTGGCCGGCAGCCTTGCCGTAGTGAAACACGACGCCGAGCGATTCGATCGGCTGCAGGTCTTTTTCGAAGACGCTCCACGGCAGGCGGTATTCGGGAACCGCGCCGCCGACCATGCCGCCGGCGCGCTCATGCTGTTCGAAGACCTCGACTTGGCAGCCCGCTGCGGCAAGCTCCTTGGCGGCCGCCATGCCGCCGGGTCCGGCCCCGATGATGGCTACCTTGATTCCGGTGGCGCCCGTGCTCTTTTCCGCGGCAGCCGCAGGAAGGTCTGAGATGTAGCGCTTGACGTCGCGAATCGCAACGGGTTCGTCGAGGTGGTTGCGCACGCAGGCCTGCTCGCAGAGATGATCGCAAACCCGGCCGAGCACGCACGGCATTGGGTTGTCCCTGCGCACGACTTCGACCGCCTCGGCATCGTTGCCGTGGTGCACGGCGCGCATGTACTGCGGCACCTTCTGGCTTATCGGGCACTCATCAACGCAGGGCGCCTCGACACAATCAAAATACTCGAGCTGCCGTGGCGTCTTGGTGTGAGCCGTGTCAAACGTCGACTTGCGGTACACGGGGTCCTGCACGACACGGCGGGCATAATCAGCGAGCGTCTGCGCAGGCGCGTTGCGAAACGCCGCGAGGGTTGCTACGCCGGCGGTTTCGATCGCATCGTCGAGGCAGTCCACGTATTGCAGCAACCGCAGGTAGCCGCCCGTCTTTAGCAGGTCCGAGCAGGACGTCACCGTCTGCATGCCGCCGGCGAGCAGGTCCGGCGCATTGAAACAGTTCGCACCAGCCGAGAACGACATCAGCAGATCGCCGTCAAACTCGTCGTTGAGCTTGCTGGCAAGGTTGACCGTGATCGCGTGTAGCGGCCGGCCGGAGAGATACATTGTTTTCTCGGCCGGGTCGAATACCGTCCGCAGGTTTTCGACTTCGAGCGTATTCGACAGCTTGACACCGAACTCGAGCCCACATGTTTCCGCTACCGTGCGCAAATTCATAAGCATGGGAACGGCGTCTTCGTACCTGAGGTCATGTTCGAACGCTTCGTCGGGCACGACGACGTCGATGTATCCAAGGTCTTCGTGGAGGATGCCGCGGAGGCGGTCTGCGCCCAGCAGTGTCGGGTTGCACTTGACCAATGTGTGCAGCCCACGCTCTTGCATCAGGTAGGCCGAAATACTCTCGATTTCCTCCGGTGGGCAACCGTGCATCGTCGAGAGCGTGACGTTGTTCGACAACCGCTGCGGAACCTCGAGTTTGTGGGCGTCGGCATAGTGCGGTTCGAGGTAATTGAGAAGCTTGTCCACGTGCGCCCCGACGTCACCGGCCTCATCGAGAAACCACTGCATGTTCGGCTGCCGGATGCCCTCGAGGTTGTAGCCGACGCTCAGGTTGAACACGACTTCGGGCGCCTGTCCGGCGCAACCGAGCTTCTGATGCAGTGCATGAATCAGCACCCAGGCGCGCACATATTCGTCCAGCGACTCGTGGACCTTGAGTTCCTGGGACCACTCGACGTTGTAACCCTCGTCCTCCATGTCGATGCAGGGTTTCGGGACGTCGAGTTCATCCAGCGTCTGGACGGTCTTCAGCTCGATGTAACTAGCTCCGCAAAGCCAGGCTGCGACGATGTTCTGCGCCATTTGCGTATGCGGGCCCGCGGCCGGGCCAAACGGGGTGCCGACACGCTGGCCGAACACTGTCGTGGCAAATCGTTCGTCATCACGGGGCTGGAAGAAATGGCGGCGGGGAATCCCAAAGACGGAGTCGCGGGTCTCGAGTTCCCGAAAGACCCACGCAAATAGCTGATCCGCGCCTATTGGCTGGAATAGCGCAGACATATACTCCGCCTCCAAATGATTGATTTTATTGAACACTCTCGCGAATCGCGGGGCCATACGCACTTGCCGAAGCGGTGTCGCGCAGGGTCTCGTTCGGCACCGGGCCTGCCGATCTAGTGACTGGGATCGGCTCCGTGCAGCGGGTGTATCAGCCGAGGATCGAATGGACCTGCTTTGGCACACGTACAGGAAAAACATGGCAAGGCACTACGTAGTGCCTTAGGGAAAATGGCGCGCCCGACAGGATGGCCTCGCTACGCTCGGCGCGTCGCTGGCCTGCGGCCAGCTCGGCTCGAACCTTCGCCCTTCGGGCAATATGGTTCGAACCTTGCACACAAGCCAAACAAAAAGGGTCCCGATGGGACCCTTTTTGTTTGGCGCGCCCGACAGGATGGCCTCCCTTCGGTCGGCGCGTCGGCGACCTCCGGCCGCCTCGGCTCGAACCTAAGGTTCGAACCTGAGGGCCTCAAAAACAGAAAAGCCCCATAAAGGGGCTTTTCAGTTTTTGGCGCGCCCGACAGG
Organism: Woeseiaceae bacterium; assembly: GCA_011772865.1. GTDB lineage: Bacteria > Pseudomonadota > Gammaproteobacteria > Steroidobacterales > Woeseiaceae > UBA1847. The sequence goes on along the minus strand of WVYQ01000031.1, from coordinate 5,647 downwards.
ATTCGAACCTGTGACCCCTGCCTTCGGAGAGCCAAAGGTCGGGCGGTAACCGCCTGTTTTTAAACAACTTGGAGGGCGTTCGTAGATTCTCTAAGTGGCAGTAAATGCTCGTTTGTGCTGAATCGAGTCTGATCAGGAGTGGCAAAATTAAGGCAAGCAATTCTCGTCGTTCAAATCTGCCGGGACCGGCGACTGCCAATCTCTCGTTTGCACCATTGGTGCGAACGGTTGGTGGGGGTTCTCTTCCCGGAAGGCATAAGTCGCGACTTGCGCGGTAACATTGAGATACGCGGATAGTGCGTATAAGGGGCCATTATGTCAGGAGCGAAACCGTCGGAGCGAGCTGAAACCGGCTGAAACCGGGCCGACGACGGCAGATAGAGGCCGCCGACTCGCGGAGCCGGCCCGACCGCTCGTCGTTCAGGCGCGTGAATCTTTCCCTTTCACCCGGAAAGGCCGACGCGTCACGGCGCAAGCCAAACCCCGCCCGTCCCGGCACTGTGGCCCGGGTGGTGACGAACAGAACGAAGCGGTCAGACCCAGCGATCGCCCTGCGGCGGCGCTCGGCTCGGATGCGCCGGATCGACGGGCTCCGCAGTATGGCGGAGATGTTCCAGAATCCGCTCGATCACTGCGGGCTCCTCGATGCTGGCGATGACGCGCAAGTGCCCACCGCACTGCCGGCAGGTCTCAATGTCTATGGCGAATACCCGCTTGAGGCGTTGTGCCCATGACATCGCTCGTTGCCGGCCAGTGGCCGCTGCCGCACCGCCCTCGGTGGCAGCGACGCCGTGTGTCCTGGGCACAATCTTTGCCCGGTCGGGGCTCGCCGGTGCGAAGACGCCATGGTATCGCGTCAAATGGGCACGGGGTTTTGGCACCAGCGCGGCGAGTCGCGCAATAAAGTCCTCGGGCTCGAAAATCACGTGCGTGGTGCCGTCGCGATACGGCGTCTTGAGCGCATAGCGGACGTTCCCGCCCCGGGTCAGCGACAAGCGCTCGGTGGCGACCGGCGGTCTCGAGACGTAGCGTGCCAGGCGCTCGACCTTGTCCCGCTGCGAGGCCTTCGCGGCGATGCCCGCATGCAGCGAAAACCCTGAACTTTCGGCAACCTCCGGCCGCGGCGCGTCCGGCTCGGCCGGCAGCGTTTGCAGGGTGAACACCTTCTGGCCCTCTTTGGGCCCGGTGGCGATCCGGTAGGTGATCGAAGACCCGAGCAGGCCGTGGATCGGCGACTCCTCGGCCGGATCGAAGGCGAGATACGCATTGTCGATATCCCGCGTGATGAGGCCGGAACGCTCGAGCGAGCGGCCGATCCGTTCGGCAATCCGCTGCACCAGGCCATTGAGCTCCTCCGTACTCGGCGACGGGACGGGCACGAACACAAGGCGACCCTCAGCCTCTCGCCGATAAACGCCGTCGAGCACGAGCAGGTGAAAGTGCACGTTGAGATTGAGCGCACTGCCGAAGCGTTGTATCAGGGTCACCGCCCCGGTCACCGCGCTCGCGCGGGTCAGACCGGCTTTGTGAATCAGATGGGTTGAGATCGCTCGATAGACGATACCGAGCACCTGCGTGATGACCTCGGGCCGCGTCGCCAGGAGGTAGCGCAGCGCAAAGGGCAGCGAAAGGACCCATTGTCGAACGGGCTGCTGTGGCAGGACGTGGTCCACGAGCGATGCCGCCGTCTCGGCCATCCGTCTTGCGCCGCAGCTCGGGCAGAAGCCGCGGCGTTTGCACGAGAATGCCACGAGCTTCTCGGCCTGGCAGGCGTCGCACTTGACCCGCAGAAAACCGTGCCTGAGCAAGCCGCANNCGAATTCGTCTTCCACGTACCGCGGCAGCGGTCGATCCTCGGCAGCGCGTCGATCCCGAAACGCGGGATAGTGCTCGGCTATGAGCTGGTACAGCAGCGTAGTCTCCGGCCGATGGCGCCGATACCCCGGCGGCGCGATGAAGTCCTTCGCCTGCGCAATGTCGTGATCCGTCGCGCCCATGCCGTGCGTCCCTGCACTGCCTCAACAAGTAGACCTTAAAGCTCGGGTTAGCAGGTCGGGCAGGTATCAATTTCGACCAAAACTGCTGAAATGCCGGGGCGACGTCCCGTTCACAAACGCGGATTTGCGTCAATGGAGCAGCAGCTTCCGGTGAGAGCCGCCGGTCGATCGTTGCCCTGCCCAATCGACCGGGGCTGGCGTCCATGCCGATACCGATCGGGACTATTGCGCAAGACTTGCAAGAGGCGGTCTATCACGCAGAAGCTGTTGGATGCTCCCAGGCAGTAAGCCTGGCGGGTGCGCGCGAGGTGCTCCGAAGGCTGATACGGGAGATCCGTCGAGACTGAGCCGCGTCACTACCAGTGCGGAGCGCTGTAGTGACGCGGCACGCAATCGGCACAACCACGCGGTCTGCGCAGGCAGATTCCCAAGTGCTCGGCGAGTGATACGGTCTACAGGGCCTATCGGCATCGCTAATTCGATCTGGCGAAATGCTGTACCAAGATGCCAGCATATGCGCCGGTCAGGCAATCCCATTTCTGGGCGATTTGCGACGCAATGCGGAAAAAACGGGGGCAGAAAACCTGCCCCAGTTTCTGCTGGTCCGGATAGGGAATCGGCGGTAGGATACTCGCATCAACACCGTCGTCGTTGCGGTATATCAACGACACCGTCGCTTCAGTGTTTCGCTGAAGCACCCAAGCGCTGAAAGGGATTGTGCAAGCCAGCGCGCGGCATGAGCCGTCGATCCCCTCTTCAAATAGGCCACGCATCCGTGAAAAGATCGTATTTCTGCGTGTTTTGCCCAGAAATGCGGATTCCCTTTTGGCGGAAATTGCGTGTAATAGGGAGTTCGCGGAAGGACCGGGTTGCCGAGATCAACCCGTTCGATTTTGTCAATAGAAAAGCCCGACAAAACTTGATTGGGTTTTCTATAGACAGACGCTTGACCATGTATTAGCGTCTTCAGCATGTAACGCGAGCCACTGCGATAAGTGTGGCAACCGCTCCCCAAGGGTCCGCATCGGGAGCAGCGATCGTTGATCTCGATCAGTGGTTGCAGGGCCCATTTTCGCACCTAGCTGAATCTTCAAGATCAGCACTCTCAAACGAGCTGTTCATTCGGCCACAGCCGAAGTCAGCACGGTCCCAGATAGCGGGGTTCAGGGCCTCGCAGATTCACCTGGATCGGGCATCTTTTTGCCCGGTAATCCAGGTCGGTGCGCCCATGGCGTTTCATTCACCCAGCAACAAAGGAGGTAGATATCCACTCAAGAAAAGGCAACTGGCCGCAGAGGCCGACAATTGGTAGCCGCCGACGGCGCTCAACAGAGGGCCCCGGCGAACCGGATCACGGCTTCAGGCCGTATGGGACTGGTGTCCCTGGACCGTATCCGATCTTGAATCGGACCTCGTCTGCTTAACAGGCGGCGAGGTGGTCATCAAAACTAACCAAACGAGGTATGCACCATTAAGGACCTGAATTACGAATTGAAGGAACTCTGCAAAGCAAACCGGGATGGAAGTTTCTCCACCCAGGCGACACGACGGCGAATACTCGATCGGATCGCCAACCAGTTGCACGAGCTGGGTTACAGACGCATGAAGGCGAAATCCTTAAAGCCGAAACACGTTGAGGCCCTGGTCTCCTTGTGGAAAGACCAGGGTCTCAGCGTCGGCACGCTCAAGAACTACATGGCCGCACTTCGCCGGTGGGCTACGAAGATCGGTAAGCCCGACATCGTTCCTAAGGACAATGCGGCTCTCGACATCGGCAAGCGCAGCCAAATTGCCACCGAATCGAAGGCCTGGGAACTCAAAGAGGTCCATCTGGCCAAGGTCTCAAATAAGTACGTTCGCCTGAGCTTGAGATTACAGGCCGCATTCGGTCTGAGGCGCGAGGAAGCCATCAAGTTCTCCCCGAACTACGCAATCAAGGAAGATCACATCAAGCTCAAAGCCAGCTGGACCAAGGGCGGTCGCGCTCGAATTGTGCCGATCAGGACTGACGAACAGCGAGTCTTGCTCGATGAGGTCAAGGCACTCGCCAAGGGCGGTGCGTTGATTCCACCCGACCAGAATTACATTGAGCAACAAAATCGTTACGACCGTCAGGTCCGTACAGCAGGCATCAAGAACCCGCATGGTCTTCGCCACGCATATACCCACCGCCGCTACGAGGAGTTAACTGGCTGGAAGGCACCGGTCGCCGGTGGCCCAGCGTCGAAATCCCTCAACGAAGATCAACGCGCGCGTGATAAGGGCGCGCGCGAGACGATCGCTCAAGAGCTGGGCCACGATCGAGAATTCATATCCGCGACGTACCTTGGGCAGTGATTCTACTTCCCTACAAAGAAGCCATTCGGCAACTGGGCCTCAGCCGTGCCGGCTTTGATCGATACGTACGGCCCTACGTCAGAAGCACGCGACTTGGCCGACGTCTGTTATTCAGCCGGGCGGAGCTGGAGCAATTTGCGATGGACAGACTCGGGGCGCACAATGGCCTCTCTACGAACGCTCTCCGAGATACAACATCGAGGAGAGAAACATGGGAGGAAAGAGAACGCCCGGCCTCCGTCGCCGGGGCAAGCAAGGGATCTGGTCGATCCAGAAGACGGTCCAGGTCGGAGGACAATCGATCCGACTTTGCGAAACGACGGGAACGAGTTCGCTGGAAGAGGCGGAACGATTTCTCGCAAAACGCATAGCCGACCTCCGGTCTGTACACATCTACGGAGAACCCAGCCCGCTGACGCTTGCTGAAGCCGCCGAACGGTATCTGGAAGAATGCTCGGCAAAGAGCTACGAACGGGCGGAGTATGCCCTGGCCAATCTCTGCAGAGTACTCGGACACTTACAGGTCTCGCAGCTTCATGACGGAACCGTACAGCCGTACATCAAGGAGCGGTTGAAGACGGTCAGTGCCGGCACGATCAAACGAGAACTGTCGGTACTGATCAGCATCCTCAACCGATGCGCCCGCCGCTGGCGAAACGATGCCGGACACCCGTATTTACAGGTTGCTCCAGCTATTACTCGACCCACCGGCAAACGTCGCGCTCCTTACCCTTTGTCGCATGACGAGGAAAAGCGGCTGTTGGCGAAGAGCCCGCCCCACCTGGAGCAGCATATTCTGTTTGCACTGCACACTGGCTGCAGAGCAGGCGAGATCACCAAGCTTCGGTGGGAATGGGAAGTGCAAGTGCCAGAACTCGGTGTCAGCGTGTTTGTGTTGCCCGAAGGTGAAGCAAAGAACAACGAAGAGCGTGTCGTGGTTTTGAATACCGTTGCCCGGCGGGTGACGGATGAACGACGCGGTGAACATTCGGAGTTCGTGTTTAGCTGGAAGGGCGAGCCGCTCAAGAAGCTTTCGAACAGCAGCTGGAAGAAGGCGAAAGCCAAATCAAAGCTGCCGATCCGGTTTCATGATCTGCGGCACACGTTCGGACATCGGCTTCGAGCTGTTGGCGCCCCGGTAGAGGATCGAAAAGCTCTGCTTGGGCACACCAACGGCGAGATCACGACGCACTACTCTGCGGCCGAGCTTGGAACGCTGCTGAAATGGGCAGAAGCGATTGTCGATGCCCGGCCCAGCACCGCGCTGAGAACGGGATTCGCCGCAAACGTAGTGGAATTGAGGCAAAAACGTG
>WVYQ01000023.1:176321-335096 GCA_011772865.1 Woeseiaceae bacterium | reverse complement strand
TCTACACTAGCCGCCAAAGAAGACTAATCATCTGCAAGTAATTTTTTGACCTCTATTGGCCGTTAGCAGCCCCTGATTTCGGCGATATTCTGGTGTCCTGAGCGTCCGCTCCTGGTGAGAGCAGACATTCATTCTGGGGCGACTGAGACTGAATCCAAATCTTTGCAAGAGTTGCTTCGCGAGCGTCCGATTCAGGCCCCAAACCAGCCATTTGGCTGATTTGGGCTAGAATGACCGCTACTGATCCATAGCGCTAGGTACATCCCAGAATTGACGGGATAGGCCGGCCTGTTAACTTGGTCCCATTGACAAAGGCAAACCTGACCAAAGTCAGGGACGCAAAGCCACGGGTCCTCGCTTCCTCCGCGACGTTCTATCGCCACGAAGGACCCAAAGATCGCCGGGCTACCGAGGCGAGTGATCGGGGCGGCGATTATCTCCCTTGTACCTCATAGCCGCGAAGGAGCTTCGTTATGCCTCTTCATCTTGAGCCATTGGATCTTCTTGACGAGCTGCAAGGCTACAAGTCGGTTCTGATCGTCTCATGTCCGGTGTGCCCGCCGGCCAGTCTCGCGAGTGATAACGACTCGCCGTTCATTGAATTCTTTAAGCACGGGATCAAGACCCCCGCCTTCGAAGATTTTCTCGACGAGTTCAGTGAGACTCTCGAGCAATACGGTATTAGAGCCGGACGCTTCACAAGTTACATGCCATGTCCCACAACCTGCCTATGGACAAGCGGCCAACGTAACCGATTGTTGAAGCGGGCTCAGCAATATGACGCGGTGCTGGTCATGGGCTGCGAATCTGCCCGGTATACCGTCGAGGAAGCACTGAAGGACACCAATTGCGATGTCATATTGGCGATGCAGTTAGTCGGCATCACTAATGCAAGCCTCAAATTCGAACTGCCGTTCACCATAAGGCTTGGCAACCTTGCCCGGGTCGAGGCGAACGAGCGCACAATTCAGGCACCTTAGGTAGGAGTGTAGCGAGATGTGTTTCTTCTTCAGCTTCCTTCCGGCCACAATCTGGCTGGTCATCGGATACTTCGTACTGTTTTCATCGACCAAGGCGGCTGGTTCGGTGAGGACCTTTGGACGCGGGCTTGCGATCTGGGCCTTCGTAATTTCCGGTTGCTTTCTCCTGGCCGGCGCCTACGTCACATTGACGGGTTTGTGTTCCATGGGCGCGATCATGAATTGTGCCAGTTGAACGAGACTTTATTTCTTTGAGCAAATGTCCGCTCCTGGCGGTTTCCGGCCACTCGCCTGGTTTAGGCTAGAATGACCGGTATTGAACCAAAGCGGACATCAGACTATATCTCGGGAGCCTGAAAACCTCCGAGCTCACTCTCAAGAAGGCTCGCAACCGCCAACACGGTGTCTTCTCTCCAAGGACGACCAACGATCTGGACGCCGATAGGCAGGCCTTCCGGCGACGTGCCGCCTCTTACAACCGCGCCGGGCCAGCCGGTCAGGTTATAAGTCATCGTGTAACTGAAAGGTTTTAGGTTCTGAGCACCTTCGCTACCGTGTTTCATTGCGGGAAAGGCATTGACCGGGCATAGAATGACATCGTAATTTTCCATGAACGAGAGCATCTGACTCCTGCAGAGATCCATGCGCGTTACCGCATTGACGATTTCCTCGTCCGTTGCGGCAGGTGCTTCGAAAAGCCATTGCAGTGTAGTCTCTTCCTGGCTTGTGCCAGCTGCTTTGAGAAGCGCCTTGTCCAGCGGGGGATCACAGCGATTCCAGGCATCCATCATGATCTCGTAGGACGACTCTATTCCAGTTGGCCGCGCTTCATCAATGCGAGCCCCGGCATCTGCCAAGACAGAAGCTGCGGCGGTCACAACCTGGGAGATTTCCGGGGTTGGCGTCTGAATTCCGTTGTTCGTGTGAAACGAGACGCGGAGGTCCTGTAGCTTCACATTGGCAGGATCCGGAAGCGACATGGGCACGATGTAAGGATCGACCCAGTCAGGGCCGGATATGATCGGCAGTAACAGGGATAGGTCTGTCACGTGACGCGCCATGGGACCGAGTTGCTGAAATGCGTCTAACAACCCGCCGAAAGGAAACCCGTGGCCGGTTCGCGGAACGCGTCCTGACGTAGGCTTGATGCCAGCAATTCCAGTGCAGTGAGAGGGAAGGCGAATGCTTCCACCGTAGTCGCTGCCAATATCAAATGGTGAACCACCCGCCGCCAGTATAGCCGATGCACCACCGCTACTTCCGCCCGGTGTGCGGGTCAAGTCATACGGATTGTTCGTGGCGCCGAAAATATTGTTGCTGGTCTCGAAAGAGAGCGTGAACTCCGGCGTATTCGTTTTGCCCATCAAGATGGCACCGGCAGACTTCAGCCGTGCCACAACCGTTGCATCCTTAGGTGGCACGAATGTGCTTCTGCCTTTGGTTCCGTAAGTGGTAACTATCCCCGCCGTATCGATGGAGTCCTTGATCGTCATCGGGACTCCGTGGAGAGGGCCCGTTATCTCACCCCGTGACAGTTGCGCGTCGGCATTCTTGGCAGCATCCAGCGCCTCATCACCTGTCAAAGCAACAACGGCATTGATCTTCGCATTGACCGTCTCGATTCGATCAAGGAAAGCCTGGACCACTTCCACTGAAGAGACTTCCCTGGTTCGAATTGCGGAGGCCAGGGCTCTGACGGAGGAGTGGTAAAGTTCCGGCGTGAGTTCGTCATCATAGGCCAAGGTAGCGTCCTCCCTGCTCGTACATCCGATGACGCCGGCAGCAATGATCCCTGTCCCCAACGCTTCGAGTACGTTACGCCGTGAAATTGTGTCCTTCTCTCCCTTCGGCACAGCGTTGTTATCAGATCGCATGCTAAATTCTCCTTCGTTGTTCGATTGCTGTACCTTGCCGGTCAGCGCGAGCGCCCTGTCAGAGCTTCAATTGTACATCCGAGATGACCGGATTCGGAAAGAGCAGACATTCGCTCTCAGATAATTGAGATCCGGTACAAATCTCTGTAAGAACTACATTGCCAGCGTCTGGTAACTGCTCAAAAGCGGCCACTCAAACAGGTAGCTATAATCATAGCGGTAAGCCGTATATTTCATGGCGAAGTGGCAAACTGTTTTTTCTAGAGGGAGCAATGACTTGTCTGAAGAGACTACTGAAATAAAAGAAGAGCCACCTCTGGATGCGCATTCTGAACAAGTGTTTGCCCGAACCGAACGTATGTTCTTGCGTTTGACGTTTTGGCAGACAGTGTTGTCCGTCGCAGGTGTGTTCATTGCGATTGTGGCTCTTTACGCTGCGTTGACGGAATCCGCGGCCGTGCGACAACAGACAGCTGCTGCGGTATGGCCGTTCGTGCAGTTTTCGACGGAAGATTCAGATTCGGGCGAATCAGCCGAGTTCACGATGTACTTCACAAATACGGGCGTTGGCCCTGCGAGAATGCGCACAATGCGATTGGTCATTGACGGTGAGTCGATCCGGGATTGGGAGCACGCTGTCACAATACTCGGAGGACAGCTCACCGATCACGTAAGTCGGAATTTTGTTAGTGATCGCGTTTTGAGTCCTGATGAAGAGGTAGTCTCGTTTAGTACCACTGATCCGGATCTCGCACGCCAATTTCGGGCAAGTGTTGCCAGTCCCGACAGCTTCATTGCTTTCTGCTACTGCTCGATTTTCAATGAGTGTTGGCTGGCTGACAGTCGAAAGGACATTCAGAACCCAGAAACGGTCGAAGCTTGTCCAGACTTCGGCAGCGCTACATTTCGAGATTAGCGATTTAAGTCGATTGCGATCTCAGGAAGACCGCACGATGAAGGAACCGGCAGTGTCCGGTGCGGCGTCCGCTTCTGGCCGATTCCAGCCGTTCGCCTCATTTGAGCTAAACTGACCGGTATTGACCCAAGGCGGACGGTCATGCATTTGGCCCAAATCGGCTCTTTACGGAACGAAAAAAACTCTGGTGACTGAATGAGGCTAAGGGAATACGCTTTATTTGCAGAGATCGTCGGTGGAATGGCGGTCATTATTGGTCTCATATTTGTTGGATTGGAGTTGCGTCAGAACACATTGATGCAGCGGGTTACTGCGACGCAGGCTCTGTCAGCAAATTACGAAGACGCGGTAGACGCGGTAGGTCGGGATGCCGAATTAGCCTGTATCTATGTCAGAGGTATCAATTCACTCGACAATCTAAACGGTATCGAGCGATACCGATTCTTCGTTCTTTGGTTTCACCTGTTAAGAGCCGGCGAACAAATGCACTACTATTCTCTTGAAGGAATGGTTGACGAAAGAATATGGCGGGGATACGAACGCCAAATGAGCGATATATTCCGCTACCCCGGTTTTCAGCAGTATTGGCAGTCACGAAAAGAATGGTACAGCGATGAGTTTCAGCAATTTGTAGGGCAAATCATCTCTGGAGCTGGTTCTGATGTACAAGAGCCTTTTTCATTCGACGGATGCGAACGGCCCTAATGGCGACTTTTGGCCGATAGCAGCCGTTCGCCACATTTGAGCTAAACTGTCCGGTAACGACCCAAAGCGGGCGCTAGCGGGATATCTCAACGAATTGTGGTTGTCGATTGAGGCCTGAACGCCTGACCCGCGTCTTGGCTGGCGCGGCACATTCCTTCAGTATGTCGGGTGTCACCACAGATTCAGGAGCGTCCTCATGCGTAAGCTCGCCGTTCTCGCCTGCCTGCTGTTACCCACCCAGGTAATGCTGGCTCAGGATCAGGGGCGCGAAATTGCTGGCCCTCGCGCCGTGCTGGATTTCAGAGACCGCCCACCTGCCGAGAACCGACACCTCGAAGAGCGTCTCGACACGCTACTGCCAGCGCTAATGGAGGAAACCAATCTCGACATGTGGCTCGTGCTCAATCGCGAGTACGCAGAGGATCCCATCTACTTCTCTGTGGTGCCGCAACCAACGTTCGCAGCGCGCCGCACAACGATGCTTGTATTTCATCGCACCGACGACGGTGTCGATCGCCTGACCGTCAACCGCTATCCGCTCGGCGGTCCGTATGAGTCAGCCTGGGAGGGCGGCGATCTCGATACGCAATGGCAGGCGCTGGGCGAGCTCATCGTCTCGCGCAACCCGGCACGAATCGGCATTAACGTGTCTCGCGACTGGCCGGTCGCCGATGGACTCACCCACGCGCTGCATCAACGCTTGCTCGAGGTGCTGCCTGCAGACTATGCAGATCGTCTGGTGCCAGCGGAAGACCTCATCGTACGGTGGGCAGAGACGCGCACACAAAATGAAATGGAAACGTATGCGCACACGGTGAGCATCGCACGCAGCGTCATCGCCGAGGCGTTTTCCAGCCGCGTAATAACGCCCGGAGTAACAACGACCGATGACGTCGCCTGGTACCTGAGGCAACGCTTCGTGGAACTCGAACTGCCCGTTTGGTTTATGCCCTATGTCAATGCGCAACGTGCTGGACAGACCTGTGACAGCGACACCGCGTTCTGCGGTGAGGGCGGCATCATCCAGGCCGGCGATGTCATTCACACCGACGTGGGTATCTGCTACCTGCGCTTGTGTACCGACACGCAAGAAATGGGCTATGTGCCGAAACTCGGTGAAACTGAAATTCCGAAAGGCATCATCGGCGCGCTCAAGGTTGGCAACCGCTGGCAGGACCTGTTGACCGACGAGTTCGTCACTGGCCGCACGGGCAACGAGATTACGGCAGCAACGCGTGCCGAGTGCGCCAAGAAGAAGATCGAATGTAGCGTGTATACACACCCGATCGGTTTCTTCGGGCATGCGCCTGGCCCGACGATCGGCATGTGGGATGATCAGGACGGTACGCCGGTGCAAGGCGATTGGCCGTTGCACGCGAACACGTGCTACGCGATTGAGGGCAATATCAAAACACCACTGCCCGAATGGGACGGCCAGCTGGTGCAGATCAAACTCGAGCAAAGCGCCTGTTTCGATGGTGAGACCGTGCACTATCTTGCGGGTCGGCAGACCAACTGGCATATCGTGCGCTAGCCAGTCAGCCTGATGTTCAGCCCGGCCGCGGAAAACGAATGTCCGCTTTTCGCCGGAAGCGGCCATGCGCCCGGAATCGGCTACAATGACCGGCATTGACCCGAAGCGGACGCAAATTGGCACGATGGACGATATCCAATTTCTGGCAAACATGGCAGAAATTTTCGGCGGTGTTGCCGTTATCTTCGGCATCACCTTCGGATTTTTCGAATTTCGCCGCTACAAGGCAGGACTGCAAAGAGAGGCTGCCGCGGCTCTGGCGCGTTCTTTCCAGACAAGAGAGTTTGTGGCGGCAATTCGGGTCGTCCTTGAGTTGCCGACGCCCATAGACATCGATCAGTACAGGAAGTTGCCGGAAACCAACAAGGACCTGATTTGGTTTCTCTTTGGCAGTATGGAGTCCATCGGGATTCTTGTATCTCGAGGAGACCTGTCCATCGAACTGGTCGATGAGTTCTATTCAACTCCCGTAGATGAAGGATGGCGCAAGCTGGCTCCATACGTAGAAGATTTGCGCCAGGAATTGGACAGTCCGCAGGCGTGGGAGTGGTATCAGTGGCTGCACGAGCGGCTAAGCGAGTATCACGAACAAATACCAAGAATCCCTGCACACGTTAGGAAATAACTGCTGTGGCGCGCTGCCGTCATGCCGGTGGAGGCCACATGATTCCGTCGTTGCTAAGGTCGCTCGTGGCTGTCAGCTGTCGTTCAGTCAGGACGAATGGCAGCTTCACCCCCAAAAGTGGCCATTGAGCTAGAATCGCGCTGAACGGCAGAAAATGGCCCAGAGCGGCCAGTCACAGAGTTTACGCTCGCCTCCGGAACGCTTCTGCATCAAACGTAACTAAGGCAGGAGCTAGTCGACGAATGACAGCTCGTCGACAAGATGGTCTGCACCATAGGCTGTCTTCAGGGCCTCGAGCATGATCGCGGTATTCACGCCAACTGTCCGATTCAAACTTGGGTCGAACCAGTAGTCACCTGCAATCGAGTGAATGTTGCCGTCGAATGCGAGTCCTATGAGCGTTCCGTCGGCAGCGATAATCGGACTTCCCGAATTGCCACCGGTGATATCCGTAGTTGCGACAAAGTTGAAGGGCGTATCGGGGTCGAGATCCTCCCGAACCATCGACCAAGACGTGGGCACCATGAACGGCCTTTGCCCGGTGGCGCGCTCGAACAATCGCGACGTGCGAGTGAAGGGCTCGATCATCTTACCGTGCTCTTGCCAGCCCTCAACAGCGCCGTAGGTCACGCGCAGCGTGAACGTAGCATCGGGATACGTATCAGTCCCATACAGCTGGAAACGAGCGTCGGCGATCATCTCCTCTCCGCGAATTCGTGGTGCCTCGACCTCATCCTCGTAGCGCGTACGTAATGCGCGTGCACCAGGGTCGATGTCTGCTGCGAGCCTGATCAACGGATCATCACTTGCTGCAACCGCGGCGACCCCGTCCTCCCAGAGTTGTCTGCGAAATTCCGGATCGTCAAGTCTTGTTCCCGACACCAGGCTCGAGGCGAGCACGTCCGGCGCCTCGTTGCCCAGGATCGTGTGCACCCACCGGCTGTCTGGCCCAAGCCATTCCCGCATCTTCTCGAGCGAAAACGTGAGCTGCAGCTTCTCGAACTCCTTGTTGATCGGGCGTGCCGCGAACAAACCCTGCTCGAGCCCCGGCAACGCTGCGTCCGTGTATGCGCGAATGCGCTCACTATTCGGCTTTTCGCGCTCCGCCGTGCCACGCACGATTGTCCTCGCGTAAGCATAAAGCTCTCCAGCCAGGCCGGCTGAGTTCTCGATGAACAGGTGCTCTTCGTAGAAGTTACGATGACTTTCCAAAGATCGGTCGATCAGATCCCAGGCTTCGCCGTACGCGGCTTCCAGATCGGGGTCAGCGGCAACGGCTTCCCGGAACGATCGTTCCTGCAGCGCCTTGCGTTCAATCATGCGGTCAGTCTGCAACGCTTTTAGCTCATTGCGGCGGACCTTGATCGCATTCTCTAAATTGAGGATGCGCTGTTGGACGGTACGCGCCGCCTCGTCGCTGGTGTATTGCCAGGCCATCATGCGGCCGCGCAACTCCGAATATCTCAACAACCACAGCGGCAACACGACGTCGCGTTGAAACTTGAGCTGCGCGACCGTAAGCGCACGGTCCGTCGAGCCAGGATGCCCGGTTATGAAGACCGGCTCGCCAGCTTCGGGTCCCCCGGCGCGCCAACGCAGGTAGTTTGGCGATTGTGCCGGCTTGCCGTCCTCGTAGGCTCGCAGGAAAGTCATGTCGAGGCACCAACGCGGGAAGTTGAAGTTGTCCGGGTCGCCGCCGAACGCGGCAATATCAAGTTCGGGAGCAAATACGAGGCGCACGTCATCGTAACGCTTGTACTCGTAGATGAAGTACTGGCCACCATTGTAGAGCGTGACGGCCTCGCAGCTGCGCGCACCATCGGACGCCGCTTCGCAGGCCGACTCCAGCCGGGTAAGTTCAGCCTTGCGTGCCTCATTCGCCTCGACCTCGTCCATTCCCGCCGTGGCCGATGTGATCTTGTCACTGACCTCCTCGAAGTCGACCAAAACCGAAACCTGCTGTCCGGGGCACTGTAGCTCCTCGTCCCGCGTGCGGGCCATAAAGCCCTCGTCCGACAGATTGCGCTCGTCTGTGCTCAGATTGCGAATGCAGCTCCACGTGCAATGGTTGTTGGTCAGCACGAGTCCGTCGGGGGATGCGAATGACCCCGTGCAACCATTCTCGAGACGCGTAGTCGCAAGTTGCGCCCTTGTCAGCCAATCGTCGCCGACGTCGACGCCGTATTTTTCGGCAACGGCTTCAGTCGGGAAGTTGTCGAACGTCCACATGCCTTCGTCGGCAATAGCCGAAAAAGTCAGGGGCAAGGCCGCCAGTATTAAAACTCGTCTTGTCACTTTCTTTGGCCTCCGCGGCAGGGACCTGCGAATCATGATCCGCGCCCTCGTCTCGTACTGCCGTTAATTCGCTCTGCGCTAGTGGGTAGCATCCTCTCATGTATGAGACTCGAGCGGTCAATTCGCATAAGTACCTAATCCTTGCACTCACTGGCATCTCCTTATGGCCGTTTGCGGACATTCGGATTCGGGGAATGATGACTTTTGCAACGTCCGCTTTCGGCATGAGCGGACGCTGAAAAAGATGGTGGGCCCGCCAGGACTCGAACCTGGGACCAAGGGATTCACTCAACCCACTCATTTCTGAGCGGAGCGGACTATCTCATCACCCTCAACCGAATTGCTAGGGGCGGGACGCTCTTGCCTGTTATTAAGAACGCTGAAGTTCTCAGGTAGTCTCTGCACCTTCCGGCAGTGTACCGCCGGCTTGGCTCAGGGTTGCCAACAGCCGCACTGCTAAGGGTTCCCTGAATTCATCCCGTTCAAACTGCGCCTTTCGGCGAAATCGCACCATTCTGATGAGTCCCCTGCTCTAACCAACTGAGCTACAGGCCCACACGTGGGGGAGCGAATTCTAACAGAAATCGGAGGTGCCGAGCCCAGTGTTCGGCGTCGAAAATCCTGAGTGTTTTCCAGCCGCTCAGCGTCACATTTTTCACCGTGATGCCTATCACCGCTTTCTGAAAATCAATGGCTTATAGTTTGACCTCGGCACTCTGACCAGGCTAATTCGCTCACGGATGGGCGTTTTCGACCAAATGCATGAAGCAATACCCTCAACGGAATGCAGGTTTTGGTCTCCTCGAGGTATTGATCGTGCTCGTGATTGCCACCTTGCTCGTTTCGGTTGCCGTTCCAGCTTATGACATATTTGTCGACCGGGCCAAAGTGTCGAAGTCGATCGGCGATATCGGCTGGATTTCGGTGGAAATTGGCAAGTACCAGCTGCGCAACAACAATGCATTGCCCGCCAACCTGACTGATCTCGACGTTGCGGTTCCTGTCGACCCGTGGGGCAGGCCCTACGCCTATACGAACATCGCTGCAGCAGGATCAGGATTCGGTGATTTTCGTAAGGACAAGAATCTGAACCCGCTGAATACGGACTACGACCTGTACAGCTTCGGAGAGGACGGAGATTCGTCAGGGCCGCTCAATGCCGCGGCAAGCCGTGATGACATTGTCCGAGCCAACAACGGCGCCTTTATCGGCCTCGGGGAGGACTACTGATGCATCTCCCGAGCTTTCCGGTCACCCTGAAGCGGGGCGTCGGCCGCCGCATTCTCGGCTTCTTCTTCCTGGCCGGCGTATTGCCCGTCGCCTTTACGGCGGCGCTGGCATTTTACGAGTTTGGTCGCGGCCTCGAAGCGGACGTCAGTCGCGACCTGCGTGAGCAAGCCAAGGATTACGGTCTCGAGCTTCTCGCGCGCTTGCAGCATGTTTCTGACGCTGCTGACCAGATTGCGCTCGTCTATGTAGAGGAGGGCAAGGCAGCGCTGGCCAGCAACGATTACCTGACACGGCAGGTACAAGCGGCCTGGGTTATCAGTGATGGCGCCAAGCCCGTGTTGCTGCACGGAAACAGCGCCTCGATTGTTCCGTTGGCCGACCTTGCGACAATACCCCAAAACACGCCCTGGCCATCACTGGTAACGAGCATTGGCCCGACCAACCAAAGCCTGGTCTTCCTTCGCAATTTGGGCACGGGCGGGAACGGACCGATCGCGATCGTGGTGAAACCTGATCCGACCTACCTTTGGGGACACGTCGACGAGTTGCCGTATTCGACCGCTATTTGTGCATTTGCTATCGGAGGCGATTCGCTGTACTGCTCAGGCTCGATGGCCAGCGGCGTCCACGGGCGGCTCGTTGAGAACCAGGGCCGCCTGCGCGCATCCCCTCTCGAGTGGGAGCTGGATGGTAACGCCCAGCTGGCATCTTTATGGCAGCTTTTTCTCGCGGGTAATTTTAACGCCCCGGCGATTGATATCGTCGCGAGTCAGCCAGCATCTTACGCGTTGCGCTCCCGGGCGGACTTCAGCCGCGTATTCGTCCCGGCACTGGGCCTTGTGGTGCTGCTGATTGGTCTGTTGAGTTTCAACATGATCGGCCGCAGCTTGCGACCACTGCAGACGTTGACGATCGCGGCCCGCCAGCTCGCCTCCGGCAACCTGCTGTCCCGCGTACGTATTCGGTCGGAGGACGAATTCGAGTGGCTCGGTGAAGCGTTCAACAAGATGGCGTCGAGACTGAGTCGCCAGATTTCCACGCTCGAGGCCATGTCGAGTATTGACCGGCTAATTCTTTCCGGCGCGGGATTCGAGGAAGTCTCCGAAAGCGTGGTCAGGCACCTGATCAATCTGACCGGCTGTAAGGCGGCCGGTGTTATCGCCCGCGACAACGACACGCCACACTGGGCGAAGATGATCTCTCTCTACAATGATGAGCTCGTACACGAACGCATCTCGTTACCGATGGAGCTTGGACACAATTGGTGCCAGCCGCGCCAGGTTTCTGTCGAGGACGTCCAGGCATCTGTTGCACCCTACAAGGCGCGGTTCCTGAGCTACAACGTCAGTAACGTCGTGCTGATTCCCGTTGTGCTCGAAGACGAGTTGAAGGGCATGCTGTTGCTGGGCACGGCGGGCCTGTTCAACATGGAGCAGTACAACATGAGCCGATGCGTCGACCTGGCCGGACGCTTTGCCGTCGCGTTGGCGAGCGCCGAGCGGGAAGAGGCTCTTTACCGACAGGCGCACTACGATGAGCTTACGGGCCTGCCGAACCGGCAGCTCCTCAAAGACAGGCTGGAGCAGCAGATCGTTCAAGCCCGCCGCGATGGCACGACAGGTGCGATCCTGTATATCGATCTCGACCGCTTCAAGGAGATCAACGATGTGCACGGTCACTCGGTCGGCGATGTCGTACTGACACAAGCCGCCGAACGGATTACCAACGAGGTTCGTGATAGCGACACGGTATCGAGGCTCGGTGGTGACGAATTTGTCGTCGTCATGCCGCACATCGACGGCGAGGCTCACGTGCGTATGACCGCGACACGCCTGCTCGACAGGATAAGCGAATCATTTTCGGTGCGTGGCGACGATCATTTCGTGAGTGGCAGCATTGGCATTGTCATGTTCCCCGACGACGGTGACAGCGTGGAAACATTGCTCAAGAATGCGGATGCGGCGATGTACCGTGCCAAGGATTCCGGTCGTGCTCGCTTCGAGTTTTTCAGCGTCAAGCTGAATGCAGAGAGCCGGCGCAAAATCGGTCTCGAGCGTGACCTGCGCAGCGCTTACTCGAACGGCGATCTCGAGGTCTATTACCAGCCGCAGATGGATATTTCGACTGGCGTGATCAATGGCGCGGAAGCTCTACTGCGTTGGGACCACTCCGTAGAGGGATTCATCTCGCCTGCCGAGTTCGTGCCACTTGCCGAAGACTCTGACCTGATCGTCGACATTGGCCGCTGGGTGATCGAGCAAACCTGCCGCGACCTCAAGCGGATACTCGAAAAGGGATTGCACCCGGGGCCCGTATCAATCAACGTGTCCACGCGCCAGCTCCGGGAAGGTCGCTTCGTATCGGATGTGCTGGAACCGCTGCAGCGATTCGATATCAACCCGGCATATCTGCAGCTCGAGGTGACCGAAACGACCGTTGCCCAGAATCGTGATACGGCGATCGATATTCTTCGAGAGCTGCGGGATCGCGGCGTCCGCGTCGCTATTGACGACTTCGGCACGGGCTATTCGTCACTGAGCTACCTGCAGCAGATGCCGTTCGACGTCATCAAGATCGACAAGACTTTTGTCGATCGCATTGGTGCAGGAGATCCGTCCGACAACATCTGCCGGACGATCATCAGGATGGCCCATGAGATGGGCAAGACGGCAATCGCCGAGGGTGTGGAGAGTATCGAGCAGTTCGAATTCCTGCGGGAAAACGATTGCGATTTTGCCCAGGGCTATTACTACGCCAAGCCACTGCGTAGAAGCGAGTTCCTTGCTTTCATCGAAAAGGAAGACTTCCATACCCAACGACGCAAAGCGCTGGAAGTGGTTCGTCCATTAGATTTCCGCAACTAAAAAAGGCCGGGGAAACCCGGCCTTTTCTTTAGTCTTCCAGCAGGAAGCTGCGTAACTGGTCCGAACGCGTCGGGTGCCGCAGTTTTCGAAGGGCTTTCGCTTCGATCTGGCGGATGCGCTCGCGCGTCACGTCGAACTGCTTGCCCACTTCTTCGAGCGTGTGATCGGTATTCATGTCAATGCCGAAACGCATGCGCAGCACCTTGGCTTCGCGAGGCGTCAGGCCGGCAAGAACGTTGTGCGTGGTCTCCCTGAGCCCTTGCGACGTGGCGGAATCGACGGGCGAGTGCACGGTCTGGTCCTCGATGAAGTCGCCAAGGTGCGAGTCCTCGTCGTCGCCAATAGGCGTCTCCATCGAAATCGGCTCCTTCGCAATCTTGAGTACCTTGCGGACCTTGTCCTCCGGCATTTCCATGCGCTCTGCGAGCTCGTCAGGCAAAGGCTCACGGCCCATCTCCTGCAGCATCTGCCGCGAAATGCGGTTCAGCTTGTTGATCGTTTCGATCATGTGCACGGGGATACGGATCGTCCGCGCCTGATCGGCAATCGAGCGCGTAATCGCCTGCCGGATCCACCATGTGGCATAGGTCGAAAACTTGTACCCGCGACGATATTCGAACTTGTCGACGGCTTTCATCAGGCCGATATTGCCTTCCTGGATCAGGTCGAGGAACTGCAGGCCGCGGTTCGTGTATTTCTTCGCAATCGAGATTACGAGGCGCAGGTTGGCCTCCACCATCTCTTTCTTTGCGCGGCGGGCTTTTGCCTCGCCTATCGACATCTGGCGATTGATTTCCTTGATTTCGGCAATCTTCAGGCGCGTGTCTTCCTCGACGCCGATCAGTTTACGCTGTGCGCGCAATACATCGTCCTTGAGCTTGCCGAGCGTCGACGAGTGCTTGCGCTTGGCGCGAATGTGCTTGTCGATCCACGCGAGATCCGTTTCGCTCTTCGGAAAACTCGACAGGAAGTCCTTGCGCGGCATGCCGGCGTCGCGAACGCATATCTGCATTATCAGACGTTCCTGGCTGCGGATGATCGCGACCACGCCGCGCAGGTTCTTGACGAGCAGATCGAAAAGTTTGGGTGCAAGCTTCAGCTCCATGAGCTGATCGGCAATTTGTGCCTGCAACTTGACCGTCTTCTTGTCCTTGAGGCCGTACTTGTCTATGTAGGTCAGCGAGCGTTTGTGCAGCCGACGAATGACTTTGACACGGTCTGCGACCTCGGCGGGATCGGGCCCGGTATCGACAACCTCTTCCTCATCATCGTCGCCTTTCGGCGCGGGCGGCTTAATCTCCTCGGGCTCGTTCGGATCGATAAAGCCGACTACGAAATCCTGCATGCGAGTGTCACCAGCATGAACCGAATCCGCGACGACGAGCAGCTGCTCGATGGTTGGCGGAAAATGGGCCATGTGATACTTGACCTGGTTGAGTCCGTCCTCGATGCGCTTGGCGATCTCGATCTCGCCCTGGCGTGTCAAAAGCTCGACGGTACCCATTTCACGCATGTACATACGTACCGGGTCAGTCGTCCGGCCGAATTCGGCATCCACACTGGCGAGCGCGGCCTCCGCCTCCTCGGCGACGTCGTCATCGTTCGATACGGCGGCATCCGACAACAGGATCTCTTCGGCATCCGGCGCCTTTTCGTACACCGTAATGCCCATATCGTTGATCATGTTGACGATGTCTTCGATCTGCTCGGGATCGACAATGTCATTGGGCAGGTGGTCATTGACTTCCGCATACGTCAAATAACCCTGTTCCTTGCCGCGGGCAATCAGGTCTTTGAGTTGCTGCGCCTGCGTATTGCCGCTTATTGCTGCACGTTTTTCGCTCAAGGCCAGAGGACCTCCATGTGATGAATGCAAACGGGTAATTATACTAATTTGACAGGGTCCAAGCCAGAAATTCCGGTCTCAGTGCAACTGTCGAAGCTCGCTCTTCTCTTCGTCAGTGAGTGAGCTAAGCTTTTGTTTTTCAATTAAAAAATCAATTCTCTCCCGGCGCCCGGCGAGCTCCAGCTGTGCCAGGCACTCCGCTAACTCGGCAACCGGGTCAAAATCGTCCTCATCGGGAAGCTCGACTGCGGCGAGCTTGCCCAGATGGCGACCCTCTTCATGATGCCGCCAACGCTCGAGTAACCCGGCCGTCGTTATATGGGGTTCCTCCTGCACGGTTTCAATCAGGTCGTGCAACAGGCCGACGCCGGGCCGGCTGACGCCGGCCAGTTTCTCGATATCGAGTTTGTCGCCGGCGCCCGGATTGTGCAGGAGCAAGGTAATCGCGCGGCGCACCACCGACGGACGTCCGCCACTGACTTTCAGGCGGCCACTGCGGGACGAAACCGGTTTTCCAGCTGCCGTGCCCATGCCGGTATCCGCGTCCCCGCTACCGATCATGCGTTCCAGCTTGCTTGCGGTCAGGCCAACTGCATCGGCCAGGCTGTCGATCAACAGTTCGCGGTACACACCTTGAGGAATCTTCCTGATCAGCGGTTTCGCGAGCTCGGCGAGCCTCGCCTTGCCGTCAACCGTGGTCATGTCGACCTGGCTTGCCAACTCACCGATCAGGAAATCTGATAGCGCGACCCCTGCCTCGAGTTCCTTTACGAACGCATCGGCACCGAATTCGTTGACGTAGGTATCCGGGTCATGCCCCTCCGGCAGGAAGACGAAGCGAATCTGGCGTCCCTCGCGAATGTGCGGCAGCGCGTTTTCGAGTGCACGCCAGGCGGCGGCTTTGCCGGCCCGGTCGCCATCGAAACAGAAGCAAACGGAGTCGGTCAAACGGAATAGCAGATTAAGGTGGTCCCCGGTTGTCGCCGTACCCAGCGTGGCAAGGGAGAAGTCGATTCCATGCCGCGCGAGCGCCACGACGTCCATATATCCCTCGACCACGACGAGCCTGTCGATCTGGCGCAACGCCTGTCGGGCTTCGTACAGGCCATAAAGCTCGCGACCTTTGTGGAACAGTACGGTCTCCGGCGAATTCAGGTATTTCGGTTCGCCATCGCCGAGCGCCCGTCCGCCAAATCCAACAGTCCGACCGCGTGTGTCCCGAATCGGAAACATGATTCGCTCGCGGAACCGGTCGTAGTGCTGACCGTTGTCCTTGCGGATGATCAGCCCGGTTGCCAGCAGCCGCTCGGTCGCCTCCTTGGTCGCGCCGAATTTGTCGAGCACGTTGCTCCAGCCATCGGGGGCGAATCCGATGCCAAACCGCTTGGCCGTCGCACCATCGATACCACGTTGCTTGAGGTAATCGACGGCCTCCGCATGATCGCGCAGGCACTCACGATAATGGCGTTCGACGTTGCTCATCAGGGAGAACAATTCGTCGTAACGCCGGGCGGGTTTGTCGCTTTCATTGCGCGGCACATTGACGCCCATTGTGCCCGCGAGGCTTTCGATTGCCTCGACGAAGCTCATGTGCTCGTACTCCATCAGAAAGCCGATAGCCGTGCCGTGCGCTCCGCAGCCGAAGCAGTGGTAGAAGCCTTTCGACGGGCTTACGGTGAATGACGGCGTCTTCTCGTCATGGAATGGACAACAGGCCTTGAACTCCCGGCCCGCCTTCTTGAGCTGAATGCGCTTGCCGACAACCTCGACGATGTCGGCACGAGCGACAAGATCATCGATGAAATCCTGGGGAATCAATCCAGCCATACTGAAATAAACGGCAACTCCGAGGTTCCGGGTCTACCGGCACCTTAATCGTAAAGCATAGTCGTTCCGGCGCGGTGCGCCAGTCAAGGAGAATTACTGGCCGAGCCGCGCCTTGACCCTGGCGCCGACGGCGCCCATATCGGCGCGGCCCGCGGCCTGCGCTTTGATTTGTCCCATCACCTTGCCCATGTCACGGATGCTCTCGGCGCCAGTCGCACTGATGGCCTCACTGATCATGGCATCGAGTTCTTCTTCTGCAAGTTGTTCGGGCAGGTAGGTCTCGAGAATCTCGATCTCGGCCCGTTCGATTGCCGCGAGATCATCGCGGCCACCCTTTTCAAACTGCTCGACCGAGTCGCGACGCTGTTTGACCATCTTGTCCAGCACGGACAGGACACCGGCATCATCGAGTTCGGCCCGCGTATCGACCTCGACCTGCTTGATTGCGGCGAGAATAAGGCGCACGACCTTGAGCCGATCTTTCTCGCCGGCCTTCAGGGCGGACTTCATGTCATCTGTGATCTGGGCTTTCAGGGACATGGCGTACTCCGCGGGCGCGGAGCGGGGCGGCACTTCAATAGAGGCGCTTGCGCTTGGCCTCTTCGCGAGACAGGCGCTTCATGTGCCGTTTGACAGCGGCGGCTTTCTTGCGCTTGCGTTCCTGCGTCGGCTTTTCGTAGTACTCCCGACGGCGCAATTCCGTCAGGATGCCGGCCTTCTCGCAGGCGCGCTTGAAGCGGCGCAACGCCGAGTCGAAGTACTCATTCTCTTTTACGCGAACACTGGGCATACGGTCGTGGTTCCAAACATAAATAAACCCGGCACAGGGCCGGGGCTCAGCCGCGTATTATACCGGCAGAGAAACACCAATTCCAAGCCCCGAGGTGCGCTAATATGCCCCGCCTATGAACGTCCTAGGCATTGAAACCAGCTGTGATGAGACCGGCGTGGCGCTGTACGGCACCGACCGGGGCCTGATAGCGGATGCGCTGCACAGCCAGGTCGACCTGCACGCCATGTACGGTGGCGTCGTCCCCGAAATCGCCTCGCGCGACCATATTCGCTGCCTGTTGCCGCTGATCCAGCAAGTGCTGGATGAGGCCGGCGTCGAACGACCGGACGCCGTCGCCTACACGGCGGGACCGGGCCTCGTCGGCGCACTGATGGTGGGCAGCGGCCTGGCCAACGGCCTGGCGCTTGCCTGGGAGTGCCCGGTCATTCCGATCCACCACATGGAGGGCCATTTGCTCGCGCCAATGCTGGAAGACGAGCCTCCCGATTACCCGTTCCTTGCGCTGCTTGTATCGGGCGGACACTCGATGCTGATCTCGGTCTCCGGCCTGGGTGAGTACGAGGTGCTCGGGACCACGCTCGACGACGCAGTTGGGGAGGCGTTCGACAAAACGGCCAAGCTGCTGGGGCTCGGCTACCCGGGTGGGCCAGCGCTGGCCGCGCTGGCCGAGGACGGGGATGACGCGGCGTACGCGTTGCCGCGACCGATGCTTAATCGACCGGGCTTCGACTTCAGTTTCAGCGGGCTCAAGACCGCGGTCATGCTCGAAGTTCGCAAGGCCCGGGAAGATGGCAGTTACGAAAAACGTCGCGCCGATCTCGCGGCATCATTCCAGCGGGCCGCGGTCGACACGCTCATCGGCCGCACATTGCAAGCCGCGAAGAAACGGGCTCTTGATCGGGTCGTCATCGCGGGTGGCGTCGGCGCCAATAAGCTCTTGCGGCAGGATATGGCGGCGCGATTCGACGGTCGGGTTTACTACCCCCGTATGGCTTACTGCACGGACAATGGCGCGATGATCGCAATCGCAGGAGCGCTCAGGCTCGCCGACGCCGCAACTGCCACCGAAATTCGGGCCCAGGCCCGCTGGTCACTTAACCAACTGACGCGCCCGGCCGCAGCGGATGGATCCTGATCTATGGACATAATTTTCCTGCACGATCTCAGGATCGAAACAGTCATCGGAATCTGGGAATGGGAACGCAAGATTCGTCAGACGGTCGCTATCGACCTCGAGATGGCGGTCGACATACGCAAAGCTGCCGCGACGGACAGCGTCGATGACACGCTCAACTACAAGCTCGTCGCGAAGCGCCTCCAGGAGTTTGTCGGCGAGTCCGACTTCCAGCTGGTGGAAACGCTGGCGGAGAAAGTCGCGGCAATCGTGCTCGAGGAATTCGAAGTTGCCTGGGTCAAGGTCCGGGTCAACAAACCCGGGGCGATACGCGGGGCCCGGGATGTCGGCGTCCTGATCGAGAGGGGTGCGCGTCCAGGGGCGGGCTAGGGACCATGGCGACCGTTTACCTCAGTCTCGGCAGCAACATCGATGCCGAGAACAACCTTCGGCTCGGTGTAGGTGAACTCAGGCAGCGATTCGGCGCCGTCAGTCTTTCGGGCACCTACCGCAACGCCGCGGTTGGTTTCGACGGTGCCGACTTCCTCAATCTCGTTGCAGCGTTCGAGTCGCAAGAAGAGCCGCTCGAAATCCAGCGGCACATCGAGGAAATTCACGATAAGGCAGGCCGGCAGCGCGGTGGCGCAAAGTTCTCCTCGCGGCCGCTCGACATCGACCTGTTGATGTACGGCGACAGCATTATCGACGAGCCGCCACTCCGGATTCCCCGGCCAGATGTGCTCGAATATGTCTTCGTGCTCGGCCCCCTGGCGGAGCTGGCGCCGGACCTGGTTCACCCCGAAACGGGCCGTTCGATGCGGGATCATTGGCAGGAATGTGACACAGGCCGTCACCCGATGACCCCCATCGACGTTATCCTGTAAAGCAGGAACAGCGGAGCTGTCATGCGCAAGTTAATCCTACTGAGCCTGGTTCTGGTGCTGTCGGCGTGCGAGATCTCGGACGACAGCAGCGGCGATGGCTATACGTGCTCGGCGAGGGACCAGAAACGCTTCGTCCGTGATGCGACAGAATTCTGGTATTTCTGGAACGACCTGCTGCCGGCCAAAACCCGGGTCCGGGATTACAACGATCCCGCGGAACTCCTGGCAAGCATGATCCAGGTGCAGCCACTCGATACCTTCAGCTACATCGGGTCGGCGGCAGCGGATGCGGCATTCTTCGGTGCCGGCCAGTACCTGGGATTCGGCTTTAGCTGGGAACGTCTCGGCGCCGATGATCTTCGCCTTACACAAGTATTCGCGGGCAGCCCGGCCGCCGGGGCCGGCTTCTCGCGCGGTCAGAGGATCATCGCTATTGATGGCCGCAGCATTGCCGAGATTGATGCGGGTGAGGGCCTCGACGCTGCGCTGGCGGCCGATGCGGTTGAGTTCACGCTGCGCGAAACCGACGGCGTCACCGAGTTCACAGTCACGGTCGTCAAGGACGTGGTCACAATCGACCCTGTCCCCCAATGGCAGCTGATTCCAACCGCCGCCGGGCCGCCTGTCGGCTATGTTGAGCTGTCGACGTTTGTCGCCACGGCCAATGCCCAGCTCGACTCGGCTTTCGGTGAATTCCAGGCCAATGGTGTTACCGATGTGGTTATCGACCTGCGCTACAACAGCGGGGGCCTGTTATCGACGGCTGAATTCCTCGGCGACTTGCTCGGAGGAGATATCGCCGAAAATCTCGTGTTCACCGGGACCCGGTTCAATGCCGATCGAGCGGCAGAATACGACAGCGACACGCTGTTCCTTCGTTTGGTGAATTCGATAGGCCTGTCGCGCCTGGTCGTTATCACGACGCAGACCACGGCGTCGGCCAGTGAACTCATCATTAACGGCATGGAGCCGCACGTTGAGATCACGGTCGTCGGCGCACAGACGTTCGGCAAGCCTGTCGGCCAGATTGGTCTTGAGTTCTGCGGCAATGTTCTGCGGCTGACGGCCTTCCAGAACGTCAATGCGGACGGTTTCGGAGACTACTTCGGTGGTTTGCCGGCCGATTGCGCGGCTGCGGACGACCTCAATCTGCCGGTCGGCGATCCGAACGACCCGAATATGGTCGCCGCACTCGCTTACCTGCAGAACGGCGCTTGTCCGCCGGCGCCGGCGTCAGCGCGCCAGCAGCGAAGCGACCCCGCCCGCACGATACCCGCGCGAGGATCCGCCTGGCGAGAGTTCGCGGGCGCCTGGTAGAGCTACCAGCCCAGGGAACGGCCGCCGTCGACCGCAACGATCTGGCCGGTCACATAGGTCGCGTCACGCGCAAGGAACAACACCGCGCCGGCGATGTCCTCGGGCGAACCCGGTTTGCCGAGCGGGACCTGATCGAGAATCGCATCTTTGGTCTCATCACTCATGCCATCTTCAGGCCAGAGAATCGCCCCCGGGGCGACGCCATTGACCCGGATGTCCGGAGCGAGGTCCTTGGCCAGCGACCGGGTCAACATCACGAGGCCGGCCTTCGCCGACCCGTAAACAGGGTGGTCGCGCAGCGGTCGCTGCGCGTGGATGTCGACGATGTTGATAATGACCCCGCGTGAGTCACGCAACATTGGCAGCACCGCCTGGGACAAAAACATCGGCGCCTTGAGATTGGTGCCAACGAGATCGTCCCACTGCTGCTCGGTGATGGTGCCGACCGGCGTCGGATAAAAGCTCGACGCATTGTTGACGAGGATGTCCAGGCGGGGGCGCCAGGTCGAAGCTTCGCGGGCCAGTTGCTCGATTCCGGCAAGCCGTGTCAGGTCGGCAGCGAATGTGGCAGCCGAGTCCGGCCGCTGCGCATTGAGTTCTGCCGCCAGTTGCCTCGCTTCATCGTTGGATCCACGGTAGTGAATGACCACGTCGGCCCCGGCTGCGTGCAATGCGCGGACGATGGTGGCACCGATTCTGCGCGCCGACCCGGTAATCAGCGCAACCTTGTTTTCTAGACTAAGGGAAAACGACATCGAAGAACCCGATTGAGATTCGCGTTATAAAGGGCGCATTATGCAACAGCATTCATCGTTTTCGTTGCCCGAGCCGGATGCGGACAGCATGGCTCACAGCGAAAGAGTCGCCGATCACCTCCGCGCGACAATCAGGGATGCCGGCGGTGAGATCAGTTTTGCGGAGTACATGCATCATTGCCTGTATGCGCCGGGTCTCGGCTATTACAGCGCGGGTTCGCGCAAGTTCGGGCGCTCGGGCGATTTCGTTACGGCGCCTGAGATATCCAGCCTGTTTGGCAGCATCGTCGCGCGTCAGTGCACCGATGTACTGGGTGAGCTCGAGTCGCCGGCAATCCTTGAGTTCGGGGCCGGCAGCGGCAAGTTGGCGGTGGACATTCTCCGCGAGCTGACGCAGCCAGGCGCAGTGATCGGCTGTAACTACAAGATTCTCGAAGTGTCGGCTGACCTTCGCCAGCGACAGGAGGCCTGCATCCGCAGCGCAATGCCGGAGCAGGCTGGCCGTGTCGAGTGGATTGATGCGATACCGGCAGAGTTTTCAGGAGTCGTTATCGCCAACGAGGTCCTGGATGCGTTGCCCGTGGAGCGCTTCGTGCGACGCGACGCCGGCGTCAACCAGGTTTGCGTTACCACATCGGGCCCGGGTTTCGAACTGGTCGAGCGGCCAGCCCCCGATCGGCTCGTCGCCGCCGTCGGCGCGATAGAAGAGTCGCTCGGGGACGCGCTTCCCGACGGATACGCCTCGGAGCTTAGCCTGGCGGCACCGCAATGGATCGCCGATATTGCAAGCGCGCTGCGGCAGGGCCTCGTCCTGCTATTCGACTATGGTGTCGGCCGCCGCGAGTACTACGCGCCCGAAAGGGCGGGTGGCTGGTTGCGGTGTCACTTTCGTCATCACGCCCACGATGACCCCCTGGTTCTACCCGGTATCCAGGACCTGACCACCTGGGTTGACTTCACGGCAATTGCAGAAGCGGCCGACGCGAACGGGTTGGATATCGCTGGTTTCGTGACGCAGGCGCAATTCCTGATCGGCGGGGGCGTCGACCGGTATCTTGCCGAATTCGCCAATTTGACGACTGACGCACGGCTCAAATTGTCGAGCGAGATTAAATTGCTTACTCTGCCGTCGGAAATGGGCGAGCACTTCAAGTGTCTCGGATTGAGCCGCGGCGTACTGGCGACGCCGTCGGCGTTCGGTTTCGCCGACCGGATCACATCACTGGGCTGACGTATGACGAACCTGCAGGCCATCATCCTCGCCATCGTGCAGGGACTTACCGAGTTCCTGCCCATCTCGAGTTCCGGGCACCTGGTGCTCGTGCCGCATTTTTTCGCCTGGGCCGACCAGGGGCTGGCATTCGATGTCGCCGTGCATTTCGGTTCGTTGCTCGCCGTGCTGGCGTTCTTTCGCAATGACATCTTTGCACTGATCAGGGGTGGCGTGCAGGTGCTCGGCGGCAAAGTCGAGACCGTGGAATCACGCCTCGCGCTCGGCATCGCCCTGGGGACCGTGCCCGCCGCCATCGCCGGCCTGCTGCTCGTCGACTGGATCGAAGCGAACCTGCGCAGCCCATCGGTGATTGTGTTAACACTGTCGGGGTATGCCGTGCTGATGATTCTCGCCGACCGCCTGGGTCGCCGTGAGCGCGGCATTTCGCAAGTGACCTTGCGAGACGCAGTGATAATCGGCCTGGCGCAGGCGCTGGCGCTGGTGCCGGGCACGTCGCGGTCGGGCGTCACCATAACTGCTGCCCGCTTTCTCGGGCTCGAACGGCAGGATGCGGCCAGGTTTTCGTTCCTGCTCGCCGTTCCCGTCATCTTGTTGGCGACTTTGTTTTCGTTGATCGGTCTGCTGGCATCTGACGACGCGGTTGCCTGGGGACAACTTACGACCGGCGTCGCGGTGTCGGCCATCGTGGCCTACCTCAGTATTGAATTCTTCATGCGCTTCGTCAGCACGCTCGGCTTGTTGCCGTTTGCGATTTATCGATTGGTGCTGGCCGCGGTCATCGTTTATGTCCTCCTGTAGATTCTTGCTGCTGTTCCTTATCGCAGGCCCCGCGTTTGCGGCCGAGGGCTTCATGCTGGGCGGTGGGGCCGAGGGTGACAGCGATGGAGGCGTCAGTGCGGCGCTCGTCGGCAGCGTCGGGCTCGGCAAGGATACCTGGCTGTCAGCCGGAGTCGCCAAGAGCTCGGTAGAACTCGAGAGCGGCCGCAAGCTCGAGTCACTGTATGCGGATCTGGAACTGGATCATTTTTTTGATCCCGTCGGGATCCGCGTCGGTGTGGCGTACTGGGGCGACCCGGACGTGCTCGAATCCAATGACTGGCGAGCTTCCGGCTACTTCAGAAACGCTGTCGTCTCTATTTCGGCCGACTATGAATACCGGGACTTCGATCTGACAATCCCCAGGACGGATTTTTTTCCGGGCCGCCAGATCACGTTTGATGCCGACGGCATCGGCCTGACCGCCCGGTTCCAAACGAGCGAGAACACGAACCTCCGGCTGCGTGGCATCAAGTACGACTACAGCGTCTCTTTCAGGCCTACAGACAGCCTCGAGGCTGCACGCCTGTTATCGGTAACGCGCCTGAGCCTGGTCAACTCGCTGGTCGATCATCGCGCGAGCATTTCACTGAGCATCGATCATGGGCTGAATAACTGGACTCTCGATGCATCAACCTGGGAGAGCATTTTCACTGGCTCGCGAACCAAATCGTATACGGTTCGCTACCTGTTTCCCCTGTCCCAAAGGACGGACCTGGAACTCGGGGCCGGGTATGACGACTCCGAGCTCTATGGCGACGTCAGCTTTTTCTCGTTTTACCTGTTTTTCTACGGCGACTGAGAGCTGCCCCGAACGTCGGCTACAGCGTTGATGCGCGCGTCGCGAATGGCCGTTGCGACGACCTCGCCGTCGTTGTCAGCGGCGATCGCGGCAGCGTCAATGGCCGATGCGGCGGCAAACGCCGCGCGCAAATGCGCGGCCTGCGGATACTGTCTCGATTCGAAGCCCGTTCGTCCACGGGCGTCCGCTTCGCAGGCCGTCAGGAACTGTGTAAAGCGTCCTGGCCGGCGAAAAGCGTCGGTCTTCTCGAGCAGCTTCACGATCGTGTCGTTGCGAAGTTCGAGCGCCCGGTGGCAATGCGTGTGGTACTCGGCGGCGAGCAATCCGAGATCGCGACATGCGCGCGGCACCGGCAGCCGCTCGCACATGTCCCTGATCAGTTTCCTGCCGCGCTGTTCGTGGCCGGGATGTGATGGCAAATCAGACGGGCTGGTCGTGCCTTTGCCGAGGTCGTGCACGAGTGCCGCAAAACGGACTTCGATGTCGTCGCTGAGGCGCGCCGCCTGTTCGACGACCATCATTGTGTGCAAACCCGTATCGATTTCCGGGTGCCACTTGACGGGTTGAGGGACCCCGAAAAGCGCGTCGACCTCCGGGAACACAACGCGCAGTGCGCTGCACGCGCGCAGGGCCTCGAAGTAGAGTTGCGGGTCGGGGCCGGCCAGGGCCGACTCGGTCTCTTTCCATACCCGGTCCGGGACGAGCGCATCGGCCTCGCCATCGTTCACCATGTTGCGCATCAGGTCGCGCGTAGCGGGCGCGATGCGAAAGCCGAGCTGCGCGAATCGAGCCGCGAATTTCGCGGCCCGAAGGATGCGCACGGGGTCTTCGACAAAGGCATCGGAGACATGGCGAATCAGAAGGTTTTCGAGGTCGTCCAGGCCGCCGTGAGGATCGATTAGTTCACCGTCTTCGCTGACGGCAAGCGCATTGATCGTAAAGTCACGCCGGGCCAGGTCTTCTTCGATCGTGACGTCGGGCGACGTGTCGAATGCGAAGCCGTGATATCCCGCAGCCGTTTTTCTCTCGGTCCGGGCGAGGGCATATTCCTCGCCCGTCTCGGGATGCAGGAAGACCGGGAAATCCTTGCCGACTCGTTTGAAGCCCTTGTCGAGAAGTTCATCGGGCGTGGCGCCAACCACGCACCAGTCGCGCTCCTGGACAGGAAGGCCCAGGCGCTCATCACGGACTGCGCCACCCACGAGGTACACTTGCATTGGTCGATTCTAGCATCGAGGACAAACGTGCTGAGGGTACTTGCGGTTATTGTGTGCGCCGTATCGTTGTGTGGCTGCTACTACATCCAGGCCGCCCGGGGACAGCTCGATGTAATGAGCAAGCGAGAACCGATCGACGAGTTGATTGCTGCCGAAGAAACACCGGACGAGCTGGCAGAGCGACTCGAGCTGGTCAGCGAAGCTCGACAATTCGCGGTCGACGTCCTGTACCTGCCGGACAACGACAGTTATCGCAGCTATGCCGATATCGGCCGTGACTACGTGGTCTGGAATGTTTTCGCGGCGCCCGAGTTTTCGCTCGAACCCAGGACCTGGTGTTTCCCGGTCGCAGGCTGTGTCGCGTATCGCGGCTATTTTTCGGAGGAAGCCGCGAGGCAAAAGGCCCGGCAACTGCGTGCGGACGGTTATGACGTTGTGGTCGGAGGCATACCGGCGTATTCCACGCTGGGCAGGTTTGACGATCCGGTGCTGAACACAATGATGCACTGGGATGACACCGAGCTGGTCGCAACAATCTTTCACGAACTCGCGCACCAGGTGCTGTACGTAAAGGACGATACCGAATTCAACGAGTCGTTTGCGACCGCGGTCGCCGAGATCGGTCTTGGTCTCTGGCTCGACGAGCGTGGCGAGACAGAAATGTTCGATGCCTACCTGGAACGGCGGGAACTCCAGGAGCGCATCGGCGAACTCGTCCTGAATGCGAAGGTGGAACTCGAAGCGCTTTACAGGACGAGAATTGCGCCGGCGGCGATGCGAGAGCGCAAAGCGATGGGCCTGGATCGCTTGCGTGCGTCGATCCGGGAAGAACTGGAACGCTCGGGCCGTGCCGAACCGGCCTGGCTCGAGAGCGACCTCAACAACGCCAGGCTGGTTTCAATCGGCCTTTACCTCGGTCGCGTCGAGGAGTTTCGGAGCCTGTACGACGAGTGCGGCAGGAACCTGACCTGTTTTTACGAGCGCGCTAGTTCCTTGCGACCCGGTGAGGCTTAGGTTCCGCCCTGACGACCAGTAACTCGTCTGACAGGCGGCGAATCTGGCCCGTCATGCGCCAGTGAAATATGGTTTCCGCGGCGAGTACCCGCTTTACGTAACCGCGTGTCTCGTTGAACGGGATGTTCTCGATCCAGACACGCGCATCGACGTTGCCCACTTGCGGCAGCCAGGCATCGACACGATGCGGACCGGCATTGTATGCAGCAGTCGCGAGCACCCGATTTCCGCCATATCGGTCTGCCATCTGGCCGAGGTAGAAGGTGCCGAGCCGGATATTGCTGCCCGGGTCTGTCAGCGTGCTCAGGCCCGAGTACGGCAGCTTGATCGATCTGGCCACCTCCTTGCCGGTGGCGGGCATCAGCTGCATCAGGCCAACTGCGCCGGCCCTCGAGCGCGCATCGCGCATGAACAGACTTTCACTTCGCGCGACGCCATAAGCCCAGGTTGTGGAAATGCCGGCAGCTTCCGAGTGCTCGCGAAACGTCTCGTGAAAGGGTAGCGGATACCGAAGTGACAGATCGTCGAAATCCCCGACGCTGGCCGCCGCGGCGATCGCGCGTGAGTGCCATCCCCAGCGATTGGCAAGGATGGCGGCCTGCATCTTGTCGCCGGCCTCCAGATAACGAACCACGGCGTCCCACTCCGAACGTCCCCTGCCATCGAGTCCAACGAGAAACAGTTCGCGGGCGCGGATCAATTCGGGTCGTCCAGCGAGTTCTGCGATGCGCTGCTCGTCGGGAGAAAACGACTCATCGACCAGCGAATAGGGCAGTCCGAGCTCATCAGCCGCGAGAAAGCCGTAGTAGCTTCGCTCTGCAGCCAGTTGCTGGAGGACGGCATCGCCCTCGGCAATACGATTGTTTCGCTGCAGAGCGATGCCGTACCAGTAGCGCCACTCTTCTGTTCCGCGTTCTGTTGCCGTCATGGCTTCGATATCGGCGAGAAGATTCGGCCAGTTACGCAGTCGAAGACTCGTACGGGCGCGCCAGCGAATTACTTCGGCGTTCTGGGCCGCAACGGGCAGCGCAGTCAACTGCTTGTAAGCGCCGGTAAGCCTGTCGCGGGCCATCCACAGGGCGATGTGCCGCGCCGTTCGCAGTTCCTGCTCGGCCGAGAATCGTTGACCCCGGGAAATCTCTGTCCAGAGTTCCAGCGCTCTTAGCGGGTCGTCATAGGTGATCCTTTCTATGGCAAAGATAAGCTGATCCCGCGTGGTCTCATTGTTGTCCAGCTTGTCGGCATTCTCGACGAAGGACTCGGGATTGCGCTGCGCTCGCAGCCACTGGCCCGCCGTGTCGATATGCTGCTGGTCGATCGATTTGCCGAGCCACTGGGCCATCGTGAATTCTCGCGCGTCGATCGCGAGTTCGAAGCGCCGCATGTAATCGA
This sequence comes from Woeseiaceae bacterium, assembly GCA_011772865.1. GTDB lineage: Bacteria > Pseudomonadota > Gammaproteobacteria > Steroidobacterales > Woeseiaceae > UBA1847. The sequence goes on along the minus strand of WVYQ01000023.1, from coordinate 307,062 downwards.
CGATATCGAGGTGATCGCCGTCATCCAGGAATTCGAATACCGGGTCGCATTCGTCCACCTGGCTCTCGCCGACCGTCCACAGATCGATCGCACGGTTGACGACGCGCGACGCGCGCCCGACTTCGAGTTCAGCCTGCAGGGCGAGACAATCGAGCCTTTCATCGTCCAGACCCTGGTAATACTGCTCGTAGATCGCCAGGTACTCGTCGAGATAGCCGATGTCGGCAAGATGCAACGCGTAACGGTAGCGGAGCTCGCGGGCCGGCTTGAGGACGCCATGGTGTCCGAGGAAGGCATCGATCTCGGCGTGATCGGCATTGACCAGAGTGGCGCGAAGCCATGCGGCACGCAGGTCGGGGTACAAGACGTAGTCTTCGAGGGACCGGCGCTCATCGGCATCGAGCGAGTCTACGGCCGCCCAATTGCCGAGTTCGACCTCGGCATAGACGCGCTTGAATATCTGGCGTTGGGAGTCCGTGGCAGTGGACGCGAAAACCAGCGCGCCACTCATCAGGAGCAGCGCGCCGGCAAGCAATTGACTAGCGGTGTTTCGCGTCAGAGGCATCGTCAGAAACAGGAGCCGGGCCGGCTCCTGATTCTAGCGTATCTGCAGCATCAGTTGACGACTGTCGCGTTGCACGAGCAGGAACAGGATACGGTTCGCTCCCGCGACTTCACGGAACTGCTGGACATTTCGGACCGTGCGGCGATTCACGGCTGAAATGATGTCACCGGCAAGCAGTCCGCGTTGCGCAGCCGGGCTGCCTGGTTCCACTTCGGTCACCTCGACGCCGGCCTCGACGCCGCTTGATGTCGTATAGGTCGCGAATTGCGCACCCTGCAGGCCTTCATGTATGTCGTCGCCGACACTGCTGGCAACCTCCTGGCGACCGAGAACAGCACTCGTCGTGTGCGTCTTTCCTTCCCGGTTGTACGTGATTTCGACGGCCTCCCCATATCCCTTCAGGCCGATGGCGTTGCGCAGTTCGGAGGCGCTCGTGATCTTTTCTTCGCCCACGGCGATAATAATGTCATCCACCTTGAGCCCCGATTTCTCGGCAGCCGAGTTGGGTACTACTTCCGAAATGAGGGCGCCACGGTCGACTGAGGCGCCGAGCGCCTCGGCAATTTCGGGATTCACGTCCTGAATCGTCACGCCCAGCAGGCCGCGCCGTACCTCGCCGAACTCGAGGATCTGCCGCATGATGGAGCTGGCAATGGTCGTGGGCACGGCAAAGCCGATACCGACATTGCCGCCTGAGCGGCTGATGATGGCCGAGTTGATGCCGACCAGCTCGCCGCGCATGTTGACCAGCGCCCCGCCGGAGTTGCCCGGGTTGATCGAGGCATCGGTCTGAATAAAGTCCTCGTAGCCGTTCGGGTTGATGCCAGCTCGACCGAGAGCGCTGACGATGCCCGATGTCACCGTATGCCCGAGTCCGAACGGATTGCCGATAGCGAGCACGAAATCGCCAACCCTGACATCCTCGGAGTTGCCGATTGGCATGTCGGTCAGATTATCGCCCTCGACCTTGATTAACGCGATGTCGGTGGCGGCATCGGAGCCGACGATCTCGGCTTCCAGTTCAACGCCGTTCATCAGTGAGACCCGGATCTCGTCGGCATCGCCGACGACATGGTGATTGGTCAGGATGTAGCCGAGGTCCGCGTCCACGATAACGCCCGATCCGGCACTGGCCACCTCACGCGAGCCGTTCGGGACGTTCGGGCCGCCGAAAAACCGCCAGAAAGGGTCGTCCGCGAACGGATTGCGTTGCTGCACGGTCTGGCTTACGCGGATGTTGACGACGGCCGGGGATACGCGCTCGACCAGCGGTGCCAGGCTCGTTACCGGCTCGCCATCGACCATGGCGGGCATTTGAGCGGCTGCGGTCCCGGAAACAACGAGGAAAACCCCAGCCACGAAGAGTCGTATGTTCAAAATCATTGTTTGCCTCATGATCCAGTCAGACCAAACTGAGGTGAGTCAGTTCTACCATTCAAACGACTGCGGTCCGTTAAAGCAAGGATGCCCGACTGCAACAAAGCGTTGCAATCGGGCATTTCGGTCTCTCTTGCTCAGGCAGCTTCGACGGTAATACGTCGCGGCTGCACCTGGGGCAGCTTCGGTATCGAAACCTCGAGAATTCCGTTGGCGCTTCTGGCCGCAATACCTTCGGCATCGGCAGTCTCGGGCAGCGTGAAACGCCGATAGAACTTACCGCTGACTCGTTCGAACCGCTTTACGCCCTCGGCGTCTTCGTGCTTCTCGGTGTGGCGCGCGCCGGCGATTGTGAGGACGCCATCCTCCATGCTGACTTCGATATCGTCGCGTGCGACACCGGGCACGTCGGCGCGAAGCAGGAAACGGTCCTTTTCTTCGACGATATCGACGGCCGGAGCCCAGTCCGATACCGGCGTTTCAACCGCGCTGCGGCCCGGACGAGGGGTTGCGTAGCGATTGAAATCGCGTTGCATCAGGTCGGCGATCGACCACGGATCAAAACGTACAAGATTCATATTTTCCTCCTGGCAAGTAATGGACAAGGCGCGTTTTTTTGGCCCGTCAAAACCTCATGCCCGGTAGATTGGGGTCGTCATCAGGCAATTCAAGTCGTTTTTTTTTGCGAAATTTGGACCATCAGTGGCAACATTTTTTGTGGCTCACGTGTTTGACCTAATGCCACTAGATGTAGTGGATACAAACTTTCACAAAAGTGCCATTTTTTTTCGCTTGTTTTTAAAGTACTTACTGCGGAAAAATTTATAATATATTGATTTTAATAGGTAATTAACCTAGAGCTATTTTCGCATAAACCCTTGACAGGGGCCTCTGACGGGCATAATCTTGTGTGCGTTCGGACACAACATCTTGTGTCCAGTCACGATAGGAAATGAGGCCAAATTCTGGCACTCGCCGCGTCAAAAAGCACGCGCGGTGAGCGGGCCCTCGTTTCCTCGGATAAAGTGCTCGATAACAAGTACGGTCTCCACTTTTTGGAGTAAATTGGGGTCTCCAAGACGGAGAAAAGGGGAAAAGACAGGCCTATGAAGTCCGCCGTTCATATGGATGCGCACACGGTTACCGACATTGAGTTCCAAGCTGCTTCCATCGATATTTGGGATGCGAAATATCGACTGACCGCCAAAGACGGGAGCAAGATCGACGAGACCATTGACGACACGTACAAGCGAGTCGCCCGTGCGCTGGCAAGCGTCGAGCTTGAATCCAAACAGGACAAGTATTACGAAGAGTTCCTCTGGGCGCTTCGGTCCGGGGCCATTCCCGCGGGCCGGATCATGTCCAACGCGGGGGCCCAGGAGCACAAGCCGGCGACATCGACGATCAACTGCACGGTATCCGGCACGGTCGGCGACTCGATGGACAACATTCTCAACAAGGTGCATGAAGCAGGGCTGACCCTCAAGGCCGGCTGCGGCATCGGTTACGAGTTCTCGACGCTGCGCCCGAAGGGCGCGTATGTCACCGGCGCGGGCGCCTATACATCGGGCCCGCTGTCGTTCATGGATATCTACGACAAGATGTGCTTCACGGTGTCCTCGGCAGGTGGTCGCCGCGGCGCGCAAATGGGCACGTTTGATGTTGGTCATCCCGATGTACTCGAGTTCATTCGCGCCAAGCGCGAGGACGGCCGGCTGCGGCAATTCAACCTGTCCCTGCTCGTGACCGATGAGTTCATGCAGGCCGTCATCAACGAAAAAGACTGGGCGCTCGCGTTCCCGGTTACGCAGAAAGAAGTCGACGACGAAGGCCTGGATATCAATGATCAAAGCCAGTTCGTCTGGCGCGAATGGCCGGAACCGGGCAATTACGTGAAGGATCAGCAGGGCCTGGTCGCATGCAAGATATACAAGACCCTGCCCGCGCGGCGGGTCTGGGACCTGATCATGGCGTCGACCTACGATTTCGCGGAGCCGGGTTTCGTGCTGATCGACAAGGTCAACGAGATGAACAACAACTGGTTTGACGAGAACATCCGCGCGACCAATCCCTGCGGCGAGCAGCCGTTGCCGCCTTACGGCTCCTGCCTGCTGGGTTCGGTCAATCTCACGCGGTTTGTCGTCGATCCGTTCACTGACGACGCACGCTTCGATTGGGCCGCATTCCGCAACGTCGTCAAGACGTTTACGCGCATGCTCGACAACGTCGTCGAGATCAATGGCCTGCCGCTACCACAGCAACGCAATGAAATCATGAGGAAGCGCCGGCATGGCATGGGGTTCCTCGGCCTGGGCTCGACGATCACAATGCTGCGCATGAAGTACGGTGAGGAAAGAGCCGTAAAGTTCACCGAGGAAGTGTCACGCGAGCTCGCGCTGGCAGGGTGGGAAGAGGCGCTCGAACTGGCTGAGGAGAAAGGGCCCGCACCGATCATGAACGAGCAGTTCGAAGTCACCGAGGAAATGCTGCGCAAGCGTCCTGAAATGACGGCGGATGGCTACCAGGCGGGCGATAAGGTACCCGGTCGAATTCTGCACGCCCGTTACAGCCGCTACATGCAGCGCGTGGCTGCCGAGGCGCCGGAACTCGTCGAAAAACTTGCGGAGGTCGGCGCGCGGTTCACCCACCACAGTTCCATCGCGCCGACAGGCACGATCTCGCTGTCGCTTGCGAACAATGCGAGCAATGGTATCGAACCGAGTTTCGCGCACCACTACTTCCGCAACGTTATTCGCCAGGGCAAGAAGACCAAGGAAAAGGTCGATGTCTATTCGTTCGAGTTGCTCGCGTATCGCGAACTCGTGGACAAATCGGCGATGCCTCCCGGTGCTGCCGAGGCGGGTGGAGCCACGACGCTGCCCGAGTACTTTATTACCGCCGAGGACGTTTCGCCGAAGGCGCATGTGGATATCCAGGGAGCGGCCCAGAAGTGGATTGACTCGTCGATATCCAAGACGGCAAATGTGCCGACGGAGTATCCCTACGAGCAATTCAAGGACATCTATCTGTATGCCTATGAGCAAGGGCTGAAGGGCTGTACGACGTTCCGGTTCAACCCTGAAGCTTTTCAGGGCGTGCTGGTGAAGGAGAAAGACCTCAAGAATACGGTCTATACATTTAAGCTGGCCGACGGTTCGACGGTCGACCTGAAGGGCGACGAGGAAGTCGAGTACGACGGCGAAATCCACACCGCCGCCAATCTCTTCGACGCGCTCAAAGAAGGCTACTACGGAAAATTCTGAACATGATGATGAAGATTGACAAGAAAATCGTCGGCTATGCCGTATCTCAGCCTGAGGTCGAGGAAAAGGTCGCCAAGCCCGAGTTCAAGCGGGAAGGTGGCGGCGGGGACCGCGCTGAAGTCATCCGTATGCACGAGAGGCTCGAGCGCCCGGAGGTGCTCGTAGGGTCCACCTACAAAGTCAAAACGCCGATCTCCGATCATGCGATGTACGTGACCATCAATGACATCATCCTCAACCAGGGCACGGAGTTCGAGAAGCGTCGGCCGTTTGAGATCTTCATCAATTCGAAGAACCTTGATCACTACCAGTGGATCGTCGCGCTGACACGCATCATTTCGGCCGTCTTCCGCAAGGGCGGTGATGTGGCGTTTCTCGTTGACGAGTTGAAAGCAGTTTTCGATCCGCGCGGCGGCTACTGGCAGCCTGGCGGCAAGTTCATGCCTTCGATCATTGCGGAACTCGGCTACATCGTCGAAAAACACCTGATCTCGATCGGCCTGATGGCCGAGCCCGAGCTTGACGACGAACAACAGAAACTGCTCAAGGAAAAGCGCGCCGAATACGAGGAGGCGCAAAAGCAACAGGACGCTTTTTCGGAGAGCGAATACCCGGAAGGCGCGCAGCTTTGCAGCAAGTGCAATACAGCCGCTGTCATCATGATGGACGGCTGCATGACCTGTCTGTCCTGCGGCGAATCGAAGTGCGGCTAAGCGGGAGCTGATACCGCTGACGCGAGCGCACGAGTGCGTGTTCTCTACAACCTGCTGATCTACCTGCTCCAGGTCCCCCTGGCGTTCTACTGGCTGGTTCGTGCGCTCTGGAACCGCAGCTATCGCGATCGGCTGGGCCAGCGTTTCGGCCTCGGCTACCCGCTGCTCGACAGGTGCATCTGGATTCACGCCGTATCGGTGGGGGAGGTGCAGGCAGCCGTCCCGCTCGTGCGCGCGATTCAGAAGCGGTTTCCTGACCACCCGATGCTGATCACAACGGTGACGCCAACCGGTGCGGCTCGCGTCGAGGCAAATTTCGGCGATACGGTTAACCACTGTTATATCCCGTTCGAAATGCCTTTCGCGGTAGACCGTTTCTTCGATTCGGTGCGACCGGAGCTGGCGCTGATCATGGAGACAGAGATCTGGCCGAATCTCTACCAGGGTTGTGGCCTGCGCGAGATCCCTCTCGTTCTCGTCAGCGCGAGAATCTCTCTCAAATCGGTCAAGCGCTACAGGAAGCTTACGCCGCTTTTCCGCGAGACCCTGTCACACGGGATCATCATTGCAGCGCAGAGCGAGGCCGACGCCGAACGGTTCCGCTCGCTGGGCGCGAGTCCGGTGCGCACCTGGGTGACCGGCAATATAAAGTTCGATATCGAACTGCCTACCGACCTTGCAGAACGCGGCGCGGAGTTTCGCCGGCGAGTTTTTGGTGATCGACCCGTCTGGGTTGCCGCGAGCACCCACGACAACGAGGAGCAGCAGGTGCTGACAGCGCATCGACAGCTGCTGGAGCGCTTTCCCGAGTTGTTGCTAGTGCTCGTTCCCAGGCACCCCGAGCGTTTCTCGTCGGTCGCCGATCTCGTAAAACGGGAAGGCTTCAGCCAGGTTGCGCGCACCGAGGAGCGTTCCTGCGATGCGTCGACATCGGTCTTCCTCGGCGACACGATGGGCGAACTGCCGCTGTTTTATGCGGCGAGCGACATTGCCTTCGTTGGCGGCAGCCTCGTTCCGATTGGCGGCCACAACCTGCTCGAACCTGCGGCCCTCGGCATGCCGCTCGTCAGCGGCCCCCACGTCTACAACGCCCAGGAAATTTCCGACATGTTTATTGGCCTGGGCGCATGCCGAATCGTTGACGATCCGGGGCAGCTCGCCGTCGCGATTGAGGAGTTGCTGTCAGACCCGACCGAGGCCGCCGCCCGAAGTGGCCGGGGCCTGGCGATCGTCAAGCAGAACCGTGGTGCGCTCGCACGACTGCTCGAGCTTCTCGATCCGCTGATTGGTGGCGAACGGCCGGGCTGACAGCCCTTATTCGGACGCAGCCGCAGCCGCTTCTTCAGCGGCGAACGCCTCCTCGGGGGTCGGGCGCTCCCTGAGCCATTGGTCGATGTTTTCGAGATCTTCGATTTGCAGGTTGCCTGCAGCCTGCTTCAATCGAAGCACGTTCATCAGGTAGTCGTATCGCGCCTGGTAGAAGAGCGTAATCGAACGATAGAGATTGAACTGCGAATCGAGCACGTCGACGATCGTGCGGGTGCCGACATCGAATCCAGCCTGGGTTGCCTCCAGGGCCGTCCGGCTCGATTCGACAGCTTGCTCGAGGGCTTCGACGCGGCTCATTTCCGACAAAACGCCCAGGTAGGCGTCCCGCGTAGAACGTTCGGTCTCACGAGTCACGCGCTGCAGCTGCTCCATCGACGCGCGGTGCAGGTACACGGCCTCGCGAACACGCGAGGAGGTGGAGCCGCCTGTGAAGAGCGGGAGCGTGACCTGGATACCGATGCTGTCATTGTCGAAATCGCGCTCGGTGTCGAGGAAACCGGGCCCGGTATTTTGCTCCGCCTCGCTCGTGGTGTTTCCTAGGCTTGCCACAAGATCGACGGTAGGATAGTGACCGTTGCGGCGGAACGAGATCTCGTCCCTCGCGATCTGTTCGTCAAGACGGCTTGATACGAGAGCGAGGTTCTGGCCCAAGGCGAGATCGACCCAGTCGCTTTCGCTCGCAGGGCTCGGAGCGCGCATCGGGAATTCATCGCCGGGCGCAGAAAGGGCGCTCACATATTCTCCGGTTATCTCGCGAAGAAATTCGCGCGCCGTAGCGAGCACGCGCTTTGCGGCAATCTCATCGGCGACAGCCTGGTCATAGGCTGCCTGTGACTCCTGAACATCGGTGATCGCGATGAGTCCGACCTCGAACCGTTGCTTGGCCTGTTCCAGTTGCCGGGCGATCGCCTGCCGATTGGCATGCGTCGAAGTCAGCCGGTCTTCGGCGCCGAGCACATCAAAATACGCCTGCCCAACGCGCACGATCAGGTCTTGCTGAGCAGCTTCGCGATCGGCCTCGGCCTTGGCCACGATCTTGTCGGCTCGTCGCAGATTGACGATCCGGTCCCAGCGGAAAATCGTCTGCGAAAGATCGAAAGACCAGCGAGTGGTTTCGTCTCGCGTCTCGGACTGGAACGGAACCGGTACAACCTCGAAGTTGCCGGACCCCGGCGGGACCTCGACAAACTGGTTGAACGTGCCCGTTCCTTCCGAATTGGATTTGGTCCAGCTGCCGGATGCGCTGAGTTGCGGCAGGTAAACGCCACGCGCCTGCGGCTCGGCTTCGAGCGCGGCCAGGCGGCGCGCTTCCGCTTCGTGAATTCTCGGGTCCGACTGCAGAGCTTGCTGGTAAACCTCGAGCAGCGACGCGGCGGACGCCATGCCAGGCACTGACACAAAGCCGAGAATGGCGCATAAGATTCTGAATCTAATTGGTTTTTTCATTTCCACGGTTCCGCTGAGTGGGCGGTCAGGTTAAGCGTAAGGTGTTATAGTCAACTATATCACTAAACCAGTCAAGTCCGATATTCATTTTCTAGATGCGGCAACACCTTAAGTGGTTTCACATCAGAATAAAAACTGTGGCGGCTGCGTCGCGTTAACGAGTGGAGTCAGCACCGTCTCGAAAAGGCTCTCGCTATGCCAGTCGTTCTCGCCGGTTCTTGTTACGAGGCGCGCGTCCATCGCCGGCGCTGCGCCGACGACGATGAACAGTCGGCCACCGGGAACGAGGGCATCGACGAATCGTGGGTCGAATTTTTCGATGGACCCCGTGACCGCGATGACATCAAACTGGCGCTGTGGTAATTGGCGCGTGGCATCCATCTTCAGCAAGGTCACGTCAGCAATGCCGGAGTCTTCGAGATTCGCCCTGGCGCTGTCCAGAAAGTCACCGTGAATGTCGATACTGGTCACGCCGGCCGAGAGTCGTCGCAGGCAAGCAGCCAGGAAACCGGTCCCGGTGCCGATTTCCAGGACTGTATCGCTCGGGGTTGGCTGCAATGCCTGCAGTACGCGTCCTTCGATTGTTGGTGTCATCATGGTCTCGCCATGGCCAATCGGAATCTCCGTGTCTGCGAATGCCAGCGGTTCGTAGCCGTTCGGCACGAACTGTTCTCGCGGTATGTCTTTGAGTACCCGGAGCACGTCGGGATGAAGAACGTCCCATGCGCGAACCTGTTGTTCGACCATTTGCTGCCGGGCGAAATCTGTATCCATTCCAATGAATCCTAAAATTCTGAAATTAAAGCGAAATCTCGACTTTTGTTACATTATGGTGAATCGCATCAAGCCGCAGGTATTGCTGGGCTATGCTTATTACGAAGATGCAATTCGGACGTACGTCGAGCCGACAATAATAACAAATGATCAGCTAACGGCATCTGAATGAAAAACCGGGCTCCGCATGTCCTCTAACCCCATCATCATAGTTCTGTCGGCACTCGTGATACTGAGCGTTGTCTTGATCGTGTGGTTGGGACTGGCCAAGCAGCGCGCTTCTCGAAGAATGGCGAAGCTCAATCAAGAGATGCTCGACGCATCTCGCGACGCATCGGTGGGTCGGCGGCTCAGCATTCCATCGAATCCCGATGCAGCGCAGCTCGCCGGAACGATCAATCGGCTCTTCGATGCGCTCGCCGAGCGTGATGAAAAGATTCAGGACAGGGACCGGCTGTTCACGGTTTTCGCCCGGACCTTGCCGGAGATCGTCATCGTTCACGACGAGAAGATCCTGCTGGCCAATGAGTCGGCGGCCAGCCTGATCGGCATGGAACCCCAGCAGCTGATTGGACGCGAGGCGGCGGACCTGGTCAGGCCCGCCTACCGCGCGCTTTTTCGCAACACGATGGCCAAGCGCCTCGAGGGCGAAAACGTCCCGCGGCGACTGGAAATTCAGCTGATCAACGGCAACGAGGCCGGACTCTGGGTCGAAGCACAGAGCTCAAACATCGAGTTCCATGGTCATACCGCGATTCTCACCGTTGCCCGTGACATCAGTCATCGCAAGAGCCTCGAAGTGTCGTTGAGCCGCGGCAAGCGACAGGCGCAATACACGCTCGAATCCATTGCCGAAGGGGTGATCACTACGGACAACGACGGCCGGATCGACTACATGAACCAGGCGGCCGAGACGCTGATTGGAACTAACCGTGAAGATGCGGCGGGGCATCGCGTCAGCGAGATGTTCACACTGGTCGATGACGCCGATCGCAGGCCGCTCGGCGACCCGGTAGAGCGCTGCCTGGCGATGCGCCGCCGTGTGAACATGGGCCGGCGAGCTGTGATGGTGACTTCTGGCGGCGAGAATGAACATTCCATTGAAATTACCGCGTCGCCGATTCGTGGTCCTGGCAACAGCGTCTCGGGCGCCGTCGTCGTGTTCCACGACGTCGGCGAAATTCGTGGCCTGACCCGGAAGATGAGTTACCAGGCCTCTCACGATCCCTTGACCGGCCTCATCAATCGCCGCGAGTTCGAGCGCCGTCTCGACGAGGCAATGGACGATGCGCACGCCGAAGAAGCTGTGCACATGCTGTTCTACATGGATCTCGATCGCTTCAAGGCCGTCAACGACAGCTGCGGACACCTTGCCGGCGACAACATGCTCCGGGAGGTCGCCAGCCTCATCAAGGACCAGGTGCGCGACTCCGACTACGTCGGCAGGCTGGGCGGTGACGAGTTCGGGGCATTGCTGATCGGCTGTCCAATTGACAAGGCCCGGCAAATCGCGGCCGATATCTGCAATGCGGTCGCAGACTATCGTTTCGTCTGGAAAGACAAGATCTTCAATATCGGTATATCGATCGGCCTGGTCGAGATCAGCCACATCAGCGGAACAATGCAGGATGTGATGAGCGCGGCCGACTCGGCCTGTTACGTCGCGAAGCAACAGGGAAGGGGGAGAGTGCATGTCTACTCCGCACGCGACGAGGCGGTCGCCCGCGAGCGCGGAGATATTCAATGGCTGCGCCGGCTGCAGGCAGCGCTGCACGAGGACCAGTTTGTGCTTGCCGTTCAACCCATCATCGCGATGAGCGGCGGCGTCGAATCGGGCCCGGCGTTCGAGGTCCTGATCCGTTTGCCCGACAGTCACGGACGCGTTGCGGACACGGCGGAGTTTTTGCGACCGGCCGAGCGCTATCAGCTGATGCCGCAAATCGATCGATGGGTCGTCAAGGCAACGTTGACCGCGATTGCATCGGGCGAGATCAAGGTAGCGCACGGGCGCTGTTGCGCGATAAACCTTTCGGCCCAGACTCTCGGCGACGAGTCGTTCCTCGGCTATGTCGTCGAAGCGCTCGATCGCACGGGCGTGGCACCGTCAACTGTCTGCTTCGAGATCACCGAGGCCGCGATACTCTCGAATATCCAGCATGCGCAGCGTTTTATCGAAGTGCTTCACGGTATCGGCTGTGAATTCTCGCTCGACGATTTCGGTAGCGGCATGGGCTCCTTCTCGAGCCTGAAGCACCTGCCTATCGATTACCTGAAGATCGATGGCACTTACACGCGCAACCTCCAGGCCGATGAGGTCAACCAGGAGATGGTCATGGCCATGATTAAACTTGCGCGAACGATGCAGTTCCGGATCGTCGCCGAGGAGGTCGAGCATCAGGACGACTTCGACTGGCTGCGAGAGGTCGGGGTCGACTTCGTACAGGGTCATTTCATCGATCCGCCGATGGCGCTCGGTTCCGGATCTAGCGGAACCCACCGAATTCTTAATCCGTAATCAGTAGAAAATCGCTGTTGTGGAGCCCTGTATGCAGAGCTGCGGCTCATTCTCAGGAGACGCCATCGCGGCCTTGACCATGTCGATCAGCACGAGTTTGGCGAGGTTGAGCGCGGCTCCGCCGCGCTCTCCGCCGAGAACACCCAAGTCGATCGAGCCCTGGCGCAAGCCATAGGCCGTCACGTACATCTTGTCGTCACGGAAGTAATAGGCACCCCGATAACGCTGGTCATCGAGGTGCACTGTTACGATGCCGTCGGGCATTTCGGCCATCTTTCTTTCGCCTCACTTGTTGGCAACAAGGCCATGTTTCATGGAGATGTGGACAATCTGCCATTACGCATGTCATTGCTTCTACCGTCGCTTTTTACCGACGCGGAAAGGTATGTTGCACCGTCCATTTTCTGGTGCGAATGGACAAAACCGTACTTATGGAAAGTTGCCAGGCGCTGCGCAAAAAAAAACCGCCGGCGAGGCCGGCGGTCTTTGAGCTTGCATCGTTGGTGCGACTACAGCAATGGCACGATCAGCAAGGCAACGATGTTGATGATCTTGATCAACGGGTTGATCGCAGGGCCCGCCGTGTCCTTGTATGGATCGCCAACCGTGTCGCCCGTAACCGCAGCTTTGTGGGCGTCCGAGCCTTTGCCGCCGAAGTTACCGTCTTCGATGTATTTCTTGGCGTTGTCCCAGGCGCCGCCGCCGGCTGTCATCGATATCGCGACGAACAGGCCCGTGACGATCGTGCCGAGCAGCAGTCCCCCAAGCGCCTCTACGCCGAGCGTAAAGCCGACAATGATCGGTACGGCAATCGGCAGCAGCGAAGGTATGACCATCTCGCGGATCGCCGCTTTGGTCAGCAGATCCACGGCGCGGCTGTAGTCGGGCTTGCCGGTACCTTCCATGATGCCCTCGATTTCCTTGAACTGGCGGCGAACCTCGTTAACGACCGAACCGGCAGCACGCCCCACCGCTTCCATTGCCAGAGCACCGAAAAGGAAAGGCACGAGTCCACCGATGAAGAGGCCGATGATCACCTTGTAGTCATTGAGCAGGAACGTCACATCCTTGCCGACGCCCGCCAACGCGTTGTTGTAGTCGGCAAACAGCACGAGCGCGGCGAGGCCGGCCGAACCGATTGCATAACCCTTGGTGACGGCCTTTGTCGTGTTCCCGACGGCGTCCAGCTGGTCCGTGATGTTACGGACTTCGGGCGGTAGCTCTGCCATTTCGGCGATGCCGCCGGCGTTGTCCGTGATCGGGCCGAAGGCGTCGAGCGCCACGATGACGCCCGTCATAGACAACATCGTGGTTGCCGCGATCGCGATGTTGTAAAGGCCTGCCATATAATCGCCGCCGGCCAGCGCAAATGCGCCCCAGATACTGAGGCATACCGCGATAACGGGCAGGGCCGTCGCTTTCATCGAGATACCGAGGCCAGCAATGATGTTGGTCGCGTCGCCCGTCAGCGATGCCTCGGCAATTGTCTTGACAGGCTTGAATTCAGTGCCGGTGTAGTACTCCGTAATCACAACCATGGCAGCCGTCAGGCCAAGACCAATGAGCGCCGAGTAATAGATACCCATGGCGTCCCCGTCGCCCATCATCATATGCGTAATCGGGTAGAAGATGATTGCGGCAAGGACACCGGCGACGATCAGGCCGCGATACAACGCACCCATGATCTTGCCGCCTTCCGAGGTCTTGACGAAAAAGGTGCCGATGATCGATGCGACGATTGAAACGGCGCCGAGCACGAGCGGGTAGATAACCGCAACCGTGCCGTATGTCGTGGCCATGAGGCCACCGAGTAGCATTGTCGCAATGATGGTAACGGCGTAGGTCTCGAACAGGTCGGCCGCCATGCCCGCGCAGTCGCCGACGTTGTCGCCCACGTTATCAGCAATGACGCCCGGGTTGCGCGGGTCATCTTCGGGAATGCCGGCTTCGACCTTGCCCACGAGATCAGCACCGACATCCGCGCCCTTGGTGAAGATGCCACCGCCCAGTCGGGCGAAGATCGAGATCAACGAGCCACCGAAAGCGAGGCCGATCAGGGCGTGCACCGCGTCGTCGGTCGATGCGCCGATTAGTGTCAGGACGTAGAAATAGCCGGCCACGCCGAGCAAGCCGAGACCGACGACGAGCAAACCGGTGATCGCACCGCCCCGGAAGGCGATATTCAATGCGGGGTTGACGCCCTTGGTCGCTGCCTCAGCCGTGCGAACATTGGCGCGGACGGAAACGTACATACCAATGTATCCGGCCAGTCCCGAGAACACGGCGCCGATTGCGAAGCCAATCGCGGTACTCCAGTCAAGCGCAGCACCGATGATGACGAACACGACAATGCCCACAAGGCTGATCGTCATGTACTGGCGATCCATGTAGGCCTTTGCGCCTTCCTGGACCGCGGCAGCGATCTGTTGCATCCGGTCCGATCCTGCCGGCTGCTTGAGAATCCACTGTGTCGATACTGCACCGAACACGATGGCCAACAAGCCCGCGCCAATCGAGAGCCACAGGGCTAACTCGTTACTCATTTGATTGTCTCCTGACGTTTTTTAACCGAACGAAACCGCTTGCGCCGGCTGTCAGGCCGACCATCGGGCTGCGTTCTGCAAGAATGTCCCAAAAAGGAATTTCGTTTTTGTAGTACCGGCCGAGCCGGGCGCGCATCATACCACAAATTTCGTCTGTAACCGTGGCTTCACAGGCGCGTTCTTGAGCGATACATAATTGGGTAAGCCATTGATATATGGAGGGTAATCCTCACCGCGAATCAATGGCTCGAGGTAGCGCCTCGCGGCCGGCGTAATGCCGAAACCGTCGCTGGTGATGTAACGCCGGGGCAGCATCTTCTCCTTGTTGGCGATTCGGGACAACGGCGCCGACTCGATCTTCCAGCGATAGGGCTGGTCGGAGACGCGCTTTATGACCGGCATGACGGCAGTCTTGCCGGCCAATGCCATCTTCACCGCGGCCTGGCCGACCGCGTACGCCTGCTTCACATCCGTCGCGGAAGCGATATGCCGCGCGGAGCGCTGCAGGTAATCGGCGACGGCGTAATGGTACTTGTAGCCGAGTTTGTCGCGGACCATGTTGGCGACGACGGGTGCGACGCCGCCGAGCTGTGCATGCCCGAAGGCATCCCGCGTGCCAGCTTCGGCCAGGAACTTGCCGTTCTTGTAGGCGGCGCCTTCGCTGACGACGATGACACAGAAGTCGTATTTCGTTACGCATTCCCTGACACGCTTCAGGAATGCGCGTTGATTGAAAGGCACCTCCGGGAACAGAATGATGTGCGGCGCGTCGCCAGGTTCCTTGCCCGCCAGCCCGCCTGCCGCAGCGATCCAGCCCGCGTGCCGTCCCATGACCTCGAGCACGAAAACCTTGGTCGAGGTTTTCGCCATCGACAGGACGTCGAGTGCGGCTTCCTGCGTAGAGACGGCGACATACTTGGCGACCGACCCGAACCCGGGGCAGTTGTCGGTGATCGGCAGATCGTTGTCGACCGTCTTGGGGATGCCGAGGCAGGTTACCGGGAAACCCATGCGCTTGCTGATCAGGGACACCTTGTGCGCCGTGTCCATCGAATCGTTGCCACCGTTGTAGAAGAAATACCCGATGTCGTGGGCACGAAAAACCTCTATCAATCGCTCGTACTCGGCCTTGTTGTCTTCAAGGCTCTTGAGCTTGTAGCGCGCCGAACCGAACGCGCCGCCCGGCGTATGGCGCAATGCTGCAATCGTCCGGGCGCTCTCCTTGTTCGTGTCGATCATGTCCTCGGTCAACGCGCCGATGATGCCGTTGCGGCCTGCGTAGATGTTCCTGAACTTGTTACGGTGTTTGCGCGCCGTCTCGATGACGCCGCAGGCAGTGGCATTGATGACGGCGGTAACTCCGCCCGACTGGGCGTAGAACGCATTTCTTGCTGGCATGCTTGGATTTCCCTGGTGAGTGTGGTTCGAGGCGTGCGAGGATATCACCGATTGACCTCGAAGCTCATTGTGATAGCGTACCGGCGCAAAATGACAAGCGGATAATGAAGATGCGCATCGTACTCCTAGGCGCGCCCGGCTCGGGCAAGGGCACGCAGGCCAAGAATCTCATGGCCGACAGGAACATTCCCCAGGTCTCCACTGGTGACATGCTGCGCGAAGCCGTTGCCGCGGGCACACGATTCGGTCTGCAGGCGAAAGCCACTATCGATGCCGGCGAACTCGTATCCGACGATATCGTACTCGGTATCATCAGCGAACGGCTGACACAGCCCGATACGGCCGATGGCTTTATCCTTGACGGATTCCCGCGCACCCTGCAACAGGCGCACGATCTCGAGGAGTTGCTCGATTCTCTCGGCACGCCGCTGGATGCGGCGATCCTCATGAACGTCGACTTCGACATCCTGATGAAACGACTCACGGGTCGCCGGACCTGTTCGCTGACCGGCAAGTTGCTGAACGTCTACTTCTCGCCGCAGGAAGAACTCGACGAATGCACCAATGCTGGCGGCGAACTGATCCAGCGCGAGGACGACAACGAGGAGACGATCAGCAATCGTCTCGATGTCTATCGCAAGCAGACTGAGCCGCTCATCGATTTTTACCGCGATCGCGGCAGCCTGAAGATCGTCGATGCCGATGGCACGATCGACGAGGTCTACGAGCGATTCACGGACGCGATCGCCCCCCTTTCCTAGAGCACGGATACAAGAAAGGAGGTCACGGCTCCTTTCATCAAAGATCTTTCTGCGCCTTGGTCAGGGCTTTGCGCCTTTTCGCCGGCGTATTGTGAGCCGGTATTTACAACTGCTTGAGCAGGTCGTCGCCAAGAAGTTCGCGGCGCCAGCCGCTGAGCACTCTCGAGTTGCGATTGCCGTTAATGACGATTGCCGAAAGGTCGCGCTTCGATGCCACGGTTTCTGCCGCCAGCCCGAGTTCGGAGGCGCACTTTGCGACATGCTTCTGGGCGGACTTCAGTTGCGCCTTCTGCGCCTCGCTCGGCGCGGCCGGCGGTCGGCGGGCCGAGTTGTCGTTTTCCGAGGCAGCGACTTCGGCGAGTATTGCCTTGCCGGAACGGCGAATCAGCCCGGCGGGCAAACCGTCGATCCGGTTCAGCGCCGATAGATTCTCGGGCAGGCGGCTCGCAACATCGAGCAAGGCGCTGTCTTTGGCGATCCACTGGCGCGGGCGATTGGCGCGCAGGGCTTCCGACTCGCGCCAGGCTGCGAGCCGGGCCGCGGCCGCCCGGCGGCGGCCGCGCAGGTTACGGGCGCCCTTCAGCTTTTCTATGGCCTGGGTCGGCTCGATCGCGTACAGGGATGCGTCCAGGAGTTGTGCCGAATCCTCCTCTGCCCACGCCAACCGTCCGTTCTGCTCCAGTCGTTCGGCGAGTTCCTCACGCGCGGGCAGCAGCCAGGCGACGTCCTCGGCTGCGTATTGCAGGTAGTTTTCCGGGAGCGGTCGCCTCAGCCAGTTGGCGCGCGTGTGCGTCTTGTCGACATCGACGTCGAAGAGCTCCTTGACGAGCGACGCGTACCCCATCTGCGGTTGAAACCCGAGCAGGGCCGCCGCGATCTGGGTATCGAACAGGCGCCCGGGCATGCGCTGCGCTGTCTGGTAGATGACCTCGATGTCCTGCCGTGCCGAGTGCACGACCCAGGTGTCACGTATGAGCGCATCCCAGAAAAAAGTCATCGCGTTGCCGGCGAGCGGATCGACACAGTAAATGTTGTCACCTGTGGACACCTGGACAAGGCAAAGCTCTGCGAAGAAAGTCTTCTCACGCATGAACTCGGTGTCGACGCCGACATACTCGTGCCGGCCCAGATCCGAGACGATGGAATCTGGCGTTTCGACGAGCTGGTAGTCAGGCATGGGCAGGGCAGTGCATCATTTCGAATCTTGAGAGTAACATGCGATGATTGCGCTTCCGAACCGGGGACCAAATCAGAACGTGCTACCGCTCCTGAGAACGCTGTTTGAAATCGTGCTGCTGCGTAAAGGCCCCGAGAGCATCCCGCATTCGACAGTACTCTTCGCACTGATCGTCGGCTTCTGGTTCCTGTCGTCGGCAGCGGTGCTTGCGCTCATCGAACAGTACGACCAGCAAGACTTCATTGTCGGGATATTCACCGCCATGGTCGGACTGGGTTGCTACGCGGTGA
Source organism: Woeseiaceae bacterium (assembly GCA_011772865.1). GTDB lineage: Bacteria > Pseudomonadota > Gammaproteobacteria > Steroidobacterales > Woeseiaceae > UBA1847. The sequence goes on along the minus strand of WVYQ01000023.1, from coordinate 288,911 downwards.
CGGTCGTGGTCGCGGGCTTCCCGACCCGGGTCCTGCAGACCATGTCCGCCATCCTCGGCTGCGGCGCACTCATTTCGTTCGCATTCGTCGCCGAGTTCGTATTGTTTACACCGTTTCTCGGGCAGACCATCACCGGCCTCGTGGCGCAGCTGATATTGCTGTGGTCGGTGCCGGTCGAAGGCCATATCATTGCCCGCGCAATCAACCGACACTGGTACATTGGCATCGTGATAGCAATCGTCGTGTTTATTCTTCAATACGTGATCTATCGCTCGATGACGGTGGCTACCTGATGCCAAAACACATTCACATCCTCGGCATCTGCGGAACCTTCATGGGCGGCGTCGCAGCGTTGGCGCGCGCCGCCGGTTTCCGGGTAACCGGATGCGATAGCGCCGTTTACCCGCCGATGAGCACGCAGCTACGCGAACTGGGCATCGACATCCACGAGGGCTTCGATGCGGCCCAACTGGACCCGGAGCCCGATTGCGTCGTCGTTGGCAACGTCCTGAGTCGCGGTAACGAAGCTGTCGAAGCGATGCTTGATCGAGGAATCCCGCACACCTCGGGCCCGCGGTGGCTCGCCGACAACGTGCTTCACGGCCGCCATGTCATGGCGGTGGCCGGCACCCATGGCAAAACGACGACCGCGAGTATGCTGGCCTGGATACTGCACGACGCTGGCCAGGCGCCCGGCTTCCTGATCGGCGGCATCCCGTCAAATTTTGGCGTCTCCGCGAGCTTTGGAGAATCGAAATACTTCGTTGTCGAGGCCGACGAGTACGACACCGCATTTTTCGACAAGCGCGCCAAATTTGTGCATTACGGTCCACGAACGCTGATCCTCAACAACCTCGAGTTCGATCATGCCGATATCTACAAGGACATCGATGCGATTCTCTGGCAGTTTCATCAGCTGATGCGCACAGTGCCCGGCAGCGGTCGCGTGATAAAAAACCACGCGGACGACAATCTGAAGCAGCTGATCGATATGGGCTGCTGGACGCCGGTCGAGTCCTTTGGCTCAGACGCAAGCGCCGAATGGTCCGGCAAGTTCATGGACGCTGCGGAGCGTCGAATTTGTATAACGGGGCCAGACGGGAAATCCGCTGAGGTCCGCTGGAACCTGGGAGGGCGGCACAATCTCGAAAACGCCGTTGCGGCGGTGGCTGCGGCCCGCTCTGCAGGAGTCACGCTGGACCAGGGAATTGCGGCGCTGTCGACGTTCGAGGGCGTCAAACGCCGTATGGAGCGAACCGCGACTGTTGCGGACATCGCGATCTACGACGATTTTGCCCATCATCCTACGGCGATTCGCCGCTCGATCGCGGCGATGAAACGGCGCTACCCCGGGCAGCGCATCGTGATCGCGATCGAACCACGTTCGAATACGATGAAGCTCGGCGTGCACAATGATGCGCTTGCCGAGTCACTGAAAAAAGCTGATCTCATCTGGATGTACCGGCCAGCAGGGATGGACGATGGATTCGAGAAGGCTCTTGAGTCCCTCGGAGATCGCCTGCGCATGTTTGGTGATTACGACAAGCTCGTAACCGACATGTCGGGCAAGGTCCTGTCGGGCGACCAGGTCATTTTTATGAGCAATGGCGGGTTCGGTTCGGCACGGCAGACCCTGACAGCCGTATTGCAGAGGACGCGTCGCAGCTAATCGCTCCACGGCGTCTATACTTGGTTATGAGAGGCCAGTCAGGGGCAAGGTGTGCGGGTTCCTTTGTTTCCTTTGAATACGGTGCTGTTTCCGGGTGGGCCACTGCCGCTCAGGATTTTCGAGACGAGATACTTGGATATGGTCCGTGATTGCGTGAAGCACGATGCGCCATTCGGTGTGTTGTTGATTCGCAATGGCCAGGAGATTGGACCCTCGACAACCTATGACGTGGGAACGCTGGCGCGCATTACGGATTGGTACCAGGGCAGTGATGGCCTGCTGGGCGTCACGGCCGTCGGTGAAAGCCGCTTTCACGTGATATCCAGTCATCGGGAGTCGAGCGGCCTCAATATCGGAGAAATCGAGTTGCTGCCCAATGAGGAGCCGATGCCTATTCCGACCGAGCACAAGGACATTCCGCAAATCCTGGCCGGCGTGCTCGACGATCTCGGGCGACTGTACGAATCTGTCGAAAGGCACATGGATGATGCAGGCTGGGTATCGAGCCGCTTCATCGAAGTCCTGCCGATCGATCTCGAAACAAAGCAACATTGTCTCGAGTCAGCCGACCCGGCCGAGCGCCTGCGCCTCGTTCAGGACCTGGTCGATTCGGCCAGGTGACAGTTACAGCGTAAGCATTACCTTGTGCGCGGCCGAAATCGTCTGCTCAATCTCGGCTGTGCCGTGCGCCGCGGATACGAATCCGGCTTCAAAGGCGGATGGAGCAAGGTATATCCCTTCAGCGAGCATCCCGTGGAAGAACTTGCGGAACCGTTCAACGTCGGCGGCCGAAACCTGCGCGAAAGTACGAACGGACTCCTCTTCGGTAAAAACGAAGCCGAACATACCACCGGCATGTTCCGTGGCCAGTGGAATACCGGCTGCGGCTGCGGCCTCAGCCAGTCCTTCCACGAGCTGTGTCGTGCGTTCGCCTAGCGCCTCGTAAAAGCCGGGCTGATCGATTTGCTCCAGCGTCGCAAGGCCTGCGGCCATCGCGACCGGGTTACCCGACAGCGTACCGGCCTGATAGACGGGACCGTCGGGGGCGATACTGGCCATGACCTCGGACTTACCGCCGAATGCCGCGGCAGGCATGCCGCCGCCGACGACCTTGCCGAGCGTTGTCAGGTCAGGATCTATACCAAAGATCGACTGGGCACCTCCCTTCGCCACCCGGAAACCGGTCATGACTTCATCGAGGATCAGTATGGCGCCGGCACGGGTGCATTCGTCACGAAGTGTCTCCAGGAAACCGGGCTCGGGGGGCACCATGTTCATATTGCCGGCGATCGGCTCGACGATGACGCAGGCGATGCTGCCTCCGACTTCGGCGAACGCGGCGCGGACCGCGTCGGAATCATTGAATTGCAAGGTGATCGTGTGCTCGGCAAGACCTGCAGGTACGCCCGGAGAACTGGGTACGCCGAGCGTCAGCGCGCCCGAGCCGGCCTTGATCAAAAGCGAATCGGAGTGTCCGTGGTAACAGCCCTCGAATTTGACGATCTTGTCGCGTCCCGTGTGGCCACGCGCAAGACGGATCGCACTCATTGTCGCTTCGGTCCCCGAACTCACCATACGCAGCCGCTCGATCGACGGCACGAGTTCGCGAATCTTTTCGGCAATGCGCGTTTCGAGCACACACGGTGCGCCGAAGCTGAGTCCGCGGCGGGCAGTCTCTACGACCGCGTCCAGGACCGCGGGATGGCCATGCCCGAGGATCATCGGTCCCCAGGAACCGACGTAATCGATGTAGCGATCGCCATCTTCGCTTTCGAGCCAGGCGCCGCTGGCGCTCCTGAAGAAAACCGGCTCGCCACCGACACCGGCAAAGGCGCGTACCGGGGAATTGACTCCTCCCGCGATGACATTTCGGGCATCGGAAAAATGACTCATGTGAAGTTCTCTATGTGGTTAGCCAAACGAGTTCGTGTGCAAAGCTGCCATCGGCATGTAGCGCGATCGTCCGATAAGCAGGCGGACTGTCGTCGACCGCGAACAGCGTGCGCTTTGGCGCGAACTGGCGGCACGTCGACGGCGTTCCGATGATGCGGATTCCACCATGATCGGCGTCGTAAGGCTGGTGCACGTGACCGAAGATGGCAAGCCGTACTTTCCCGGATACCGCAACCCGCGCCAGGAATTCCTCGCGATTCTCGAGCCCGACCGAGTCGAGCCAGCGGCTTTGCATCAGAACGGGCGGATGATGCAGGCACACCATGACGTACTTTGCCTGCGAGTTTGCGATTTCGCTGTCGAGGCGATCCAGTTCCTGGTCTCCTATGCGCCCGCCCGCGTGCCCGGTCACGCAGCTGTCGATGCTGACGATGAGCCAGTCGCCCGTCTGCAACGATTCGCAATAGTGAAACGGCGGATCCGCAAGGGCACTTCGCATCATGTCACGCACGTCATGATTGCCGGGCAGGCAATAGACCGGCATGTCGAGGGCGCGCAAGAGCCCGACAAAATGCTCATACGCCTCGGAGGAGTCGTCGTGTATCAGGTCCCCGGTAACGATCGCGATATCCGCCAGAAAATCACCCGCCCGATAATGATCGAGCACCGCAGACAGCGACGAGTAAGTGACCGTGCCACGTAAATCTTGCGCCTTATCGGCGAACAGGTGTGGATCGGTAAGGTGCAGTACCTTCAGTATCAGTACCTGTAGTGGTCCGACTTGTAGGGTCCTTCCTTGGGTACGCCGATGTAGTCGGCCTGTTCCTGAGTCAGTTCCGTTACCTTCGCACCAATGCGGTCGAGGTGCAGGCGCGCAACCTTCTCGTCGAGGTGCTTCGGCAGCACATAGACCTTTTTTTCGTACTGGTCGGGGTTCTGCCAGAGCTCGATTTGCGCCATGACCTGGTTCGTGAACGAATTCGACATCACGAAGCTCGGGTGCCCGGTCGCGCAGCCCAGGTTCACGAGCCGTCCCTCGGCCAGCAGGATAAGCCGCTTGCCATCCGGGAAAATCACGTGATCGACTTGCGGCTTGATATTCTCCCAGTCGAACTGGCGCAGGTAGGCCACATCGATTTCGTCGTCAAAATGGCCGATATTGCAGACTATGGCCTGGTCCTTCATGCGCTCCATCTGTGGTCCGGTCACGACGTGATAGTTGCCCGTGGCCGTCACCACGATATCGGCCTGGTCACAGACTTCGTCGAACACGACAACCCGGTAACCTTCCATCGCCGCCTGGAGCGCATTGATCGGATCGATTTCAGTGATCCAGACCGTGGCGCCGAGGCCGCGCAATGATTGCGCACAGCCTTTGCCAACATCGCCATAGCCGCAGACGATGACGATCTTGCCCGCGATCATGACGTCGGTTGCGCGCTTGATGCCATCGACGAGTGACTCGCGACAGCCATACAGGTTGTCGAACTTCGACTTCGTTACCGAATCATTGACGTTAAAGGCCGGGCAGAGCAGCGAGCCGTCTTCCATCATGTCATAGAGACGCTTGACGCCGGTTGTCGTTTCTTCGGAAACGCCTTTGACATCTTTCATGAGTTCGGAGAATTTTTCATGCATGACGAGCGTCAGGTCACCGCCGTCATCGAGCAGCATGTTCGGCGTCCAGCCGTCAGGCCCTTTGATCGTCTGCTCGACGCACCACCAGTACTCGTCCTCGGTTTCTCCCTTCCAGGCGAAAACGGGGATCCCTGCCGCCGCGATCGCGGCAGCAGCATGGTCCTGCGTCGAGAAGATATTGCACGACGACCAGCGAATGTCGGCACCGAGCTCCTTGAGCGTCTCGATCAGCACGGCCGTCTGAATCGTCATGTGCAGGCAGCCCGCCAGACGCACGCCTTCGAGCGGCTTTTGATCACGATACTCCTCGCGCACGGCCATGAGGCCCGGCATTTCGGTTTCTGCAATCGCGATTTCCTTGCGGCCGAATTCGGCCAACGAAATATCGGCTACTTTGTAATCGTTTTGCGGGATGGCAACGGGTTCGCTGCTCATGGGATTCTCCTATTCCAAATGGGTCAGGCTGCGACAGCGCCGGCCAGGGCTTCCGCCTTGTCGGTCTTTTCCCAGCTCACATCAATGTCTTCACGGCCGAAGTGGCCATACGCGGCCGTAGGCCGGTATATCGGCCGCAGCAGGTCGAGCATTTTCAGGATTCCGTATGGCCGCAGGTCGAAGTTTTCACGAATCAGCACCGTCAATTCCGCATCCGATACCTTGCCGGTACCAAAAGTCTCGACGCTGATGGAAGTAGGCTCCGCGACGCCTATGGCATAGGACACCTGGATTTCACAGCGGTCGGCCAGGCCGGCCGCGACGATATTCTTGGCCACGTAGCGGCAGGCATAGGCGGCCGAGCGATCGACCTTCGACGGGTCCTTGCCCGAAAACGCGCCGCCGCCATGTCGCGCAGTGCCGCCGTAGGTATCGACGATAATCTTGCGGCCCGTCAGCCCGCAGTCGCCCATCGGTCCGCCGATCTCGAAGCGGCCCGTCGGGTTGATATGGTACTTGGTGTCCTTGCCGAGCCATTCCGTCGGCAGTACAGGCTTGATGATCTCCTCCATCACAGCCTCCTCGAGATGTTTCATATCGACGTCGGCATGGTGCTGGGTCGATAGCACGACCGCATCGATGCCTTTGGGTTTGCCGCCCTCGTAGCCAAATGTCACCTGGCTCTTGGCATCGGGCCGCAGGAATGGCAGCTTGCCGCTCTTGCGCACGTCGGCCTGTTTCTTGACCAGGCGATGCGCGTAAGTGATCGGCGCCGGCATAAGGACGTCTGTCTCGTTGGTCGCATAGCCGAACATCAGGCCCTGGTCACCGGCGCCTTGCTCCTCAGGCGTCGCGCGATCCACGCCCTGGGCGATATTCGGGGACTGCTTGCCGATGGCATTGAGCACGGCACAGGAATGGCCGTCGAAGCCAATCGTCGAGTCCGTGTAGCCGATGCCGATGATCGTGCCGCGCACGACTTCCTCGAGGTCGACCCAGGCCTCTGTGGTCACTTCCCCGGCAATGATTGCCATGCCGGTCTTGACCATGGTCTCGACGGCCACGCGTGAGTGCGGGTCCTGCGTCAGTATGGCGTCGAGAATTGCATCGGAGATCTGGTCGGCGACCTTGTCCGGGTGTCCCTCGGACACCGATTCCGAGGTAAACAGATAGGTATCAGTCATAAATGGGATCTTGCTGCTGGAGAGTCGGGCGATTGTACCGCATCGCTTAATGCGAAAACCATGCGTAGTCCCGAGCAGCAACAAAATGTGACAAGTCCGCAGGAGCGGCTCGCGTACTACAACACTGAAGTGCAGTAAGCTTGCCCCTTGTAGCCAAAACCGCGAAAATGCGCGGCTCACGGACGGGGCTTTTCCTGCCAATTCACCATAAGAAAACCGCGATGTCACAAGAAGCAACGAGAGCCGGCCAGCCCGACCGGCGAGAACTCGCTAATGCTATCCGGGCGCTATCAATGGACGCCGTACAGGCCGCTAATTCAGGACACCCCGGGGCACCGATGGGCATGGCCGACATCGCTGAGGTCCTGTGGAACGACTACCTGAGGCACAACCCGGCGAACCCGCAGTGGGTAAACCGCGATCGCTTTGTCCTGTCCAACGGCCACGGCTCGATGCTCTTGTATAGCCTGCTGCACCTGACGGGATACGATCTGTCGATCGACGAAATCCGCAATTTCCGGCAGTTCGGCTATCGCACGGCCGGGCACCCGGAATACGAGCCCGAGCTGTCGATCGAGACGACCACCGGTCCGCTGGGGCAGGGCATCACCAATGCCGTGGGGATGGCGCTGACCGAGAAGATGCTGGCAGCGCAGTTCAACAGGCCGGGTTTCGACGTCGTCGACCACAAGACGTGGGTGTTTCTCGGCGACGGTTGCATGATGGAAGGAATCTCCCACGAGGCCTGCTCGCTGGCGGGAACGCTCAAGCTCGGCAAGCTCATCGCGGTTTACGACGATAACAACATATCGATCGATGGCGAGGTCGATGGCTGGTTCACCGACGACACGGTGAAGCGCTTCGAGGCCTACGGCTGGCAGGTCATCGCGGACGTGGACGGGCACGATAGTGTGGCGATCGCCGGGGCCATCGAGAAGGCTGTCGCGGAAACTGGCAAACCGTCGCTGATCTGCTGCAAGACAATCATCGGTTTCGGGGCGCCAAACAAACAAGGGACGGCATCGACGCATGGCGCACCGCTCGGTGACGAAGAAGTTGCTGCGGCTCGCAAGGAACTTGGATGGGACGCTCCGCCGTTCGAGATTCCTGCCGATGTCGCCGCTGCCTGGGATGGCAGGGCGCGTGGTGAGGCGGATGAGAAAGACTGGGAAAAGACTTTCGGCGAATACCGGGCTGAACATCCGGAACTCGCTGCTGAATACCTGCGACGTGCGCACGGCAGGCTGCCTGAGAACTGGAGCGACCATGCTGACAAGGCGATCGCCGAGATAGCGGCCGCCGGCGAATCGATGGCGACGCGCAAAGCTTCCCTGGTTGCGCTCAACGCTTTCGCGCCGCTGCTTCCCGAGCTGGCCGGTGGATCGGCCGATCTCACCGGCTCGAACCTGACCAAGCACTCCGGGTCGAGTGTCATAACCGGGGACGACGCAGCCGGCAACTACATTTATTTCGGCGTTCGAGAGTTCGGAATGACGGCGCTGTGCAACGGTATGGCCTTGCATGGCGGCGTCATCCCGTATTCGGGTACTTTCCTGACGTTCTCGGACTATGCCCGCAACGCGCTGCGGATGGCCGCGTTGATGAGGATCCAGAGCATCCTCGTATATACGCACGATTCCATCGGCCTTGGTGAGGACGGGCCGACGCATCAACCCGTTGAACACACGGCGTCACTGCGGCTGATGCCGAACATGCGAGTCTGGCGTCCCTGTGACGCTGTCGAGACCGCGGTCGCCTGGCGGGATGCGATCGAGCGCCGCGACGGACCGACGAGCCTGGTGTTGACACGGCAAGGCTTGCCCCATCAAAACCGTAGCGATGACCAGGTAGCCTCGATAACTCGTGGCGGATACGTGTTGAGGGATTGTGAGGGCGCCGCGCAAATCCTGTTGGTTGCGACGGGATCCGAGGTCGAGCTGGCCATGTCTGCTGCGGATGCACTGTCCGCCGACGGCGTCGCGGTTCGCGTGGTATCGATGCCGTGCCTCGAGGTTTTCGAAGCGCAGACCGATGACTACCGCGAGCAGGTTCTCCCGGCCAGTGTGACGGCGCGCGTGGTCATCGAGGCAGGCGTCACCGCAATCTGGTGGCGTGTTGCGGGCCCGGGCGGGCGCGTCATCGGCCTCGACCAGTTTGGTGAGTCCGCGCCTGCGGGCGAGCTTTTTGAACATTTCGGCTTCTCGACCGACAACGTCGTCCGAGTGGCCAGAGAACTAATTTAGATCAGGAGACAAAAATGACCATCAAGGTTGGAATCAACGGCTACGGCCGTATTGGCCGTAACGTGCTGCGCGCGATCCACGAACTCGGTCGGACCGACGAGTTTGACGTCGTAGCCCTCAATGATCTCGGCGACGCGAACACCAACGCGCATCTGACCCGCCGCGATACGGCGCATGGGCCGTTCCCGGGAACGGTCGAAGTCGATGGCGACGACATCATCGTGAACGGCGATCGCGTCAAGGTTTTCGCGGAGCGCGACCCGTCGAAGTTGCCGTGGGGCGACCTGGGCGTCGATGTCGTCTGGGAATGCACAGGCCTGTTCCGCACGCGCGAGGCCGCAAGCAAGCACCTCGATGGCGGCGCAAAAAAAGTCGTTATCTCGGCACCCGGCGGCGCCGACGTTGATGCGACCATCGTTTTCGGCGTGAATCACGACACGCTGACGGCGAGCGACACGGTCATCTCCAACGCGTCGTGCACGACCAACTGCCTGGCGCCGCTGGTCAAGCCGCTGCACGAGAAGATCGGTGTGAAGCACGGTCTGATGACGACAATTCATGCGTACACGAATGACCAGGTGCTGACTGACGTTTTTCACAAGGACCTGCGCCGTGCGCGTTCAGCAACGATGTCGCAGATCCCGACAAAGACCGGCGCGGCTGCCGCGGTAGGCCTCGTACTACCGGATCTGAACGGCAAGCTCGACGGCTTCTCGATGCGCGTACCGACAATCAATGTTTCGGCGGTGGACTTGTGTTTTGTTGCCGAACGCGAAACCAGTGTCGAAGAGATAAACGCCATCATGAAGGAAGCAGCACAAGGCGATCTGAAGGGCGTGCTCGCCTATAACGACGAGCCGCTGGTATCGATCGACTTCAATCACGATCCGCATTCGTCGACGTACGACGCCGGCCTGACCCGCGTGATGGAAGGAACCCTCGTCAAAGTCATCTCCTGGTACGACAACGAGTGGGGCTTCTCCTGCCGTATGCTCGATACGACCAAGGCGCTCGTCAACGCCGGCTAGGTTCGTCAGCCAGGGAGGACGTACATGTCCATCGCACGAATGACCGACATTGACTTGTCGGGCAAGCGCGTATTGATACGCGAAGACCTCAATGTGCCGGTCGCTGATGGCGTCGTGACCTCGGACGCGCGCATCCGGGCGGCATTGCCGACGATAAAGGCGGCCCTCGATGCAGGTGCCGCGGTCATGGTGATGTCCCACCTGGGCCGCCCGACCGAGGGCCAGCCGGAGGAGAAGTTTTCGCTACAACCCGTGGCAACGCACATGGCCGGCCTGCTTGGCATCGACGTACCACTCGTCCGGGACTGGATCGACGGCGTCGATGTTGCGCCCGGCGGGCTGGTTTTGCTCGAGAATGTGCGCTTCCTCGAAGGTGAAAAGGCCTGCGACGAAGCGCTGGCGCGCAAGATGGCCGCACTCTGCGACGTTTACGTGATGGACGCCTTCGGCACGGCTCATCGAGCGCAGGCCAGCACCTACGGTGTCGGAGAATACGCGCCTCACGCCTGCGCCGGTCCGCTGCTGGCCGCCGAACTCGAAGCGCTCGGCAAGGCACTCGACGATCCTGCACGGCCGTTCGTCGCAATCGTTGGCGGGTCGAAAGTATCGACCAAGCTGACCGTGCTCGATGCATTGGCCGGAATCGTCGATACGCTGATCGTTGGCGGCGGCATCGCGAATACATTCATCGCTGCCGCGGGTCAGGATGTCGGCAACTCGCTTTACGAGTCCGACATGGTCGATACGGCGCGCAGGCTCGCGGCGGGCGGCGCAGGGCGTGCCCGGATTCCGGTGCCGCAAGACGTCATCGTCGCTCGTGAGTTTTCGGCCGACGCGGAGCCTGTTCTCAAGAACAGCGAGGATGTCGCCATTGACGAGATGATTCTCGACATCGGTCCCGACACCGCGCAGCGGTTTGCGGCCATACTGAAGGATGCCGGCACGATTATCTGGAATGGCCCGGTCGGCGTTTTCGAATTCGATGCGTTTGGAGAGGGCACGAGGGCGCTTGCCGAGGCTATAGCATCGAGTGACGCATTTTCAGTGGCCGGCGGTGGTGACACCCTGGCGGCTATCGACAAGTATGGTGTGCGTGACGGGATATCCTATATTTCGACCGGCGGCGGGGCGTTTCTCGAATTTGTCGAGGGCAAGAAACTGCCCGCCGTCGCCATGCTCGAAAAGCGCGCAGCTGGCTAAGTCGGGAAGGGCCCCGTGATGGCGAGTGTCATTCCCGGGTACTGCACATTCACGAACAGGACGGCTCCGTCGGGCGAAAAGCAAACGCCCGCGAGTTCGGAGTTCGAATAGGCGTTGTCCGCCAGTTGGTACTGGCTTCCGTCCGGCCTTATCCCGACAAGTCCACAGTGACTGGACGTATCCTCGCACACGATCAGATCGCCCCAGGGCGCAAACGTAATGTTGTCGGCATTGCGCAGCATCGAGCCATGAGTTGCCTCGTCGATCAGGGTCAGTTCGGCTGGCGAGTCCTGCTCTGCCGCCTGGCCTTCGAACGGGCTTGGCTGATAGGCGAACACCTGGCCGAGTCGAGCGGGACCGCCGATCGTGCAGGTGAATGCGACGTCTTCACCGTTGGTGCACAGACCTTCTCCGCGGGCGAACATTGCCGCGCCGGCTTCTGCGCCGCGCAGTCGCAGGTCATTCTTGGCGGAATTGACGTTGTCGAGATCGATCCAGTGGACCGGCAGCGATTCGCCGGGACGGATGTCAGGTTGGCGCGACCAGTTGTGCGTCATGAATGATGGCTGGCCAACGACCGCCAACGCCTGCAGTTTGCCGCCTTCCCGGAGCTTGCCCGGGGCATTGGGGATATAGCGATAAAACAGGGAGTGGTGGCGATCTTCGGTCATGTAGACGATACCGCTCTTCTCGTGCACCGCAGCGGCTTCATGCTCGAACTTGCCCATGGCCTTTATCGGTACCGGATCAACCATACCTTCGGCGTCGGCAGGAACTTCGAAAACATAGCCATGCCACCTGTCGCGGCGCACAAACCGCGCGGCACTCAAATCGTTGCCGGGGGACTCGAAGCATTCCTCGCAGCTCAGCCAGGTGCCCCAGGGAGTCGGGCCACCGTCGCAGTTGAGCTCGGTGCCCGCCAGACTCAGGAACTGGCGCTCGGTCTGTTGCGTAGCAGGGTTGTAAATCGTGGTCGTGGTGCCACCGCAACCCGGCGTCTTGCCGCTGCCCCAGTCGTAGATCCTGTCCCGGAGTTCCGATAGCTGCCTGTCCGACAATTTCGCAAACGCGCTCTGGTCCCTGAAGGCCGGTTTGATCTCGTGGTTGCAAACCAAAGCGATACGGCCGTCGTCGCGCGCAAATGCCGCCATGCCGTCATGGGCTTGAGGCACGCATAGCCCGTCGTCCATACGCTCGCCCGCCGTCGAGACAATCGAGTAGCTGTAACCGTGCGGCAGGTCGAGGATCTTGTTGGGATCGGAGCGCAGCGGTCCTACTTTGGCATCATTCTCGCGCGCACGCACCGGCACCGCTGGCGCGGCGGCCGCAATGGCCAGGGTTTGCAGGAAGCGGCGTCGATCCATGTGGCGGGATGAGTTCGGGTCAAACGGTCAGCATAGCTTTATCGAATGACAAGTTGAAGGCAGCGCCATTCTAGCCCAACAGCCTTATGGTCCGGCATATGCAATAATCGCCGCCATGCAAAGACGGACCAAGATAGTCGCGACTCTCGGACCGGCGTCTGACGACAAGCAGACGCTGTGCAAGATGATCAATGCGGGACTCGACGTCGCGAGGCTGAACTTCTCGCACGGCGGCGAGGCAGATCATCGCCGCCGGGCTGAGACCTTACGGTTGGCGGCCGACGAGTGCGAGCGCGACGTCGGGCTGATGGGAGACCTCCAGGGACCGAAGATTCGCATCAAGCGATTCGAGCAAGGAAGTGTCCACCTGGACGAAGGCGCCTCGTTCTTCCTGGACAGCTCTCTCGGTCTGTCGGCCGGCAGCCAGGATGGTGTAGGTGTCGCTCTCGAGTCGCTGCACGAAGACGTTTCGGAAGGCGACATTCTCCTGCTCAACGACGGCATGATCACGCTTGCCGTGGAGCGTGTCGATGGTACTCGTATTCATACCACCGTCGTCAACGGCGGCATCCTCTCCGATCACAAGGGCATCAATCTCAAGGGCGGTGGCCTGTCGGCGCCAGCGTTGACGGATATCGACCGCGCCAACATCAAGCTTGCGGCCGAGCTCGGGATGGACTTTTTGGCCGTGTCTTTCGTGCGTTCGGGTGAAGACGTCGATGAAGCGCGCAGCTTATTCCACGAGGCGGGAGGCAAGGGTCTCATCGTTGCCAAGATCGAACGCGCCGAGGCCGTCGAGAATATTGAGTCGATTATCGAAGCCGCAGATGTCGTCATGGTCGCGCGCGGCGACCTGGGCGTCGAAATGGGTTACGCCGAGCTGACCGGTATTCAGAAGGAGCTGATCCAGATGACACGCTCCCGATACAAGGTTGTGATCACAGCGACCCAGATGATGGAGTCGATGATCGAGAACCCGATCCCGACGCGGGCCGAAGTATCGGATGTCGCCAACGCCGTTATCGATGGCACGGATGCGGTCATGCTGTCCGGCGAGACCGCGGTCGGCGCCCACCCGGTCGAGGCAATCAAGGCGATGAGCAGCGTATGCGTTGGCGCCGAGAAATTTCCGCACCAGGCAGGGCGCATGGGACAGCGGTCCGATGACAAGTTCGCGCTGGTTGATGAGGCCATCGCGATGGCCGTTATGTATACGGCCAATCATATGGACGTAAAGGCGATCATTGCATTGACCGAATCGGGTGCGACGACGCGATGGATGTCTCGCGTGCGTTCCGATATCCCGATCTTCGCGATGACGCCGTATGCATCGACGAGCCGCCGCGTCGCGTTGTACCGCGGTGTGTACCCCATCCACTTCGAAATTCTCGATACCGATCGAGATCATCTGTATGCGGCGATTTTCGAAACGATGCTCTCGAAGCAGCTGGTCGAGGTCGGTGATCTTGTAATATTCACGAAAGGCGATCTCAAGGGCGTCTCGGGAAGCACGAACGCCATGAAGATACTTTCGGTCACAGCGTAGGAACCCAATAGTGAAAAAGTGGATGCTGCGTGTTGCCAGCACGCTGGTAACAGCCATTCTCGCAGTCGGTATTCTGGCCTGGCTCACGCTGCGCGCGAGCTTGCCGCAGCTCGACGGCGAACTGGTCGTCGCTGGAATCGGGGCTGTGGCTGCGATCGAGCGTGATGCCGATGGAATTACGACAATTTCCGCCACGACCCGCGGCGATGTGGCGTTTGCGACCGGGTTCACTCATGCCCAGGACCGGTTCTTTCAGATGGACCTGATCCGGCGCCAGTCCGCCGGGGAATTATCGGAGTTGCTCGGCGAGGCGATGCTCGAGTACGACCGCCGGGTTCGTTTGCACCGGTTCCGGGCGCGGGCAGGTAAGGCACTGATGAGCCAGCCGGCACAGGATCTTCAGCTGCTCGAGCGCTACGCAGATGGGGTCAATGCGGGACTCGCTAACCTCGGCGCCAAGCCGTTCGAGTATTACCTGCTCGGTGTCGACCCGGAGTCCTGGGCCGCCGAGGACACGGTACTCGTTGCCTACACGATGTTCCTCATGCTCAATGACGAACGCGCCGACCGGGACCTGAAACGGGGTCTTGCGCACCGAGTTCTGCCTGCCGAGGTCTTCGCGTTCATGTACCCCGAGGGGACGAGCTGGGACGCGCCTTTGATGGGAGATGTCAGGCAGCAACCGCCAATTCCGTCGGCGGACGTCGTGTCGGTGCGCGAGCTCGACGAGCAGTCACCGTCCCCGAATGAGATTGCCAAACCGGATCTCCCGGGCAGCAACAACTGGGTCGTGAGCGGTGCGCTCACCGGGACAGGGGCCGCGATGGTATCGAACGACATGCATCTCGGACTTCGGGTTCCGGCCGTGTGGTACCAGGCGCGGCTGGTTGTGGAGGGTTCGGAACCGCGCGATGTGACCGGTGTGACGTTACCCGGCACACCGTTCGTCATCGGCGGGAGCAACTCCCGAATTGCCTGGGGCAACACGAACAGTTACGGCGACTGGTCCGACGCTGTCGTTCTTCAGCCCGGCTCCCGCCCGAACACCTACCGTAGCGGCGGCGCGGATCTGCCGTTTGACGAGATCATCGAACGAATCGACGTCAGGGGCGGTGAGTCTATCGAGCTCGTCGTGCGCGAGACGATATGGGGGCCTGTGCACGATGACGTCGACTACCCCGATGGTGAAATTGCAATTCGCTGGATCGCTCACGACATTGAAGCGCTCAACCTGAACCTGGCCGGGCTCGAGACTGCCGCCTCGGTGGAAGAGGCGCTCGATATCGCGAATGCGATGGGGGGTCCGCCGCAGAATTTCGTGGTTGGTGATGACGCCGGAAACGTCGGCTGGACCATTGCCGGCCGAATCCCCGTCAGGACCGGTTATGAACCAACTTTGCCGGCCGACTGGAGTGATGGCGCCGGATGGTCGGGCTGGCTCGATCCCGCGCAGGTGCCGCGCATCGTGAACCCCGAAAACGGCCGCATCTGGACGGCCAATGCCCGGGTTGCCGATGGTGAGGCGCTCCGCATCATCGGTGACAGCGGCTATGATCTCGGTGCCCGCGCGAGGCAGATCCGCGATGCCCTGATGCAGAAGGATCGATTTGGCGCCAATGACATGCTCGCGATACAGATCGACGACCGCGCGCTGTTCCTGAGCCGCTGGCGCGACTTGCTGCTCGACGAGGTCGCTGGCGATGACGTGGCCGGGGATGCCCGGCTCGGGGAGTACCGGCGGCTGGTCGAGGACTGGATACCGCGCGCTGTGCCCGAATCGGTCGGTTACCGGCTCGTCAGGTCATTCAGGCTCGAGGTCCAGTCACGCTTGTTTCATGCGCTAACCGCGCCGGCACGTGCCGAGTACGGCGAAGATGTCGATCTGCGACTGAGCAATCAGTTCGAAGGCCCGTTATGGACGCTGGTCTCCGAGCGGCCTGAACACCTGTTGCCCGGCCGCTATGACGACTGGCACGAACTGTTCGTCGATGCTGTTCGCTCGAGTATTCGCTACTTCGAGGTCAACTACGGCGACGCCCTTGCCGACAGAACCTGGGGTGAGAGAAATATGGCCAGCATCCGGCATCCGCTCAGCGGAGCTTTGCCGATTCTCGGGGGGTTCCTGAACATGCCGGCCGAACCGCTGGCAGGAGACGTCGATTTGCCGCGCGCCCAGGGCCGGACGTTTGGCGCATCGCAGCGCTTCTCGGTCGCGCCAGGGGATGAGGCTAACGGTATCATGCACATGCCAACGGGCCAGAGCGGCCACCCGTTGTCGGATTTCTACGGCAAGGGGCACGATGACTGGGTTCGCGGCACGCCCAGCCCTTTTCTGCCTGGCGAGACGCGACATAAGCTGCTGCTGATGCCGGACAAATAGCGGTAAGATACTGCGATGGCTCAAAGCAGGTTCACAAGTACGAGCACCTACGTTGCGACCGACGATCTGATGATGGCGGTCAACGCGGCCGTCACGCTCGAGCGGCCGATACTCGTCAAAGGCGAGCCCGGCACCGGCAAGACCCAGCTGGCCATCGAGGTGGCAAACTCGCTGGGCAAGCCACTCTATGAGTGGCATATCAAGTCCACAACGAAGGCGCAACAGGGCTTGTATGAGTATGACGCAGTTGCGCGCCTGCGTGATTCCCAGCTCGGTGATGATCGTGTTCATGATATTTCCAACTACATCGTGCGTGGCAAGATCTGGGAAGCATTCGAGTCCGACGAGCAGCCCGTTCTCCTGATCGACGAAGTCGACAAGGCTGATATCGAATTTCCGAACGATCTGTTGCGCGAGCTTGATCGCATGGAATTCTTTGTTTATGAAACGCAGCAGCTCGTAAAGGCATCGCATCGACCAATCATCGTCATCACGAGCAACAATGAAAAGGAATTGCCCGACGCATTCCTGCGGCGCTGCTTTTTTCATTACATCAAGTTCCCGGACCACAAGACGATGGAAAAGATCGTCAACGTTCACTTTCCCAAGCTGAAGAAGAATCTGCTCAGGGAGGCACTGAACGCTTTCTTTAAAGTGCGCGATGTTCCAGGCCTGAAGAAGAAACCCTCTACATCCGAGTTACTTGACTGGATAAAGCTGTTATTGGCAGAAGATATTCCGCCCGAGGCGTTACGGGCCGATGATTCACGCAAGGCCATACCTCCGCTGTATGGCGCCTTACTCAAAAACGAGCAGGACGTGCACCTCTTCGAGCAGCTGGTATTCCTGGATCGGAGGGCTGGCTCCTCCCGCTAGCAGCAGACTGTCATGCTGATTCCGTTCTTTTACATGCTTCGTGAGGGCGGGATGAGTACGTCGATCACCGAGCTACTGACCCTGCTCGAGGCCATGAAGAAAGACGTGGCCGGTCAGAGTGTTGACGACTTCTACTATCTGGCCCGTGCCTGCCTCGTGAAGGATGAGTCCAAACTCGACCTCTTCGATCGGATATTCGGGGCCTACTTCAAGGGCGCCGAAGACAACTTCCGGGACTTATTTGTCGACATCCCGCAAGAGTGGCTGCAACGCCAGGCCGAGTTGATGCTGAGCGAGGAGGAAAGGGCAGAAATCGAAGCACTCGGTGGTTTCGAGGAGCTGATGAAGGCGCTGCGGGAACGACTGGAGGAGCAGGACGACCGGCACGAGGGCGGTAACAAGTGGATCGGCACTGCGGGGACCTCGCCGTTCGGGGCATACGGTTTCAATCCGGAAGGTGTGCGCATCGGTCAACAGGGCTCCAGGAATCGCAGTGCCGTCAAAGTCTGGGACCGGCGCGAGTATCGCAATCTCGACGATTCCGTCGAACTCGGCACAAGAAACATCAAGGTCGCGCTGAGGCGCCTGCGCAAGTTTGCGCGCGAAGGGGCCGCCGACGAGCTGGATCTCGAAGATACGATCGACAAAACTGCGCGCAATGCCGGGCTGCTCGACATTCGGATGGTGCCCGAGCGGCACAACGCCGTGAAAGTCCTCCTGTGCCTGGATATCGGCGGCTCAATGGATGATCACGTGCGCGTTTGCGAAGAGCTGTTCTCGGCATCGCGCAGCGAGTTCAAGCACCTCGAATACTTCTACTTTCACAATTTCATCTACGAGAGCCTCTGGAAGGACAATCGGCGCCGGCACACAGAGCGTATTTCCACGCTCGACATCACCCATAAATACAGCTCGGACTACAAGCTTATCTTCGTCGGCGACGCCACGATGAGTCCCTACGAAATCGTGTATGCAGGAGGCAGCGTCGAGCACTGGAACGAAGAGCCCGGCGCAGTGTGGATCAAACGCTTGCTGAACACTTATCCGAAGTCGATCTGGCTCAATCCTGAACCGCAACATCGCTGGGACTACACGCCGTCGGTCAAACTGACGCGGGAAATCATGGACGATCGAATGTATCCGCTGACAATTGCGGGTCTCGATCAGGGCATCAGGGCCCTGCACTGAAAGCAGCGGATCCGCTATTCAGGAGATTCGATGGCACCCAGTTCCTTGAGGTCGGCGAGAACTTCCATTGAATGCTCGGCCGGACTTACCTTTTCATAGTGCTTGGCAATAACGCCCTGCGGATCGATCAGGAATGTCTGCCGCTTTGCAACCGTCATACCAAACATCTTGGTCTTTACACCATAGGTCTCGGCTGCCTGACCTTCGGGATCCGCGAGCAGAGGGAACGGCAGGCTATATTTTTCGGCAAATTTTTGGTGGGACTCGACGTCATCCAGGCTCACACCGAGGATTTGAGCATTAATCCGCTTGAACGCGAAGATGTTGTCCCGAAACTCACAGGCTTCGGTAATGCATCCGGGCGTCTCGTCTTTCGGATAGAAATAGAGCACGACCCATTGGTCACGGTAGTCCTCGAGCGAGTGCAATTGCCCGTCCTGGTCGGAAAGCTCGAACTCGGGCGCCATCTCGCCAACGGCGACCTGGTCGGCGGCATTGGCCATCAAGCCCGGGAAAAGAAATGACAACACGAATATTGGGATGTGTTTCATACAGCTCGTCCTCCAGCCGCCACTATAATACTTTTCGATAAATCGTGATTCGGAATATGCAGGTCGGTACAGCATGGGCAATGCCAGCTCAAAAAAGCCTGTGACAGCGCTGGTGCTCCCTGGTGGCGGAGCGCGTGGCGCTTTCCAGGTGGGCGTGCTCAAAGCCGTCGCGGAGATTGTTCCCAAGGGAACTCCCAATCCGTTCGACGTGCTGAGTGGCACGTCGGCCGGAGCCATCAACTCGGTCGTGCTGGCGAGCAAGGCGCGACGCTTTCGGGTAGCAGTCGCAGAGCTCGACCGCGTGTGGAGCAACTTCCGCTGCGAGCATGTCTTTCGAACCGACAACTGGACAATGCTCAAGAGCAGTCTGCACTGGCTCACCGCTATCGTCCTCGGCGGTTTCCTTGTCGGCACACCCAAATCCCTGCTCAACAACGCGCCCTTGCGTGCACTGCTGAGCCGCAATATCCGCTTTCCTCGTATCGACGACGCGATTAAATGTGGTTGGCTTGACGCTGTGGCCGTCACTGCAGCGAGTTATGCGACAGCGCGATCGACGTCTTTTTTCCAGGGTGCCCCGGGCCACAAAGGATGGTCGCGGACTCGACGCGTTGGCATCAAGGGCAATCTGCATCTCGACCACCTGATGGCGAGTATTGCTGTCCCGATGATCTTTCCGCCGCAGCGGATCGGTAACAGTTATTTTGGCGATGGGGCCATGCGGCAGGCGACGCCGCTGAGCCCCGCAATTCATCTCGGTGCTGACCGTATTCTGGTTGTCGGCATTCGCGATGAAACGGCAGACAAAATCAGCGATCTGTCAAAGCCCCCCGAATCCCCGAGTTTCGCGCAGATTGCAGGCTACATGCTCGATACGCTGTTCATGGATGGGCTCTACTCGGATCTCGAGCGAATGACCCGAATCAACCAGCTTATCGATTCGGTCGCGCCCGAACATCGGAGCGGATCGCTACGACGAATGCGCGCCATTGACACGATGCTGATCGTGCCCAGCCAGGATCTGCGCGTCATCGCGCACAAGTACCGCAAGCGGCTGCCGTTCGCTCTTCGTGGACTGTTGCGTGGCGTTGGTGGACGTGGGCCGGGCGAGAACCGGCTGCTCAGCTTCCTGATGTTCGAAAGGGAGTACACGCGAGAATTGATCCAACTTGGTTACAACGACGCAATGAAGGTCAGGGAGCAATTGCTTGACTTCATTAGCGGCGCCGACGTCCCTCGTCTGTTTGCCCCGTCGTGGATCAAGAAAGACCTCAGCGCGTTCCATTCTGATTGAGCGCTATTGGCCCGTGCGCGGGGAGGTCTTTGGCGGAAGTAAAGCGCAGCGAAGCGAGCCATGAAGCCAAAGACCTACCGGAGCGCGGCCCACAATGGCTGGTCAGAGTAGCAGGGCGGCGCCGAGTCCCAGGAAGGCCATATAGCCGATGACATCTGTCACGGTTGTGAGGACGACGCCGCCGGCGAGTGCCGGGTCGATGTTCATACGTTTCAGCGACAGCGGTATCACGAATCCGGCGAGAGCGGCGACGAACAGGTTGATGATCATCGCAGCTCCGATGACTCCGCCGATACGCCAGTCGCCGAACCAGAGGTAAGTGAACGTGGCGACGACAATTGCCCAGCCGAAGCCATTGAGCAGGCCTACCAACAGTTCCTTGCGCAAGATGCGCTGTGCATTGGTCTTGTCAATCTGACCAAGGGCAATGGCGCGCGTGATGATCGTCAGCGACTGGCTACCCGCAACGCCGCCCATGCTGGGTACGACGGGCATCAGCACGGCGAGTAGCACGATCTTGTCAACGGTCGTCTGGAAAATATCGACTACCGCCGCCGCCAGAAAGGCGGTGCAGAGGTTGACGCCGAGCCAAAGGGCACGCCGCGTTGCACTCTTGACGACTGGCGCGAACATGTCGTCTTCTTCGTCCAGGCCCGCGGCGCTCATCAACGAGTGTTCGGCTTCGTCGCGAATGACGTCGACGACGTCGTCGACCGTGATTCGGCCGACCACGCGGTAGTCGTCATCAACGACCGGCGCCGACAGGAGATCACGGTGCTCGAATTCCCAGACAACTTCTGTGGACGGCGTGTGTGCCGGTATCGGTTGGGTCTCGGTGGACATCACGTTCGAAACCAACGTGTCGTCATCGCCAGTCAGAAGCCGGGAAAGGTATAGCGATCCGACATATCGGTTGTCACGGTCTACAACAAAGATAGAGTCGGTGCCGTCAGACATCTCACCGCGGGCGCGCAGGTACCGGCAAACGACCTCGAGTGTGACATCAGGGCGTACCGTCACGATGTCCACATTCATCAGGCCGCCGGCACTGTCCTCGTCGTAGGCAAGGACCTGGCGCAGCCTCTCCTCGTCCTGATCGTCGAGCGACTGCAGCACCTGCTGCGTTACTGTCTCGGGAAGGTCGATGAGCAGGTCGGCGAGATCGTCGAGTTCCATGCCTGCGAGGGCTGCCAGCAGCTCATCGGTCTGCATGCCCTCGATCAGACCATCGCGAACCTCGTCCGAAACCTCGACAAGCACATCACCCTCGTCGTCGGGATCGACCATTTCCCATAGGATCGCGCGTTCCTGCTGCGGCATTGATTCGAGCAAGTGGGCGATCTCGGCCGGATGAAGGCTGTGCACCATGACGCGAGCCGAACGCATGGCTCCGCTGTCGAGCTGTTCGCGCAACAACCTGAGGCTGGACTGCTTGTGCTCGGTGGTCTCCATGGCGGGCACAGTGTACTGAAATCGGCAGCCAAGCGCCTGCCGGCAGGTCAAGTAATAGCGGGTCTAGGCGTTGCTGATCGTATGGCTCCCGAGGCCACTGTGGCGGATCAGTATCGGGTCGTGAATCTCGCGAAGCGCCTGCGCGAGTTTTTCGGTCATGTATACGGAACGGTGCTGGCCGCCAGTGCAACCAATGGCGACGGTCAGATAGCCGCGATGAACACTGTTGTATTCGGGAATCCAGCGTTGCAGGAATCTCAGAATGTCTTCATACATACGGATGAACGGCTCCTGTGCGTCGAGAAATTCCGAGACCTCCTTGTCCTGGCCTGTGAGACCCCTGAGTTCCAGCGTCCAGTATGGATTCGGCAGACAGCGCATGTCGAATACGAAATCGGCGTCAGCCGGAATGCCGGTTTTGAACCCGAACGATTCGATGAGGACGGAGAGCGAGTGGACCTTGCGTCGATCAATGCGCTCGCGGATGGTGTCGGCGAGTTCGTAGATGCTGGTTCGCGACGTATCGATGATCAGATCGGCCTCGTTGACGACAGGCGAAAGGAGATCACGCTCATTGGCAATGGCGGCCCGCAGGGCCGTTCCCTGCTCTGCCAGCGGGTGCCGGCGGCGCGATTCGCTGTAGCGCTTCAGTAATACGTCGTCGCTCGATTGCAGGAACAACAACTCCGGATAAACGTCATATTGCCTGAGTTCCTCGATGAGTTCGGGCAGAGACTCGAGGTCTTCGCGCCGATTGCGGGCATCGACACCAACCGCCATTTGCTTTACAGAATCGTCACCCTGGGAACGTACGTCATCGACGACCGACTTGATCAGCCCTGCCGGAAGATTGTCAATACAGTAGTAGCCGAGGTCTTCGAGAACATGAAGGGCAACGGACTTGCCTGATCCGGACAGTCCGCTGACGACGATCAGTCGCATAATGTTTCGTACAGCTCGTTACTGGACGTCGTTTCACGAAGCCGTGCGCGCAAATCAGCGTCGCCGAGCATAGTCGCGATATCGCGGATGTTGGCCTGATCCTCTTCCGCGATCTCGGCAGGGACCATGAGGCCGAACACGAGATCGACCGCTTCACCGTCCGGGGCATCAAATTCGACAGGCTCACTGAGTTTCATAAGCGCGCCGACACTCGAATCGAGTCCCTCGACGCGGCAATGAGGAAATGCGACACCCTCTTCGAGACTGGTACAACCGAGTCGCTCGCGTTCGATGAGGCTTGAGAATATGTCTTCGCTCGCGATTTCGGGGCGCGACCGGACGAGCAGTTCGCTAAGAATTTCGAGGCAGTGTTTCTTGCTACGCGCATTTGCGTTGCACAAGGCACTGTCCGGCTTGATGATGTCTTCGAGCAACATTGAGCTTGGTATGTTAATGGCCCGCACGGCAGCTCAGCCGCGCGGGCCTGATCTGGGGTTAGCGGTTGATCCTGTGAGCTTCCCTGGCGCGGTGGTCAACGAGCTTTTCCTTGTATTTTCTTACCCGTCGCTCCAACTTGTCCACAAGTCCGTCAATGGCCGCGTACATGTCTTCCTCGGTGTTGTCGGCATAAATCGTTCCACCGTTCACATTAACCCTGGCTTCCGCCTTGTGGCGCAGTTTCTCGACCGTGAGGACACAGTCCACATCCGAAACGAGATCAAAGTGCCTCTCGATTTTCTCAATCTTCGATTCGACATATCCTCTTAGTGCATCGGTAACTTCGATGTGGTGGCCTGAAACATTGAGTTGCATAGTTTTCTCCAGTACTTCTGATTCTTCGGGGTCAGATTACGTTTAACGTGGGCCTCCTTCTGTAATTTGAGTCACGTATCGTCTATCACGCCGAACGTTTTCTTCGTTCGCTCGACGATGGGATGCTCATGGCTTCACGGTACTTCGCGACCGTTCGTCTGGCAACATTTATTCCTTCTTCACTCAGCAAATTGGCGATCTTGCTGTCGCTCAGCGGTTTGCCCGGGTTCTCGGCACCTATCAACTTGCGAATCTTGGCGCGTACCGATGTTGATGACTGATCCTCGCCATCCGCAGAGGACAGGTGTGACGAGAAGAAATACTTGAATTCGAACACACCGCGCGGCGTATGCATGTATTTATTCGTCGTGACGCGCGAAATCGTGGACTCGTGCATGCCGATTTCCTCAGCGACGTCGCGGAGGATCATCGGCTTCATTGCCTCATCACCATGATCAAGAAATGCGGTCTGGCGGCTCACAATACAAGTCGCGACCTTGAGCAGCGTCTCATTGCGAATCTCGAGGCTGCGTATAAGCCACCGCGCCTCCTGTAACTGCGATCGCAGCACGGCATGGTCGCCACTGCCGCGCAGCAGTCTCGCGTACTGCTGGTTGACCGACAGGCGCGGCACACCGGTCGGGCTGATCTCAACGATCCAGCGGTCGTCGACCTTGCGGACGAAGACGTCAGGAATGACATATTCTGCAGCAGCCGGGCTGACCGCGAGGCCCGGCTTCGGATTACAGCCCTTGATCAGGGCGAGAGCATCGTGGAGCTCTTCTTCTGTCGTACGCAGGTCCCGGCGCAGCGCGCCCAAACTCTGGCTCGCGATCAGATCGAGGTGATTCGACGCCAGCTTGACCGCAAGCTCGAGCCCCGGGGTTGCTTCGTCGAGCTGACTCAATTGCAGAATGATGCATTCGGAAATAGAACGCGCGCCTACGCCCGCCGGATCAAGCCGCTGGACGAGTCTGAGCGATTCCTGCACCTCGTCCATCGTGAAACCGGACTCGGCATCGAGGCCGCCGACAATCTCCTCGAGATCCGTCTCGAGGTAACCGTCATCGTTGATCGAGTCGACGATAGCCTCACCAATGACCGCCTGGCGGGGCGTGAAGTGCTCCATCTCGAGCTGCCATAGCAGGTGCTCTCTCAAAGTCTGACCCGACTGGTCGGCGAAGTCGTTGAACGGGCGGCCCTCGCCATTCCAGCCGCTGTCGTGCAAACGCTCCGCGGAGCGCTGTTGCCACATATCCTCGGCACGGATTGCCTCGACTTCCGCCGTCGTCTCGGCACTCGTCTGCGGCACGTCGGGCAGGTCTTCCACCTCGAGCATGATGTTTTCTTCGAGCGCGTCCTGAATCTGGGCATTGAGATCGAGGACCGGCAATTGCAACAGGCGAATGGCCTGCTGCAACTGCGGCGTCATGGTCAATGACTGGCCGAGTTTGAGTTGCAATGAGGGTTTAAGCATCAGCTGGAACGGGGCGCCCTGTACGCCTGCCTGAGTTCGATATGCCCAGTTTGCCTCAGAGTTTGAACTCCTGTCCGAGATACACTTCTCGGACATGGTGGTTTTCCAGAATCTCCTGTGGCGAGCCCGAGGCGATCAGGCTGCCATCACTCAGTATATAGGCTCTGCCGCAAATTCCGAGCGTTTCCCGGACATTATGGTCAGTAATCAGCACACCGATCTCACGTTCGCACAAGTGCTTGATTATGCGTTGGATATCGAGGACCGATATCGGGTCGACACCCGCAAACGGTTCATCGAGAAGAACGAACTTGGGATTGGCGGCGAGGGCGCGGGCGATTTCAACGCGCCGACGCTCACCGCCTGACAGGCTGATTCCGAGGCTCGTCCGCACGTGACCGACATGCAATTCGTCCAGTAACTTTTCAAGTTCTTCTTCGCGTCCGGCCCGGTCGAGGTCGTCGCGATTCTCGAGAATTGCGAGGATATTCTGCTCGACGGTCAGCTTGCGAAAAATCGACGCTTCCTGCGGCAGGTAGCCGAGCCCGCGCTTGGCACGTCTGTGCATCGGCTGTGCGGTCAGGTCCTGTCCGTCAAGCAGTATTTGTCCGCTATCAGCCGAAATCAGGCCGACGATCATATAGAACGCCGTTGTCTTGCCGGCACCATTCGGGCCGAGCAGCCCGACGACCTCGCCACTCGTGATCTCCAATGACAGGTCGTTGACGACTTTGCGGAGTTTGAAGCTTTTCGAAATTTCCTGCGCGCTCAGGATGCTCATCGGAGCTCTTCCCTCAGGGGGAGTTGCTCCTCGACGTCGAGATCCTCTGCTGACGGGAGCTGTTCCTCGGCCACTTCGGGAATCACCGTAATCTTGACCTTCTCGTCGCCGGGACCCGCCGACTGGGCGCTGATTCGCTGCTCGGCGATGTTGTACATCAGGTAACTCGACGAGATCTGGTTGCCGGCTTCGGTGATGACGGCATTATCGGAGAATTCCACGGTTCCGGCGTCGAGATCGTAGCGTAGCCGGCCTGCCTCGGCATACGTTGTTTCCTCGGCCTCCGGTCGCGTGAATTCGAACGTGGCCGGCGAGCCTTCGATGATAGCAAGCTGCAATTGCGTATCGGTAAAGTGCAGCTCGGCAGAATCACTCTCGATATGGCCGGCGTCAACATCGATCACAACATTGCCGTTGAAGTGCCAGATGCTGTCTTCAAAATCGATCTTACTGGCACGTCCTTCATTTGCTTCGATATTGGTCGTACCTTGCGACAGCCGCAGTCCCTGGAACATCATCATCGCACTCTTGCCGTCGTAGTCAGTGGAATCCGCAGAGAGCGTGATCGGCAGTCGTAAGTCGCTGGTCTGTGCCGCCACGAGGCCAGTTACGAACAGCAGTGAAAGCAGAATACGGGCACTCATCGTTTTCGACGCATCCTTACGGGGCAAACTTGCCGTGCACGTTCGATTTGAGTTTTACCTGGTTGTCTTTGAGCGATGCTAGCATGCCAGTCGCTGTAAGACTGCGGGCGCCGATGCGGATTTGCACGCGCTCATCCGTCTCCGCCAGGAAGTCATCCGGGTATATCTCGAGGTATTGCGTTCGTATCTCGGTATCGTTGCCGGAGAATCCTTGTGTGCTGATCGCTCGCACATGACCTTCCAGCAAGACCCGCTTTTCGTCCGCAAAGATGGTTGCCATGTCGGCATCGACCGTCCAGGGCACATCGCTCTGCGGGGAGTAATTGAGGTGAACATCAGTGAATGAGACCCGGCTTTCGCCCACTTGTTCGGCCTCGCGCGCCACCAGTTCGTACAGCAACTCGCCCTCGGGTCCGGTACCAAGGATGCGGGCGGACTTGAGATAGTAACCGCGATGGCCGGCACCGAGCGTCGGGGTAACGATCTCTTCATCGGTCTGCGGCTGACCCAGATACCAACTGGCGATCACGCCCGCAGCCAGGACGCCGATCGTCAGGACTTCCCTTGTCGTCATCATCAGCCGGCACTCGCCTTGAGAATCAGTTCGCAGATTTCCCGTACGGCGCCGAAACCGCCGCGCGCGGAGGTCGTATAGTCGCACTGCTCCTTGATTTCGGGGACCGCATTCGCGACGGCAATCGAATATCCAACTGCTTTGAGGAGCGGAAGGTCGGGAATATCGTCACCGACATAGGCGCACTGCGCGGCCGTGACTTGCAAAGAAGCACAAAGATCGTCGAGAGCGGCGACCTTGTCCCTGCATCCCTGGATGACGTGCCGGACACCGAGCTCAGCCATGCGATGTTCGACCGCTGTGGATTGACGGCCGCTAATTACAGCGACTTCAATTCCGGCGTTAATCAGCTGGCGAACGCCGAAACCGTCCTGGGTGTTGAATGACTTTGATTCGATACCATCGTTCGACAGGTAAAAGCGCCCGTCGGTAAAAACACCGTCCACATCGAAGGCAACGACGCGAACCTGTTCGAGGGATACGTTGTCGCTGCTCACATGATCCCCGCGCGGAACAGGTCATGAACATTGAGAGCGCCGACGATGCGCAGGTCGTCATCGGTGACCAGAAGCCCGGTGATCTTGTTCTCTTCCATCAGGTGCACCGCTTCAACCGCAAGATGATCTGCAGAAATCGTCTTGCACTTCTCATGCATCACGTCCTGCATCGTTGTGCGGCGGACGTCGACGCCGGCATCCAGCGCGCGGCGCAGGTCGCCGTCGGTAAAGATACCGAGAATACGATCATTCGCATCGACAATGGCTGTCATGCCCAGCCCTTTCTGCGACATCTCGATAAGGCCGTCGCCGAGGACGACGTCCGGTGTCACCTTCGGAATTTCATCGCCGGTGCGCATCACGTCCTGAACACGCAGCAACAGGCGCTTGCCGAGGCTGCCACTCGGGTGCGACATTGCGAAGTCCTCGGCCGTGAACCCGCGTAACTCGAGAAGAGCAACGGCCAATGCGTCGCCCATGGCCAGCGTCGCCGTGGTGCTGGCCGTCGGCGCCAGGTTCAGCGGGCAGGCTTCTTCGCTGACGCTCACGTCCAGATGCACATCGGCGGCCTTGGCAAGCGTGGACTTCGGATTGCCGGTTAGCGACAGGAGTCGGGCGCCCATGCGCTTGACGAGCGGCAATATGGTCAATACCTCGTCGGTTTCGCCCGAGTAGGACACGGCCAGCAGCACGTCGTGGCCTGTAATCATGCCGAGGTCGCCGTGACTCGCCTCGCCCGGGTGCATGAAGAACGCGGGCGTACCGGTGCTCGCAAGTGTCGCGGCGATCTTGTGGCCAATATGGCCGGATTTGCCCATGCCGGTCACGACCACGCGACCCGGTGTTTCAAGGCAGAGTTTGCAGGCGGCGGCAAAGTCGTTATCGAGGCGATCGCGCAGCGCCTCGACGGCCCGGGACTCGATATCAAGGACTTTCGCGGCGAGCGCAAGTAATTCGTCGGATGTCAGCTCGAGCGGCATATAAGGCCCTTCTCGTCCCCTTTTATTCGACCATTCTAACGTTTTGCATCACCACGTAGGTATCGTAAGCGATAAAGGCGATCAGCAGGGCTGCGCCCTCGATTCGAGACAATTCAGCCTTGCCGTCGTAGTCATAGGTCATCGCGAATAATACGAGTGTGAAGGCGACCATGACGAAGATGTGCAGCGACAGGACCGTCGGCGCCATTGGCGAAGGTGCAATGGTTGCCGCGACGCCGACAACGGCAAGCAGGTTGAAGATGTTGGAGCCGACGATATTGCCGATGGCGAGTCCGTATTCGCCTTTCAGGGCGCTGACGAGCGATACCGCCAGTTCCGGCAGGCTCGTGCCGAGCGCGACCAGCAGAATGCCGATCACGACTTCGCTGACGCCCAGGGTGCGCGCAATATTGAGCGAGCCCTCGACCAGCAGATGCGCTCCGAGCAACAGCGTGCCGAGTCCAACCAACAGCCAGAATAGCGCCCTTGTCATCGAAACGTCTGTCGGTATCTCGGCCTCGTAGTCCTGGGCGATGGGGTCTGTGGGCGCCGAGCGCATGCCAAGGCGGGCAAGCCAGATCATCACGATGATCAGGCCCGTCAACATCACGACACCGTCGACGCGACTCAGGTAGGAGTCGAGAAATAACGATACCGTCAGCAGGGACACGGCCAGCAGGGCGGGCATTTCCCGGCGCAGCGTCGCCGAGCGAAGCTGGATCGGCCGAATCAGTGCGACCGCACCGAGTACGAGGCCGATATTAACGATGTTGGATCCGATTGCATTGCCATAGGCAAGACCTGGCTGACCGCGGACCGACGCGTCGATGGAAA
This sequence comes from Woeseiaceae bacterium, assembly GCA_011772865.1. Lineage (GTDB taxonomy): Bacteria > Pseudomonadota > Gammaproteobacteria > Steroidobacterales > Woeseiaceae > UBA1847. The sequence goes on along the minus strand of WVYQ01000023.1, from coordinate 259,428 downwards.
CGAGTATTTCGGGTGCAGACGTCGCAAAAGCGACGATCGTCAGGCCGATCATCAGGGGCTGCACCCCGAGGTTGCGGGCAGTCGCAGCAGCGCCATGGACAAAGCGATCCGCGCCCCAAATCAGCAAGACCAAGCCGCCAGTGACCAGGAGAAAATCTGCGAAAAGCGCTTCAAACATAATCGTTGGCGTGGTGTGCCAGTTCGGGTCGGCTATCATACACAATCAGCGTCGCGCATTGGGAAGCCGTCGGCATTCCCGGTACACTGCGCGCCCCGAACGAACGGACAAGAGAACTATGGACCCAGACGAGATTGGCAAGCTGATTGAGGCGGGATTCGATAATGCGACGGTCAAGGTCGTCGGTGATGGCGCACATTTCGAGGCGCTTGTCGTCGCGACCGAGTTTGAAGGCAAGCGGCCACTTGCACGCCACCAGCTTGTATACAAGTGTCTTGGATCACTGGTCGGCAACGAAATTCACGCACTATCGATTCGGGCCATGACGCCTGCGGAACTGCAGGCGCAGGCGGGTAATCCGCTTGGATAAGCTCTTGATCGAAGGCGGCGCCCGCCTCAGTGGCAAGGTGACGATATCGGGCGCCAAGAATGCTGCGCTGCCGATTCTTGCCGGCACGCTGCTCGCCACTGAGCCGGTGATCGTGCGCAACGTTCCCCATCTCAAGGACGTCACCACAACCCTGTCACTGTTGCAGATGATGGGCGTCCAGATCACCGTCGATGAGCAGTTAAACGTCGAAATTGATGCAAGCGATGTCAGTCGCAGGCAAGCGCCTTACGAACTCGTCAAGACGATGCGCGCCTCTATACTGGTGCTCGGCCCGCTAGTCGCCCGCTTCGGCGAGGCGGACGTTTCCTTACCGGGCGGATGCGCGATCGGCGCCAGGCCAGTCAACCTTCACGTTGCCGGGCTCCAGGCGATGGGGGCCGACGTCACGGTCGAGAACGGTTTCATAAAGGCGCGGGCCAGGCGTCTCGAGGGGGCCCACATCATTTTCGATACCGTGACAGTCACCGGCACGGAGAATCTGCTCATGGCAGCGGTGCTGGCCGATGGCGAAACGGTGCTCGAGAACGCAGCGCGCGAGCCCGAAGTCGCCGATCTCGCCAATTTCCTGATCGGGATGGGGGCAAAAATCGAGGGCGCAGGGACGGGGACTATCAAGGTACAGGGCGTCGAAGAGCTTGGTGGCACTGACTATATGGTTCTTCCCGACCGGATTGAGACAGGTACATACCTGGTCTCTGCAGCGATGACCGGCGGACATATCAGGATCGAGAACACGGCGCCAGGAACGCTCGAGGCGGTTCTGATCAAGCTGGGCGAGGCGGGCGCGGATATCACTGCAGGTGAGGACTGGATCGACATCAATATGCACGGCAACCGCCCGCGCGCGGTCGACATTCATACAGCGCCTTATCCCGCATTTCCGACGGACATGCAGGCGCAGTTCTGCGCGATGAACGCGATCGCCGACGGCGTAGGGACGATTACCGAAACCGTTTTCGAAAATCGATTCCAGCATGTGCTCGAGCTGCAACGCATGGGCGCCGACATCAAGCTCGAAGGCAACACGGCGATCTGCACCGGCATCGAGCGGCTTGCAGCAGCCCCCGTGATGGCGACGGACCTGCGTGCGTCAGCCAGCCTGGTGCTTGCCGCCTTGTCGGCAGACGGCGAGACGCTCGTCGATCGCATCTATCACGTGGATCGCGGCTACGAGCGAATCGAAGAGAAGTTGCGCCAGCTCGGCGCCAGGATTCGTCGCGTTCCGAACTGGCCGCGCTGATCCGGTGCCGGATCAGTTCATATATCCGGACCTTTCGGTTGCAATTACTGTCGTCGTGAACCGCTGACCGTCGCGAATGCCGACCACCTCCACCTGGTCGCCCGGGCTCGTTCCTGCAACCAGCAGCTGGGCCTGGCGTTGCGACACAATGGGCTCGCCATTGATGGCAATGATCACATCGCCCTCTCGCAATCCGGCGCCGGCCGCCGGGCTGCCGTCAAACACGATGCTGAGCAAGATGCCGACATTACCTTCAATACCGTGTGCTTCCCGCTCGGCGCGAGTCATGTCATCCGGCTGCAAGCCGAGATAGCCGCGAATGACTTTTCCGTGTCGCTTGATCTCGTCGACAACGCCCCGAACGAGGTCGACGGGAATAGCAAACCCGATTCCCTCGGTGTCGATATCGTCCGCCAGGATGGCTGTGTTGATGCCGATAAGTTCGCCATTGACATTGACCAGTGCTCCGCCCGAGTTGCCGGCATTGATGGCGGCGTCTGTCTGAATGAAGTCCTGGAAGGTCGTCAGGTTTTGCAGCTGACTGCGCCCCGTGGCGCTGACGATGCCCTGTGTCACGGACGACGCCAGGCCGACAGGATTGCCGATCGCGAGGACGACGTCTCCGATTCGCAGTCGTGACGAACTGCCAAAAGGTATGGCCGGCAACATGCCGAGGTCGACCTTGAGCAGAGCAAGGTCGGTCTCGGCATCCACACCGACTATTTCGGGAATTGCGAACCGGCCATCCGAGAACTGCACCCGGGTTTCGGTGGCTTCGGCGATGACATGGAAATTCGTGACAAGGTATCCCTCCGGGTCGATCACCACGGCCGACCCGACGGCCTGCTCGACACGGAAGCGCGGGACCTCGTCGGAACGGGACCGATATTCGACCAGCCTCTTGGTGTGGACACTCGCGACCGACGGCGCGCTGATTTCGATGGCGTCGGCATAACTTGCCGGGGCGCCGCTGCCAGCCAGGCTCACGATTGGTAGCAGGTCCGGTCGCACGAGCACGACCAGGAAGGCGACCGCCAGTCCAACGACGATCGACTGTGCAACGAACAGCAGAGCTGATTTTACGCCGGCCAAACTAAATTTCCTTAATAAACAGTGGCATTGGCGACTCGGCTAGCCAATCCAGATGCGCCGCGTGTATAATGCGCGCCTGTTACGCACCAAGGTCCGGGTCAGCCGTCATCCTGACGCCAAACCGGGCTTGCTGCAAATCCACAAGTATCGATACAAGCATAATAAACGCGCTGACAAGAAGGCCTAATCGCAACCCTTTTTTCAGCCGGGCGTATGGGAGTGCCTGATGAACGAGGACGACGTTGATCGTATAGATCGCAACAGACGTCATTTTCTAGCCGTAGCAACCGCTGTCACCGGCGCCGTCGGTATCGGTGCCGCTACGATTCCCTTTCTCTCGTCGCTGAAGCCCAGCGCCAGGGCACAGGCGCTCGGCGCGCCGGTCGAAGTGCCACTGGGATCGATACAGCCGGGCGAGATGGTACGCGTGCTGTGGCGCGGCCGCCTGGTATTCGTGCTGCGGCGCGACGAAGGCATGCTGTCCCGATTTCCTGACAACAGCGAGCTTCGCGACCCTGACTCGCTGGTCGCCGAGCAACAGCCCGACTATGCGGCGAACGAAACGCGCTCGGTCAGGCCCGAATACCTGGTCGTGGAAGGCTCCTGCACCCATCTCGGTTGTGCACCGCTCGAGGATTTCGAGGTTCGGCCGAGCGAAGGCTGGGGCGGCGGGTTTTTCTGCCCGTGCCACGGCTCCAAGTTCGACCTGGCCGGACGCGTTTATAAAGGTGTCCCTGCACCGACGAACCTGCGCGTACCGCCGCATCGGTTTGTCAGGGACGACCTGATCCTGATCGGCCAGGACACGGGAGCGGCGTAATGGCGAGAATCGAAGCAGAAGTCGGCAAGCCTCAGGGCGGTTTCATGAAGTGGATCGACGATCGTTTCCCGTTCACGGAAACGATGAAGGCGCACGCCACCGAGTACTACGCATCCAAGAACTTCAACTGGTGGTACATCTTCGGCGTACTGGCGACAGTGGTGCTTGTGATTCAGCTCGTCACCGGTATCTTCCTGACGATGAACTACAAGCCGGCCGCCGCGGATGCGTTCGCATCGGTCGAATACATCATGCGCGATGTGGAGTGGGGCTGGCTCATTCGCTACATGCATTCAACGGGCGCGTCGTTCTTTTTCATCGTCGTGTACCTGCACATGTTCCGCGCGATGCTCTACGGGTCCTACAAGAAACCGCGTGAGCTGATCTGGATCATCGGCATGATGATCTTCTTCGTGCTGATGGCCGAAGGATTTGCCGGTTACCTGCTGCCCTGGGGCCAGATGTCCTACTGGGGGGCACAGGTCATCATTTCGCTGTTCGGCGCGATTCCCGGCATCGGCGAGGCATTGGTCGAGTTTATTCGCGGCGACTATTCGATTTCCGACATCACGCTGAACCGCTTTTTTGCCCTGCACGTGATCGTGTTGCCACTGGCGCTGATCGCCCTGGTGTTCGTCCATATCGTTGCATTGCATCATGTCGGTTCGAACAATCCTGACGGTATCGAGATCAAGGAGCATAAGGGCCCGGACGGTGTACCGCTGGACGGCGTGCCGTTCCACCCGCATCACACATCAAAAGACCTGGTCGGCATCATCGTGTTCCTGATGATCTTTAGCGGCGTCGTCTTTTTTGCGCCCGAGATGGGCGGCTACTTCCTCGAACACGCCAATTTCGAGCCCGCCAACATGACCGCTACGCCCGAGCACATTGCGCCGGTTTGGTACTACACGCCTTACTACGCGATTCTGCGCGCTGTGCCGAGCAAGTTGTGGGGCTTTATCCTGTTTGCCATTGCCGTCGTGCTGCCGCTGTTCCTGCCATGGCTCGATCGCTGTCGCGTCAGGTCGATTCGTTATCGCGGCTGGATGTACAAGTCGGCGCTGAGCATTTTTGTCGTTACGTTCATCACGCTGGGCTGGCTCGGAACGCAGCCTGCTGAAGGCATTTACGTCATGGGCGCACGTATTTTCTCGTTCCTGTATTTCATGTTTTTCCTGTTGATGCCGTACTACACGAGTATCGACAAGACGAAACCTGTGCCAGACCGGGTGACCTAGAATGGATGAGTCAAAGATGCTGCGTACAGTCACTGCGATAGCCGCACTTTTTATCGCGGCAGAAGGTATTGCTGCAGGCGGGGGCGCCGATCTCGAGCCGGCCGACATCGAGCCCGGCAACATCGCATCGCTGCAACGTGGCGCACGAAATTACATGAACTACTGTTCCGGATGTCATTCGGCCCAATACGTACGATTCAACACGATTGGCAAGGACCTCGAACTGTCGGAAGAAGAGCTCATCGATAACCTGATGTTCAACGCCGAAAAGACCTTCGACACCATCCGCGCCGCAATGCCGGCCGGGGATGCGGCGCGCTGGTTCGGTCAAGCACCGCCGGACATGTCGTTGATGGCCCGAGCGAAAGGCGCTGACTACATCTTCAATTTCCTGAAGAGCTTCTATCTCGACCCGGACAGCCCGACCGGAGTGGACAACACGGTACTGGCCGGTACCAGCATGCCGCACGTGCTCTGGGAGCTGCAGGGTTACCAGGCGGCCGTCTTCGAGGAACATCATGACGGCGACGTGACGACCCTCGTTTTCCAGCACTTCGAACCCGTAACGGAGGGCAGCCTCGATTCGGAAGATTACGATGAGTTTGTCCGCGACACGGTCAACTTTCTGGCCTATATCGCCGAGCCGATCCGTTCCGACCGCCGCAAGATCGGCACTTGGGTCATCATGTACCTGATCGTATTCTTCGTGATTGCGGTCATGCTCAAGAAGCAAATCTGGAAGGACGTCAAGTAATGGCCGTAATCGCCAACAGGCGCTCAGTGATGACATTGTTCTCGCGGCCGACGGATATTCATAGTCATCGGACGCGGCTCGTACTGGCCGAAAAGAACATCAATATCGAAATCGCGATGGTCGTGGGCAATGACCTGCCCGAAGACCTGATGGATCTCAACCCCTACCATACGGTGCCGACCCTCGTGGATCGGGACCTTACCTTGTACGACTCGCGAGTCATCATCGAATACCTCGACGAGCGTTTCCCGCATCCACCGCTGATGCCGGTAGACCCTGTGATGCGAGCGCAGTTTCGCCTGGCGTTGTTCCGCATCGAGACCGACTGGTATTCGCTGGCGGAAGAGGCCGAGTCCACGAATGATGGTCGGCTCGGCACCAAGTCGCGCAAGCTGCTTCGAGAGAGCATCCTGCAGAGCACAGAGTTGTTCGCAGCGAAGCCGTATTTCCTGAGTGAGGAGTTCTCGCTCGTGGATGCGACGATTGCCCCGGTTCTCTGGCGTTTGCCCGTATATGGGATCGAGCTCGGCAGCCAGGCGGCTCCTATCGAGGCGTACATGAAGCGGGTGTTCGCGAGGCGCAGTTTCCAACAGAGCTTGACAGAATTAGAACAGGAAATGCGACTGTAGGGATTCGCCCTGTCGGGCCCCTTTGCAGTTTTATGTAATCAAAAAAATCCCAGGCGCAATCTCTGATAAGCTTGCAGGATAAATAAAACCGGACGCGCCGAGTTGAGCAACCCAAGCCGTTCAAAAAGACCGTACCTGATCCGCGCCATGCATGAATGGATGGGCGACAACGGGCACACTCCTCACATCGTCGTGGACGCCCGGGTCGATGGAGTAAACGTGCCCAGAGAGCACGTCAAGGATGGCAAGATCATCCTGAACATCAGTGATACGGCTGCCCATAATCTCAAGTTGACCAACAGTGCCGTCAGCTTCCGGGCGCGCTTCTCCGGCGTTCCGTTCGATGTTTGGGTGCCGATGCAGTCGGTGCTTGGCATCTATGCCCGGGAAACCGGGCAGGGCATGATTTTCTCGCACGATGCCGATACGGCAGACCAGAAGATCAGGGATACGGAAGCGGATTCGCCGCGGTCGCGACCACACCTCAAGCTCGTCAAGTAAACAGCCAGATAGCGCCTGATCACAGGCGCGAATCGTTGGGTCGGAAAGCATCCTTGATCCACTCGATCTTGCACTTCCCCTGGTCGTCAGCATCGATTGCGATGACATCAAAGCGCATCACGCAGTTGGCATACTGTGGCCGTTTTGCGAGATAGAGCGCCGCCGTACGGATCAGTTTTCGCTGCTTGTCGACGTTAACCGTCGGTCCGGCAGGCGAATAAGATCCGACCCCGCGATAGCGGACCTCGATAAACAATAGGCAATTGCTGTCCCTCGCAATGAGATCTATCTCGCCCAGGCGGCAACGAAAGTTGCGGTCCACGAAGACAAGTCCCTGGCGCGCCAGGAAACGCTGCGCGAGCTGTTCGCCAGTAGCACCTAAAGTTCGCGTGTCGACCCGGGCCACGTTTCCTCGTCGGCTGCCTCGGGCAATATCAGTTCTGCTTCGTCGCTGATGTCCTGGATGGGTCCGCCCGCTGGCTCGATGTCGGGAAGCGCGACCGCTTCACCGCCCTGGAACTGCGCCCACGCAAGCTTGCGGTGAATACGGCCGTCAATGCCCAGGTACAGCTTTCCGGTGGCGCCGTCGAGATCCTGCATTTCGCCGCCACGGGCTGCGAATAGTGCGGCAATGAGCTGGTAAGCGTCGTAGCCCATGGCGTGCAGGCGCCCGAGTCGCCGTTCGCCCGGCCAATACTCGTTGAATAACGGCGGCAGGTCCTCGATCCAGCTTTGCGGCGCGATGATCCACGGCGTATCTGCAAACATGATGCCGTTGAGATCGGTATTGGACCGACCATCCATCGCGTTAATGGAAGACGTCGAGTACACGGGCAGGTCGCCCGAGTAATGGAACTTGAGCTGGGACTTCAAAAGGCGTCCGGAAGGTGCATCGGCAGCCAGGAAAATGAACTCCGTATCCTGTCGGCGCCGCGGATCGAACTGCAGTGGTCCGCCAATGTTGGCTCGTAGTCGCTGATAGCGACGCACGCTGCCCGATAGCGACATCAGGTCCTCTATCGTATTGGAGAAGTCCTGGATGCCGGTCGTGTAATGGCGATAGTCGAGCAATGTGCCACCGAGCGCCTCGAACTCCGATGCAAACGCCTGCAAAACGCGTTTGCCCCAGTCGTTGCCGGGCGCAAGCGCGACTGCCCGGTCGTGTCCGTCGGCAATGGCCCGCGCCGCGGCAGAACGCGCCTCGTCCTCGGGTGCAAGTGCAAACTGGTACAGGCCCGGCGGAGCAAGCGTGTCCTCGGGCAGGTAATTGAGCGTCAGCACCGACACTGGCACCAGGATGTCGTTCGCCAGTTCCGTGACACTGTTTGGCAACAGCGGACCAATCACGAATTCCGCGCCGTCGGTGACGGCGGTCATATAGGCCGCGCTCGCACCACCCTCGTTTTCCACGTCGTACACGCGAACGGTCTGCGGCTCGTCGAGTCCCGCGACTGCCGAGAAGTAGGCACCAAGGAATCCGTTTTGAATAGCATGGCCTGCCGAGGCCCAGCGACCGGACAGTGGCACAAGCAGCGCGACCTGCCGCGGATAATCGAGCGTCAGTTCATCGGGTAACGCCAGCTGATCGATAATCGTCATCGCGGGATGGTCAGGGTTCGCATCGCGCCAGCGCACCGCACCATTGATCCATCCAATGCCCTGTTGGCCCGTCGATGCCGCGAGCGATCCGATTTGCAGCCAGCCACGCACCTCCGGGTCCAGCGTAACTTCCGCGCTGGATCGCAGCTGTTGCGGATGGCTCAGAAGCAGGCCCTGCCACAGGCGTTCACGGTTCTGCTCGACACTGCGGCGATCCCGCAGCCAGACCTCCCGGTGCATCATGAGCTCTACGGCTCGCGCCGGATCGCCTTTCTGGATCCAGGCGTCAGCGCGCAATTCGTCCACCCGCAGGCGGTGCCGCTCGGTAAGCGGCTGCCGGCTCATGGGCTCCAGGATGTCGAGCGCGGCATCGGCGTCACCGCTGTAAAGGGCCAGCGCAGCTGAATTCGTGTTCCATATGTTACGCAGATCGGTACTGGTCGGCTGCGGCACGCCGCGAAATGCGCTGCGTGCTCGATTGGCGTCGCCGGCCTCCAGCCATTGTTCTACGGCGAGCAGCGTGAGCCGGTCACGTTCCTGCGGGCTGGCCTCGGCGGCCAGGCCGATATAGGCGCGCGCTGCCTCGTCATGTTGGCCGGCCATGGCGAGTCGCTGGGCACGGGTTTCACCCGGTACTCCGCCTGTGCCACCAGGCGTTGCACAAGCACCGATGAACAATGCCACTGCGAGTATCGCGATGCTTGCCACGGTACGGCGATCACGGGCAGGATGTCTCGAAATTTCTGTCATTGCCTGAGCGAATCCCGGTTACAAAATCGATGAGCGGCACACTGTATGTAGTAGCAACGCCAATCGGCAACCTCGACGATCTGTCGCCGCGGGCACGCCAGACGCTCGCGGATGTCGATCTCGTAGCCGCCGAGGATACTCGCCACACCGGGCGATTGCTATCGCATTTCGGGATCAAGACACGACTTTTGGCATTGCATGAACATAATGAAAAGGAACGGGCAAAAAAACTGATCGACGAACTGCTGGAGGGTCGTTCGATCGCATTGGTCAGCGATGCCGGCACACCGCTGATCTCCGATCCGGGTTATCGGGTCGTGCATGCCGCGCGGGAAGCGGGCATTACCGTGACACCGGTTCCCGGGCCGAGCGCCATGACCGCCGCGTTGTCGGTCTCGGGTCTGCCGACCGATCGCTTCTGCTTCGAGGGATTCCTGCCGGCCAAGAAAAAAGCGCGTCGCGACCTGCTGGCCCGGCTGAGCGCGGAAACCCGAACCCTGGTTTTTTACGAATCGATTCATCGTATTTGCGAATCGCTTGCCGACCTCGAAAAAGCATTCGGCCCGGACCGTCCGGCATTTTTCGCCCGGGAACTGACGAAGGTGCATGAAGAATGCATTGGCGCGACGCTCGGGCAACTCCGGCAACACGCCGACAGTGGTGAAATTGTCCAGAAAGGCGAGGTGGTACTGGTTGTTTCCGGAACCGAGATCGCGGCCGGCTCGACAATCGACGTTGACTGGCTGCTCGACGAGTTGGCCGGAAAAATGCCGGATAAGGAGGTGGCCAGGATCGTCGCGATGGCGACAGGCGAGAAACGCAATAAGCTCTATAAACGACTGTTGGAGCGCGCCTCCGGGCCCTCAAAATGACGGCAGTGATGTACAATTCCCGGTCCGAGAAACCAGGAGTCGGCCAGGCAATCGCTGCAGGTCAGCAATCTGCAGAGGAAAGTCCGGGCTCCATCGGACAGGGCGCCAGGTAACGCCTGGGGGGCGCGAGCCCACGGAAAGTGCCACAGAAAATATACCGCCGGCATGCCGGTAAGGGTGAAAAGGTGCGGTAAGAGCGCACCGCGCGACTGGTAACAGTTCGCGGCACGGTAAACCCCGCCTGGAGCAAGACCAAATAGGGAAGCAGGGCTCTGGCCCACCGCCGGTTCCGAGCGGGCTTCCGGGTAGGTTGCACGAGGCAGTCGGTGACGGCTGTCCCAGATGAATGATTGTCCACGACAGAACCCGGCTTATCGTCGGCTCCTGGTTTCTCCTTTCCTTTTAAAATCAATTAGTTATTGACTTTTCGCGAGCGAAGTGGTCAAAATGTGCGCTCCCTGCGCAGAAAGGACCCCGATCGACCCTAGCCGGCAAGAAAAATGGCCCCTGTCGCCGTTCGCCCACTCATTTTTCATAATGTGTCGAGGAAACGTGCCTAACGCCATGAAATTCCTAGCGCCAGACTTGCCACAATTTGCCCGATTTGGGCCACTCAAAAGCCCCTAAGTCCCTGTACAACAACAAATAATTGCCAGGGCTTGTTGACGCTCCATCCGCGGCGACCTTATAGTGTTGAAAAGTGGATAAAAGTGGGAGGGAATGGGCACCCTGCCCAGGGTTCGCGCCAGAAGAGCGAAACCGGGGCTGTCCGCCGCGTTGTGTTTCGAGGGGCCACAAAAGTCACGTTGGACGCCAAAGGGCGTATGGCAATACCGACCCGGTATCGGGAGCGGCTGGCCGCCCGTTGTGATGGCCAAATCGTTGTCACTGTCGACAAGGACCATTGCCTGCTCATCTATCCGCTACCCGACTGGGAAGAGCTCGAACGCAAGCTCGTTCGGCTGCCGAGCATGAATCGCACCGCACGGAACATCGTGCGCATCATGGTCGGTTATGCCACCGAGGTTGATATGGATGCCAGCGGCCGGATTCTCGTGTCGCGTGAGCTGCGCGAATTCGCGGGGCTCGATAAGGCCGCGATGCTGATCGGTCAGGGCAACAAGTTTGAATTATGGGATGAGGAAACCTGGAACGAGAAACGGGATGCATGGCTCGGCGAAGACGGCGATGGCGATTTGCCGCCGGACCTCGAGTCGATCTCGTTCTAGCGGTTCTCTCTTATGAGCAGCAACGCGCATGTGCCGGTGCTGCTGGGGCCAGTCCTCCACGGGCTGGATATTAAGAAAGACGGTATTTACGTCGACGGGACGTTCGGACGAGGTGGGCATAGCAGCGCGATTCTGAAGCAGTTGGGTGAGGCGGGCCGGCTCGTAGCCATCGATCGCGATCCGGAGGCCATCGCCAATGCAGACGACGTGCTGACAAAAGACCCCCGGTTCGAACTGGTAAGGGGCGAGATTGAAAAACTGGCGGCTTGTATTGAAGCAAAAGGGCTCACAGGACGGGTCGACGGACTGCTTCTCGACCTCGGGGTCTCATCACCACAACTGGACCAGGCCAACCGCGGCTTCAGCTTTCTTCGCGACGGACCTCTGGACATGCGCATGGACCCGGAGTCAGGCATCTCCGCCGCTGACTGGCTCGAGCACACGGAAGAAAAAGAATTGAGGCGCGTACTCAAACAATTTGGCGAAGAGAAGCAGGCGGGTCGGATTGCGAGGGCGATTGTCGCCGCGCGGGAAGCCGGGCCGTTGACAACGACCCTGCAGCTCGCTGACGTCGTCACATCGGTAGTGCCGGCACACACTCGCAAAACGCATCCGGCCACGAAGACTTTTCAGGCGATTCGTATTTACATCAATCGCGAGCTCGAGCAACTCGAGGCGGCTCTCGATCAGTCGCTCGAGATCCTGGCACGTGGCGGCCGGCTTTGCGTGATCAGCTTTCATTCCCTGGAGGACCGGATCGTAAAGCGGTTCATACGGACACACTCACGGGAGCATGAGCAGTATCGCGGCATGCCCGACGTGCCCGAAGAATTCCGGCCGAGACTCAAACGAATCGGCAGGCCGATTACAGCGACGGCTGACGAGATCGCCGCGAATGCCAGGGCGCGTAGCGCACGCCTGCGGGTGGCGGAGAGGCTGTGATTCCTGTTACCGACAAGAGGCAGCCCTTCGCGCTGGTGCTCGTTTTCGCCGTTGTCTGCGTTACGAGCGCGATCGCCCTGATTTACACCAAGCATGAGTCGCGCAAGTTGTTCGTCGAGCTCGAGACACTGACGCAGGAACGCGATCAGCTGAATATCGAGTGGGGCCAGCTGCAGATCGAACAGAGTACCTGGGCGACGCACGCAAGAATTGAACAGGTTGCAAAAGACGACTTGTCGCTCGTGCGGCCAGAGGCAACCGAGATTTACGTCATCGAGCGGCCATGAAGCGCGGAGCGGAGACAAAGCAGCAGACGGCACGACGATTCACGGGTCGACTGGCGTTCGTGGGCGTGTTCTTCGCGCTCGTTGCGGTCTCGCTGGTCACACGGGCGGTGCATCTGCAGGTATTCAACAAGGAGTTCCTGAATCAGCAGGCGGATACCCGCCACTTGCGCACCGAGAAGATCTCCGCCCATCGCGGCACGATTACAGATCGCAATGGCGAGCCGCTCGCGATCAGCACGCCCGTGGACAGCGTCTGGGCCAATCCGGGCGAACTCGCGCCGGCGGTCGATCGTCTGCCGGAACTCGCGAGACTGCTGGGGCTGGATTCACAACAGCTTATGCGCCGCGTGACGCGCAGCATGGACAAGGAGTTTCTTTACCTCAAACGTCATCTGAGCCCGGAACAGGCCCAGCAAGTACTCGCGCTCAAGCTGCCTGGCGTCAACGTCCAGCGCGAGTATCGCCGTTACTACCCAGCCGGTGAGGTTGCAGGTCATCTCGTCGGCTTCACGAATATCGACGATGAAGGGCAGGAGGGCCTCGAGCTGGCGTTCAACCACTGGCTGGCCGGCGAGTCAGGGGCCAAGCGTGTTCTCAAGGATCGCCTGGGCCGATCGGTCGAAGATGTCGAAAGCATTCGGCCGCCGCATCCGGGCAAGGAGTTGCGCACGAGCATCGATCTCAGGATCCAGTACCTTGCCTACCGGACACTGAAAGCGGCAATTCGCAAACACGACGCCGAGTCGGGATCGATCGTGATTCTCGATGTGCATACCGGCGAAGTTCTGGCAATGGTTAACCAGCCGACGTACAACCCGAACGACCGGTCCCAGTTTTCGGCAGAGCGTTACCGCAATCGTGCGGTTACCGACATCTTCGAGCCGGGTTCGAGCATCAAGCCGCTCATCGTCGCCGCCGCGCTCGAAAGCGGTGACTTCAGGCCGACCAGCGTGATCGATACGGCGCCCGGTTTCGTCGTTGTGGGACCCAAGACCATTGAAGACAGCCGTAATCTCGGTCGTGTGAGTCTGACGACAATTCTCGCGCGCTCCAGTAACGTCGGCGTCACCAAGCTCGCGATGCAACTGGAGCCCGAGCGGCTCTGGAACACGATGACGCAGTTCGGTCTCGGTTCGCTGACGAGCAGTGGATTCCCGGGCGAGTCCGCGGGTCTGCTGACGCACTACAGCCACTGGCGTCCAATCAATCAGGCGACGCTCGCATACGGATACGGCGTGTCGGTAACGCCGCTGCAGCTGGCACATGCGTATTCGGTGCTGGGTACACGGGGCATGTCCAGACCAATTTCACTGGTTGCGCTCGACGCTCCGCCCGACGGCGAGCGCGCGCTGGCGGAGGACTCTTCTGCGGCTGTGCGGCGGATGCTCGAGGAAGTCGTCAGGCCTGGCGGCACCGGCACAAAAGCCGCCGTCACCGGTTATCGGATAGCCGGCAAGACGGGCACGGCCTGGAAGTTCGCGGCTGGCGGCTATTCCAAGGACAAGTACATTTCGATTTTTGCCGGGCTGGCTCCGGCCTCGAACCCGCGCCTTGCTGCGGTGGTCGTGATCGACGAACCCAGCGGCGAACTCTATTACGGCAGCGACGTTGCGGCCCCCGTATTCGCCAACGTCATGTCGGAGTCGCTGCGGCTTCTGGCTATTTCCCCCGACGCGATGCCTGCCAGGGACCCGGGCAGCATCATGCAGGCAATGAGTCAATGAGCATGCCGGCGGAACATCTGAATTCCAAAATGACGCTGAACGAATTGCTGAGCGGCATCGCAGACGCGCCAGCGGTTTCCGTGACCGGGTTGTCGAGCGACAGCCGGTCGCTTCGACCCGGCGATCTCTTCCTCGCCTGCGCTGGCGCGAATTCACACGGGATCGACTACATTGCGGACGCAGTTACGGCCGGGGTCGCAGCAATTGCCTGGGATTCATCGACGGCGGAGGCCCCCGCTGCAGAAGTCGGTGTGCCGATGGTGGCCGTAGCGGATCTTGCCGGACATGCCGGAGAGATCGCGAACCGATTTTTCGGTCGACCATCACAATCGGTAAATGTCGTCGGCATAACCGGGACCAATGGCAAGACGACAGTCGCGTGGTTGATCGCGCAGTGCTGCGAACGGCTCGGGCAGCGATGCGGGTACATCGGCACGCTTGGCGCCGGCATACGGGAGATCAGCGGCTGCGAGGGCATGACAACGCCGGGGACGGTCGACCTGCATCGGCAGCTTGCCGATTTTCGCGACGCCGGCGCCAAATGGGCAGCCATCGAAGTATCATCACATGCCCTCGCGCAGGGCCGGGTGGATGGTGTCGAGTTCGATTCGGTTATCTTCACGAATCTGAGCCGCGATCACCTCGATTATCACGGCGACATGCGGCGGTATGCCGAAGCGAAAGCAAAACTGTTTCTCGATTACCCGGCGAAAAACAGGATCATCAATCTCGACTCCGAGTTCGGCGCTGAGCTTGCGGGCCGGTTCGGCCAAAACGTCGTGACGGTCTCGACACGATTTGACCGGGTTGCCAACGGACGCCCGTATGTGTTCGTGCGTTCCGTTGTTGCAAACGGCGATGGCTCCCACGTGGCTGTCAACACTTCCTGGGGCAATGCGGAATTCACGGTGCCATTGCCGGGCGACTTCAATGTCGCCAATGCCGTCATCGTGCTTGCTGCGTTGCTGCAGCACAGCGTCCCGATGTCGGACGCATGCGCGGCGCTCGAATCTGTCACCGCGCCACCGGGCCGCATGGAGCGCGTCGAGGCGGCAGCCGGATTGCCGTCGGTTTACATCGACTACGCGCATACACCCCATGCGATCGAATCGGCGCTTAAGGCACTGCGTGCACATTGCAAGGGGCTGCTGTGGTGCGTTTTCGGCTGTGGCGGTGATCGGGATCCGGGTAAGCGGTCAAAGATGGGACGCATGGCCGAGTTGCGGGCAGACCGGCTCGTGATCACGAGCGACAATCCGCGCAGAGAATCGCCGATGTCGATCATCGAGGACATTGTCGAAGGCCTGATCAAACCGGATCGCGCCGTCATCCTCGAGGATCGGGCTGCGGCGATCGGGTGGGCGATCGAGAAAGCAGGGTCGAACGATATCGTCCTGATCGCCGGCAAGGGTCACGAGGATTACCAGCTTATCGGTTCCGAGCGCATCGATTTCTCTGACTACGATGTGGCGCTGGCGAATCTCGGCAAGAAGGCGGAGGGCGGCTCTTGAACGCATCGCTGTCCTTCGCCGCAAAGGCCATGAACGGTGAACTGCATGGTGATGACCGTCAGTTCAACGGTGTCAGCACAGACTCGCGATCCATCAGCGAAGGCGAGCTGTTTGTTGCGTTGTCCGGTCCGAATTTCGATGGCAACACATTCGTCAGCCATGCCAACAGCAAGGGTGCCGCCGGAGCGGTCGTGTCGTCCCGAAGCAATGCGGAGATCGCGCAGATCGAGGTCGACGACACGCGTGTCGCGCTCGGCCGGCTGGCCGGGGCCTGGCGCGACCAGCATGACGTGATCGTGGTTGGCGTTACGGGAAGCAACGGCAAGACAACACTCAAGGAACTGATCGCCGCCTGCCTGTCGTCTGTGGAAGAGACGCTTGCGACCGAGGGCAACCTGAATAACGACATCGGCATGCCATTGATGATGTCGCGCATCGACCAATCTCATCATTTCGTTGTGCTCGAAATGGGTGCGAATCACGCCGGTGAAATTGCGTACCTTACCGGACTTGCCAAGCCCAATATCGTCGTCATTACGAACGCAGCGGCCGCGCATCTCGAGGGATTCGGGTCCATCGAGGGCGTCGCTCACGCCAAGGCCGAGATCCTGCAGGGCGAGCCGCGCCCGAGCGTCGCTGTACTGAATGCCGACGACGAGTATTACTCTTATTGGCAGTCGCTCGTCGAAGATATCGATGTTCTCAGTTTTGGCCTCGACAGCGAGGCCGATATTCGTGCCGACCAGATCGAAAGTGCAGCCGGACAGACACATTTCACGATGCACCTGCTCGACACGACGATCGAACTGACCCTGCCGCTCGCGGGCACTCACAACGTACGCAACGCATGCGCGGCCGCAGCCGTTGCGACAGCGCTCGATGTGCCGGCCGACAAGATCCGCAGCGCACTGGAATCAGTCACGGCCGTATCGGGCCGCCTCGCGCCGGTGCCCGGAATGCGCGGCGCCACGATCTACGACGACAGCTACAACGCCAACCCCTTATCGGTGATCGCGGCCGCTGAGTTCCTGGCTTCACTGGGTGGGGAAACATGGCTGGTTCTGGGTGACATGTTCGAGCTTGGCGAAGACGCGATACGGCTGCATACCGATGTTGGCAAATCCATACGCGAAGCGGGCGTCGATCGCCTGTTCACGCTGGGCGAACTCAGCGCACATGCCAGCACGGCCTTTGGTGACGATGCCCGCGCATACGATGCGCTGGATACGCTCCTTGCGGACCTCGGTCCGGCTATGAATGACAAGGTCAGCATACTCGTCAAGGGATCACGCGGCATGCGCATGGAGCGCGTCGTCGACGCACTGTGCGAGCCCGAAGCCCTGAGAAAGGGGGCCTGATCATGCTGCTATATCTCACCGAGTATCTCGCGCAGTTCGAATCGGGCTTCAATGTATTCAGCTACCTGACGATGCGCGCCATCCTCGGGGCGCTGACGGCACTGGTCCTGTCGTTCGTCATCGGGCCGCGGATGATCGCGAAGCTCAGCGTGAATCAGGTCGGTCAGCCGGTGCGTGAGGAAGGCCCGGATACCCACCTGATCAAGGCGGGTACGCCGACGATGGGCGGTGCATTGATCCTGACTGCTATCGCAGTAAGCACCGTCATGTGGGCCGATCTCGAAAATATGTTCGTCTGGCTGGTCGTGTTCGTGACGCTGGGTTTCGGGATGATCGGCTATGTCGACGACTACAAGAAACTGGTATTGCAGGATCCGGCCGGGATATCCGCGAAACAAAAACTGTTCTGGCAATCATTTGTCGCGATCATCGCAGCGGTTGGCCTTTATTACTATTCCGCAGCCACCGGCACACTCGAAACGGCCACAGCGCTGCTAATTCCGTATTTCAAGGACCTGACGATCCCGATTGGCATGTTCCAGATCGTCATCACCTTCTTGTTCATCGTCGGCTTCAGCAATGCCGTCAACCTGACCGATGGTCTCGACGGACTCGCAATCATGCCCACGGTCCTCGTCGGTGGCGCACTCGGCGTTTTCGCCTATGTCACCGGCAACGTGAATTTCTCCGGGTACCTCGGCATTCCCTACGTCGCAGGCACCGGCGAGATCCTCGTGTTCTGCGCCGCGCTCGCCGGCGCGGGGCTCGGATTCCTCTGGTTCAACACGTACCCGGCGCAGGTCTTTATGGGCGACATCGGTGCACTCGCCCTGGGCGCGGCTCTTGGCGCCGTCGCTGTCATCGTGCGGCAGGAAATCGTGCTCGCGATCATGGGTGGCGTCTTCGTCGTCGAGACGCTGTCGGTCATGATCCAGGTCGCGTCGTACAAGTTGACCGGCAAGCGCGTCTTCCGCATGGCGCCCTTGCATCACCACTTCGAGCTCAAGGGTTGGGCGGAGCCGAAAGTCATTGTCCGATTCTGGATTATCACGGTCATTCTCGTGCTGATCGGTCTGGCGAGTCTCAAGATCCGATGAGCGCTAAAAAGAAAAAGAAAGTGACCGGCAAGGACCTCGTATACGGTCTCGGTGCAACCGGGTTGTCCGTTGCGCGTTACCTGCAGCGCAATGACCGCAACGCGATCTTCGTCGACTCCCGGGAAGAGCCGCCGGGTCTCGAGGAACTCCAGGAACTCTGGCCGGATGCAAACGTGCAGCTGGGCGATACAAAGTTGCCGGGCAAGGTAAGCCGCGTTATTGCATCGCCCGGCATTGCGGATGATGACGAGCTCCTCGGCAAGGCGCGCGACAAGAAAATCGAGGTCGTGTCGGACATCGAGCTGTTCGCGCGCGACGCCAAGGCGCCGTATGCCGCCGTGACCGGATCGAACGGCAAGAGCACGGTCACGACACTGCTCTACCACATGTGCCGCGCTGACGGACGCACGGTGCTTGCCGGTGGCAATCTCGGCGAGCCCGCGCTGGACCTGCTGGCCGAGGACAAACCCGATCTTTACGTGCTCGAGCTGTCGAGCTTCCAGCTGCAGCGCACCTGGAATCTGCCGGCGGAAGTTGCGGTGCTGCTGAACGTATCACCGGATCACCTCGACTGGCATACGAGCGAGGCGGAGTACCGGGAGTCGAAGTACCGGATCTACCGAGAGGCGCATGCCGCTGTCGTCAATCGCGCCGACGAGGACGCAGCCAAGGCGGCTGATCACATCGAAAATGTCATTACGTTCGGACTCGACGAGCCGGGCGAGGGTCAATACGGGATTCGCTCTGACGAAGAAGAAACTTTTCTCGCGCGCGGGGACTCCCTGCTGATCGAAATCACGGACATGAAGCTCGTCGGGNNCTTGAAATGGCCTCGATGTTGCAGGTTATCAGCGAATTTCCCGGGCTGCCGCATCGAATGCAATTCGTGGCACGCAAGGGTGCGGTCAATTACATCAATGATTCGAAGGCCACTAATGTCGCGGCTGCAGTTGCGTCGATCGGATCAATCGACGGCAATGTCGTGCTTGTCGCGGGTGGTGAGGGGAAAGGAGGCGACTTCTCCCAGCTGGCAGCAGCACTTGAAGGGAAACTGCGCGCAGCCGTTTTGATGGGTACCGACGCCGAAGCTATCGCCGATGCGATCGACACGGTGATGCCCGTCTATTTCGCGCGCGATATGGATGATGCCGTCTGTCAGGCTGCGACCTACGCGGAGTCTGACGACACGGTGCTGCTGGCGCCGGCCTGCGCGAGCTTCGATCAGTTCGATAATTACGGCGCACGCGGTGACGCGTTCAGCAAGGCCGTGGGAGCGCTCTCGAGATGACGGCGAGAAACGCAACCATGCCATTCCCGGCACGCCTGAAGACCGAGCTCAAGCTCGACCCTGTTTTGCTGAGTCTTGCCACTATGCTGCTTCTTGGTGGCTTCGTCATCCTCGCGTCTGCCTCGATATCAGTATCTGACAACGCGACCGGCAACCCGTTTTTCTACGTCGAACGGCAGCTTGTGGCGGCGGCGATTGGCGCCGCCGCCGCCTTTTTCTGCCTGTTCGTACCGATGCGAGTATGGCAGGCCCTTGGCTTGCCGATGTTGCTGCTCGGCATTGCATTGCTGGTGGTCGTGCTCATGCCCGGTATCGGCCACGAGGTTAACGGCGCGACGCGCTGGGTCCGTTTCGGTCCCATGAACCTGCAGGTCTCGGAGCCGGCAAGGCTATGCCTGCTGATCTACATCGCAGGTTATGGCGTGCGGCAGCAAAAAGCGCTGCGCGAGAGTTTTGTTGGTTTCCTGCGCCCGATGCTCGTCCTGAGCCTGGCCTGCATATTGTTGCTCGCGGAACCCGACTTTGGCGCCGCGATCGTGTTACTCGCCACGGCCCTCGTCATTTTATTCGTTGCGGGCGCGCGGATTCGAGATTTCGTTATGTTTTTCTCTGTCGCCATCATCGCCATGGTAACGCTCGCGCTGACGTCGCCGTATCGACTCAATCGGCTGACCGGGTTTCTCGACCCCTGGGCCGATCCGTACAACTCGGGATTCCAGCTGACGCAGTCGCTGATCGCGATCGGCCGTGGGGAATGGGTCGGCGTCGGGCTCGGCGACAGCGTGCAGAAACTTTTCTACCTGCCGGAGGCGCATACGGACTTTGTCTTTGCCGTATTCGCCGAAGAATTCGGGCTGCTTGGCTCGGTTGTACTTATCGCGATGTTCTTGGCACTTCTCTGGCGCGTTTTCAAACTCGCGATACGTGCAGCCGACGCCGAGCGGTTCTTCGAGGCTTTCCTGGCCATTGGTCTCGGTACCTGGCTCGGCCTGCAGGCGTTCATCAATATCGGCGTGAATATGGGGCTCTTGCCGACCAAGGGCCTGACGCTGCCGTTAATCAGTTATGGCCGCAGCAGCCTGATCGTCACGATGATCGCGATCGGACTTCTGCTTCGCGTGCATCACGAACTGACCGTCGACGCCAGGCCCGTCAACCGCAAGCGCAGGAAAAAACAACGATGAGCGGGCGCACGATACTCGTAATGGCGGGCGGCACGGGCGGGCACGTTTACCCGGCACTCGCCGTTGCGCGAGCACTCGAAGCGCATGAACAGAATATCGTCTGGCTCGGCACGCACCGCGGGCTGGAGGCCCGGGTCGTACCGGACGCCGGTATCGACATCGAATGGATCAGCGTCAAGGGGCTGCGTCGAAAAGGCCTCGTCGCGCTGGTCGTTGCGCCGTTCCAGCTTGGGCTGGCGCTGATCCAGTCGTTGCTCGTCATCTTGCGTCGTCGTCCTGCCGCCGTACTCGGCATGGGCGGCTTCGTCTCGGGTCCAGGCGGTCTGGCCGCCTGGCTCACTCGCCGGCCGCTCGTCATTCACGAGCAGAATGCGGCTGCCGGCCTCACCAACCGTCTTCTGGCGCGTCTTGCCCGGGTTGTGCTGCAAGCCTTCCCGGGCAGTTTTAATTCCAGCGTCCGCGCGGAAACCGTGGGTAATCCGGTGCGCGAGGACATCGCGGCGGTCGCGGCACCGCGCGAGCGATACACGAACCGGCAAGGTCCGCTGCGCCTGCTCGTTCTCGGGGGCAGCCAGGGAGCGAAGGCACTAAACGTAACGGTGCCGGAGGCCTTATCGAAGCTGCCGGTGACAGAACGTCCGGTCGTCCGGCACCAGTGCGGCAGCCTGACGCTCGATGCGGCACGCGAGGCCTACACGACGCATGGCGTCGACGTCGACCTCATCCCGTTCATCGAAGATATGGCATCAGCCTATGCATGGGCCGACCTCGTCGTATGCCGTGCGGGCGCGCTGACCGTGGCGGAACTCTGTTCGGTCGGTTTGCCCGCATTGTTCGTGCCATACCCGGGCGCGGTCGATGACCACCAGACCGCAAATGCACGGCCGATGGCGGACGCCGGCGCAGCCGTCATTATCGACGAGAGCATGCTCAGTGCCGATGTGCTGAAAGGCCAGCTCCACGAGTGGCTAAGCGACCGTCAGGACCTGCTCGCAAAAGCCGAAAAAGCACACACGCTGGACCGGCCAAAAGCCCTTAGTCGAATTACACAGCTCTGCCTGGAGCAGGCAGGAGCCGCAACATGATCAAGCGAATGCGACGTATCCATTGTGTGCATTTCGTCGGTATCGGCGGATCCGGCATGTCCGGCATTGCCGAGGTGATGCTGAGCCTCGGCTACCAGGTGCAGGGTTCGGATCTCAAGGCCAACAAACAGACACGGCGCCTCGAAGAGCAGGGCGCTACCGTATTCATCGGCCACGCTGCAAAAAACATCCTGAAGGCAGATGCTGTCGTTGTTTCGAGCGCGGTCGATGAAACCAATCCCGAAGTGGCGGCAGCGCGCGAGCGACTGATGCCGGTTGTACAACGAGCCGAAATGCTCGCGGAGTTGATGCGCTTTCGATATTCGATCGCGGTGGCCGGGACGCACGGAAAGACGACGACCACCAGCCTCGTCGCAAGCGTGCTGGCCGAAGGAGGGTTGGATCCCACGTTCGTCATCGGCGGGCGATTGAAAAGTGCCGATGCGAACGCACGACTCGGACAGGGCGATTACCTTGTCGCCGAGGCCGACGAGAGCGATGCCTCGTTCGTCCATCTCAAGCCGATGCTCGCGATCGTGACCAACATCGATGCCGATCACATGGCAACTTACGAGGGAGACATAGAGAAGCTGCGTTCCGGTTTCGTCGAGTTTCTGCACAACCTGCCGTTTTACGGTCTCGCCGTCGTGTGTAGCGACGACCCCGGCGTAACGGAGATTCTCGGCAGCGTCGGCCGCTCCGTCGTAACCTACGGCATCAACGACACCGCCGATGTGCGAGCCGAGAATGTCGAGTTCGACCAGGGTTTGACGCGGTTCGACGTCATCCGGGCGGATGACCGCGAGCCGCTGCATGTCGAACTGCACCTGCCGGGCATGCATAACGTCCGCAATGCTCTCGCCACGATTGCCGTTGCCGACGAACTGTCGATCAGTGACGACGCGGTTACCAGGGCCCTGGCGAGCTTCGAAGGTATCGACCGCCGCTTCCAGAGCCTGGGCGAAGTTCATACAGTCGCCGGCAAGGTCATGCTTGTCGATGATTACGGCCATCACCCGACCGAGATTGCCGCGACGCTCGCGGCCGCGCGCGCGGGTTGGCCGGAGCGCCGTGTTGTCCTTGTATTCCAGCCGCACCGGTACACGCGAACGCGCGACCTGATGGACGATTTCGCGACCGTACTGTCCGAGGCCGACGTTGCCGTCGTTCTCGACGTCTATGCGGCAGGCGAGGACCCGATTACCGGCGCCGATGGACGAGCCATAGCACGCGCCGTTCGTTCGCGCGGCAAGATCGAGCCCGTGTTCGTCGAGACACTCGACGAGCTCAAGCCGGTCCTCGAAAGCGTTCTTGTCGAAGGCGATCTCGTCCTGACGATGGGCGCCGGAGATATCGGCGCCTATGCGGCGGGCCTGCCCGCGCTGTTGGCGACGAAACCGAACCTCAAGGTGCACTCATGATGGCGGCGGAGAAAGACGTGGTGCGCGGCAAGGTCAGGATAAACGAGCCCATGAGCAAGCACACATCATGGCGCGTCGGGGGTCCGGCCGAGTCGTTCTTTGTGCCAAACAGCATCGAAGACCTGTCGCAGTTCCTTGCCAACCTGCATCCGGATATTCCGGTGTTCTGGTTCGGCGTCGGCAGCAACTTGCTCGTCCGTGATGGCGGGATACCGGGCGTCGTGATTTCCGCAGCCAGGATTCTGCGCGACCTCGTCCGCGTCGATCATCTGTCGGTCCGCGCTGGCGCCGGACTGCCCTGCACGCAACTCGCGCGGCAGTGCATTCGCTGGGGTCTCGGCCCGTCGGAATTTTTTGCCGGCATACCAGGGACCGTTGGCGGCGCACTCGCAATGAACGCCGGCGCGCACGGCGGGGAGACCTGGGAGCGCGTCGAGTCGGTGCGGACGATTGATCGCAGCGGTGTCATCAACGAGCGCGCCCCGGGCGAGTACACGGTTGCTTATCGCAGTGTTACCGGTCCCAGCAACGAATGGTTCATCGAAGCTACGTTCCGTTTCGATCCCGATGTGACACCGAGTCTCGATGTGATGAACGAAATGCTTGAGCGACGCAAGCGCACGCAGCCGCTCGGGTTGCCCAGTTGCGGCTCGGTGTTCCGTAACCCACCGGGCGATCATGCCGCGAGACTCATCGAAGATGCCGGCCTCAAAGGCTTCTCGATCGGTGGGGCCGAGGTCTCCGAGAAGCACGCCAACTTCATCATCAACCGGGACGATGCAACGGCCACCGATGTCGAGGAACTCATCGAGTACGTGCGACAGAAGGTCATCGAGGTGCATGGCGTCGAACTCGTGCACGAGGTTCGTATCGTTGGGGAGGCGCCGCGATGAGCCGCGTAGCGACATTGCGTGAGGAGCGCATCGTGGTCGCCAACGCGGCGGATTTCGGACGTGTGGCGGTAATGCTTGGCGGCAACTCGCCTGAACGCGACGTGTCTCTCGACACCGGCAGCGCCGTCCTCCGGGCATTGACCGCGCGTGGCGTCGATGCGCACGCCTGGGACCCCGCAGAGAAGGGCCTGACCGAGTTCGCCGGCGCGGGTTTCGATCGTGTGTGGATCGCGCTGCATGGGACCGGTGGTGAGGACGGCGCAATCCAGGGTGCGCTCGAGTGGCTCGATATGCCGTACACAGGCAGCGGTGTCATGGCGTCTGCCGTGGCAATGGACAAGATACGCAGCAAGCACCTGTTCGAAGCGACCGGCATTCCGACACCCGATTACGCCGTGGTCCGCCACGAGGCCGACGCCATTCTTGCGGCTGAGGAGCTGGGTTTCCCGCTGATTCTGAAACCCGCGGGTCAGGGATCGAGTGTCGGTATTGCCAAGGTGTTCGAGCGGGACGACCTCAACGAGGCGGTCGAGCAGGCCTTGCAGTACAGCGGCGTCGCGTTGGCTGAGCGCTGCATCGTCGGTGACGAGTTCACGGTTGGCGTTCTCCAGGGAGAATCATTACCGACGATCCGCATCGTTACACCGCGTGTGTTCTATGACTATCGCGCCAAGTACGAGTCCGATCGCACCGAGTACCACTGTCCCGGTACCGCCGATGCGGAAACCGAAGCGCTGTATGCGAATCTCGCGACGGCAGCATTCAACGAACTCGGCTGCACGGGCTGGGGCCGGGTCGACTTTATGACGGGCGAGGACGGCAATCCCCTCGTCCTCGAGGTCAATACGATTCCCGGCATGACGAGTCACAGTCTTGTCCCGATGGCGGCGAAGCAAGCCGGTATCGATTTCGAAGAATTGTGCTGGCGAATTCTCGAAACGAGCGTCAGCGAGTCCATGGAAAGCAACGCGATCGAGGTGGCAGCCAATGACGCGTAAGCAGGCAAGACGCAAGAAGCCGAAAAAGGCTGAGCGATTCACACTTCCGAAAATTCGGCCGTCCCGAATCGTGGCACCGTTGGTGGCGATTGCCGCCGTCGTGGCAACGTACTTCGCAAGCGCAAGCATGCTGGACCGGCCAATACGATCCATCGAGATCAGCGGTCCGTTTCAGCGAGTTACCGCATTGCAGATCGAAGAAGCAATCGCAGATCAACTTGAAGATGGCTTCGTCAGCGCGGACCTCGGGCACATCCAGCAACGCATCGTTTCCCTGCCGTGGATCGACCAGGCGACCGTCGCCCGGCGCTGGCCCAGCCGCTTGCGTATCACGGTGATCGAGCAGGTTCCCGCCGCCACCTGGGGAGAACGGGGGCTGCTGAATGTTCGTGGCGAACTCTTCGTGAACGAAGCAAGGCACATCCCGGCGGAGCTGCCGCGGCTGAGTGGGCCGGAACAGCGGTCGGGCGATGTTGCGCGGCGCTATCTCGCCGTGCGCGACCGGCTTATCCCGGTCGGGCTCGACCTGCGGCGCGTACATCTGGATGCACGCGGCGCCTGGGAGATGACGCTCCACAACGGCGTCGAGGTTCGGCTGGGCCGGCGCGATGTCGATGCACGCACGAACCTGTTCCTCGATGTGGTCGCAGACATCATCACGGGCCGCGCGGCGGAGATTGACTACGTCGACATGCGCTACAGCAACGGTTTCACAATTGGCTGGAATAACGGGTCTCGCACGCCGGTAGACGATGCCGAAGAAGGAATGGACGAAATGCTTGCACTGCGGGGTGACCGCTGAATGTCGAAGCGCGGGGACAAAAACCTGATTGTCGGCCTCGACATCGGCACATCGAAGGTCGTTGCGATTGTTGGCGAGATCAACGACGACGGTGTTATCGAAGTCGTCGGCATAGGCACGCACCCGTCGCGTGGTCTGAAAAAAGGTGTTGTCGTCAACATCGAGTCGACGGTGCACTCGATCCAGCGCGCCGTGGAGGAGGCCGAATTGATGGCTGGCTGCGATATCCACTCGGTGTACACCGGCATCGCAGGCAGTCATGTTCGCAGCCTCAATTCGCATGGCATCGTGGGCATACGCGACAAGGAAGTGAGTGCAGGCGATGTCGATCGCGTGATCGATGCGGCACGCGCCGTAGCGATTCCGGCGGATCAGAAGATACTGCATATCCTGCCGCAGGAATTCCTGATCGATGGCCAGGAGGGTATTCGCGAGCCGGTCGGCATGTCGGGCGTCCGTCTCGAAGCAAAGGTGCATATGGTGACGGGCGCCGAGAGCGCAGCCCAGAACATCGTCAAATGCGTGCAGCGATGTGGCCTCGAGGTCGATGACATCGTGCTCGAGCAATTGGCTTCGAGTTATTCGGTGCTGACCGACGACGAGAAAGAGCTCGGATCCTGCATCGTGGACATCGGTGGCGGCACGACCGATCTCGCCGTATTCCTGGGTGGGGCCATCCAGCATACCGCGGTCATTCCGATCGCGGGCGACCAGGTGACGAACGACATTGCTGTGTCGATGCGAACGCCGACCCAGTACGCCGAGGAAATCAAGATCAAGTATGCGTGCGCGCTGTCGCAGCTCGCCAATCCCGACGAGACGATCGAGGTGCCAAGTGTTGGCGAGCGGCCGCCGCGGCGCCTGGCAAGACAGACTCTCGCCGAGATCGTCGAGCCCAGATACGAGGAACTCTTTGGTTTGGTCCGTGACGAGCTGCGCAGGAGCGGCTTCGAGGAATTGATCGCGGCCGGCGTCGTGATTACGGGGGGTAGCGCGAAGATGGAGGGGGTCGTGGAGCTTGCCGAGGAGGTGTTCCATATGCCCGTGAGGCTCGGCGCGCCGCAGTATGTAGAGGGACTGATGGATGTCGTGCGCAACCCGATTCACGCAACCGGCGTGGGCCTGTTGCTGTACGGCTACGAAAACCTGACTCGGCGCAGCGTTCGCTCGACGCCGATAAGCCACAACCTGAGCGACGTCTGGGATCGGATGAAGGCGTGGTTCAGCGGACAGTTTTAAAGGTTCTGCAGAGTTTTTGCAGTGTTATGGAGACGGGGAACGAAGAGTTACCCATGTAGAGGTCTATAAGCGGAGGATGTATCAATGTTTGAACTAATGGATGCGCACAGCCAGAGTGCTGTCATCAAAGTCATCGGTGTCGGTGGCGGCGGTGGTAATGCCGTGGCCCACATGGTCGAGACGGGTATCGAGGGTGTCGACTTCATCTGTGCCAACACGGACGCCCAGGCGCTCAAGAGCGCCCGCGTTCGCACGGCACTGCAGATCGGCTGCAACATTACCAAAGGTCTCGGCGCAGGTGCCGATCCCGATATTGGCCGCCAGGCGGCGATGGAGGATCGTGACCGCATTCACGAATGCATCGAAGGCGCCGACATGTTGTTCATCACGGCCGGTATGGGCGGTGGCACCGGTACGGGCGCAACGCCAATCGTCGCCCAGGTGGCCAAGGAGCTCGGTATTCTGACGGTCGCCGTGGTGACCAAGCCGTTCCACATGGAAGGCGGCAAGCGTATGGCGATTGCCGATCACGGCATCGGAGAACTCGCGAAGCACGTCGATTCGCTGATCACGATTCCCAACGAGAAACTGCTGACCGTGCTCGGCGGTGAAACCACGCTGCTCGATGCGTTCCGTTCCGCAAACCAGGTACTGCAGGGCGCAGTGCAGGGCATTGCCGAACTGATCACACGGCCAGGCCTTATCAATGTCGATTTCGCTGACGTTCGTACCGTCATGGCCGAGATGGGCATGGCGATGATGGGGTCGGGAGTATCGTCTGGTGAGGATCGTGCGCGTGAGGCTGCCGAGGCGGCGATCTCGAGCCCGCTCCTCGAGGACATCAACCTTTCCGGCGCCAATGGCATCCTGGCTAACGTTACTGCCGGCATGGATCTGTCGATCGGCGAGTTCCAGGAAGTCGGCAACACGATCAAGGAGTTCGCATCCGACGACGCGACCGTGGTCGTCGGCACCGTAATCGATCCGGATATGACCGACCGCATAAGGGTTACGGTCGTCGCAACCGGCCTCGGCCACGCTGCCTCGAACGCGGATTCACCGATGCGCATCGTGCGCCGGACCCAGGCGACCGCGACACAGGAGCCAAACTACCACGGTCTGGACAAACCGACGGTGCAACGCAAGCGGGCCGTCGGCGACGGCCTCGAAAATGCCGGGCTGCAGGAAGATTTGCTGGATATTCCGGCATTTTTGCGTCGCCAGGCAGACTGACAGGGACCGCAAGAAGCAAGACCTCCGCTCGCCGGCCCGGGGACCGTCCCGGGCCGGCAATCTCCTACCCGCCGGCACCATCTCCTTAAGAGCAACCTGATTCAAACCCGCTAAGGGTTTGAATTGTTGACGTTTTTAGGTGATGTGATAATCTTTTGCCAGCTTTGCCGACGCGGATTCCCGCTATGCTTAAACAACGAACCCTGAAAACGGCCATCCGGGCAACCGGGGTCGGGCTGCACACGGGTGAAAAGGTCTACATGACCCTGAGGCCGGCGGCAGAGAATTCAGGGATAACATTCCGGCGCGTGGATCTCGACCACCCGGTCGACGTCAAAGCCGACCCGCGACTTGTCGGCGAGACCATGCTCGGCACTACCTTGATCCAGGACGGCGTCAAGGTGGCGACGGTCGAGCACCTGATGTCCGCGCTTGCCGGACTCGGCATCGATAACG
This sequence comes from Woeseiaceae bacterium, assembly GCA_011772865.1. GTDB lineage: Bacteria > Pseudomonadota > Gammaproteobacteria > Steroidobacterales > Woeseiaceae > UBA1847. The sequence continues at coordinate 230,614 of WVYQ01000023.1, read as the reverse complement.
TCAATGTCGATTTGTCGGCACCGGAAGTGCCGATCATGGATGGCAGCGCTGGTCCATTCGTCTTTCTGCTCCAGTCCGCAGGCATCGAGGAACAACATGCCGAGAAGAAGTTCATACGGATCAAGCGCTCTATCCGGGTGGAAGACGGTGACAAGTGGGCCGAGTTTCATCCGTATAACGGATTCAAGGTGAACTTCGAGGTGTATTTCAATCACCCCGTGTTCAACAAGATCAAGCAGGATGCCACGATCGACTTTTCGTCGACATCGTTTCTCAAGGAAATCAGCCGTGCGCGGACCTTCTGTTTCCTGCGGGATGTCGAGGCGCTGCGCGAACGCAACCTGACACTCGGCGGCAGCATGGACAACGCCATCGTCCTCGACGATTACCGCATTCTCAACGAAGACGGCCTGCGCTATGCCAACGAGTTCGTGATTCACAAGATTCTCGATGCGATCGGCGACATCTACCTGCTCGGTCACAGCGTCATCGGTGAGTTCCGTGCCTACAAGTCGGGGCATGAACTCAATAACAAACTGCTCCGGGCCTTGCTCGACGAACAAACTGCCTGGGAGGAGGTGACCTTCAAAGACTCGAAGAAGGTGCCGATCTCCTACGCCACTCCATCCTACGCGTGACTGAAGAACTCTTTCGCGAGGATTCCTACCTCAGGGAATGCGATGCTACGGTTACGGCTGTCGTTGACAATGCTGTATCCCTCGATCGCACCATTTTTTACCCGCTCGGCGGTGGCCAGCCCGGCGACACCGGCGCATTGAGCTGGGATGACGGACAAGCACGCGTCGTCGATACGCGTTACGGCGACGGCGGCGCCATTCTCCACGTGCTGGAAGAGGGTGCCGCGGCGCCAGCGGAAGGCACGGTCGTGAACTGCACCCTGGACTGGGATCGCCGCTACCGCCACATGCGCATGCACACGGCCATGCACCTGCTGGGCTCGGTGCTCCAGTACGGCGTAACGGGCGGCAATATCTCGGCCGAAAAGAGTCGGCTCGACTTCGACATGGAAGACACGGTCGACAAGGAAGCCGTCGGCGAAGCCCTCGCCAGACTCGTCGTCGAGGACCACGCGGTCAGCTGCCGCTGGATCACCGAGGAAGAGCTCGATGCCCAGCCCGAACTGGTCAGGACAATGTCCGTGCAGCCGCCGAGAGGCAAGGGAAGTGTGCGACTACTCGAGATCGAGGGCGTTGACCTGCAGCCCTGCGGTGGCACTCACCTCAAGTCGACCGGCGAGGTCGGTGCGGTCCGGATCGGCAAGGTCGAGAAGAAAGGCAGGCGCAACCGCCGGGTCAACATCCACCTCGACGATTAGTGACATCTATCGTCAATGTGAGAGCCGCTAACGGCCACAAGCAGTCTCCCAATCGGTCGGAATCGCAGCCACTCATTTGATTGGACCCGATCAGGATAGAAAATCGGTCGCCGAAACGAGCATTGGTAGCCCGGCGAATTTGGGGTTCTTCGCCGCACAGCAGAACGCGGCGCGAAGGAAGCGAAGACCCGTGGCTTTGCGTCCCTGACTTTGGTCAGGTTTGCCTTTGTCAGCTAACCAGTTTCGTGGTTAAGCGGGAATCTCGTCAATTCTGAGAAGTACGAAAATTGGAGTTGGTTTAAGAGGTGTTGGACGGACGTCCGCTTTGGGTCATTAGCAGTCGGTCTGGCTCGAACCAGGCGAGCGGCTGGAATCGGCCAGGAGCCTACGGGATGACCCAATGGGCCCAGTCACAAACCCCCCGCTTATAGCCTGCGGAACAACAGCGAAAAATTGTCCATTTCATCTCCTTCCAGCGTCACTTCCAGTTCAGGAGCGTCCGGAGCAATTCCCTCCAAAAGCCTGTAGATCAGCCTCTGCGGCGCATCGTGAAACCGGTTCTCAAAAACCGCGATGCCTTCGGCGCATCGTGTCAGCCGGAAAGGTACGGGCAACTCATTGTGCGTTACTTTCGCGATGTAAAATACGCTGTCCGCCATGGACACGAGTCGAAGTGACTCGTAGTTAACAACCTCATCGTTAGTCAGCGACTTGGTGACGCTTTCGCCCTCGAAGGTAGCATCGCTGGTGCGATGCCAATACTCACGAATGACAACTCGGCTCAGAGAGGATTCCCACTCACCCAAAAACCACTCGACAGCCTCCAACGAGCGGCATTCTTCAGCTCCAGCCGGGGATGTGAGACACAGGCAAAAGAAAATGGCGAGCAGTCTTTTCATGGGCAGCAATCCGCAACCGATCATGCACGTCGATCGGCCCTCATAGCAAAACAGAATATTGACCTGTCCATCGGCGCATATCAGGGCTCTTGCTGATTAATCCTGGCTGACCCGGACCTTGCAGGTCGACACGTCAATACCTGCCTCGCGCGCGGCAGCGAGCAGTGCCTCTTCCTCGAAACGCAGGCGGGCGGCCCAGGCCGGGCTGCTGACCAGGACAACAAGGGTGCCGTCCTCGCGCACATTGGCGGCGCGGATACTGGCGCCTTGCTCGCCCCCGAGGGACCGCTGCAATTGGCGTAGCAACTGGTCCATTTCACGGGCACGCCGAACGAGGTCAGAAAGGCCCCCATTTTCAGCAGGATTCAGCAGATTTTCGAGACTTTTCAATGGCATAAAAAATGTGACGCAGTTGGCATTTTGTCCGGATTCGGGTGACCTGGGTCACCCTTCGGAAGGCCTTATCTTGTATTAAAAACCGACATTATGCATATTGACGCTTCCGACAAGGGCAAACCCCCCGAAAGGAGGGGGCGCAAAACCACCGGTCTAAGGGCGCAGGCCTACGACAGCGGGGCTACCGAAGTGAATACGGAACGCGGGAACACAATGAAAAACAACGGCCTATGGAGGTCGGCTACTCGCTTTTCGGTACTGAGGGGCTCAACAAAAAGCAGACCGACTCAAAGCGCTTTGGGGCGTATCTAATGAATGTAGTCATCTTTGGAAAGGGCTTTGGCAACAAGCCCAGGCAACTCAACCTGACCGGCGCTTCGGTCTGGGCGGTTGCTTTTGTTGTTGCCGGCGTCGTTTCCGCAATGGGATTTGCGGGTGGCTACTGGTACTCCTCCTTGACCGGCTCTGGCGTCAGCGCGAGCGAAGTTGACGAGCTCAGCGCTGAGCTGCGTCAACAGCAGGAAAGCATCGACGCTATCCGGCAGGAAAACGAAGACACGCTCGACGCGATGGCGATTCGCGTCGCGCAGATGAATGCCAGAATCATCCGCCTCGACGCACTTGGCCGCCGCCTGACAGACATGGCTGATCTCGAAGAGGGCGAATTTGACTTCAACACGGCACCGGCGCTCGGTGGACCGGAAGAGCCGGTCGCAACGGGGTCGAACGTGGCCATTCCGGAGCTGGTCGAGTCGATGGCGTCGCTTGGCGAGCAGCTCGACGATCGCGAAGCGCAGCTCAGCGTGCTCGAAAATGTCTTGATGGGCCAGAACCTGAATGATCGCGTCTACCCGCAGGGTCGCCCGGTCGGGTCCGGCTGGATCTCGTCGTACTTTGGCAAGCGTACCGACCCGTTTACGGGCAAGCCCGCCAACCACACGGGCATCGACTTCGCCGGCAAGTTTGGCGACCCGGTCACCGCCGTGGCCGACGGTGTAGTCACCTGGTCAGCCGATCGTTACGGCTATGGCGTCATGGTCGAGATCAACCACGGCAACGGTTATTCGACCCGCTATGCGCATAATTCCGAGAACCTCGTCGAAGTCGGTCAAGAGGTGAAAAAAGGCCAGGTCGTTGCCCGCATGGGTGAGACCGGCCGAGCGACGGGCCCGAATCTCCACTTCGAGGTGCTCAAGAACGGCCGTCGCGTCAATCCCGTCAATTTCATCCGCGAATCGACGAAATAATCCTGCAAGACCCCTGAAAATACCGGGTTGTTATCCCGGAAATCGCCACTATTTTGCGAGTTTAGATAGAATAGCGGGCTTTGCGTGCCCAACGATCCCAGGAGCCTCCGTGGCCAGTTTCCTAACCAAGATTTTCGGCAGCCGTAACCAACGGCTGCTCCGCCAGTACGGCAGGATCGTCACCAAAATCAACTCCCTCGAAGCGGGCCTGCAGGAGCTTGACGACGCCGCGCTCAGGGCCAAGACGGATGAGTTCCGGCAGCGCTACGAAGCTGGCGAAACGCTCGATGACCTGCTGCCGGAAGCGTTTGCCGTTGCGCGGGAGGCTTCACAACGCACGCTTGGCCTCAGGCCCTTCGACGTACAGCTGATCGGGGGCATGGTGCTGCATGACGGCAATATCGCGGAGATGCGCACGGGCGAAGGTAAAACCCTCGTTGCGACTCTGCCTGCATACCTGAATTGTCTGAGCGGCAACAGCGTTCATATTGTCACGGTCAACGAATACCTCGCCGGGCGCGACGCCGACTGGATGCGGCCGATCTATGAATTTCTCGGCCTGAGTGTCGGCGTGTCGAAGAGCGGACAGACTCAGGACGAGAAGCGTGCCGCGTACCGGAGCAACATTACCTACGCGACGAACAACGAACTCGGCTTCGACTACCTGCGCGACAATCTCGCATTTTCGATCGAGGACAAGGTACAGCGCGACCTGGCCTTTGCAATCGTCGACGAGGTCGATTCGATCCTGATCGACGAAGCGCGTACGCCGCTGATCATCTCCGGTCCTGCTGAGGCGAGCACCGATCTGTACGCGCAGATCAACAAACTCGTACCCAGGCTGCGCAAGCACGAGGAGACCGACGCGCCCACCAATTACGACATCCTGGCACGGAAAGTCACGCTGACCGGGCTGAACGGCAGCCCCGTGACCGTAGCGGGCGAAAATGGTGATCCGTCGCTCGAGATGAGCATCGACGAGGCCGTGGACATCGGCAACGAGAACCAGGCAGACGTCGTGCTTGTCGACGATAGCGACAAGGTTGCCCGGTGCAAGCTTGTCAAGCGGGGCGATTTCGTTACGGATGAGAAAGCCAAGCAGGCGTATGTGACGGAGGATGGCCACCAGAAGGTCGAGGCGCTGATGACCCAGTCGGGACTGCTGCAGGAGGGTGAGAGCCTGTACGACGCCGGCAATATCCGACTTCTGCATCACCTCAACGCGGCGCTTCGGGCACACGCGATTTTCAAAAAGGATGTGGAATACGTGGTCACCAACGGTGAGGTCGTCATCGTCGATGAGTTCACGGGTCGCACGATGCCGGGCCGGCGCTGGTCTGATGGACTGCACCAGGCCATCGAGGCCAAGGAAGGCGTGTCGATCAAGCAGGAAAACCAGACCGTTGCGTCGATCACCTTTCAGAATTTCTTCCGGCTCTACAGCAACCTGTCGGGCATGACCGGTACGGCAGATACCGAGGCATTCGAGTTCCAGCAAATTTACGGGCTCGAGGTCGTTGTGATACCAACAAACGTACCGATGATCCGGGATGATGCGCCGGACCTCGTGTACCTGACAGAGAAGGACAAGTTCGAGGCCATCGTTGAAGATATCGCCGACTGCCGTGAACGCGGCCAGCCAGCGCTCGTCGGCACGACATCGATCGAAACGTCGGAACTGTTGTCATCGTTTCTCAAGAAGAAGAAGATCGATCACCAGGTCCTCAACGCGAAGCAGCATGAACGCGAGGCCGTCATTGTCCAGCAGGCGGGCAGGCCAGGAGCGATCACGATCGCCACGAACATGGCGGGTCGCGGTACCGATATCGTGCTCGGCGGCAACCTCGAGGCGGAAATCGCCGCAGCCGGCGAGGGCGCCGATGCGGAAGCGGTTCGCACGGACTGGCAGGGGCGCCACAACGAGGTGATCGAGGCCGGCGGGCTGCATATTGTTGGCACGGAGCGCCACGAGTCCCGCCGTATTGACAACCAGCTGCGCGGGCGCAGCGGCCGCCAGGGCGACCCGGGCTCATCCCGATTCTACCTGTCCATGGAAGATACGCTGATGCGCATATTCGGCGATCCCGAGCGCACCAAGGGCTTGTTATCGCGGGCCGGCATGCGTGAAGGCGAGGCGATCGAGAGCAAACTGCTGTCGCGCCAGATCGAGAAGGCGCAACGCAAGGTCGAGGCGCACAACTTCGACATCCGCAAGAACCTGCTCGAGTACGACGATGTCGCCAACGACCAGCGCAAGGTCGTCTACCACCAGCGTTCGGAGCTCATGGAGGCCGACGAGATCCAGGAATCGGTGACTGCGATTCGCCAGGAGGTCGTCGAATTGACGGTACAAGACCATATTCCGCCCGGCAGTCTCGAGGAGCAGTGGGATCCCGAGGGTCTCTCCAAGGCGCTTGAATCGGACTTCGGCCTGCGGGTCGATGTCGCCCAGTGGATTCGTGATGACAAGACGCTCAACGAAGACGGCATACTCGAGCGCTGCATCGAGGAGAGCGACAAGGCCTACGCAGCGCGCGAACAGACGATAGGCGCCGAGCTGATGCGGACGGTCGAAAAGCAGGTCATGCTGCGTCAGCTGGACATGCACTGGAAAGAGCACCTGGCCGGCATGGACCACCTGCGGCAGGGAATCGGGCTGCGTTCCTACGCGCAGAAGAACCCGAAGCAGGAGTACAAGCGCGAGGCTTTCGAAATGTTCGGCGCGATGCTGGAGCAGGTCAAACATGACACGATCAGCATCCTGTGCCGCATTCGGGTCCAGGGTGAGCAGGAGCTCGATGATAGCGAGGAGCGGCGTCGTGCGGCGCAGGCAATGCGTTACCAGCACGCCCAGGCCTCAGCCTTGTCGGGCCGGCAGCCAGAGCAACCCGGCCAGGCACCGCAAGGGCAGCCCAACCGGATGGCGCCGCCGCCGGCTCCGCCGCGGCCAGAGACTTTCAAGCGCGAAGGCCGCAAGGTGGGACGTAACGAGCCGTGCCCCTGCGGTTCGGGCAAGAAATACAAGCAGTGTCACGGCAAATTGACCTGAGCGGCGTTCGGCAATGAAGCACTTTCATGTCGCCGCCGGCATCCTGCAGGACGAAGAAGGCCGGGTACTCATCAGCGAGCGCATCTGCGACGGGCCGTTCGACGGCCTGTGGGAGTTCCCGGGCGGCAAAATCAGTGCCAACGAGTCGGCCGCCGAGGCGCTGCACCGCGAACTCGCCGAGGAGCTGGGAGTTATCGTCCTCGACTCGCGGGCCTTTATGGATCTTCACCACGAATACCCGGACAGGATCGTAGATCTCGAGTTTTTTCTGATTACGGGATGGCGAGGGGAGCCTGCGGGCCTTGAAGGTCAGGGCATACGCTGGCTATCGCCCGATGAACTGGATCCTGCCGAACTGCTGCCCGCGGACGCGCCGGTCGTCGATGCGCTTCAGCAGATGCTGAGTTGAAACGGTACGTCGTGGCCTGTCTGCACGGCGCGGCTATCGACCGTTGACCATTCCAGGAAACGCACCGTAAAGCGGTGCTGACTGCCGCTAATCTCCGGGTACAGGGTGCTCTCGGCGGGCAGCGTCACACGTAACAGGCGGCAATGCGCGTCTTTCTGCATGTTGTGTTGATACATGCCGTTGATTGCGACCTTATCCACGGGCTGACCGCTCTCGCGAATCAACCAGAGCGCCTCGAGCACAGCATCGCAGAGCGGCCGTATGGCACCAATCCACATTTCCAGGTCCTGTTGCCTGCGCCCGTGTGATTGCCTCAGCCAGTGACTGTACTCGGGCAGGTCGAATTCGCAGGTGCCGCCCGGGATGGTGCTCCGATTCTTGATGGCGTTGAGGAAGTCGGATTGCTTGAGCGTCTGAAGATAGCCGGTACCGATACCGTCAACGTCGGTGCGGCTCTGGATCAGGTTGTGGACCAGCGTTTCGAGGCGTCGCTTGTCGACGCCCGGCTGACTCTGGAAGCGTTGCAGCAGGTCGAGTTGATGATCCAGTTCCTTGTGGACCTCGCTGCGAACGTCACCACGCGACAGGATGGCCAGGATTTCCAGCAAGCCGCCAATGGTCGCACGGGTCGACCAGTCTGTCTCCAGCTCGCAGTTGTAGAGCATCTGGCGATACAGGAACTCGAGCCGCATGAACGTGCGCATACGCTCGGAAACGGGCTGCTCGTAGTCGCCCCCGGTCGGTTGCAGATGGATTGTGGTGGCCGGCTTCGCCATCGCGTCAGTTTACGCCAGCGAAAGGTAGATTTCATGAAGAGCAATGACCTGCTGTCGCGTATTTGCGACGCTTTTGTCGTTGCTGATGACGTCGTCCGCGATCGAGAGGCGCTCTGCCCGGCTGGCCTGGGCGGCAAGCATCTGCCGGGCCTCGGTCTCGGAAGCGGCATCGCGCGCCATCAGGCGTCGAATTTGCGTCTCCTCGGTGCAGTCCACGACGAGGACCCGGTCCACAGCCTCCTTGAGCGGCGACTCGAACAGCAGCGGCACGACGATTAGCTGGTACGGTCCGTTCGCAGCCTCGGCCCGCTGAATCGCTGCGCTGCGGATGCGGGGATGAATGATCGCCTCCAGGCGTTTTCTCGCCGCCTCATTGGAAAACACGATTTCGCGAAGATCGCCGCGCTTGAGCATGCCGGCGTCATCCACGATGTCGTTGCCAAATGCTGCGACGATCTCATCAAGCGCCGGCTCGCCCGGCATGACGACCTCGCGAGCGATGACATCAGTATCGATGACGACCGCACCGAGATCGGCGAACATGTCGGCAACCGTGGATTTGCCGCTGGCGATACCGCCTGTCAGTCCGATGCGGGGAGGGTCCGCCACTTACTGGAACATACCGAGGTAGGAATTCCAGATCGTTTCGCCGTAGAGCATCGTAATCCAGCCAGCCGCGGCGAGGTACGGTCCGAAAGGTATCGGCAACTGGCGGTCACGGCCGCGAATGACGATCATTGCAACTCCTACAACGGCTCCGACGACCGCGGACAACAGTATGATCATGGGCAATGCAGGCCATGGCCCCAGCCAGGCCCCGAGCGCGGCGAGCAGCTTGAAATCGCCATAGCCCATACCTTCCTTGCCCGTTATCAGCTTGAAGAGCTGATAGACGCTCCAGAGGCTGAGATAGCCCGCCAATGCGCCGATGATTGCATCGCGAGGCGCAACGAACAGTGTTTGCGTGTCCGCCATCGGCGCAAACAGGCTCATGACGAGGCCAATCCAGAGCAGCGGCAGGACGATCGAGTCGGGAATCAGTTGATGGTCGACGTCGATCAGGCTGACGGCGATGAGAGCGAAAGTCAGCACGATAGCCATGACGGCTTCCCAGCCGAATCCGAAGTGCCAGGCACACCAGCCGGCGAGGAAAGCGGTCGACAACTCGACGATCGGGTAACGCAAGGAAACCGGTTTACGGCAGTTGGCGCATTGGGCGCCGAGCAGCAGGTAGCTCAGGACCGGGATGTTCTGCCAGGCTTTGATGGCCGCGCCGCAGTCCGGGCAGCGCGAGCGGGGCACGATAAGGTTGAAACGTCCCTCGGGAAGATTGTCGGGAAGCTCGTCCTTGAGTTCGTCACACTGGTCGCGCCAGTCCCTCTGCATCATGATCGGCAGCCGGTAGATTACGACATTCAGGAAGCTGCCAATCACCAGGGCAAAGGCGAACGCGACCGCGACGAAAGCCACAGGCATTTCGGTAAACATCTCGAGCAATGTGCAACTCCGTCCGGGGCAGACCCGCAAATGAAAACGGCGTCCGAAGTTGCCTCCGGACGCCGTTCGATTGTAAACCAGTTAAGCCGCCGTCAGATAACCGAACCCATCTTGAAGATCGGCAGGTACATGGCGACAACCAGGCCACCAACAAGAACGCCGAGGATGGCCATGATCATCGGCTCGAGCAGGCTGGACAGGTTGTCGACGGCATTGTCGACGTCCTCTTCGAAGAAGTCTGCCACCTTGGCCGACATCTCATCGAGTGAACCCGACTCCTCGCCAACCGCGATCATCTGGATGACCATGTTCGGGAACAGATCAGTGTTCTCCATGGCCTGCTGCAGGCGCTGGCCGGTTGCGACTTCATCGCGCATCTGCAAGACAGCCACCTCGTAGACGATATTGCCGGTTGCACCAGCAACCGACTCGAGTGCTTCGACGAGCGGTACACCGGCCGCAAACATTGTGGACAGCGTCCGCGCGTAGCGGGCGATGGACGCCTTCTGCAGGATACCGCCGATAATCGGTAACCTGAGAGTCATGCGATCCAGCCAGTGGCGCATCGCACGCGAGCGTTTCTTGAAATAGAAAAACGCACCAATACCGGAACCGGCCAGAATCGCCAGGTACCAGCCCTTGGCTCGGACGAATACCGACAGGTCAATCACCATGCGGGTGAACGTCGGCAGGTCTGCGCCGAAGCCCTGGAACAGGTCCTCGAAGGCCGGGATAACGAAGATCAGCAGAATCGTCGTGACGACAAATGCGACGACAAGTACAGCCGCCGGATAGGTCAGCGCCTTCTTGATTTTCTTCTTGAGAGCCTCGGTCTTTTCCTTGTAGGTCGCAATCTTGTCGAGAAGGTTTTCGAGGGCACCGGCCTGTTCACCGGCCTCCACCAGGTTGATGAACAGGTCGTCGAAATAGAGCGGGTGCTTCGCCAGGGCCTCAGCCAGCGCGCTACCGCCCTCGACGTCGGCCTTGACTGCCAGGATGAGTTTCTGCATCGCGGCATTTTCGTGACCAGTGCCGACAATCTCGAAGGATTGTACGAGGGGAATGCCTGCTGCCAGCATCGTCGCAAGCTGGCGCGAGAAAATGGCAATGTCACCCGGGGTGATCGAGCCCCCGCCGCTGAACATGCCTTTTTTCTGTTTCCGAATTCGGGAAGGAACAACACCCTGGCGGCGCAGGTCCGCGCGCACGGCCTCCTCACTGGAAGCCATGCTCTTGCCTTTGACCTTCTTGCCTTTCCGGTCAGTACCTTCCCAGACGAAAGGGACGTTGCCCGCTACTGCAGTATCAGCCATGTCATTTGCCCACTAAGCGAGGTATAAACCTATTCAATTGTAACCCGGTTGACTTCCTCAAGGCTGGTAACTCCTTCCTTGACTTTGTTCAATCCGGCCTGTCTCAAATCAATGACCCCCTCGGATGCCGCCTGGTCGGCGATCTGCATGGCGTTGCCGCCTTCCATTATGATTCGTCCCATGGTCTCGGATACTTCCATCACCTGGAAGATACCGACACGGCCCTTGTAACCGTCGTTGCAACTCTTGCAGCCCTTCGGCCCGAATATCGTCACGCCGGCCTCGAGGTCCCTGGCACTGAAGCCTTCCTTGTCGAGAGCCTCGCGGGGGATATCCCTGACTTCCTTGCAGTTATCGCATAGGCGTCTCGCCAGGCGCTGCGCGATGATCAGGCTGACCGATGTCGCGATGGCATAAGGCTTGACGCCCATATCGACCATGCGGGTCAACGTACGCGGTGCGTCGTTGGTATGCAGGGTAGAGAGCACGAGGTGACCGGTCTGCGCCGCCTTGATGGCGATCTCGGCCGTTTCCAGGTCGCGTATCTCACCCACCATGATGATATCCGGATCCTGCCTGAGAAACGCCTTCAGGGAAGATGCGAAGGTCAGGCCCACTTTCGGGTTAACGTTGACCTGATTGATGCCCGGCAGATTGATTTCGGCAGGGTCTTCAGCCGTCGAAATATTGCGATCCTCGGTATTGAGGATATTGAGGCCGGTGTACAAGGAGACCGTCTTACCCGAGCCCGTTGGTCCTGTGACCAGGATCATGCCGTACGGTTTCGCAAGATGCTTCTCGTACAATGCACGCTGATGATCCTCGTAGCCGAGCATCTCGATGCCCAGTTTTGCGCTCGACGGGTCGAGAATACGCAGTACGATCTTCTCGCCGAACAGCGTCGGGCAGGTGTTGACACGAAAATCAATGGCGCGATTCTTGGACAAGCGCATCTTTATACGGCCGTCCTGAGGTACACGCCGCTCGGCGATGTCCATGCGCGACATGACCTTGAGGCGGGCGCAAACCTTGGTGGCCAGTACTACGGGCGGCTGCGCCACTTCGGATAGCACGCCATCGAGGCGGGTCCTGACGCGGAAGTACTTCTCGTAGGGCTCGAAGTGGATATCAGATGCGCCGCGCTTGATCGCGTCGAGCAGGACCTTGTTGACGAAACGGACAACCGGCGCATCCTCGATGTCATCCTTGTGGATTTCTTCGTCGTCATCGGTATCGCCGGTAACGTCGAGATTCTCGAGGTCGAAGTCATCGTCTTCCATGCCCGACATGCTCGTGTCAACGGCTTCGATAGCCTTGACAATCTGCTCTTCGAGCTTGTCCTGCTCGACGACGACGGGATCGATCCGCAAACTGGTCTGGAACTTGATGTCGTCGATGGCGGCCAGGTTGGTCGGGTCGGCGATACCGAGAAACAGGCGCTGACCGCGCTGTACGAGCGGCAAAACCCGGTGCTTGTTAATCAACTTCTGGTCGACAGCGCGCACGACATCCACGTCGACTTCGATGGCATCGAGATCGAGAAGTGGTACGCCAAACTCATGAGAGGCAGCGACAGCAATCGCGCGCGCCTCGGCGAGCTCCTCATTGACCAGAAAGGCTACGAGAGGGACCTTCTGTTTCTTGGCGGCATCAGTCGCCTCGACGAGCTTCTCCTCGGAGATCAACCCGTCCTGTACGAGGCGCCGCGGAAGGCCCGCGAGCGTTGTCTGTGTAGCCGTTACCGCCATAAGGTCAGCCGTGCCCGAAAGGTTACAGGAGCATCACAGTCTCACTGATCCAAGTCCCCGATTCAACTGGATTTTGTGAGCTCAATCACAATTAGGGAATTTGATTAAGTCAAACATTCGAAATGGCCCCGAAAGGGCAGATTGAGGCCCGATCCGGGGCTAGTTTCGGCAGCTCGAGGGCAGATAGCGATTGGCGATCGTCGGTGCAGCGTGGGCGCTCGTGATACCCCCGCCTGTGAGCTCTGTGGAGCCTGCTCCGCCCGGAACCCCGGCGTTGCCGCAACGCCATAAGATCGTGCCGCCAGGCGATATGTAGGGCGTTACAGACAGCGTTCCGCCAAAGATGTCCTGGTGGGCGTCATTACCAAACATGATGTCGACCCGGCCATTAGCGATATCGACCTGGCCGACGTACTTGCCCTGGGTATCGGTAGGCAGGGGAGTCATGCCGGCTGCCGCCCGGTCAGCCGGGGGCTGTCCGGACATGTTGAAAGCGTCGACGACCGGGGCCTTGGCGCCGGTGGCCATATTAAGGGCTTCGGCAACCTGGGCGCGCACGGTATACGTCTGGTAAGCGGTGATGGCCATCGAGGCGAGAATTCCGATGATCGCGACAACGATCATCAGCTCGATCAGCGTAAAACCGCCCTGGTCCCTGCTCATTGTTTTAACTCCGCTCATTCCCCGACCCTACCGGGTCTAGCAATACTACGATAACCACATGGTGCATCGTCGTACAGGAAGGGGTTGTCATTATCACAGTGTGACGCAGTTCACATTTGGCGAAAAAAAGCCCCGGACGACGCCGGGGCTTTCCTGAACATTGTCCCGAGATTTACTCAGGTCAAATGATCTTAGCGGCAAGCAGCCGGAAGGTGCTTGTTGGCAATCGCGCCGCTAGAGCAAACCCACTGTACGCTACCAGCCTGGGCCGTTACCGGCGACAGCAACAGCCACTGGTTCGAAATAACCTGGTGAGCCGAGTTGCCGTACTGGACAGAAATCACGCCAGTAGCGACAGAAACCTGCGCAACGTATTTGCCCTGGATGTTACCAGCAGCTTCGAGGCCAGCGGTCGCGTTATCCAGGGGCAGTACGCCGCGATCCTGGAAGTACTCGGTGACAGCAGCCTTGGCGCCGCCCGACAGGTTCAAACCTTCAGAAACCTGCGCGCGGATCGTGTAGTCCTGGTAAGCAGGAATAGCGATCGCCGCCAGAATGCCGATAATCGCTACAACGATCATCAGTTCGATAAGCGTAAAACCGTGTTGCTTCTTCATTTCTCTATCTCCATGAAAATGAGTATTTATCACTAAACGGCAAAATGCCCGTACCCGATACGAAGCAAGGGCCGTGCCAACTCTTGCCCGGCAAATTTAAGTGATTGATTTGGAAAAAGTTGTGACGGGCGTCCAGCTTTGGCAACTGAGCTGCAGGGACTGCGAAAGAGCCCGAAGATGTCGAGAATTGTCACAAGGTGACAAAAAGTGTCACCCGAGTCGGTTAAGGCTGACAGTCCTTATGCAAACCAGCTGATCACACCGTTACTCGATGCCGAGCTTCTTGATTCGATAACGCAGCTGGCGAAACGAAAGTCCGAGTAACTTTGCTGCGGCCGTCTTGTTAAAGCGCGTTTTTTCGAGCGCATCCATGATCGCCTGACGCTGCACATCCTCAACCTGGTTGCCGAGGTTGGTTGCAGTGAAATCCACCGCTTTGTCCTCGGGGACGGCGACCACACGCAGATCCAGGTCCGAAACGCGAATCTCGCCACTGGTACACAATGTAACGGCACGCTCCAGGATATTCTCGAGCTCGCGCACGTTGCCCGGAAACGGGTAGTTACGGAGCGCCTGCCTGGCGCCATCATCCAGGGTGGCTGACGAGCTCAGCTTGCCGAGTATGTGTTCGGCGAGTTCGATCACATCGTCGCCGCGCTCCCGCAACGCGGGCACATGCAATTCGATGACATTGATACGGTAGTAAAGGTCCTCCCGGAATTCGCCTGAGGCCACCATCTTGCCGAGGCTCTTGTGCGTCGCCGACAGGATGCGCGCGTCCGACGGCTCTTCCGCCGACGACCCGACGGGCCGTACCGACTTCTCCTGTATGACCCGCAGTAGCTTGACCTGCATGGACAGTGGCAGATCAGCGATTTCATCGAGAAACAACGTGCCGCCATCAGCGCTCTGTACGAGGCCGATCTTGTCGCTGACGGCTCCCGTGAAACTGCCCTTGCGATGGCCGAAAAACTCGCTTTCCATGAGCTCGGCCGGGATAGCGCCACAGTTGACAGGAACGAACGGCCCGTCGGCGCGTGGGCCGCTCTCGTGTATGAGTCGGGCTACGAGTTCCTTGCCCGTACCGGACTCGCCCGAAATGTGCACCGGCGCCTGTGAGCGCGCGACTTTGTCAACCATCTCCCGCAAGCGCTCCATCGACTCCGACGAGCCTTGCAGCCGGGATTGTTTTTGGCCGCCCTTGCCGAGCTTGAGCGCGTTCCCCACGATATTGCGCAGGTGATTCAGGTCGAGCGGTTTGGAAATGAAGTCGAATGCGCCCAACTTGAGCGCCTGTACGGCCGTTTCGACGTTGCCGTGCGCCGTGATGACAGCCACTGGCACGCCCGGGGCGTTGGACTGCATCCACTCCACGAGGTCAAGACCATCGCCATCCGGCAGACGCATGTCGGTCAGACACAGGTCGAAAGCCTGGGACTTCAGGAGCGACTTCGCGCCTGCGACGTCTTGCGTGGTCTGCGTTTCGATATCCATGCGTCCCAGCGTCAGCGTCAGGAGCTCACAGATATCCGGTTCGTCGTCGATGACTAAGGCGCGCGGCTCGGTCATTTCTCGGTGTCTTCCCACCTGTCGGGATCGGCAAATACGATACGAAAGATACTGCCTCCGCCGGGACGGTCAAGGTACAGCAACGTGGCGCGGTTCAATTCGCACAACTCGCGCGAAATATAAAGGCCGAGTCCCGTTCCGCCGGAGCGCTCGGTATAGAACGGTTCGAACATCTTTTCGGCGGTCGCCGCATCGACACCGAGCCCGTGGTCACGCACTTCGACATAGGGGCGTCCCGGACCCTGCAATCGATCGCCGTGCAGCTCGACCATGATCCCGCCGGTCTCGCTCGCATACTTGACCGCGTTGTCACAAAGATTCCAGAGAACCTGCCGGAGATGCGAGCGGTCCATGCGGACCTCGAGGTCGTCGGGGATGTCCGCAACGCCGATTTCGCCTTCCTGGAGTTCGAGCGTGTTCGAGAATTCCTGGGCAAAGTCTTCGAGCCACGGCTTGAGCGCCAGGCGTTCCGGCTGGCTGGAATCCCGCCGCGACAACTGCAGCACATTGTCGATGATGTGACTGACCCGGCCCGAATGTGTCTCGATGATCTCGGTCAGGCGCTGGTCGTCTTCATTGAGTCCGGGCGACTCCCTGAGCAGTTGGGCGGCGTGGCTCATCGCACCGACCGGATTGCGTATCTCGTGGGCGATGCTCGCGCTCAGGCGCCCGAGCGAGGCGAGCTTCGACTGCTGCACCCGCGCATTCATCAGGCTGGCGTCCTCGAGGAACACGAGCACCGGCCCGCCGCGTACGCCGTCCTTGCCCAGCGGAGCAAGATGGGCCGTAATGCGGAGGCTGTCGCCCGACGTGATGACCGTAAACTCGGGGTGCGAGGACTTCTCGGCGTCGCTGCGCCATTCGCGGATATAGGCGGCCAGTGGCTCGAATATCGACCCGAGAGGTAAGCCACGAACCTGGTCTGGAGCCCCGAGCAATCGCGTGGCGGACGCATTACTGAGGCGAATCGTGTCATCGGCGTCGATAACGACAATGCTCTCGCGAAGGTGCTGGACAATATATTCGTTAAGCTCCGACAGGTTTTGCAGATCGACGCCGCGTTGTCTTGCCAGCGCTTCGCTCGCCTGGATCCGGCGCCCGAGCGGGCGTGTCGCCAGCGCCATCGCGAAGATCACGGCGCTCAGGATGCCGGCAGCAGGGTAGCTGGCTTCGATTGAGGAGTTGCTGAACTGAGCAAACGCCTGCTGCCCGAGGATCGCGAACGTGGCGACCGCGGCAAGCATCGTCGGCACCTGCCGTGGCAGAACGAGGCTGGCTGCGCCGACGAAAACGATCAGCAACCCGCCCAGACCGCTTGCGATGCCCCCGCTTGCGTGCATCAGCATGACGATTGCTGCGATGTCGACCAGTGTCTGGCCGAACGCCTGAATGTCGGCCGCCACCCATCGCTTGCTGAGCGCCAGGACCGCTGCCAGGGCAAACAGGAAATAGGCTCCTGAGGTGATCCAGAACAGCGTCGGATACTCGTCGCCGAATACGCGCGGTTCCCCGCTTGCGAAGTAGATAATGAGCAGTGCTGCCGCGATCAATGCACGGAACGCATTGATGGTGCTGAGGACGCGCCAGCTAAGGTCGGGTTCCTCCGCGGCGCGCTGGAGCAGGGCGTCTCGGCTTTCGCGAAGCGTCTGCCGGCTGCCAATGTCGATCGCTGCCCGTCTTGCCAATGCTGTCTGCCCTTTGCGTCCACGCGGATCGTGGATTGGGCCAGATTGTAGACGAACGCCGAATCGATTGTGTCGCATTTCGCCTTTGCGTCGTACTCCGCTTTCCATCAAAATACGCCGGATTTTGTGCGACCCGCCGCACGCCACGAAAGAAAACTCCATGAATCTTCACGAATATCAGTCGAAACGATTGTTCGCCGACTACGGGATTCCGGTGCCCAGGGGTGTTCCGGTCAAAAGTCCGAATGCTGCCGTCGATGCTGCGAAGGAACTCGGTGGAGACCTTTGGGTCGTGAAAGCTCAGGTGCACGCTGGCGGACGCGGAAAAGCCGGCGGTGTCAAGCTCGCGAGGACGAAGGAGGAAGTCCATCAGTATGCCGAGGCGATGCTCGGCACACAGCTCGTCACCCATCAGTCGGGGCCCGAAGGACTGCCCGTCAACGTCGTGTACGTAGAGGCTGGCTCGGACATCGAGCGTGAGCTGTACCTGTCGATGCTCGTGGATCGTGAGACGAGCCGAGTTGCATTTATCGCATCGGCGGCGGGCGGCATGGATATCGAACAGGTCGCGGCAGAGACACCGGAAAGGATTTTCACGGTCTCGGTCGCGCCTGATGCCGGACTGCAGGACTACCAGGCCCGGCAGCTGGCCTTCGGCCTCGAGCTCGACAAGAACCAGATGCGCCAGTTTGGAAGATTGATCAAGAACATGTATCGCCTCTATCTCGAGACGGACGCGACTCTGGTCGAGGTGAACCCGCTAATCGTGACTTCCTCGGGCGATGTTGTCGCGCTCGATGCGAAGATCAACATCGATGGCAACGCGCTTTATCGTCAGCCGAAATTGGTCGAACTTCGGGATATAACTCAGGAAGATGACAAGGAACGCGAAGCGGCCGCGCACGATCTCAACTATGTTTCACTTGATGGCGACATAGCGTGCATGGTCAATGGGGCCGGTCTCGCGATGGCGACAATGGACCTGATCAAGTTACATGGCGGAGAGCCGGCCAACTTCCTCGACGTAGGTGGTGGCGCAACCACCGAACGTGTCACCGAGGCTTTCAAACTCATACTCTCGAACAAGAACGTGTCGGCGATCCTCGTCAACATCTTTGGTGGCATCGTGCGATGCGACCTGATCGCTGAGGGCATAATCGCGGCTGTGAAAGAAGTTGGTGTGAACATCCCTGTTGTCGTGCGTCTCGAAGGCACCAACGTTGACAAGGGCAGGGCACTTCTGGCCGACAGCGGCCTGGATATCATCGCGGCGGACGACCTGACCGACGCGGCAAATAAAGCCGTCGCGGCCGCCGCCTGAAGAGATATGGCATGAGCATTCTGATTGACAAGAACAGCAAGATCGTTTGCCAGGGCATCACCGGAAGCCAGGGTACGTTTCATGCCGAGCAGTGCATCGAGTACGGCACCCAGGTCGTGGGTGGAGTAACACCCGGACGTGGCGGCCAGGAGCACCTTGGCTTGCCGGTATTCAACACGATGCGCGAAGCCGTTGGCGAGACTGGCGCCGATGTCAGCATGATTCTCGTGCCGCCGCCGTTCGCGGCCGATGCGATCCTCGAAGCGGCGGATTCAGGAGCAAAGCTGGTCGTATGCATTACCGAAGGCATCCCGGTGCTCGACATGGTCAAGGTAAAGTCGGCATTACGCGACTATGATTGTCGGCTCATCGGTCCGAACTGCCCGGGCATCATCACGCCGGAGCAGTGCAAGGTCGGCATCATGCCCGGATTCATCCACAAGCCGGGACGTATCGGCGTCGTGTCGCGATCGGGAACGCTGACCTACGAAGCCGTCTATCAGACGACGCTGAACGACCTTGGCCAGACGACGTGCATCGGTATCGGCGGTGACCCGGTCCGCGGTATGGACTTCATCGACTGTCTGGAGTTGTTCGAATCCGATCCCGACACCGAAGGCGTCATCATGGTTGGTGAAATCGGGGGTGCCGACGAGGAAGCCGCGGCGGAGTACATCCAGTCGAACGTGTCCAAGCCGGTCGTCGCCTATATTGCCGGAGTCACCGCGCCGCCCGGCAAGCGCATGGGCCATGCGGGCGCCATTGTTGCCGGGGGCAAGGGTACCGCGACCGACAAGTTCAAGGCGCTTGACGCGGCGGGCGTCGCCACTGTTCGCTCGCCGGCCGAGTTGGGCAGCAAGATGCAGGAGGTTCTCGGCGGCTAGAATTCCGGTGCAACCATGAACAGCACTGTTAAAGTTGCTCTAGCCCAGGTTGACCTTGCGGTCGGCGCTGTCGCGGCTAATACGCGCAAGATCATCGAGTACGCGCAGCGTGCCCGTGATGAGATGTACGCCGATCTCGTGGTTTTCCCTGAGCTCAGTGTCTGCGGTTATCCACCTGAAGACTTGTTGTTTCATGCGGGTCTCAGGAAACGCACGGAACAGGCCGTGGAGGAAATCCGCAATACTGTCAGCGGCATCGCGATCCTGATTGGCTTTCCCGAGTACGTCGAGGATCGGATATACAACAGCTGCGTCGTGTTCGCCGACGGTGAAGTTCTCTGCCACTACCGTAAGCGCCTGTTGCCCAACTACCGGGTGTTCGACGAAGAGCGATACTTCACGGCGGGGACCGGACCTGCCGTGTTTCGGCTCAATGGCATCGTTTTCGGGCTGACGATCTGTGAAGACGTTTGGCAAGCCGGCCCGATCGCCGAAGCCCGCAAAGCCGGGGCCGAGTGCATCGTGGCCATCAATGGCTCGCCATACGACACTGAGGCCCAGGCGCGCCGCGAGAGGCAATTGCGGACCAGGGTCGGGGAGTCGGGAGTCCCGGTCGTCTACCTCAACATGGTCGGCGGGCAGGACGAACTCGTGTTCGACGGCGGCTCCCTGGTAATGGATGCGAGCGGAGAAATCCGCTACCGGGCGCCCGCTTTCGAGGAAGGACTGTACGCCGTCACGCTGAGGGCGCATGCAAAAGGCATCGAAACCGATGAATGCCCGGTGGCTGAGGTTCTGCCACTCGAGCAAAGCGTTTACGGGGCGCTCGTAACAGGCACGCGCGATTACGTTGGTAAGCACGGGTTTCCCGGCGTGGTGATCGGCCTTTCTGGCGGTATCGATTCCGCGCTCGTACTGGCGGTGGCTTGCGATGCGCTCGGTGCTGATCGTGTGCGCGCAATCATGATGCCGTTCCGGTACACATCCACCATGAGCCAGGAAGATGCTGCGAGGCAGGCGGCGACACTGGGCGTTCGATATGACGTGATTCCCATTGCGCCGATCTATGACGCTACGGTGAAGCAACTGGAGCCCATCTTCGAGGGACGTGAGGAGGACGTCACCGAAGAAAACATCCAGGCGCGCGTCCGCGGCATCCTGCTCATGGCGATTTCGAACAAGACCGGCCGTATGCTGCTGACCACGGGCAACAAAAGTGAGATGGCGGTCGGCTATGCAACGCTCTACGGCGACATGGCGGGCGGTTTTGCGCCCATCAAGGATTGCGCGAAATCGCTCGTGTATCGCCTGGCGAAATATCGCAACACGATTGCTCCTGTCATACCGGAGCGCGTCATCACGCGTGAACCGTCGGCCGAATTACGAGCCGAGCAAAAGGACTCCGACTCGCTGCCACCTTACGACATACTCGACCCGATTCTCGAAGCCTTCATCGAGAAGGACCTGTCCGTGGATCAGATTGCTGATCGTGGCTTCGATCGCGATGTCGTGATTCGTGTTCTCGAGATGGTGCGGCGCAATGAATACAAGCGCCGACAGGCGCCACCGGGTATTCGCATCAGCAGTCGGGCCTTCGGGCGGGACTGGCGCTACCCGATCACATCGGGCTATCGCTTTCCGAGTTAGCTCTCGTCCGGGAAGTTGGCTTCGAGTACCCGCCGCGCATCCGCCGCGAGATCGAACATGCCGAGCTTCTCGTAGGCCTGTTCCATGATCAGCAGCGATTCGGCATTGGCGGGTGCCCCGTTGTATTCCTCGAGGGCGGCTTTCGCGCGGTTGAGTGCCGCAATGTAGGCCCCGCGGCGCAGGTAGTAGTCGGCAACATGGTTTTCGTAGGCGGCAAGCCGGTTCTTGAGAAATACCATGCGCTGCTCGGCATCCGGGGCATACTGGCTGGCCGGGTAACGCTCCACGAGCCGCCGGAACGACGAATAAGCCTCTGAAACTTCGTACGGTGGCCGCTCCGTGACGTCTTTTCTGAAGCGTCGCTCGAGAAAGCCCGCTTCGTCCTCGAAATACGCGAGACCCCTGATATACAGCGCATAGTCGACGCGCTCGTGAATCGGGTTTTCGCGCATGAACGTGTCTGCAATCTCGACCGCCTGCTCCTTTTGCCCGGCCTTGTAGTACGCATACATCAGGTCCAGCTGGATCTGCCGGCTGAGATCCGAGAACGGGTAGCGAGCCTGTATGGCCTCGAAAATCTGGATGCCGCGCGTGAAGTTGCCGCGACTGACCGAGGTTTTGGCGGTTTCGTAAGCCTCCACGATATTGTTGACGGCCGTTTCCTGCTCCTCGTTGTTCGCGCAGCCGGCGAGGACAACCAGGGCAGCCGCCACGACGGCAAAGCGGTGCGTCATGCGGAGGCGGCATCCTGTGTTGGAACTGGCGTAACTCATACTGTTTTATCGGTTACTCGCGTCTGCCGGGGTCGGCCAAGGCGGCGAGTATACCGTAGACTTAGGCCGGCAATGAAAGCGGATAGCCTCGTAAGAACGATTCCTCCCGAACTGGCCGGTCAACGCTTGGACCAGGCTTTGGCGCAGTTGTTTCCGGAGTATTCGAGAAGCCGGCTAAAGGCCTGGCTGCTGGATGGGGCGCTGATCGTCGACGGCGGCAGCCCCCGGCCGCGCGATTCCGTGCTGGGAGGCGAAACGGTGTCCCTCAGCATCGAGCCCGAGGCAGCGGTCGTAGCTGAGCCGGAGCCGATAGAGCTGGACGTCGTCCACGAGGACGATTTTGTCCTCGTCATCAACAAGCCTGCCGGTCTCGTTGTTCACCCCGGGGCCGGAAACGCCTCGGGTACGCTGATGAACGCCCTGCTGCATCATGACCCGGCGCTCGAAGAACTGCCACGCGCCGGCATCATCCATCGGCTCGACAAGGATACGAGCGGGCTGTTGCTCGTTGCCAGGACACTGCCAGCGCATACCGCGCTGGTACGGCTGCTTGCCGATCGCGACATCGCGCGCTACTACCTTGCGATCTGTAACGGAGTGCTGACCGGGGGCGGCACTATCAACGAACCGGTCGGCCGGCATGCCACGGACCGGAAACGCATGTGCGTGCGCGCGGACGGCCGACCCGCGGTAACGCATTACACGGTTCTTGAACGATTCCCGGCCCATACCTATATAAAGGTCAAACTCGAAACGGGGCGCACGCACCAGATTCGCGTGCATTTCGCCTACCGGCGCCATGCGCTGACCGGTGATCCGGTCTACGGTGGCCGCCTCGCCCTGCCCAAAGGTGCAAGCGAGAACCTCGTGCAGGCTCTGCGCGTGTTTCGCCGCCAGGCGTTGCACGCTGCGCGCATCGAATTCGAACATCCGGGGACGCATGAGTTGATGAATTTCGAGGCTCCCGTGCCGGCCGACATGGAAGCATTGCTCGACGCCTTGAGGGAGGGCGCCGGGTGAGCCGGGACTGGATCGAGGCAGCCTGGCCGGCGCCGGCCGGGATCGTCGCCGGGACGACGTTGCGCGACAGCGGCTACGAACTGCCCATGGAAGCGCAGTGGCTGAAGCAGGTGCACGGCAGTCGCGTCGTCCACTGGGGTTCGGCATCCTTCGACGACGGCCCGCCCGAGGCGGACGCGATCGTATCGGACCTGCCGGGCAGCATTTGCGCCGTCAGGACCGCCGATTGCCTGCCGATCCTGCTGTGCGCGGCCGATGGCAGCGAGATTGCGGCCATTCACGCGGGCTGGCGCGGGCTGGCCGGGGGTGTGGTCGACGCGACGCTCGCGGCCATGACATCGGCGCCCGAGAGCCTGCTGGCGTGGATTGGACCAGCGATCTCCCAGGCCGCATTCGAGGTCGGGCACGAAGTTCGCGAGGCCTTCGGCGTTCTCGGCGAGACCGCGGCATTCTTCACACCCAATGAGCGTGGGCGCCTGCAGGCCGACTTGCCCGGCCTGGCCCGGCAAATACTGCAAGCGCAACAGGTCCGGACCTACGATAGCGGGTTGTGTACCCACAGCGACCCCGAACGCTTCTATTCTTATCGCCGGGATGGCGCAACCGGGCGCCTGCTCACGTTCATTTACCGCCCCTGAAGGCCTTGAAAACCGGCGCCAGGCGCCTATTTCTCCCAGAGTTTCTGATACCAGGTACCGATCCGAGGTTCTCGTAATGCGTTTGGACAAATTGACGAGCAAATTCCAGATCGCGCTCGCTGAGGCGCAGTCGCTGGCCGTTGGCCAGGATCACCAGTTTGTCGAGCCCGCGCACGTCATGGTGGCGCTGCTCGACCAGCAGGGCGGCACGGTACGGGGGCTGCTCACCAAGGCCGGCGTCAACGTCAACCTGCTTCGGTCGCAATTGGGCGATGCCGTGGACCGTCTGCCGAAGGTGGAAGGAACTGGCGGCGACGTCCATATGAGCAACGATCTCGGCAAGCTGCTCAACCTCACCGACAAGCTCGCCCAGAAGCGCGGCGACCAGTACATCTCGAGTGAGCTATTCGTGCTGGCTGCCATGGATGACAGGTCACCGCTCAAGGCCGTTATGGAGCAGGCCGGCGCCGTCGCAGGCGCGATCGAAAAAGCCATTGATGATCTGCGTGGCGGTCAGCAGGTGGACGACCCGAACGCCGAAGATACCCGCCAGGCGCTCGAAAAATACACGATCGACCTGACCGAGCGTGCTGAGCAGGGCAAGCTCGACCCGATCGTCGGCCGCGACGACGAGATTCGCCGCACGATCCAGATCCTGCAGCGGCGCACCAAGAACAACCCCGTGCTGATCGGTGAGCCCGGCGTCGGCAAGACCGCGATCGTCGAAGGGCTCGCGCAGCGCATCGTCAACAACGAAGTACCCGAGGGCCTGCGCGGCAAGCGTATCCTGTCGCTGGACATGGGCGCCCTGATTGCCGGCGCGAAGTATCGCGGCGAATTCGAAGAGCGGCTCAAAGCCGTGCTGTCCGATCTTGCCAAGCAGGAAGGCCAGATCATCCTGTTCATCGATGAAATGCACACGATGGTCGGTGCGGGCAAGGCAGAGGGATCGATGGATGCCGGCAATATGCTCAAGCCGGCGCTGGCGCGAGGCGAACTGCATTGCGTTGGCGCAACAACGCTCGACGAGTACCGCAAGTACCTCGAGAAGGACGCGGCGCTGGAGCGGCGATTCCAGAAAGTACTGATCGACGAACCGACCGTCGAGGACACGATCGCGATTCTGCGCGGCCTCAAGGAACGTTACGAGGTGCATCACGGAGTCGAGATCACCGACCCCGCGATAGTCGCAGCTGCGACGCTGTCGCATCGCTATATCTCGGACCGGCAGTTGCCCGACAAGGCCATCGACCTGATCGACGAGGCAGCGTCGAGGATTCGTATCGAGATCGATTCGAAGCCGGAGGCGATGGATCGCCTCGAGCGCCGCATCATCCAGCTCAAGATCGAGCGCGAGGCGCTCAACAAGGAGTCCGACGAGGCGTCGCGCAAGCGGCTCGAGGACCTGGAGGAGCAACTCGGCGGATTGGAAAAGGAATTCGCGGATCTCGAGGAAGTGTGGAAGGCTGAAAAAGCGGCGATGCAGGGCACGACGCACCTCAAGGAAGAACTCGAACGCGCACGGCTCGAACTCGAGACCGCGCATCGCGCGAACGACCTCGCGAGAGCGTCCGAACTCCAGTACGGGCGCATTCCCGAACTCGAGAAGCAGCTCGAGGGCGCGCTTCAGGCTGAAGGCCGGGAGACGACGCTGCTGCGTAACAACGTGACCGACGAAGAAGTGGCCGAGATCGTCTCCAAGTGGACCGGCATCCCGGTCGCCAAGATGCTCGAGGGCGAAAAGGAAAAACTACTGCAGATGGAGGAGGTCGTGCAGCAGCGCGTTGTCGGTCAGGAAGAGGCCGTCGTCGCCGTCGCCAATGCGATTCGCCGTTCGCGCGCCGGCCTGTCCGATCCGCGGCGGCCGATCGGATCGTTCCTGTTCCTCGGTCCTACTGGCGTCGGCAAGACCGAATTAACAAAGGCGCTTGCCCACTTCATGTTCGATACGGACGATGCGATGGTGCGCCTCGACATGTCCGAATTCATGGAAAAACACTCCGTGGCGAGGCTGATTGGCGCGCCGCCGGGGTATGTCGGCTATGAAGAAGGCGGCTACCTGACCGAAGCGGTGCGCCGGCGCCCGTACTCGGTGATTCTCCTGGACGAGGTCGAGAAAGCGCACCCGGATGTGTTCAATGTCTTGTTGCAGGTACTCGATGATGGCCGCCTGACGGACGGCCAGGGACGTACGGTCGATTTCCGTAACACGGTCATCGTCATGACATCGAACCTCGGGTCACAGATGATCCAGGAGATGGCGGGCGAGGAAAACTATGACGCGATGAAAGCGGCGGTGATGGACGTGGTCGGGACGCACTTTCGCCCCGAGTTCATCAACCGCGTCGACGATGTCGTCGTGTTCCACCCGCTCACGCGGGAACATATTCGACTCATTGTCGATATCCAGCTCGGCTACCTGCACGATCGCCTCGCGGACCGCGACATGCGTATCCACCTGTCGGATGCGGCCCGCGACAAGCTTGCCGAGGCCGGGTTCGATCCGGTCTATGGCGCGCGTCCGCTCAAGCGGGCAATCCAGCAGCAGGTCGAGAACCCGCTCGCGCAGGAGATTCTGCAGGGCAGGTTCAAGCCCGGTGACATGATCGAGGTCGGCGTCGAGGATGATCGCCTGGGCTTTGAAAACGCGGCATAATGCCGCGACCCTGAGGAGTCGGACGCATGCCGATCTACGCATACGCCTGCGAACAATGTGAGCATAACCTGGACGCGCTGCAAAAAATCGCGGACGAGCCGCTGGTCGATTGCCCCGAGTGCGGCAAGCCGGCGCTGAAGCGGCTGCTGTCGGCACCACGTTTCCGCCTCAAGGGTCAGGGCTGGTACGAGACGGATTTCAAGACCGGGAACCAGCGCAACCTCCACGGCGAGAAGGAGCCGGCCAAGGAAAGTTCAACGGGTGGCGAGGACAAGAAGTCCGAGCCGAAAGTCAGCAAGAAGAAAACGGCTGATTCATCATGATGAAGCGCCTTAGACGTTATCTCGTCGCCGGTATCCTGGTGTGGTTGCCGCTCGGTGTCACGATCGTCATCGTCCGTTTCCTGATCGGGCTGATGGACAAGTCGCTCGTGCTGATTCCGCGCCAGTACCATCCCGAGGAGTGGCTCGGGATCGGCATACCGGGACTCGGCGTCATCCTGACGGTTATCCTGCTGCTGATCACGGGAGTTCTGACCGCGAATTTCGTCGGGCGCGCGTTTCTCAAAGGCTGGGAGTCCTTACTCGATCGCATCCCGGTTGCGCGCTCGATCTACTCGGCCGCAAAGAATTTCGCAGAAATCGTTTTCTCGGATTCGGACAGCGCGTTCAGCAAGGTGCTGCTCGTCGAGTATCCGCGCAAGGGCATTTATTCGATAACCTTCCAGACCGCTTCGGAGATCGGTGAGATCCAGGCCCGCACGGGAGAAGACGTCGTGGCCTGCTTCGTGCCGACGACGCCGAATCCGACCTCCGGCTTCATCATCATGGTGCCGAAGAAGGACACGGTCGAGCTGGACATGGAAGTCGACGAGGCCGTCAAGTTGATCATGTCGCTGGGTGTTGTTGTTCCGACATGGAACAAGGACCAGACACAAGAGTTGCCGTTAAAGATGCCCGACCAATAGGCCGCTACGCCCCGGAGGTTACTCATCTTCATGGCTCGCTGCGCTGCGCTTTACTTCCGATGAGCAACCTCCCGGACGCAGCGGCCTGCCGGTTGTATCTTCTGCCGGCTACCCGTACCATTCCGCCACTTTTTTCGGATGAAAATCAATGCGCAGCCACTACTGCGGACAAGTTGACGAGACCCTGATCGGCCAGGAAGTCGAGGTCTGCGGCTGGGTGCATCGTCGGCGCGACCACGGCGGCGTGATTTTCGTCGACCTGCGCGATCGCGAAGGACTGCTCCAGGTGGTGTTCGACCCGGACCGGCCCGAGATTTTCGCCGAGGCGGAGCGCATTCGCAGCGAGTACGTGCTCAAGGTCAAGGGCAAGGTGCGCAACCGGCCCGAAGGTACGATCAACCCGAACATGCGGACCGGGCAGGTCGAAGTGCTGGCGCACGAGCTCGAGGTACTGAACCGGTCCGAGACGCCGCCTTTTCATCACGACGAGCAGGCCAACGAGGAGCTGCGCCTCAAGTACCGCTACCTCGACCTGCGCCGCGAAGACATGCTCGGCAACCTGATGCTGCGGCACCGGGTGACGATGGCGATGCGCGAGTTTCTCGACGGCGACGGTTTCGTCGATGTCGAGACGCCGATGCTGACGCGGGCAACGCCCGAGGGTGCGCGCGACTACGTCGTGCCGAGCCGTACGCATCCGGGCAAATTTTTCGCACTGCCGCAGTCGCCGCAAATCTTCAAGCAGCTGCTCATGATGTCGGGGCTCGATCGTTACTACCAGATCGTGCGTTGCTTCCGCGACGAGGACCTGCGTGCCGACCGCCAGCCCGAGTTTACCCAGCTCGACATCGAGATGAGTTTCGTCGACGAGGCGGCCGTCACGGGCGAAATGGAGGCCATGATTCGCCACCTGTTCAAGCGCGTGCTCGATGTCGATTTACCCTCGCCATTCCCGCGCATGAGCTACGCCGAGGCGCTGGATCGTTTCGGCTCCGACAAGCCCGACCTGCGCATCGACCTCGAGCTGGTGGAGGTGTCCGACCTGCTGGAGTCGGTCGATTTCAAGGTGTTCGCAGGACCGGCGGCCGATCCCGAGGGTCGCGTCGCGGCGCTGCGCCTGCCGCAGGGCAACGAACTCACGCGCAAGCAGATCGACGACTACACCGACTACGTGGGGCGTTTCGGCGCCAAGGGTCTCGCCTACATCAAGGTCAACGACGTCGCTGCCGGCCGCGACGGCCTGCAGTCGCCCATCCTCAAGTTCCTGCCCGACGATGCCGTAGCGGGCATCATCGAACGCACGGGAGCGCAGACCGGTGACCTGGTCTTCTTCGGCGCCGACAAGGCGCGCATCGTCAACGATGCGCTGGGCGCGCTGCGCGTCAGGCTGGGCGAAGATCGGGGGCTCGTCGCTGAGGGCTGGGCGCCGCTCTGGGTCGTCGATTTCCCGATGTTCGAAAAGGATCCGCACACGAAACGCTGGATGGCATTGCATCATCCGTTCACGTCACCCGCGCTGAGCGACGCCGCGGCGCTCAAGGCGGATCCCGGTAACGCCTTGTCCCGCGCCTACGACATGGTGCTGAACGGATCGGAGATCGGCGGCGGGTCGATTCGTATTCACGACCAGGCCGTTCAGTCGGCCGTGTTCGATTTGCTCGACATCAGCAAGGAAGAGGCCGAAGAGAAATTCGGCTTCCTGCTGCGGGCGCTCGAGTACGGTTGCCCGCCACACGGCGGCATCGCGTTCGGCCTCGACCGCATCGTCATGCTCATGGCCGGCGTCGAGAGCATCCGCGACGTGATCGCATTCCCGAAAACCCAGTCCGCGCATTGCCCGCTGACCAATGCGCCCGGCGAGGTATCGGCCGAACAGCTCAAGGAGGCCGGCATCCGGCTGCGCGCGCCGCGAACAGAATGACCGCGATCGATACGGTTATTTGCATCCACGGCATCTGGGGCCAGGGCCTCGAGTTGACCCTCATAAAGCGGCGCCTGGAAAAGGAGTACGGCTTCGATGTACGCCTTTTCAGCTACCCGTCGGTCCGCGGCACACTCGACGACAACGCGGCCAGGCTCGCGGATTTCCTGAACGCACAAGATCTCGACGGCGCGCACCTGCTCGGGCACAGTCTTGGCGGAGTGATTGCCCTGCGCATGCTTGCCAACTACCCGGATGCCATACCGGGTCGTGTCGTCTGTTTCGGTTCGCCTCTGACCGGATCGCGCGCCGCGGCATTCCTGACGACGCAAAACTGGGCGGAGCCCATCCTCGGTCACTCGCTGCCGGCCGGCGTCGTGCATGCCGCCGCCAACGAATGGGCTTCGCACGTGTGCGAAACGAGGGAGGTCGGGATTATCGCCGGCACGGTGCCTGTCGGGTTCGGCCGGCTGGTGACAACGTTCGATGGCGACAATGACGGCAGCGTCGCCGTGTCGGAGACCCGGCTCGAAGGCGCCAAGGACCATATCTGCCTCAAGGTCAGCCACAAGGGTATGCTCGTTTCGAGCGAGGTCGTCGACCAGGCCGCGGCGTTTTTCAAACGTGGCGAGTTCCTGCGCGACATTGATTGAGTCCTCCTGTACTTTCCTGTACCGGATATCTATGATGGCGCCGTTCCCTGGGCGGC
Organism: Woeseiaceae bacterium; assembly: GCA_011772865.1. Lineage (GTDB taxonomy): Bacteria > Pseudomonadota > Gammaproteobacteria > Steroidobacterales > Woeseiaceae > UBA1847. Next base: position 200,874 of record WVYQ01000023.1, on the reverse strand, counting down.
GAAGTGAATCGTGACGGATCGGCAAGCCCCATTGATCGAAGACCGCGTACTGCCAATGCTGAAGTGTCCGCAAACGGACGAAGCGGTCCGGCTGACCGGGGAAAAACTCGTCAATGAATCGGGGTCGGTCAGCTACCGCATTGCCGCGGGCGGCATACCCCTGTTCGCCGAGGAGTTCTGCTCGGCCGAGGCTGCCGTGCAGCAGGAGCATTACGACCAGATCGCCGATGCCTACGCGGCAAACCTCGAATACCCGCACACCAAGGAATACATGGATTACCTCGATCGCGTCTTGCGCGAAGCGGTCGGCGAGGGACAACTCGGTGTGTGCGGTGAGATCTGCTGCGGAACGGGCGAGGGATTTGCGTTGTTCGAAAATGCTGTCGAAACCGGTGTCGGTGTCGATGTTTCGTCATCGATGCTGGCCAAGGCGCGGCAGTCATTTGCCGACAGTCGTTTCACGTTTATTCAGGGCGATGCGACCCGGCTGCCGCTCGAAAAAAACATTTTCGATACCGTCATCATGCTCGGCGGCATCCACCATGTACCGGACCGCGATGCGTTGTTTCGGGAGGTATTCCGGGTGCTCAAGCCGGGCGGCGTGTTTATTTTTCGCGAACCAGTGAGCGATTTCTGGCTCTGGAAGGCGCTGCGGGCACTGATCTACCGCCTGTCGCCGATGCTCGACCACGAGACAGAACGGCCACTGCTTTACTCGGAAACCGTGCCCGTTCTCGCGTCGGCTGGCTTCAATGACATGACATGGCGGACCTGCGGATTTTTCGGGTTCTGCCTGTTCATGAACAGCGATGTGCTGTTCGTCAATCGCGTGTTCCAGTATGTGCCCGGCATTCGGAAGATTACGCGCGCGTTCGCGCACTTCGATGACTGGTGTACCCGCCGCGCGCTTTTTTCGAGGGCCGGGTTGCAGGTTGTCGGAACCGCCCGGAAGCCGTCGGCCAACTGATACCAGGGAAGCTGTAACTATGAGTGGCAATCTCCTTACGAATGGAATACTCATACTCGCCAGTATGAGCTGTACCGTCATTGGCAACCTGTTGCTGAAAACGGGCGTGCAACACCCCGGTGTTGCCGCGGTCTGGCCTCTGAGCCTGCTGAATGGCAGGACCCTGCTGGGCGCGCTGTCGTTCTGCTTCGCGATGGTCTTCTACATGATGGTGCTGAAGCGCACGACCTTGAATCTGGCGCAATCGATCTTTGCGCTGCAATTCGTGCTCGTCATCATCGCGGCGAACGTCATTCTGAGTGAACCTATCGGGCTGCAGCGGTGGTTCGGCATCGGCCTGATTGCGGCGGGGCTGTTCGTCATATCCCTTACCAATCCGACGAGCCTGCAGTAGGACGCTATGACGGGAGACGCAAGGGAACAACTGGGCTCCCCGGAACGATTCGGGCACTCCTGGAATATTTTCAGTGAGATTCTGCCGATTCACGAAGAGCAGTTCCTGCGCTGGACCAGCGGTATGGAAAAAGACGACTGGGCCGGCAGGCGCTTCCTCGACGTGGGCTGCGGCATCGGGCGCAATTCCTATTGGCCACTGACTTACGGCGCGGCTTCGTGTCTGAGCATCGATATCGATGAGCGCACGCTGGCGGCCGCACGCGAGAACCTGGCCGGTTACGAGAATGCCGTTGTCGAGAACCGCAGCGCCTACGAGATCAATGAAGACGGATCATTCGATATTGCTTTCAGCATCGGCGTTATTCATCACCTGGACGACCAGCCTGCCGCCGTGCGACAGATGTGCAAGGCGGTCAAACCCGGTGGTACCGTGCTGGTCTGGCTATACGGCTACGAGAACAACGAGTGGCTGCTGAAGTTTTTCGATCCGGTGCGCCGGTTCCTGTTCAGCAAGATGCCGTTGTCGTTCGTCTATGCTTTGTCCTGGCCGGCAACGGCACTGCTCTGGCTGATCCTCAAGCTCGGAATTGGTCGCACGGAGTACATGCGCCTGATTCGAACGTTCTCGTTCCGGCATCTGCGCGCGATCGTCTACGATCACATGATTCCGAAGATTGCGACGTACTATCGCGAGGGAGAGGCGATCGAACTGCTGCAGGAAGCCGGCCTGACCAATGTGCGCGCCCACTGGGTCAATGAAATGTCCTGGACGGTCATCGGCGAAAAACCGCTCGACGCATGTGCGGAATAGCGGGCTTCTCGACTTCTGCGACAGCGTCCCGGGACGCCGGGCATGTCATCGCCGATATGCTGCGCCACATCGAGCACCGCGGGCCTGACGAGAGCGGCGTCGCGCTGGGCGACAAATTTGCCCTCGGCCAGAACCGGCTGACGATTATCGAGCCCGACGGTGGCCAGCAACCACGCTGCAACGAGGCCAGTGGCAATACGCTGATCTATAACGGGGAGATCTACAACCACCACGCGTTCGACGGGCACATTCAACGCGGTGGCGGCCGGCTGCGCGATCGTTGCGATACCGAGACGCTGTTCTGGCTGCTGGAACTCGAAGGCATCGAGAAAACGCTGGCCATGATCGATGGCATGTTCGCGTTCGCATGGTACGAGGCCGGGAGCGACACGCTGTACCTTGCCCGGGACCGTTTCGGGCAGAAGCCGCTGTTCTACGCGCAGCGTGGCGAAGAATTTATTTTCGCATCGGAGATCAGGGCACTGCGGCGCCATCCGGCGTTGCGGGACGTCGAACCGGATCTCGATGCGCTGCGCCTTTACCTGATGCTCGAGTACGTGCCGGCGCCTGCAACCGGTATCGACGGCGTCAGCGAGTTGCCTGCGGGACACGTGCTGACGTATCACAACGGCCAGGTCGATGTCCGCCGCTATTTCGACGCTCGCGGCATCGAGCGGAGGAAATCGGTAGACCAGGCTGCGGCGGCGAGCGAGTTGGACGGCCTGCTGCAGGAAAACGTGGCGCACCAGCTCGTCGCCGACGTGCCTGTCGGCGTTTTCCTGTCCGGTGGTCTCGATTCGTCGCTGGTTGCCGCGGTCGCCCGGCGGCAAACCGATGATGTCGCGTCGTTCACGGTCAAGTTCGGGTTTTCGAGTTTTGACGAATCACCGCACGCCGAGCAGGTTGCTGCGACGATAGGGACAAGGCACACGACCATTGAGCTCGGCAGGCAAAACTGCGTTGACGCGATGGCCGATCTCCTGGCGCGGGTCGACCAGCCGTTCTCGGATTCATCGATGCTGCCGAGTTACCTGTTGTGCCAGGCGACAAAGCAGTACGTCACGGTGGCCCTGGGTGGTGACGGTGCCGATGAGCTGTTTCTCGGTTACCCGAATTTCAGGCTGGCGCGGGCCACGCGCCTCATGGCGATGTTGCCGCAGTCCAGTGGAGCGTTATTGCGTGGCGTAGCGGGCCTGATGCCCGTGTCGTCCGAATACATGAACCGCGCATTCCTGTTGCGGCAGCTGAGCTACGGAGTGGGCAGGCCCGCGCGTCTGCAGAGCATGTACTGGATGGCGGCGATTCCGCCGACCAGGCAGCAGGAACTCTGGATCGGCGGCGGCCAGATCGACAGCGCCGTCGCGGCCATGTTGGACAGACTGGTACCGGCCACTGCAGGCCTGCCTGTCATCGAGGAGTTCCAGCAGCACTTTATTGACCGGTACCTCGCCGGCGATATCCTGCAGAAGATGGATCGGGCGTCGATGGCCGTCAGCCTCGAAGTCAGGAGCCCGTATCTCGCCAACGCGGTTTCCGATTTTGCACTGTCGTTACCTGTGGACGCATTGCTGCGAGGCGCCACGGGTAAACGCATATTGCGGGACGTGGCCCGGTCGTACCTGCCCGACGAGATCATCGACCGGCGCAAGCACGGCTTCGCTCTGCCGGTGTCCGCCCTGCTGCGCTCCGATCTCAGGGACGTTGCCGAAGCGACGCTTCTCGACTCGTCCAACCGCATGTACGAGCTTGTAAGCCACGGCGTGGTGCAAAACTGGTGGTCTGAGCACCTGTCGGGCGACAGGGACAACGGCAAGGCGCTGCTCGCGCTGTTGATGATGGCGGCGTTTTTCCGCAACCATTTCCAGGCGTAGGGTTACTGATCCGCGGTGGCGTAGCTGCAAGCGCCCGCCTGGCAGAGCGCCTTGATGACTATGGCGGAGACCTCAAGCTGTTCGTTTTCGGCAAGCTCGCCGTACAGCCTGCGCGCCGTTTCTGCCGGGAGCGTACCGGCGCTGATAAACGGTTCCTGCTCGCCGGCTTCGGGCGCGGGGTAGAACATCAGGACCCGGCTGCCGTTGTCGATTACCTCAAAAGCGCCATTGGACGACTGGAGTTCGACCGTTGCCACGTTGCCGGCGACGAGCATGTAGTCGTCGAGCTGGACGGGCACGTTATTCGGTTGCCAGGGCGGACGCCGGACTACGTCGAAGTTGGCGCTGTAGACGCGGTCGCCTGGTTGCATGCCAAGCAGCCCGAGTTCGGTCTGGCTCTGGACGATCGCAACAGGGGTGCGACCCTCTTGCAGGGTGTGCAGCAGTATCGGCGTCAGATGATAGATACCGTGGTAGCGGTCGCCCTGCAGCGGACTCGACGGGTCGAACAGGAAGCTAAGGACTCTCGATGCGTAGATGTTGCCGGTCTCATCCGGGGCATTGATAAAACGGGTGACATTGGAGCTGGGCGCCGTCGTAATCTGCTCGGCTGCGACGGTCAAACTGCGCGCCTGGTCGAACAGCACCAGCCCGACGAGCAGAACGGCAACGATATTCCTCCGCTCCAGGATCTTCTGGGCGACAGGCACGACAAGCATTGCCGTGAGCGGCGCCAGGAACGCGAGATACCGAATCTCGCGGAACCCCGTAATCTGAATGACGGTTACCGACAGTACCCAGCACGTTGCGATCATGCGCATTCTCGCGTCCGAGCTGCGAAACGCCAGGACGAGGCCCGGGATCACCATGAGCACGGCGGCAACGCCATAGTTGGGCAAGTTGCGCAAGTAAAGAGTGGCCGGGAAGATGTCAGAGAGCGACTCCTTGTACATTTCGCTGACACCGATAGCCAGACGTATCGGCCGCATCAGTATGGACTCGTCGGGTAACTGGGCCGCGATGAACCAGGCGTAGCCGAGCCAGGTAATGATTGCGCTGCAGGCAGCCAGCGAGGTCAGTATCAGCCACTTGCGAACGGTGACGCGACCGCCATCGGCCTTGAGCAGGAGGCTGGCAAATGCAAAGACGACAATCGTGACCCAGAATATTGCGTAAGTCTGTTTGATCAATGTCACGCTAGCGCCGAGCAGCACGAGGTAGATCCCGTCCGCGAGTGTCGGCCGTTCGAGCCACCGGTGAGCGATGAAGATCATGACCAGGAACATCATGCCCGGTAACAGGTCGTGACTCAGGTAGGGCGCGTAGCAATAAAACACGACGGTCAGGATGGCCGTTGCGAAGGCCAGCAGCCGGGCGCTGCCGGATCCCGGTGCACGCCGCAGCAGCGTCCAGCAGATATAGAGGTAAGCGATGTGCAGCAGGGCGCTGAATAAATGGTAGGGCCTGACATCCAATGCATTGAGGTCCAGCGCCTGCACGATGAGTTCGACCGGCCAAAGAACCACCGCGGCGAGCGGTCCGCGCTGGACGTAGTAGCCAGGGCTGTCGCCGAAGAAGTACCGCGCATTGACGATCGTCGCATAACCGTCGCCGAACTCACCCTCGATCAGAAATGCGCAGGCCAGGAGCCATGCTGAAATCACGGTCAGGGCGACCAGGAACCAGCGTTCGACTTTTTGATCCGCGTACTGTTGTGCGGTTGTCAGCAGAGACACTTAGTCGTCCTGCGGGAAATTGACGGTCTTACTGACCGAATAAGTGCTCTTGCTTTGCGACTCGTGGTAGGTGCGGACGACGAGTTCGGCGATCAGGCCCATCAGCATCGAGACAAAACCCATCAGGATCAACAACGCCGCCAATACAGGCAGTGGCGTCTCGATAAACGACTTGCCGCCCCAGAATTTGTAATAGAGCATGACCGCGAACGTCAACAACGCCAGCGCGTGACTGAACAGCCCGAAGCCGCCGAAGACGTAGATCGGTTTCTGGGCATAATCTCCGAGAAACTTGACGACCAGCAGGTCGAGCGGGACCTTGATGATTCTCTTCAGCCCGTATTTCGATTCGCCCGCCGTGCGCGGGTGGTGCTGCACGGGCAGCTCGGTCGTGCGCGCGCCCGACCAGGAGGCATAAACGGGCAGGAAGCGGTGCATCTCGCCGTACAGGCGAATGTCTTCGATGATGGAGCGCCGGTAGGCCTTCAGCGTGCAGCCGTAATCGTGCAGCTTCACGCCGGAAATCCTCGAGATGATCCAGTTGGCGACCCAGCTCGGCAGATTACGCCGCAGGGTGTCGTCCTTGCGGTCCTTGCGCCAGCCCGAGACGAGATCGTAGCCTTCATCCAGGCGCTCCAGCAGGCGCGGAATGTCGACCGGATCGTTTTGCAGGTCTGCGTCGATCGGAATGATGACCTCGCCGGACGAATAGTCGAGACCTGCCATCATCGCCGAGGTCTGGCCGAAGTTGCGCTTGAAGTGCACGACCCTGATGTGCCCTTCGTCTGCCGCGAGTTCATCGAGAACGGCTCCTGACCCGTCCTGAGATCCGTCATTGACAAAAATTATCTCGAACTCCCGGCCGGTATCCTGCAGTACCGAGAGAAGCTTCTCGGCAACGAGCGGAAGATTCTGTTCCTCATCGTAGACGGGCACGATGATGGAAAGTGAGGCGGCGGTATCAGTCACTGTTGGAAAGATCGGCTTTGAGTTTGTAAATCAAGTCGAGCGCTTCCCGAGGCGACAGCGTGTCGGGGTCAATCTCGTCGATCGTCTTGTGCAGAGCGTCTCGAGCAACATCCGCGAATGATACATCAAGCGGTAACTCCGTCTGCGGACTTTCGCGATGTTCGACCTGCATCGATTCGAGTGTTTCGAGGTACCGCTTCGCGCGTCCGATGACCGTGCGCGGCACACCCGCCAGCGCCGCAACCTGCAACCCGTAGCTCTGGTTGGCGGGGCCCGGCTTGACGGCATGCAGGAATACGAGCTCGCCCTTGTGTTCGGTGGCGTCGAGATGCACGTTTTCGCAGGCGGGCAATTCCTGCGCCAGCGCCGTCAGCTCGAAGTAGTGCGTGGCGAACAATGTGAATGCATTGGCCGTTTCGCCCATGTAATGAGCGGCAGCCCACGCGAGTGAGAGCCCGTCGAAAGTACTCGTACCGCGGCCGATCTCGTCCATCAGCACGAGGCTCTGCTCGGTCGCGTTGTGCAGGATCGTGGCGGTCTCGGTCATCTCGACCATAAATGTCGAGCGGCCGCCGGCGAGATCGTCGGATGCGCCGATGCGTGTGAAGATGCGGTCGATCGGTCCGATGCGCAGCGTGTCGGCCGGGACGAAGCTGCCGATGTGGGCGAGAATGGCTATGAGCGCCGCCTGGCGCATATACGTGGACTTGCCGCCCATGTTCGGCCCGGTGACGACGAGCAGGCGCCGGTCGGAGTTCAGGGATAAATCGTTAGCGACGAAGGGCGTGTCGATCACCTGTTCGACGACCAGGTGGCGTCCCCCCGAGATTTCGATGCAAGGAGTGTCCGCGAGCTCGGGCCGGCAGAGGTCGAGCGTCAGGGCACGCTCCGCCAGGCACGTGAGCGCGTCGAGCTCCGCAAGGCTCGCGGCCGTCAGCTGCATTTCGCCGAGGACTTCGTGCAGTCGGTCGAGCAGGTCCTCGTACAGGTATTTCTCCCTGGCCAGCGCTCGTTCGCGGGCGCCGAGCACCTTGTCCTCGAATTCTTTTAGCTCGGGCGTGATGTAGCGCTCTGCGCTTTTCAGCGTCTGGCGCCTGACGTATTCGACCGGCGCCTTGTCGGCCTGGCCCTTGCTGATTTCGATGTAGTAGCCGTGCACGCGGTTGTAGCCGAGTTTCAGAGTCGCGATGCCCGTGCGCTCCTTTTCCCTCGTCTCGAGGTCGATCAGGTACTGGTCCGCATTAATGGCAATGGCCCTGAGATCATCGAGTTCCTCGTCATACCCGTCGGCGATGACGCCGCCGTCGCGAATCAGCACTGGCGGATTGTCGACGATCGCCTTCGCGAGCAGCTCGCGCTGGCGGCGGTGTTCCCCGATGTCGTCCCGCAGCTGCCCGAGCAGCGGCGAGTCGAGCGCGGCGAGCTGCTCTCTGAGCTCCGGCGCGCACGCCAGGGCCGCGGCGAGTTGCCGGAGGTCTCTGGGTCGCGCCGATCTCAGCGCCACGCGCGACAGGATACGCTCGATGTCGCCGATGCCCTCGATGCGCTCCTGCAGTGCTGCTACAGCAGCAACCGTGATCAGCGCGTCGATGGCCTGGTAACGCGCCTGCAGCGTTGCCGCGTCGCGCAGCGGACGCTGGATCCAGCGCCGAAGCAGTCGCGAACCCATCGGACTCTGACACCGGTCCATGACGCCGGCCAGCGTGTGTTGGTGGTGGCCGGAAAGTGATTCCTCGAGCTCGAGATTGCGTCGTGTCGGGCCGTCCATGATCACGGCGTCCTCGCGCCGCTCGACCGAGATCGACAGCAGGTGGGCAAGGGCGGTCTTCTGCGTGTCCGTTACGTACTGCAGCAGCGCCCCGGCTGCGGTGACGCCACGCGGAAACATGCTGCAACCGAAACCATCGAGGTCGCGGGTGCCGAACTGGGCGCACAACAGGCGCCGGGCAGAGTCGAGCTCGAAATGCCAGGGCGGCCGGCGCGTGACGCGGATCGATCCGGGCAAGGCCTCGCCGACCGGCTGGTCCTCGTCGACGATCAGTTCGGCCGGCCGCAGGCGTTCCACCTCGCCCTGCATCGCCTCGAGGTCGGGGACTTCGGTCAGCCGAAAGCGGCCGCCGGCAAGGTCGAGCCAGGCGATGCCAAGGGCGCCGCCGTCCGCAAAAATGGCGGCAACGAGATTGTCGCGTGTTTCGGCCAGCAGTGCCTCGTCAGTGAGCGTTCCGGGCGTGACGATACGCGTGACCTTGCGCTCGACCGGTCCTTTGCTCGTTGCGGGGTCGCCGACCTGTTCGCAAATCGCTACCGATTCTCCCTTGCGCACGAGTTTTGCGAGGTAGCCCTCGACGGCGTGATAAGGCACGCCGGCCATCGGAATCGGGCTGCCAGCAGACTTGCCCCGTGCGGTCAGTGTGATATCGAGCAGCGAAGCAGCCCGTTTCGCGTCGTCGTAGAACAGCTCGTAGAAGTCCCCCATGCGATAGAACACGAGCATGTCCGGGTACTCCGCCTTGACGGCGAGGTACTGCCGCATCATGGGCGTGTGGATGGCGGACGGTTCAGAGCTCATAAAAGACAGCCTAGTCGAGTTCGGGCAATGCTTCGAGCACGAGGTGGTAATAACTGATCATGCCGACGACCTTGTGTTCCTCGACGACAGGTGCGCGGCGGATGCCGAACTTCCGGAACAGCCTCGCGCAATAGCGTATGTCCATGTTCGGATGCACGGAAATCAACGGCTTGGACATGATCTCGAACACGTGCACTCGCTCCGGCGCGCGGTCCTTTGCGATGACCTTTTTGGCAATATCAGAAAGCGTCAGGATGCCGTACTCGTCGTGGTCGTCGCGTTTTTCCACGATCAGGCTCGTGCACTCGCCATCGCGCATGGCCCGCAGGGCGTCGAGCACGTTCTTGCGGCCGTCGATGAAAGTGACATCTTCGCGCATGGCTTTGCGCACCGAAATTCGCTCGGGTATGTTCATAGTTGTTCCTCCACGATATCGACCAGGCGTTCGGCCTGGCTCAAAGCGCCCACTGCGTCTTCCACGTCAATCTGAATGGCGAGCCCGGTACCGGGCTTTTCGTCGAACTCGCCGATGACGCCGATGTGTTCCAGTATCTCGCGGCTAAGGTGCTCCTCGACGAGCAGCATAACCACGTCCCGCTGCGTCGTCAGGGCGAGGCCGAAAAAGCTCGACGGGACGTCGATACCTTCCCCGCGCGCATTGCTGACGACGGTACAACCTGTGGCACCAGATTCCCGTGCCGCCTTGAGTACGGCGTCGGTCTTCGAATCCTCGACGAAAACAACCAGTAATTTGAAATGCATTAGCTTTCCTCCACGAGAAGGGGATCATCCCGTTGTTCTTGTTTGCGTCGGCGCTCCTTTCGCCGCTCGGTAATAGCGCTCAGCTGAGCGTATGCGAGCACGGAGATGATCGGGAACAGGGCCGCGATCGCGACCAGCCCGAAACCGTCCAGCAGCGGGCTCCTACCCGGTATCGTCTCGGCCAGGCCCAGGCCCAGCGCGGCGATCAGCGGCACCGTGACGGTCGATGTCGTCACGCCGCCGGAGTCGTAGGCGAGCGGGACAATCAGTTTCGGCGCCCAGATCGTCTGCAACACGACCACAACGTAGCCGACCATGATGAAATATTGCAACGGCAGGCCAGCGATGATTCGGTAGGTGCCGAGTGACACGCCGATACCTGCGCCAATGGCCACGGCTATGCGCAGGCCCCAGACGCTGATGGCGCCGCCCGACACGTCATGGGCTTTCATCGACACGGCGAGCAGCGCCGGCTCGGCGATAGCGGCCGCGAATCCTATGGATGCCGCAAACAAATAGACCCACAGGTAAGAGCTCCAGTGATGGCCGCCATCGCCGACGAGCGCTTCGGGCGACGTCAGCTGCGCGGCCATCTCGCGGCCCAGCGGGAACAGAGCCATTTCGAGGCCAATCAGGAACATTCCCAGTCCGAGTACGACAAATCCGAGGCCGGCGAGCAGGCGTTTGAAGTGCGGCAGCGGTTTGCGGATCACGAAAGCCTGGAAGCCGAAGATGAACAGCACGATCGGCAGGACGTCCATGGCCGTGTACAGGATCGTCATAAGGGCGTCGAGGATCACAGCCACTGGATGATCCCTCCGTAGGCCATCACGAAGATCATGGGGGTGAGCGAGGCGAACGCGATCAGGCCGAAGCCGTCGGTCATCGGGTTACGGCCGCGCAACGAGGAGGCCAGCCCGACGCCGAGCGCCGTGACCAACGGCACCGTGACCGTCGAGGTCGTGACGCCGCCCGAGTCATAGGCGACACCGACGATGTCGGCCGGTGCGATTGCCGTCATGCCGACAACCAGTATGTAGCCCGAGATGATCATCACGGGCAGCGACCACCCGAGGATGATGCGCAGCACGCCGAGAACCAGCGCCGTGCCGACCGACAGCGCCACGGTGACGCGCAGGCCCAGCATGTATTTGCGCATCGCATCCTCGGTATTCGGAATGGCTCCGTCCTGCGCCGCGATTTCGGACGCTTCCGTCGCGATCGCCGTCAGGGCGGGCTCCGCGATCGTGGTGCCGAAGCCGAGCGCAAAGGCGAAGGTCAGCAGCCAAAAGAGACTGCCTTTCGTGGCCAGCGCAACGGCGAGCGCGTCACCAATCGGGAACAGCGCCAGTTCGAGCCCGTAGATGAACAACGTCAGGCCGATAACGACGATCAATACGCCTGCGAGGATCCCGAACAGGCCGTCCGGTACTTGCTGCAGCACCACGAATTCGAAAAACGCGATCACGATCACGATCGGTGCGAGATCGCGCATGCTGCCCTTGGTGTGTGTCCAGAAAGCTGTCAGATTTTGGATCATGTTCGAGCTATGATGGCTCGGAGCGGGTGTTCTTCTTATAGCAACGATGAAAATACTGCATGTGGAGACCGGGCGCCATCTTTACGGCGGGCCGCAGCAGGTAATCTACCTGATTAGCGCGCTGGCCGAGCGCGGTCACGAATCCATTCTCGTGTGCCCGCCGGCATCCGGCATCGACAAGGCCGCGCGGCTGGCGAGCATACGGGTGCAGAATCTTTTCTGCGCCGGCGATCTCGACCTGCCATTCGCCTACCGGTTGACGCAGTACATCCAGGCCCTCAAGCCCGATCTCGTCCACTGTCACAGCCGGCGCGGCGCCGACGTGCTCGGCGGTCTCGCTGCGAGTTTTGCCGACGTGCCGGCTGTCGTATCGCGGCGGGTCGATAATGCCGAGATGCGCCTGATGGCGGCGCTGCGCTACCGGCCCTTCCGGAAAATCATCGCGATCTCGGAGACGATCGCGCGCGTCCTGCGCGAGCACGGGGTCGACGAAGAACGCATCGAGGTGATCCGTAGTGCCGTCGACACGGAGGCGTTGTCACGCAAACCGGATTGCGGCCGTATTCGCGCCGATTTCGGGGTTCCCGAAGACGCGTGCGTAATAGCCGCCGCCGGTCAACTGATCCCGCGCAAGGGACACCGCTACCTGCTGCAGGCGGTTGCCGACCTGCGCCACAAGTATCCGCAGGTTCGACTCATCATTTTCGGGGAGGGTTATCTCAACCAGCAGTTGCGTGCGCAGGCGGCATCCCTCGGTCTCGGCGACATCGTGCAGTTCGCGGGCTTTCGCGACGATCTCGACGAGTTCACGGGGTGTATCGACATCTTCGCCCACCCCGCACTCGCCGAAGGACTCGGCGTCGCCGCCCTGAAGGCGGCCGCCGCAGCGGTGCCCGTCGTCGGCTTCGATGCCGGTGGGCTGCCCGAGGCCGTGATTGATGGCCAGACAGGTTTCCTGGTGCCGCCCGAGGACACCGATGCGCTGCGTCATGCGATCGAAGCGCTGATAGAAGATGCATCGCTCAGAATCAGGATGGGCGCTGCCGGCCAGGAACGGATGCAAAATGATTTCTCGATCGTTACGATGGCGGACAAGCATGTTGCACTCTACGAATCGGTACTGAATGGCTGACCACGAATCGATCCGGAAATTGGCTGCCGCGCTCGTCAATGACATGACCGAAGCCGGCAAGGCAGTGTCCACGGCGGAATCGTGCACGGGCGGCTGGGTGGCGAAGGCCATTACCGACATTCCGGGCTCGTCGGCGGTCTTTCACTACGGCGTCGTCAGCTACTCCAACGGCGCCAAGGAACACATCCTTGGCGTGAAAAACGAAACGCTCGAAGATCACGGCTCGGTCAGCGAGGCCGTCGTCGAGGAGATGGCCAGGGGCGTCATCAACCTGAGTGGCGCCGATATCGCGGTCGCGGTCAGCGGCATCGCGGGTCCTGACGGTGGCACCGACGAAAAACCGGTCGGCACGGTCTGGTTTGCCTGGGCCGTGCGAGATGGGGGCAAGATTCGCACCGAGACGAGCGGTGAGCACTTCGACGGCGACCGGGACCTGATACGCGAGTTGACAGTCGTGCATGCGCTGCAGGGAGTTCTCGACCGGCTGTGAACACCAAACGCATCTTTTTTGCACTCTGGCCCGATGCCCGGCAACGGGACCGCATGCGTGACATGATCGGTCCCTTTATAAAAGAAGTCGAGGGCAGGGCTGTCGATCGCCGCGATTGGCATGTCACGCTTGCTTATATCGGCGATCTCGACGTGCGTTTCATTCCCGGGCTCATGGACCAGGCCCGGGCGGTCACGTTCGAGCCTTTCCGCCTGCGACTCGACCGGGTCGAATTCTGGCCGCGGCCGAAGATAGCGACGGTTGTGCCGCCGCGCGTGCCGCCCGACATGGAGGCGCTCGTCGGGCGTTTGCACAGCCTGATGCTGGATATCGGGGTGGAGCCGCCCGAGCGTGTTTACCGGCCGCATATTACGGTCGTGCGCAACGCCAGGCCGTTCGAGCCGATCCGGCTCGCGCAGTCTGCGGAGATCGAATGGTCGAATTTCGAACTGCTGGAGTCGGTCAGCGAGGGCGGCCGGACATCGTACCGCCCGTTGCTCAATGACTTCTGAGCATTTCTTGAGAAATCGCCGAGTTACGGATTTCAAATACTGTAGTTATGTACAGTTGTTTGTGAAATAATACGACCCCTCAACCAACACCTACCGGATGGCAATCGACAATGGATGACAATCGCAAGAAAGCGCTGGCCGCGGCCCTCGGGCAGATCGAAAAACAGTTTGGCAAAGGCTCGGTCATGCGCCTCGGCGACAGTGGCACGGCCGCGAATATCGAGGTCGTCTCTACCGGCTCGATCAGTCTCGACGTCGCTCTCGGTATCGGCGGCGTGCCCAAGGGCCGCGTTGTGGAGATTTACGGTCCAGAGTCCTCCGGTAAGACCACGCTCACGCTGCAGATTGTTGCAGAGGCGCAGAAGGCAGGCGGCACGGCGGCGTTCGTCGATGCCGAGCATGCCCTCGATCCGGCCTATGCCGAGAAGCTCGGCGTCAACGTCGACGAATTGCTCGTCTCGCAGCCTGACACGGGCGAGCAGGCGCTCGAGATCACCGACATGCTCGTGAGGTCCGGCGCTGTCGACGTCATCGTCGTCGACTCGGTGGCGGCCCTGACGCCGAAGGCCGAAATCGAAGGTGAGATGGGCGACTCGCACATGGGTCTTCAGGCGCGCTTGATGTCGCAGGCGCTGAGAAAGCTCACGGGCAATATCAAGCGCTCCAACGCGATGGTCATCTTCATCAACCAGATTCGCATGAAGATCGGCGTCATGTTCGGCAGCCCCGAGACCACCACGGGCGGCAATGCGCTCAAGTTCTACTCCTCGGTGCGCATGGACATCCGTCGTATCGGCGCGATCAAGAAGGGCGACGAAGTCATCGGCAACCAGACGCGCGTCAAGGTCGTCAAGAACAAGGTCTCACCGCCGTTCAAGATGGCCGAGTTCGAAATACTCTATGGCGAAGGCATCTCGCGCGAAGGTGAAATCATCGAACTCGGCGTGCAACACGGCCTGATCGACAAGGCCGGTTCCTGGTACAGCTATGGCGATGATCGTATCGGCCAGGGCAAGGAAAATGTCCGCGAGTTCCTCAAGACGAATCCCGAGGTCGCCGCCGAGATCGAGACGAAGATTCGCGCCAAGCTGCTGCCGACGACGGTCGAGGCGCCGGTGGCCGAGGACGATGCGGAGGCCATTGCGCAGGAAGCCTAGCGTTGTTGCGAGCCCGAAGGGCGAAGCGATCTCGTGGATGACGACCGTTTTTCCGATCCTGTCGAGGCCCGCAAGAAGGCGATGGATTACCTCGCCCGCCGCGAATACGGGCGCGGTGAACTCCTCGACAAGCTGATCCGTTCTGGCTTCGATTCCGATGTGGCGAATGAAGCCGTCGCACGACTTATCGACGACGGTCTGCAGGATGACGAACGCTTCGCCGAAGCGTTTGTCCGCTCCCGGATCAATCAGGGCAAGGGGCCGCAGGTCATCCGCGCCGACCTTCGCCAGCGCGGACTCACAAGGCCGGTCATCGACATCGCCATCGAAGCGGCGGGCGAGGACTGGTATGCGCTGGCTCGCGATGTACGCTTGAAAAAGTTCGGTCCGGACGCACCACTTGAGTTCAGGGACAAAGCGCGGCAGATGCGCTTCCTGCGGTCGCGAGGATTCGACTCCGACCAGATACAGGCGGCTGTTTCGGCTGACGTTGAATAAGCCTACAATTTGCACGATGAAAACCATGACGAGCAACGAGCTGCGCCAGGCATTCCTGGACTTCTTTCGCGACAAGGACCACGAAGTCGTCGCGAGCTCTCCGCTCGTGCCTGGCAATGACCCGACGCTGTTGTTTACCAATGCCGGCATGGTGCAATTCAAGGACGTCTTCCTCGGCTCGGAGAAACGCAAATACGACCGCGCCGTGACGTCGCAGCGCTGCGTGCGTGCCGGCGGCAAGCACAATGACCTCGAGAACGTGGGCTACACCGCGCGCCACCACACGTTTTTCGAGATGCTCGGCAACTTCAGCTTCGGCGATTACTTCAAGCGCGATGCAATCAAGTACGCGTGGGAGTTCCTGACCGAGACTCTGGGTCTTGCGCCCGAGCGGCTCTGGGTCACGGTATTCGAGGACGATGACGAAGCCGCCGACATCTGGCTCAACGAGGTGAAGATCGACCCCGGCCGTTTTTCGCGCATGGGCGCCAAGGACAACTTCTGGGCCATGGGCGATACCGGGCCGTGCGGCCCGTGCAGCGAGATCTTCTACGACCACGGGCCCGACGTCGAAGGCGGTCCGCCAGGATCGCCCGACGAAGACGGCGACCGCTACGTCGAGATCTGGAATCTCGTGTTTATGCAGTTCGATCGCTCGGCCGACGGCGAGATGGTCCCGCTGCCGAAGCCCTCCGTGGACACCGGCATGGGGCTCGAGCGCATGGCGGCCGTGATGCAGGGTGTGCACAGCAACTACGAAATCGACCTGTTTGCCGGGCTGATCGACACGGCTGCGAAAACGCTCGGTGTCGAGAACGACGGTTCGAGCTCGCTCAACGTTATCGCCGACCACATTCGCGCCTGTGCGTTCCTGATTGTCGACGGCGTTTTGCCCGGTAACGAGGGCAGGGGTTATGTGCTCCGGCGCATCATTCGTCGCGCGATTCGCCACGGGAAGAAGCTTGGTGCCCATGACCTGTTCTTCCATAAACTCGTTGACCCGCTCGTCGACGAGATGGGAGCTGCCTATCCCGAACTTAAAAAAGCGCAGGCGCATGTCGGGAAAGTTCTCAGGAAAGAGGAGCAGCGCTTCGCCGAGACGCTCGATGCGGGCATGGAAATCCTCGAAGAGGCGATTGCCGTGTTGGATGGCAAGGTGATCCCGGGCGATGTCGTGTTCAAGCTTTACGACACCTACGGGTTCCCGGTCGACCTGACGGCCGACATCGCGCGCGAGCGCGGCCTGTCCATCGACCAGCAAGGGTTCGAGGAATCGATGGAGGGGCAGCGCGATCGCGGCCGGGCCGCCAGCAAATTCAGCGCGATCGGCAAGGACGGCATCACAACGGATGCGGAGTCGGAGTTCCTCGGCTACGAGGGAACCGAGGCCTCATGCGAAGTCGTCGCGATGTTCAATGACGGCAAGCCTGTCGAGACCTTGAATCTCGGTGAGGACGGGGCGGTCATTCTCTCCTCGACGCCATTCTATGCCGAGAGCGGTGGTCAGATTGGCGATACGGGCACGATCTCTGCGGGCGACCACTCGTTCACGGTCGTCGACACGCAGAAGTCCGACAAGGCCATCGTTCACTATGGCTCGGTACAGGCGGGCGAGCTCAGCGTAGGCGACGAAGTCGAAGCGCATGTGGATGCCCAACGCCGGCAGGCGATCCGGCTCAATCACTCGGCCACCCACCTGATGCATGCTGCGCTGCGCGAAGTACTCGGTGACCACGTTCAGCAAAAGGGCTCATTGGTGGCGCCCGACCGCCTGCGCTTTGATTTCTCGCATTACGAGCCCGTCAGCGTCGAACAGATTGCCGAGATAGAAGACATCGTCAACAACGAGATCCGCCGCAATGTCGCTGCGGAGACGAAGCTTATGAGCTACGACGATGCCGTGGCGTCGGGCGCGATCGCGCTGTTTGGTGAGAAGTACGAAGACAGGGTGCGGGTGCTGAACTTCGGCGGATTTTCGGTGGAGCTTTGCGGTGGCACGCACGTCGATCGCACCGGTGACATTGGCGTCTTCAAGATCACGCATGAAACGGGCATCGCTTCGGGCGTCCGCCGTATCGAGGCCGTCACCGGCAAGGGCGCGCTGGAGTGGATGGATAGCAAAGAGCGCATGCTTAACGAGATTGCCGATTTACTCAAGGCGCAGCCTGACCAGGCCGCGACCAGGATTGAACAGCTCCTGAGGGAAAAAAAGGAGCTCCAGAAGAGACTGGCGACCGCAAGACACGCACTTATCACGGGCGAGGGATCGGACCAGGAGGACTACATCCAGGAGATCGCAGGTATCAAGGTACTCGCGGCCCGAGTGCACGATGTCGATGCCAGCATGCTGCGCGAGGCAGTTGATCGAGCCAAAGACAAGCTGCAGAACGCCGTGATCGTGCTGGGCACGGTCGACGACGGCAAGGTGCTCCTCGCAGCGGGCGTCACGAAGAACAATACGGACCGCATCCGGGCAGGAGACCTGATCAAGCCCGTCGCCGAGCAAGTGGGCGGCAAGGGCGGTGGCAGGCCCGATTTTGCCCAGGCCGGCGGCACCAATCCCGAGGCCCTCGACACAGCGCTAAGCTCGGTGTCGGCTTGGGTCGCGGAACAACTCGGCTGACCGGCCAGCCTGAAATAACGGTTGTATGGGCATATTTGCCCGAAATCCGCTAGTATTACAGGGGTTTACAGACGAACGACGCGTAAAAAAAGAAAGACGGGCGGAGTCCCGGAAAGGCAGGAGTAGGAAGTCATGCTTATTCTGACGCGACGCGCTGGAGAGACGGTCATGATCGGGAGCGATATCACGATCACCGTCCTGGGGGTCAAAGGGAATCAGGTACGTATCGGCATCAACGCGCCGAAAGACGTGGCTGTGCACCGAGAAGAGATCTACGAGCGAATTCAGAGCGAAAAGGCGGAGGGCGGCGCCGAAAAATCCGCCGACGACGACTGATCGTCACCGAATTGCTGAGAGGGCAATTCTCGAGATCTGGGGTTTACCTGTACAATCCCTGCCAGTAACATGTCCGGCCGCTGCGAGAGCGGCTCGAATCGGAGAGATGGCTGAGTGGTCGAAAGCGCTCCCCTGCTAAGGGAGTAAGGGTTAAAAGCCCTTCGAGGGTTCGAATCCCTCNNATAGAGTACCTGGCTACGAACCAGGCGGTCGGGAGTTCGAATCTCTCCGGGCGCGCCAAAAACGGAAAAGCCCCTCCTTGCGAGGGGCTTTTCTGTTTGAGCTATTATCCTTCGAATGTCCGGCCCAAGAATCGACTGGATAGCGAGAACCTGCGCCGAGGAAGGCCTGTCCGAGAGCTACGCCGCAGCAGTCATCGATTACTTGCCGGAATTGTCCGACAGAATTCTCGAACTGCGACGAGAGCTATCGAGGCCTGTGGTCATTGGTCTTAACGGCGGGCAGGGTTCCGGCAAGTCCACACTGTCGTTATTCCTGATCGAGTGGCTGGTTCGGGAGTACGGTTTGTCCGCGGTTTGCCTGTCACTGGACGATCTTTATTACAGCAAGGCAAGGCGCCTGGAGCTTGCACGATCGATGCACCCCCTGTTTGCGACGCGAGGGGTTCCCGGAACTCACGACGTGGCGCTCGGCATGCAGATACTCGACGGGTTAACGGGCCGCTGCGGTAACGTTGCGGTAAGGCTGCCGAAGTTCGACAAGGCTGCAGACGATCTTTGCGAGGAGGCCGCCTGGCCGGTGGTCGAGGCGCCGGTCGATGTCATTGTGTTCGAAGGCTGGTGTGTCGGGGCAAAACCGCAGGCTGACAAAGCGCTCGAAGCGCCTGTGAACGAGCTGGAGAAAGAAGAAGACCCCGACGGTCGATGGCGCAGCGCGGTGAACGAACACCTCAGAACTGACTATGCCGAGCTATTCATGCGGCTGGATATGCTGGTCATGCTGCGCATACCGTCGTTCGAGAAAGCGATCGAGTGGCGCCGCTTGCAGGAATCGAAGCTGCATGACCCGTTGAGCGAGGCGCAGCTCACCCGATTCATGATGTACTTCGAGCGATTGACTCGGCAAATGCTCGAAACGGGGCCCGCATATTCGGACCTGGTCATCGATATTGGAGACAAGCACGAGCTGGCCAGTATGACTCAGAACTAAGCCTGCAAAGGTCCAGGGAAGCACGAAGCACCGCAGCGTTGCGCCTGTTATTGTTCTCTTTGACAACCAGGGAGATCATGATGCCGATCGACAAGAGATTCGCCGGTCTTTTCATCTGCTTGCTGTTCATTACAACTGCGCCGGTATCGGTGTTCGCAGCTGCTGGCAGCGAAGACAAACCCAATATCGTCCTGATCCTCATGGACAACTTCGGCTGGGGCGAAATCGGTGTCTATGGCGGTGGCGTGATGCGCGGTGCGCCGACGCCAAACATCGACAGCATCGCTCATGAAGGCCTGCGTCTCACAAACTACAACGTCGAAGCGGAGTGCGTACCGTCGCGCGCGTCCATGATGACAGGCCGCTACGGGATTCGCACCCGGAAGCGCCCGGACGGACCGACACGCGGCACCTGGTACGGAATTACACAGTGGGAAGAGACCCTGGCAGAAGTGCTCTCGGATTCTGGCTACACCACCGCACTGTTCGGCAAATGGCATCTCGGCGACACCGAGGGCCGGTTTCCCACGGACCAGGGGTTTGACGAGTGGATCGGTATTCCGCGTTCCTCGGACCGGGCTTTCTGGCCGGACAGCAACAGCTTCACGCCGGATAGCCACCCTGATGCCGTGTTCACGCATGTGATGTCGGCAAAGCGTGGCGAGATACCACAGGAGCACGAAGTCTATGACCGTGAGAAGCGCAGGGTGATCGATCGCGAGATCACGGACCAGTCGATCGACTTCATACGACGCAAAGCCGAAGGCGAGCAGCCGTTCTTGGTCTTTCTTTCCTACACACAAACGCATGAGCCTGTCGACCCGCATCCGGACTACTACGGCAGGACAGGGCACGGGAGTTTTGCCGATGTCCTGGCGCAGACCGACGACTACGTGGGCGAAGTTCTTGAGACGATCGAGGAACTGGGGCTGACAAAGAATACGATCGTCATTTTTACGGCTGACAACGGGCGTGAGGGTGTGCCCAGGTCATTCGGCTTTACGGGTCCCTGGCGGAGCGGCATGTTTTCTCCGTACGAGGGGTCGCTGCGAGTGCCCTTCCTGGTCCGATGGCCCGACAAAATTCCGGCGCAGCGGGTGTCGAACGAGATGATGCATGCCACCGACTTGCTGCCGACCATTGCCAATGTTATCGGCGCCGAACTGCCGACGGATCGAGTGTATGACGGTGTCGACCAGACGGAATTCCTGATGGGCAAGACCGAAAAGTCTGCCAGGGAGTCTGTCGTCATCTACATCGGCAATGTGCTCTTCGGCGTAAAGTGGCGCAACTGGAAACTGTTGCTCAGGGAGATGGACGAAGACACATACGCGATCAGGGAGATGGCATACCCTTCCATTTACAATCTGATTGTCGACCCGAAAGAAGAGGTGCCCGAACTCAATTACCTTAACGACACCTGGGTCGATTTCCCGTTGTACCAGGTGTTAGAAGACCACGAAGCTTCGATCGCAGAGGATCAGGGAGCACCAGACCCATAAATACTGGAGAGGCTTTGATCGATCCGACTCAGTTGAGCGCATCCCGGCTTTCCGATGCGATTCGTCAACGCGATGTGAGCTGCGCCGATGTCATGCGAGCCTGTCTGGCGCGGATCGGCGAACTGAATCCGACATACAACGCCATCGTCAGCCTGCGCGACGAGTCTGACTGCATTGCGGAGGCCCGGACTGCCGATGAGGAACTGCAGGCCGGACGATGCCGCGGCTGGATGCACGGCATGCCGTATGCGGTCAAGGACCTGGCAAATGTCGCGGGCCTGCCGACAAGCTTCGGCTCGAGAATTTTTGCCGGCAAGCTCGCAGACCACGACGATCCGTTCGTCGCCGACATCAGAGACGCCGGCGCGATTTTCATCGGCAAGACCAACACACCCGAATGGGGACTGGGCGGGCAGACGTATAACGACGTGTTCGGGGTAACGCGGAATGCCCACAATCCCGAACTGACCGCCGGCGGCAGCAGCGGCGGTGCGGCATGCGCGCTCGCGACTCGCATGCTCCCGGTCGCCGATGGCAGCGACATGATGGGATCGCTCAGAACGCCTGCGGCCTTCAACAACGTGATCGGTTTTCGGCCGAGCCACGGCAAGGTGCCCGATAACATTGCCGCGGACAAGAACGACGTACGACTGTCGACGAACGGCCCGATGGGCCGCACTGTCGAGGACACGATCAGACTTTTCACAACAATGGCAGGCCCGGGCGTACCCGGGTTCGATGCATATGAAGCCGCATCCTTGCGCCACTGCAGAATCGGCTGGATGCGCGATTTCGACGGCTACCTGCCAACCGAGCCCGGTGTCATCGACCTTTGCGAGATGGCGCTCGGCCGCGTTGCGGACGAGGGAGCGGCGGTCGACAGCTGTGCGCCGAAATTCGACATGCCACGGCTCTGGAAAACCTGGCTGACATTGCGCCACTGGGCGCGTCACCCCGATCGCGTTTTTTACGACGACCCCCGAAAACGCGAGCTGATGAGTCAGAAATGGCGCCGGGAAATCGAAGAAAGCCTGAAGATCACGCCGACAGCTCTGAGCGAGGCCGAGGTGGCGCGTGACGACTGGAAACATGCGCTCGACAGGTGTTTCGATGACTATGACATTCTGGCCTTGCCGGCAGCCCAGGTATTCCCGTTTTCAGCCGAAACCTACTGGCCGAACTCGATTGACGGCAAGGACATGGACACCTATCACCGCTGGATGGAGGTGGCCATCGGCGGGACGTTGGCCGGGCTGCCGGTGGTCAGCCTGCCGGCAGGATTTGATGCTGCTGGCAGAGGAATGGGCCTGCAGTTCATGGGTCGCCACGGGCAAGACAGGAAAGTGCTGGAATTCGCGCTGGCCTACGAGGCTATTCAGGCGTCCGGTCTTTGTAATGCTTACGAACCTGGACCCACACGAACGCTGCGCAAATGAACATGACCAGGCCGTAACCGATCGCAAGAAGCATTTCACCGCTCATTGGCGGACCTCCGAAGCCGCTGAATCGCGGCTATCAATCGCGGCATCGTATGGCCGGGCATAGAAAATCACCATCGTGACGATCACGAGCACGCCGACGGCCACCATGGCTTTCGGCCAGGCCAGCGTGCGGGCCACTTCCGTGGCGTCGAATTCCTGTTCGGGCGTCTGGTGCAGGCGTTCGCGAAAATCGTGCTCCGCAGCGCTGACCGTTCCCGCTCGCGAGACCGTTACGACGGCGATAAAACTAATGATGGCGCCGACCAGGATCGGGTCCAGGTACACGGGCAGCCTGACGCCCCCGAGCAATGACACGAGATTGGTTGCGATATTGCCGAGGAAGCCGGTCACCATTCCCCAGAATGCGGCTGTTTCGGTGATGCGCCTGCTCCAGATGCTCATGAAGGCAACGACGCCCCAGGATGATGCAAATACAGTCCCGGCGAAATAGGTAATCCAGAAGATGTTTCTCGGGACAACCAAAGCCAGGACAATCACGATCAGGCCGATGCCGACCATCGTGTAGCGCGTTGAGCGAAGCTGTTTTTGCGGGTCCTCGGAGTGCCGGAAAATGTCGTTACCTGCGCTGAATCCGACCAGCGACAGGAACGTGGAGGCGGACGACAAACCTGCGGCCAGGATGCCCGAAACGAGTACCGCGCCGGCAACTGTCGGCATCAGGTTCATCGCCACCCAGATCATCGTGCTCTCGGGCGGCTCGACATCGGGATTGGTGAGATTGACTGCTGCAGCGCCGAACATCGTCGCGAGATAAAACAACAACACGGCGATCGACGCGCCGCAGGCCGAGCGAACAACCACGTGCTCACTGCGCGCCATCAGGTAGCGGCTTGATTGCCAGGGGCTCACCGCGACGACCGCGCCCCAGGCGGCGCCGAGGATCAGCGCCCAGACCAGGCCATCAGCCGGGGTTAACCAATTCGTGTCCGGCCCGACGACGCCGTGCCAGGAGATGATGCCGGGTTTGTCGCCATAGACCGCCAGCTGTTCGACGCTCGCGAACCAGCCGCCACCGGCCTGGACGATGTAATGCAGCGCCAGCACCGCTACGCTCGTGAACAACAAGAACATTATCGTGTCGGTCAGGATGACCCCCCTGGAACCGGAATACAGCGTGAACGCCGTGTACCCGAACCAGACCACTAAAATGGCAACGGTGTTCGAAATGCCCGTGACTTCCGTAATGACCAGAGACACGCCCCATGTCACTGCCAGCAGGTAACCAGTGAGCCCGACGACGATCGTCAGTCCGGCGAATGCCTGCAGGCGGCGACTCTCGAACCGCTGACCGAAGAATTCGGGGACGGTCAGCGACCGACTGCGCCTCAGGTAACGTCCGAAAAACAGGGCGCCGAAAATGTAACCGAGACAGTTGACGCCCGTCATGATGATGAGCAGCGGGCCATGACCCCTGTACGCCATGCCGACTTCGCCCATAAAGGCATTGGTGCTCAGGAAACTGGCGACGAGGGTTCCTACGATAAGCAGGGTGGGGGCGTTGCGGCCGGCAACGTAATAATCGTCGAGGTGTTTGATCTTGCGCCCCGCGTACCATCCGATGCCGAGATACACGAGAATGCTGATGATCATGCCGACGAGAAAGCCGTTCATGTCCTACCGTCCCTTGCTCAAAGCGTCTTCTATAAGGGACTGGATCTCTACTACCTTGACCCGGCGTGGGTTGGTCGCAGCCGCGGCATCCTGGTGCGCCTTTTCAGCAAGGCTTGCGGCGCTGTTCATCGGAACGCCGATGTCAGCCAGCGTTCTCGGTATCTCCAGGTCGTCCAACAGCGTGCA
The DNA here is from genome assembly GCA_011772865.1 of Woeseiaceae bacterium. GTDB lineage: Bacteria > Pseudomonadota > Gammaproteobacteria > Steroidobacterales > Woeseiaceae > UBA1847. The sequence continues at coordinate 176,534 of WVYQ01000023.1, read as the reverse complement.
GACGGCGCCGTAAAATGCGTCGAAATCCGTGCTGGCAAGACCCATGGCGTGCGCCATACCATCGAGCTTGTTCTGAATGTGGTTTTCGTTGAAGCGCAGGACGGCCGGCAAAAGCACGGCATTCGTCAATCCGTGGTGCGTATCGTACTCTGCCCCGACCATGTGGCTGATGGCGTGAACGAGGCCCAGTCCTTTCAAAAAGGCCACGCCGGC
>WVYQ01000023.1:176016-176297 GCA_011772865.1 Woeseiaceae bacterium | reverse complement strand
ACCGCGGTGCGAAGCCAGATGTGAATCAGCCCGAGCGCCTGGAGGGCGAAGCGGTCGCACACGGGATTGTCGTCAGCCACGCAATACGCTTCGATCGCATGCACCATGGCATCCAGACCCGTCCAGGCCGTCAGGTCGCGTGGCAAACCCAACGTGATTTCTGGATCGAGCAAAGCGAGCGCCGGTTTTAGTTCCGGATGCCATACGCACAGCTTCATCGTGCGCTCGGTATCGGTAACCATCGCCGTGCTGTCCGTTTCTGCACCGGTACCGGCCGTCGT
>WVYQ01000023.1:133848-175916 GCA_011772865.1 Woeseiaceae bacterium | reverse complement strand
GCGTTCAGTCCGCCCTGACGCATGATATCGACGGTGTCTGCAACGAACGGCAAGGCGCTGCTGCCGCGATCCGAGACGACGAGCGGGCGGGTCATGCCAGCCTGTCGGCAATGACCGGCGATCTCGCGCAGGCGTCCGGCGCCGTAGGCGATCGGCGCAGGAGTTTCCCAGTCATGCGATTGCAGCAGGTTCAATAGACGCGACTCTCCGATATCATGGCTGTCGGACCTCGGGGAAACTTAGCATGAACGGACAGCGACTTGCTCTGAACCGACGATTGCGTGTCTCGCCGTATGAAGCGCGATCACTGCCGGGCGTACGGCGGGTGTCGGTCTACAACCATATGGTGCTACCCGTCGTCTACGAGACACTCGAGGAGGATTACTGGCATCTTCGCGAGCACGTTCAGATGTGGGACGTGGCTTGCCAGGTTCAGGTCGAGATCCGGGGGCCCGACGCCCTGAAGCTGGTCGAATGGATGACACCTCGCGATGTGTCACTGTGCGAGCCCGGGCAGTGCATCTACGTCACGCTGCTCGACGAGGCGGCCGGGATCATCAACGATCCCATCGTGTCATGCCTGGCGCCTGATCGATACTGGCTGTCTGTCTCCGATTCGGATGTCCTGTTGTGGGTCAAGGGCCTGGCGCAGTCCGGGGAGTGGCGGGTCGAGGTATTCGACCCCAACGTCTTTCCGATGTCGGTACAGGGGCCGAAATCCGGCGATTTGATGAGCCGCGTTCTGGGCGATTCCATTCGGGAGCTGGGCTTTTTTCGTTTTATCGAGACGCAGATTGCCAGTATTCCTGTTTATGTGGCCCGTACAGGATGGAGTGGCCAGGGGGGCTTCGAGATCTATCTCCTCGAGGCGAGCCTGGGCGTCGAACTGTGGGATGCGCTGGCAGCCGCCGGCAAGGACCTCAATGTCCGCGTCGGTTCGCCAAACCTGATCGACAGGATCGAGACAGGCTTGCTCTCGTACGGCAGCGATATGACGCTCGAAAATAATCCACTCGAGGTTGGCCTAGACCGCTTCTTCGAGATGGGCAAGACCGCCGACTACCTGGCGCGCGAGGCACTCGAGCACATTGTTGCCGTCGGTCCGGCCCGGAAGCTGGTGCGCGTGGCCGCGAAAGGCGAACCGGTTGGCCTCCCCAGAACCTCGTATGCGCTAAAAGGCGCAACGGGTCAGGAGGTCGGCTTCGTGACCAGCATGGTGTATTCACCACGGCTGGAACACAACATCGGCTTCGGTTTTGTTCCGTCGGAGCTCGCTGAGGTGGGCGGTGAGCTTGATGTCGTCACGAGCAAGGGATCGCAAAGCGCCACCATCGTGGACGACAATTGGTCCACCTAGCATCCAATCGGAAGGAGAGGTAACGAAAGCAGCGTATCGATGTCTCGCGGTAATGATGATTGCGATATCGGCATCCACGTCTGTTGCAGCAGATGTCGATCGAAAAACCGCTCTTCATTTCACCTACTTCGGTGCGGCAGGCTGGAGTATCTCGGATGGCAACGTCACGGTCCTGGTCGACCCTTACATTTCGCGCATTCCCTACACCGACCGGCGCCATCCTGATGACGGGCGGCGTGCCTTCGCACGCGATGAGGTTGGCGTGACCGATACAGAGCTTGTCGACAGTCTCGTGACGGATGCCGACTTCATTAAGGCATACGCCCGGACATTCTCCTGGCCGGAATCAATGGTTCCCGGCTGGGCCTTTACAAGTACGACGAGCGGCTGCTGCGAGTTACGGGTGGTCCGCCGGGCATCATTCCCGTGCATCTCGAACCATTCTCGCCGCGACAGTCGTCGAACGCATCACGGCCAGGCGCAATGTCTACAACTAATTCGCCTCGGCATAAGGGCGATGGCTGTAGTACTTGGGCCGGCTGTCAAACCTGAGGTGCAGCCAGTAGACGCCGCCTCCGGCTGTACTGAGCCAGACCGGAGTGTTACCGACTCTTTCGCGCATTGTCTCGGCCGTGACTCGCCACAGCGTCCGAATCTGATCCCTGTCGCCAGATCTCAGGAATGTCGCGAGATGCGGGTACACGTCGTCAGAGCCGCGTGGGCAAGGCGCGACAAGAATGGCGTCGCCGCCGAGATTCGGAAACACGACGACGTCTTCTCCCGGGTGCTGTTCGAACAGAGATGCGAACGGTGTGGGATCAGGAGGCAAACGCGCCAGCAGCGGTGCTTCGATCAGGACGAACTCCATGTCGTCGTCTAGCGTCTCGGTCGTCAGCGGAGGGAGCTCCCAGTAGAACGCCGGTGCGCCGAACGAAGCCAGCGTTGCCGAATACCAGTCGCTAAAGTCGTGGCTCGAGCGCAGAAGATCGAAAAACTGCCGGAACGACAGGCCGGAATCGTCGCCGAATACGCGGTACTTGTGGCCGGCCGGGACATCGCTTGTCGTAACCCTCCACACGAGCGATGGAAGCCGGACCTGGCCGGATCAGCGATTCGTTATACGCAGTTCCACACGCCGGTTTTCGGCCAGGTTCTTCGCCGACATGTCAGACGCGTCGAACTGGGACCTGCCGTAAGCACGAATCGTCAGGTTCGCTGCGCTCACGCCCGCTTGCTCGAGGTGCTGACGCACGGCATCGGCGCGACGCTGCGACAATTCCATGTTGTAACGGTCACTGCCGCGACTGTCCGCGAATCCCGCGATCTCGACCTGCAATTCGGGATGACGCGACATGACTGCTGCGACCTGGTCGAGCTGGCGTCCTGCCGTCGGGAGAACCAGGTCGGAATCGAATCCGAAGTAGACATTCCTGAACTCGATGACTTCCTCGACCTCGCAGCCGTTGAAGTCGACTTTGGCGCCGGCCGCGGTACCGGGACACCGGTCCCTGTCATCGGTAACACCGTCCTGGTCGCTGTCCAGATACACAGCCGGCTCCGGTTCGCCGGCAGTTACCGGCATCGGCCGGTCAGCACCGCCGCCGAACGAGTACTGGATGCCGAGCGAAATGACCTGGTCGGTCAACCCGTCGTCCTCGAAAGCGTGTCGAAAACGCCATTCGGCCCGGAGCGCCCAGGGGCTGTCGCCGAAATTGATAAACGTCCCGAGACCTGCCGTTGCCGTCACGCTGTTCGAGGCCGTGCCAGCGGGCGGGGAACCACCAAACGATGGCTCGCCGACGTCGGCACGCAGCAAGCCCAGGCCGCCGATGGCATAAGGCGAAAACAGGCTGTCCGGGAGGAATCGACCGATAGCATTAAAACCGAGTTCGAGGTGCTTCTGACCCGGGAAACCGTCGATATCGTGGTAGCCCAGCAGGCCCTCCAGCAAGAAGCGCTCGCTCATCTCCCTGCCGACCTGGATCTGACCGCCCGCGACAGAATCGTCGATTTTTCGATCGCCATCATCGTCGCTGTAGGCGATCGAAGGGGAGATATACCAGTCGCCCTCATCGGCTTGCACAGCCAATGGAGCCAGGACCAATGCCGCAAGGGGAAGTATGTTAAGCAGTCGCATCATGTCGCCAGATTCTGTCAGGTGGTAAGAGCGTAATGTAGACCCACTTGTCACAGAGAACCGTGAGGTGAATCACAAGCTTACCAAGGAATATGTCAAATAACCTATTATCGACAAGGAATTGTGGCCTCAGGCCGTCCGGGTTTCGGTTATGGACACGGGTTGCCTGCGCGATCCCCAGTGCCCGGGCGAGTCCTCGAAGAAGCCGGCGACCGGCTCACCGCAAAACCGGCATTTCGCTTCGCCGTCGTCGGCCATGAGATTCCACTCTCCGAGCTCATAACCGATCCGACCGATCAGAACATTGTCGCAATTGGGGCAGTAGGTGCAGGAGCCCTCGGGGTCATAGATGTTGCCCGTGTAGACGTAGTGCAATCCATTGGCGAGCGCGATTCGCCTGGCATTGGTAAGCGTCCGTTTTGGCGTCGGGGGTTTGTCTCGCATCTTCCAGTCAGGGTGAAACGCCGTAAAATGCAATGGCACATCCGGACCCAGGTGCTCTGCGATCCACCGAGTCATCGCATCGATTTCGCTGCCAGCGTCGTTCTCGCCCGGGATCAGCAATGTCGTCAGTTCGAGCCACACATCCGTTTCGTTCCTGAGGTAAATCAGCGTGTCGAGCACGGGCTCGAGATGTCCGCCGCAGATCTTCCAGTAGAAGCGTTCCGTAAATGCCTTGAAGTCGACATTCACGGCATCCATCGAGGCGAAGAACTCTTCGCGGGCTGCTGCGGTGACGTAGCCGGCCGTGACGGCGACGTTCTTTATGCCTCGTGCGCGGCAGGCCGCTGCGACGTCGACCGCGTACTCGAGAAAAATAACCGGGTCGTTGTAGGTGTAGGCCACGCTGCGGCAACCGGATTCCTCTGCGGTCCGGGCAATGCCGTCGGGTGAGGCCTCGGCCTGCATACTGTCGAATTCACGCGATTTCGAGATGTCCCAGTTCTGGCAGAACTTGCAGGCGAGGTTGCAGCCCGCCGTACCGAACGACAGCACGGGCGTACCGGGCAAAAAGTGGTTGAGCGGCTTCTTCTCGATCGGGTCGATGCAAAAACCGCTCGAACGGCCGTAGCTCGTCAACACGATTTCGTCGCCGGCGCGAGCCCGCACGAAGCACAGGCCTCGCTGCTGGTCGCGCAGCTTGCAATACCGCGGACACAGGTCGCACTGCAATCGCCCGTCCTCGAGCCGGTGCCAGTAGCGGCCTGGTGCGCCGGTAATATCGGTATCGATGCTTATCGCCATAGCCACGTCAGCTCGCACGATATGGGTATACAATAGTATTAGTGGGGACGGAGGGCCATGAACGCAATCCGCGAACCTGCTGTCGCGGGCAGTTTCTATCCGAGCGCGGCCGGTGAACTCACCGACACCGTGGCGGCATTGCTGGATGGGGTGAGTGACCACACTGGCCGTGCGCCCAAGGCTCTGATCGTGCCGCACGCCGGGTATATCTATTCCGGACCGACCGCAGCCGCCGGGTATTCGAGGCTGCAATCCTGCGACGATCGATACGAGCGGGTCGTGCTGATCGGGCCGTGCCACCAGGTAGCGGTATCGGGCCTGGCGGCCAGTGGCGCCGAGGCATTTCGGACCCCATTGGGCGATATTCGAGTGGATACCGAGACCATCGCAACTCTCGATCTACCGATCGTCGAAGCCGCGCATCGTTACGAACACAGCCTCGAGGTGCACTTGCCGTTCCTGCAGGCCGTGCTCGGTTCGTTCGAGCTGATCCCGATTGTGGTCGGTGATGCCACTTATGAGCAGGTTGCCCAGGTGCTGGAGCGGCTTTGGGGTGGCCCGGAGACGCTGATCGTCATCAGCTCCGACCTCAGCCACTACCATCCTTATGACGTTGCGCGCGCAAGAGACCACAAGACCTGTGCGGCGATCGAACGTCTCGATCCTGATCGCATCGGCCATCAGGATGCCTGTGGCGCTGCCCCCGTCGGCGGATTACTCCTGGCGGCCAGGCGTCATGGTCTGGACGTGGAAACAGTTGATCTTCGCAATTCCGGCGATACGGCCGGCGACAAGCACCACGTCGTTGGCTATGGCGCCTGGGCATTCGTCGAAAATGTCTGACAGTACCCGCTATACCGCCGCGATCCTGGTACTTATCCTGGTATTACCTGCCGTTGCCGAGGAATACGCTGCGGACCGCGCCGCGCTCGTGGAGGAAGTTCGCCGCTACGCGAGCTTTGCGGGCGACGAAAGCCTTCGCGAAGACGTTCTGCAGTCGCTGAATACGGTCGAGCGGCACAAATTTGTCCCGCGTGATGCGGTCCCCTACGCCTATGAGAATCGTCCCCTGGCGATTGGCTTTGGCCAGACGATTTCGCAACCCTACATCGTTGCGCTGATGACCGACCTGCTCAAGCCGGACAAGGATGACGTCGTGCTCGAAATCGGCACGGGCTCGGGTTACCAGGCCGCTGTTCTGTCGGGTCTCGTTGACCACGTGTACACGATCGAGATCATCGAGGCGCTGGCCAATCAGGCTACCGAGCGGCTGGACCGGCTGGGCTACGAGAACGTCGAGACAAGGCTCGGCGACGGTTATTTCGGCTGGAAGGAGCATGCACCGTTCGACTCCATCATCGTCACGGCAGCGGCCACGCACGTGCCTCCACCGCTGATCGAGCAGCTCAGGCCGGGCGGGCGCATGGTGATTCCGGTCGGCGGCCGTTTCACGACGCAATGGTTGCTGCTCATTGAGAAAAACGCTGACGGCACACTGGTGACGCGGCAAGTCACTGCCGTGCGCTTCGTTCCGTTGACGGGCGAACGCTAGGGGAGGTCATCCTCGCCATGCGTCGCCTCTTCATTGCGACCTTTCTCGTTTCCGCTGCCGCAATCGGTTACGAGATACTCCTGATGCGAGTGTTGTCGGTCGTGCAGTGGTATCACTTCGCCTACATGATCATCAGNNTTCGAGTCGGCGTTCGCAGTGTGTGCGCTGTTGTTCAGCATCACGATGGTTGTTTTTTTCGTGATCGGCCAGCGCGTGCCGTTCAATGCGCTCGAGATCATCTGGGATCGCGCGCAACTCCCACTCCTGAGCCTGATGTATTTCGTCTTCTTTGTGCCGTTTTTCTTCGCCGCCTGCTGTATCGGGCTCGCGTTCACCTGCCGCAGCGACGCGATCAGCCGGCTGTATTTCTTCGACCTCGTCGGTGCGGGGGCGGGCGCCATGCTGATTATCGGCGCGCTATTCGTTGTCTTTCCGCAAACCGCGTTGCTCGCCCTGGTCGCGTCGGCCTTCATCGCGTCGGTCCTGGTTGGATACGGCAAGAGCCGATTGCCGCTGCGGCTCGGTCAATTCGGCTGGCTTCTCGGCCTGGCGCTGATCGTCATCGGTGGCGGCCTGTCTCTCAGGGCTTCCGANNGCGTCCAGCCCGCTCGGACTCCTGACCGTCGTCGACAGCCCGACCGTGCCGATTCGACTCGCGCCGGGGTTGAGTTTCAATACGCAACACATTCCGCCAGAGCAGCTTGCCGTCTTTACCGATGCAGACGGTATGAGTGCGATTACCCGTTACGCAGGCAACCCGAACTCGGTGGGCTATCTCAGGGATGTCACGGCTGCTTTGCCCTATCAGCTGCTCGAAGAGCCGCAGGTGCTGATTCTTGGCGCCGGGGGCGGCGGCGATGTTCTGACGGCGCTGGTTCACGATGCGGCCAGCGTCGATGCGGTCGAACTGAATCCGCGCATGACAGACCTCGTCGCGAAGACGTATGCCGATTTCGCGGGCCATATTTATGACGATCCCCGCGTCGGCCTGCATGCGGCCGAGGCCCGCAGTTTCGTTGCCCGGAGCGATCGAACATACGATCTCATTCAGATCGGCCTGCTCGACTCCTTTGCGGCCAGTGGCGCTGGCGTACATGCGCTCAGCGAAAGCTATCTCTATACGGTGCAGGCGATGCGTGAGTACCTCACCGACCTGCGACCCGGGGGAATACTCGCGATCACACGCTGGATCAAACTGCCGCCACGCGACAGCCTGAAACTCGCGGCGACTGCGATCGAGGCGCTCGCACAGGCCGGCGGTGATGAACCGGGCCGGCAGCTCGCCGTTATCCGCAGCTGGAATACCGTAACGCTATTGGTCAGGAACGGTGAGTTCGCTGATCAAGATGTCGAGATCATTCGTGAATTCGCCAGATCGCGATCGTTCGATACGGCCTATTTTCCGGGGATTGGCGCCGCTGACGTGAATCGTTTCAACGTGCTCGAGGAACCCTGGCTGTACAACGGCATCATTGCGATGCTCGGAGAAGAGGCCGAGGTGTTTTTCGCGGACTACAAGTTCTACGTCGAGCCAGCAACCGACGACCGCCCGTACTTTTCTCACTTTTTCAAATGGCGATCCTTGCCCGAGGTGTTGTCGTTACGCGTTGCCGGCGGCGCGGGGCTGATCGAATGGGGCTACCTGATCGTCGTGGCCACCCTCGCGCAGGCGCTCGTCGCTGGTGGCCTGTTGATCCTTGTGCCGTTGGCGCGAATAGAACGCAGCTGGACCAAAGGTGCGCGCTACGGAACCTATTTCCTGTTGCTCGGACTCGCATTCCTGTTCGTGGAGATCGCGTTCATTCAGAAATTCACGCTGTTCCTTGGGCACCCGCTCTATGCGGTCGCTGTCGTGCTCGCGAGTTTCCTCGTGTTCGCGGGCGCAGGCAGCGCATACTCGCGGCGCATGGCCAGACAGGAAATTCTGCATGGCTTCGGACCTGTCAGCGTCTCGGTCGCGAGCATCGTCGGAATCTCGGTTGTTTATCTGCTGACGTTGCCGCCGTTGTTCGGCTGGCTCATCGGCGTGGTGGACAGCCTGAAGATCCTGTTGTCGATCATGCTGATCGCGCCGCTCGCATTCTTCATGGGCATGCCGTTCCCGCTGGGCCTCAGCCGGGTTGCCGCCGAAGCGCAAGACTTCGTACCCTGGGCCTGGGGTATCAACGGTTTCGCCTCGGTCGTCTCTGCGGTACTCGCGACGCTGCTTGCTATTCACCTCGGCTTTACGGCTGTAATCGTACTCGCTGCGTTGCTCTACCTTACTGCCGCAGCGCTCCGCGTCGCGTAGCGCGCGCCGTTTTCATAGTAAGATCAGTCATCAATATTCAGATACCAAGGGGAGAGGGTGACATGGCTACATACCAGTGCGAAAAATGCGGCATGAGCGTCAACGCAAGCTGCGGGCATTGCGATGCGCCGCTCGAAAATGGCACGCTGCAACTGGACGATGGCAGCGAGGTCCAGATATCCGAGTGCCCGAATGGCCATGGGAAAATCAAGTCGCCGCTATGCTGTGGCCAGGACATGACCTGTTCGGTGTAAGTGTCGGCAGATCGCCGACGGCTCACAGTGCTCGTTCCGGCCAGAGGGGCAAACGCCCCGACGATCTGTACGGTGCACAAGTTCTGCCGACTGCAAGGTCGTTGCCGGATGACCAGGCATTGCTCGATGTTGTGGCCCGCATCAACTCGCTGCACGGCAACTAGTCCCGGATTAGTGCCGTGATAGGCCCGCTGAAACCGCCGGCGCACCGCGCGGCCCTGGCCGCGGACAACGTCGACAGTGCCTACCGCCGCCTGCGCTGGCAGGTCTTCCTCGGGATATTCGTCGGTTATGCCGGCTATTACCTCGTGCGGCGCAACTTCACGCTGGCCATGCCTGACCTCATCGAGCTTGGCTATTCGAGGACCGACCTGGGCCTCGCGCTATCGGGCGTCTCCATCGCCTACGGCCTGTCGAAGTTTGTCATGGGCAACGTGTCGGATCGCAGCAATGCGCGCGGTTTCATGGCACTTGGCCTGGCGTGTTCCGCGCTTGTCATGATCTTCATGGGTACCGTGCCCATTGCGACCAGCTCGGTCGCGATCATGTTTACGTTATTGCTATTGAACGGTTGGTTCCAGGGCATGGGATGGCCGCCCTCGGGCCGTGTCATGGTGCACTGGTTCTCTCCGAGCGAGCGCGGCACCAAGATGGCCATCTGGAATGTCGCGCACAATATTGGCGGCGGCCTCGTCGGGCCGATTGCGATCCTCGCCGTGGCAATGTTTGCGGACTGGCACGCGATCCTGTATCTGCACGGCTTTTTCGCGCTGGCCGTTGCCATCTACATCTACCTGATGGTGCGCGACACGCCACAGTCGCAGGGATTGCCGCCCATCGAGCAATACCGCAACGATTATCCCGAGGCGTTCGACTACAACGCCAGCCACGAACACGAGTTTTCGGCAAAAGACATTTTCCTCAAATACGTATTGAGCAATCGCTTGCTCTGGGTCATCGCTATCGCGAATGCCTTTGTCTATTTCGTCCGATATGGCGTGCTGGACTGGGCGCCGACCTATCTGAGCCAGGCCAAGCACTTCTCGTTCGAGGGTACCGGCTGGGCTTACGCTTTTTATGAGTTCGCCGGGATCCCCGGCACGCTCCTGTGCGGCTGGATGTCGGACCGCGTGTTTGGCGGCCGTCGGGCGCCGGCCTCGATCCTGTTCATGCTTGCGACGCTGATCTGCGTCGTCGTTTACTGGCTAAACCCTGCCGGCAACCCGGCCATCGATACGGCGATGCTGATCGGTATCGGTTTTTTCATCTACGGGCCGGTCATGCTGATCGGTGTCCATGCCCTCGATCTCGCACCAAAGAAAGCGGCCGGAACCGCGGCGGGTTTTACCGGGCTCTTCGGCTATGTCGGTGGGGCCGTCGGCGCCAGCATTATTATTGGCGCCGTTGTCGACAGGGCAGGCTGGAATGCCGGATTCTCGCTGATCGTCGGCGCCTGTGTGGCCGCTATGATCCTGCTGGCGCTGACGATGCGCCATTCCAGACACGCCTGATTCGAACCGGGCGACTGCGTCAGTCGGGCAGGATAATTCCTACATCGCCACCGATCGACACGAGCTCGATGTCGAAATTGAGCGCATGCCCGGCGAGCGGATGGTTGGCATCGACCGTAATGCTGTCTTCCTCGACGGTCGTGACCATCAGCATCATGACCTGGCCGTCCGGGCTCTGACTCTGCAACGCCATTCCGACCTCGGGCGTGAGGTCTTCGGGCAAGGAACTCCGGGGCACCTCTTGCACGAGTTGTTCGTGACGCTCGCCATAAGCATCGTTGGGTTCTATTCGGACGCTCTTGCTGTCGCCAACAGCCATCCCTTCGACCGCGCTGTCGAATCCTGGAATAACCTGGCCGCCGCCAAGCTCGAATTCGAGCGGGTCCCGGCCGGCTGATGAGTCGAACTGCGTGCCGTCGTCGAGCGTGCCGGTATAGTGAATTTTTACGGTATCGCCGGATTTTGCCTGGCTCATTGGAGTTACTCCTTTGGGTGGGAGAAGGCCCCGTTGCCAGGGCCACCCTCGATCATACGGGTACGATGTTCGTTGCTTGCGGGCCCTTCTCGCCCTGCGTGACGGTGAACTCGACCTGCTGACCCTCGGCCAGCGTTTTGAATCCATCACCCTGGATCGCGCTGTAGTGCGCAAAGACGTCGGGTCCGGATTCCTGCTCGATAAAGCCAAAGCCCTTGGATTCGTTGAACCATTTTACGGTTCCGCGTGTGGTAGACATGTTGTTTCCTCGTTAATCAAAGTAATTGGGCCCCAAAACCGGAGCTTTTTAGGCTGGAAGTGTTGCGATTACTTATGAAAAACAGGACGAGGCACTACGGAAGAATTTTCTTCGGGAACTTCGAAATGGAGTGCATAGGGAAAAGCGCACTTTCAGGCAAGGCGCAGTATAGGCAGCTCCCGCGCAGAGTCAAGAAAGACGCCGATGATTAATATCGGCGACGCGCGCTGTCGATGGCCGCAGTGACTCATGTCTTGTGACTGATTATCAATACTCCTGCCGAAAAGGGGCTCGGATCGACGATTTGGCGAATCCTCATGCAACGATCAGGTCTCCATCAGGTCTTTTCAGCTTGCCGGGGCCAGGCTATGCCCATATATCCACATCGGAGGTGACGTATGGGCGCGCAACTGGAAGTCGTAACACAAACACCCGGGGTGACAAAGAAATCCCGGGCGACCGAAGGATTTTTCGAGAGTTGGGACGGCACCGAGCTGTTCTTCAGGCACTGGCCCGCCAAGGCCGCCAGCGACAAGGCGTTGATTTTCCTGCATCGCGGGCACGAACACACCGGCCGTATTACTCAGCAGGTCGAGGAACTCGGCCTCAAGGATTGCGGCGCATTTGCCTGGGATCTGCGCGGCCATGGCCATTCGCCGGGTCCGCGGGGCTATACGAGGGACTATTACGATCACGTCAGGGATCTTGAGGCCTTTGTCCGCTTCGTGTCCCGTGAATACGGCATAGCGGTCGAGAATATTGTGCTTGTCGCGAACAGCGTGGGTGCCGTGACAGCCGCCGCGTGGGTTCACGACTATGCACCAAGGATTCGGGCGATGGTCCTGGCGGCACCGGCATTCCGGATTCGGCTATACGTGCCGTTCGCGATTCCGGGTCTCCGACTGCTCAAGCGGTTCAAGTCGCGGGCCAACATCAGCAGTTATGTCAAATCGAAGATGCTGACGCACGACCCCGAGCAGGCGAAGCTGTATGACGACGACGAACTGATCACGCGGAACATCGCGGTCAATGTGCTTCTCGGCCTGCATGATCTTTCTACCCGCATCGTCAGGGATGCGGGCGCCATCACGACGCCGACCCTGATTCTCTCGGCGGGGCGCGACTGGGTGGTCAGGAACTCGGCCCAGATGGAGTTCTACGAGAATCTCTCCTCGGACGTTCGCGAGATGGAGGTCTACCCGGGTTTCTTCCATGCCGTGCTGTATGAAAAAGATCGTGCGAAGCCGTTTGCGAAGGCCCGGCAGTTCATCGAGGAAGCCTTCGGGCGGGATATCGATCGCTCGGCGCTGATTCGCGCCGACCGGACCGGCTTCACGCGTGACGAGTATCTGCGCATCAGCGGCAAGCCGACGCTTTTCAACGGCCTCCGTTTCGGTCTGCAGAAGCTCGGCATGCGGACACTGGGGCGCCTCAGCGACGGACTCCGGCTCGGCTGGAAGACCGGCCACAACTCGGGTGACTCGCTGGACTATGTCTACGAGAACCAGGTGCGCGGCAAGACGATTATCGGCCGCATGATCGACAAGGCCTATCTCGACGCCGCGGGCTGGCGCGCAATGCGCGAGCGCCAGGGAATCCTGGAATCCAAACTCAGGCAAACCATCCAGCATCTGCTCGACCTTGAGAAACCCGTTCGGGTCATGGATATCGCAGCCGGACGCGGCCGCTACGTGCTCGACATACTGAAAGAGTTCGAAGGTCGTGACGTCAGTGCCGTGCTGCGCGATCGCAGCAGGTTCTCACTGGACGAAGGGCGCAAGCTGGCTGCGGATCTCGGTGTCGACAACGTTACTCACGCGCAGGGCGACGCCTTCGACCGCCAGTCGCTGCTGGCCGTGGATCCGGCGCCCAATATCGGCATCATCTCGGGGCTGTTCGAGCTGTTCCCCGACAACGAGCGCATCCTGGCGTCACTGAAAGGCCTCGGCGATCTCATCGAGCCGGGCGGCTACCTGATTTACACGAATCAGCCGTGGCATCCGCAGCTCGAGGAGATCGCGCGAACCTGTGTCGACTGGGATGGCAAGCCCTGGATCATGAGGCGCCGCAGCCAGGCCGAAATGGATGAACTCGTCGCCTCGGTTGGCTTTGACAAGGTCGACATGGGCATCGACAGCCAGGGCATAGCTTCGGTATCTGTAGCGCGGCGAATCGGGTCGACGTCGCAAACACGGTGATGGCCGCTGGCCAAATTCCCTGCGGCTGCTATACCTAGAATAAGGGCCCCGAATCCCAAGGGGCCGTATTCTGAGGGTATCGCCATGAGGGGAACGATCTTAGCAGCGGCAGCGCTGGTGTCCGCATTATGGTATGGCCATGTGACAGCGCAGGATGAGGCGGCACCTGTGTCCTACGTGTATTCCACGTATTTTGTCTGCGCTCCCGATGCTGAATCGCGTGCCGACGACATCGTCAAATCGAGCTTCAAACCGCATTACGATGCGGCCGTCGAGCAAGGAGATATCCAGGCATGGAGCTGGATGCAGCACTTCGTCGGCGGAGAGTGGCGCAGAGTCCTGCTCATTATTGCTCCCGACATGGATTCAATCCTCGATGCTTCTGGCGCGTTGGGTGAAATTATCCAGGACGCGACGCCCGAGGCAGGCAGAGCTTTCTCCTCAATCTGCTCATCGCACGAGGATTACATCTGGCGCACAGTGCCCGGCGCCGGTAGTGGTGCTGTGACCGACAACCGTGGTGCAGCAGGATTGACCGTTTACCTCCAGTGTGACATGAGCCGCGAAGAGCGCGCGGACGAGATCGTGCGCGAGGTCCTTGCACCGGTATACAACGCGCATGTCGGTGAAGGGCAGCTGACGAGCTGGACCTGGCTCGAGCATCATGTCGGCGGCCCCTGGCGGCGCATACTTGCACTCGGCGCCGAGGATCACAAGACCTTGATGCGCACCCGGGATGCAATCCTGGAAGACCTCGGTGGCCGGCGCTATGAGCGCGCCGTGCGAGAGCTGAATGAAGTCTGCGACACGCACCGCGATTACATGTGGGACGCGCTCTTCCCGGAATAGTCGTGTCAAGCTCCTCGCACGCGTCAAAACATCGGTTACGGAACCTGCATGCCAGTCGTAGCTCGAGCTGCGCGCTGTCTTTCGGCCGCACTTTCTTTGGGTTCGTCCTGGCCACATTGATCGCGGGGTCCCTTGTGGGTGAGCGGTCCCCGAACTCAGAATGAATATGCGAGACATAAAGGGAGTCGGCACGGCGCTGCTTATTGCGCTCGTCACCTGGGTATTACCGGGGCGACCGCTACTGGCGGACGAGCCGGCGGCAGAGGAGGACACAAGCCTGCGCTGCCTCAATGCCCGCTCGATTCGCGGGGCCGACGTCATTGACGACAATCACGTTGTATTCGAGATCCAGGGCCGGCGGCTCTTTCTGAACGTCCTGCCGAGCACTTGCAGGGGCCTGTCCCAGGACGGGCGATTTTCCTACGACACGTATACGCGCAGCCTCTGTGCCCGTGACAAGATTCGCATCCTCAAAGACTCGGGTAATCAGATCTACGAGGGTCGGTCGTGCAGCCTGGGCCGATTCCAACCGATCAGTCGGGAAGATCTGGAGAACTTTTACCGGGACCGCGCCGTGACGCCCGAGGCTCAGGACATCGAGCCCGCCGAAGTAGAGGACGTCGTCAACGAGAAATCGTAAGGGCTGCGCGCGCCGAATTTACTAGGGCACGCCGTCGGTGATCCACTGGCGAATCACGTCGATGTCGGCCTGTGGCAGGGCCGGGGCGCCGAGCGGCATGCGCACGCCTTCGATACCCGGGGCGTTCTCCAGTTTCTGGATCAGGTAGCTGTTATCCGGGTCGCCCGAGATGACCCGTATACCGGCGCCGCCAAGCTGGGTTGTCGGGACGCCGACGAGGTTCATACGGCTCGTCATCTCATCGGAAAGGTCGAGCCCGGCGTCGGGCACTGCGCCGCTGTGACAGTTGGCAGTTGCACAGGTGGGGCCGAAGATCACGGCCTGGATCTGGGTCAGAGTCGGGCCCAGCACGATCGGCGTCGTCAGCGTGAACTGCACGACGAAGTCGCCGCCCTGGACACCGTTGCCCGTGGGGAATACGCCCATGTACTCCCCATCGAGGATATTGCCACCGAGGTCCATGATCGGCGTGTTGCCGGATCCCAGCAGCGTGACGCGGTAGATATCGTCCGCGAGAGCGACGCCGGTCAGGTCGAAGACGGCGCTCTGGGGGTTTGCAGCCGGTACCGTGATCGAGGCTGCCGTAATTGACGCGTCATTGCCGTTACCGAAGATTCCGTCGCCACCCGTGGATTCGACGAGGAAGCTGTTGAGGTCGACGGAAGTAGCATCGACTTCACGATCGAAACCGACAACGATCTGGGTCGGGGCGGCGGTGAGGTCTGCATTCGGAGCCGGCGTAATGGTCGTTATGCGGATCGGGTTATTGGGAACGACGGTATCGTCGATCGCGCCGTCCGTAATCCACTGCCGAATGACATCGATGTCCGCCTGGGCCATCGGCCCGCTCGGCGGCATTTGCCCGCCCGCAGCGCCCGGGCCCTCGAGCTTGGTGATCAGGTAACTCTGATTCGGATTTCCAGGGTTGACTCGCTGCACGCCCGGGTCCTGGGTACTCGCTATGCCGACCAGCTGCGCGTAGCTGTTGGCGGCTTCGAGATTCAGGCCCGCAGAGGGACTGCCGCCCGAATGACATCCCGACGTCGCGCAGTCAGGCGTAAACACGCTGGCCTGAATTTCGGAGAAGTTAGGCCCGAACCCCGCCGGCGGTGGTGGCGGCGGCGGCGGTGGTGGTGGCGCCGGAGGCGGCGCGTTGCGGTTGAACTGGTCGACCGCATCCTCATAAGAACCGACGTTACACCCGGCCAGCGCGCCCGCCGTCAGCAGGCACACCAATACGGCTCTAGACAATGCTTTCAGAGGGAATCGCATAACGCCCCACGCTCACAAACTGGCTCAGACGATAGTAGCGTCTGGACGCCGGCAAATCGTGACGGTTATCACAGTACTGACTGTCGCAAACCGGCGACATTCAATGGGTTACGACGGGCGGCGCCCCCGGCAGTAGCTCTGGCGCATTTCCCCCGATTCGCAAACGATCGTCATGACACGCCAGTTTTCGACGAAGTGATCGGCGTCTTCCTGCCCGAGCAACTCCACCATCCGGGCGTAGAGATCCCCTTTCATGAGATCGTACTCGCGGCGGCATTGTGCCCTGTACCAGTCAGAGGCATCGCGTGTCTCTACATCGGTAAACCCGCCCTCACGAAATCGTTGGCCCAACGTTTCGAGTGAATCGAGCACATACGTAAGTCCCTCGAGTTCGAACCAGTACTCCATGTCCGCGGAGTAGGGCCGGTCGGTTCGCGTCCACTCATAACAGGTCAGAAAGCCACCGGGACGCAGTACGCGAAAGCATTCGGCGATCAAGTCTGCGGTTCCGCTGGTCTGGGTAATCGCACCGGACGACAATACGATATCGAAAGACTGGTCCTCGAACGGGAACGGTCCCTTGTCGACCGTCTGGAACCGGCACTGATCCTGCAGCCCTTTATCTGCGGCGGCCCGCTGGGCTCTTTCGATGAGTGGTTGTTCGAGGTCGATACCGACGACCCGGGCGCCATGAGATTGCGCCATTTCGAACGCCGGACCGCCGATCCCGCAGCCGACGTCGAGAATCTGCTTGCCCTCGGGAGCCAGGTCGCGCAGCAGCCTCGCGACGTTGCCGGGGCCGCCCGGTGCCATGTAGCCCTCGCCCCAAATGAGCTCGAGCATAACGACCATATTGTCGTGATATTCGTTTTTGTGCTTACTCACGCGTAGTGAGGATACACGGGCTGATACATGTAGTCCCGAATCTCGGTCATCAGGTCGTCGGGTTCGTCCGTGAGTGAATATCCCCTGTCAAAAACAATCCTTGCGACGTCATAAGCGATTTTGGCCGACACCTCGCGGATCCGCGATAGCGACGGATATACCCGGCCTCGCTCGAGATCGTGTTCAGTGACCTGGTTCGCGAGTGAATGCGCTGCGACAAGGAACATCTCGTCAGTCACGACGCGTGACCGGCTGACGATTGCGCCGAGCCCAACGCCCGGGAAGATGTAGGCATTGTTACCCTGGCCGGGAACAAACATCTGGTGGTTGTATTTGACCGGATCGAAGGGACTGCCGCTCGCGAAAATCGCCCGCCCATCACTCCAGGTATAGGCCTGTTCAGCGGTGCATTCGGCCTTCGACGTCGGATTGGAAAGTGCAAATATGATCGGCCGCTGGTTGATCTCTGACATCGCTTCGACGACGTCTTTCGTAAACATCTGCGGTTGGCCCGACAGACCGAGTATTGCCGTCGGTTTGAGTGCCTTGACCGCATCGAGAAAATTATCGAGATATTCGTGGTCGTGCGCATACGGTTTCTTGTGGTCGGCGAGATTTTCCCGGCCATGGACGACGAGTCCCCTGGAGTCGACGAACCAGCAGTGCCCGCGCGCCTCGTCTGTGGGAATTCCTTTTTCGGCAAGGGCCGCGACGAACACGTCGGCGATGCCGATGCCGGCCTCACCGGCGCCAAGGAACAGAAACTTCTGGTTCTCGAGCTTGGCTCCCGTGATGCGAAGAGCGGCAATGATGCCGGCCATAGCGACGCCGCCGGTACCCTGGATATCGTCGTCGAACATGCACACCTGGTTACGGTATTTCTCGAGCAGGCGGAACGCATTCATATTGCCAAAGTCTTCGAGCTGGATGAGTACGCCCGGGAACAACTCGTTTGCCGCGGCCACGAACTCGTCAACGAGTTCGTCGTACTGTTCGCCGCGTACCCGTCTCCGTTCGAGCCCGTTGTAGAGCGGGTCATTGAGGAGCGACTCGTTGTTTGTCCCGACGTCGAGCATGACGGGCATGCAATGCGTCGGGTGGATGCCCGAGCAGGCTGTGTAGAGAGACAGTTTGCCGATCGGGATACCCATGCCGTCGGCACCGAGGTCGCCGAGCCCGAGGATGCGTTCGCCATCGGTGACGACGATTATCTTGCATTCCTTGTGCGGCCAGTTCTGCAGGATCTTTTTTACCTCACCTTTGTCCTGCAGCGACACATAAAAGCCGCGCGGCTGGCGGAAGATGTGCTGAAATTCCTGGCAGGCCTTGCCGACCGTCGGTGTATAGATGATCGGCATCATCTCTTCGAGGTGATTCATAATGACGCGGTAAAAGAGCGTTTCATTTCGATCCTGCAACGATATGAGGTACAGGTAGCGCTCGAGGTCGGTCGCCTTTTGGCGAACATTGTTCAGCACCCTGAGTTCCTGTTCGGCCGGCGAGTGCACGCGCGGCGGCAGGAGGCCTCTGAGGCTCAGAAATTCGCGTTCGGCATCGGTATAGGCGGTGCCTTTGTTGCGCACCGGGTCATGAAGGATTTTGACGCCCCGGTACATTGCAGAGGGTGCATGGTCGTCCACGGTCAATCGTCCCGACAGGAAGGGTCTTGATGGCAAAATACGACGGTTTTTCGGGGCTTTATATGCCGGATTCCACGTAGATAGGATGCCGTATATCGCTGCGCGTCCGGTCACGCTAGGATTGTTGCAACGATTAAGAAAAATGGACTCCGCGAAGCGAGGACAGGACCATGACCGATATGACAAAGCTCTTGCTCCAGTCGACCCTGGGCACCGAATTGTCCGAGGAACAGGCGGCCAATCTCAGCGAAATGATGCAGGCCCGACGGCTGATCGAAGGTGACTACCTGATCGCCGAGGGCACATCGGACGATACGCTGCACGTCCTGCTCGAGGGCAGACTGGAGGTCGTCAAGCATGCCGGCGGTGACGACGAGGTCAGCCTGGCCGTGCTTCGGGATGGTGATCTTGCCGGCGAGTTGAGTTTCATTGACGGCGAGGCTCATACCGTGGGCCTCAGGGCGCTGTCTGCCAGTCATGTGCTGAGCCTGCAACGAACCGATTTCGAAGGGATCGTCAATGATCATCCCCAGCTTGCCTACCTCGTCATGAGGGCCGTAACCCGATCGGTGCACAAGATCGTGCATCGCATGAATCATCAGTTCATCGAGCTCAACAACTACATCTTCAAGCAGCACGGCCGATACTGACGCGCCAATTCCTGTAGAGTGTGCCCACGCTCGCAGCAGGGATANNGCAGCAGGGATACCAGACACAATAATGCGCCCACGAAATCTCCTGGGCGGCACCAACGGCCGCTTGACGGCATTCGGGCTGCTGTATATTTCTGAAGGGATTCCTTACGGCTTTACAACCACGGCAATGGTTGCGTTCATGCGCGCCGAGGGGGTCTCGTTGACGGAGATCGGCGCCTTCGTTGCCGCGCTGTTCATTCCCTGGTCGTTCAAATGGGCCTGGGCGCCACTGATCGACCTTGTCAAGCTGCATCGGCTCGGTGGCCGCAAAGCCTGGATCGTCACATGCACGTCAATGATGATACTGACGCTACTCGTCGTAGCAGCCGTCGACTTTCATACCAACTTCCAACTGCTGCTTGCGGCAGTGGTTCTCAACAACATTTTCTGTGCGACGCAGGATGTCGCTATTGACTCGCTCGCGGTCAGTACTCTCAAGGAAAACGAAAGGGCGCGTGGCAACGGCGCCATGTTCGGTGGCCAGTATCTTGGCATCGCACTCGGGGGTGGCGGCGCCGTTTTCGTGTATGGATTGTTTGGATTCGACATGGCGCTGACCTATGTCAGCGCACTGTTGTTTCTGAGCCTGTTGTTTGTAGTTTTTTTCATCCAGGATCCTGGCGTCATCAAAGACCCGCCGAGACACGCGGGAGACACGCTGGGCAAATTGCGTCGGGAACTCGTGTCGTTCTTCGAGTCTCTGTACGCCAGCTTCCTGAAATCGGGCAGGGGCCCTCGGATCGGGCTCGTGTTTGCCGTTTTGCCGGTCGGCGCAATGGCACTCGCATACGCAACACTGGGTACGATCCAGGTTGACTACGGCCTGGAGCAGACAGAGATTGCGAAAGTCAGTATCGCCAATACGGTGGCCGCCGCCATCGGCTGCCTGTTGGGCGGCTGGCTCGGTGATCGTTTCGGCATTCGCCGGATGCTTGGCGGATTCTTTTTGTTGACAACCGTACCGACCCTGATCCTCGCGGCCCAAATTTCTGCCGTCGGGCTGCAGCAGGTACCTGTCGAGATTTTTGCCGGCGCTATCGTCTTGCACGGACTCTTCTACGGAATGACGTTCGGCGTGCACAAAGCCGTGTTCATGGGAATGACGAACCCGGCGGTGGCGGCAACGCAGTTCACCGCCTTCATGGCTATGGGCAACGTCGCCATCAGCTACGGAAACTTCTGGCAGGGGATCGTCGCCGACCGGTTCGACTATGCGATGGTGCTATACCTGGACGCCCTGGTCATGCTGGTGCCGCTCGCAATCATCCCGTTCCTGAGGAACAGGGAGCCGGAAGCGGCACTCGCAATCGAGGCGTCGGCCGCCTGATCAGGCCGTCCTGATTTCTCTCTCGTCGAGCAGATCGGGCGAGACTTCAGCATAGTGACTGAAGTCCATCGTGAAGCTGCCTTCACCGCTGGTCAAAGATTTCAATCGTGAGTGGTAGCCCTGGATTTCCTTGAGCGGCGCCTGGCCCGATACGACGACGCGATTGTCAGGCAGCGTCTCGGTGCCGTTGATCATGCCGCGCATGGAAGACAGGTCGCCTGCCACACCGCCTGCACAGTCGCTCGGCACCGTAATCGCAACGTCGACGATCGGTTCCATGAGGATCGGTCGTGCTTTGGCGACGGCATCCATGAACGCCTTTTTGCCTGCCTGGACAAAGGCGATTTCCTTGGAATCAACCGAATGATGCTTGCCGTCATACACTTCGACACGAATATCCTGCATCGGGTAACCGTGCGTCGCCCCGGATTGCATAACCTGGCGTACACCGGTCTCGACGGCCGGAATATACTGCGAAGGAATCGAACCGCCGACGACTTTGCTGGCGAACTCGAATCCACCGCCCGATGGCAGTGGTTCGATGCGCAGGTAGACTTCGCCGAACTGTCCGGCACCGCCGGTCTGCTTCTTGTGCCGGTGATGTCCCTCGGCTTTGCCGCGAATGGTCTCACGGTACGCGATCGACGGTGGCGCCGTCTTGACCTCCAGGTCGTACCGATCCTTGATCTCCTCGAGAATGGTCCTGAGATGCATCTCACCCATGCCGCGCAGGACGATCTCGTTGAGCGTAGCATTGTGCTCGACCGTGATAGACGGATCCTCGGCTTCGGCCGTGTGCAGGGCGTCCGAGGTCTTTTGCGCGTCGTTATCCGATGGCGGGCTGATTGCCAGACCGAACATCGGCCGCGGCAGGTCGATCGACTTCATATGGAAGTGGTCCTCGTCATGCGAGTCATGCAGTACCGCGTCGTAGTGGATCTCATCGACCCGCGGGATGGCACAGATATCGCCTGGAAGGGCGACATCCGTTTTGGTGTGGTCCCCACCGTTGAGTTTCAGCAATTGATTGACCTTGATCGGCTTGCGGGCGTCGCCTACGAACAACTGGCCACCTGATTTGACGGTACCCTGGTGCAGGCGGAACACACCGAGCCTGCCCTTGAATGCGTCGATCTCTACATGGAAGACATGGCCGATGGCGTGCTCGTTCGGGTCCGGCTTGAGGACGACCTCTTCGGCGTCCTCACCTTCGCCCTTGAGGAATACGGGCGGGTTGCCTTCTGCCGGATTCGGCATCAGGCGCTCGAATATCTGCAGGAGCTGATTGATTCCGGAGCCCGTCTCGGCCGAGACAAAACACACCGGGATCAGGTGTTCTTCACGTAATGCCTGTTCGAACGGTTCGTGCAACT
The DNA here is from genome assembly GCA_011772865.1 of Woeseiaceae bacterium. GTDB lineage: Bacteria > Pseudomonadota > Gammaproteobacteria > Steroidobacterales > Woeseiaceae > UBA1847. The sequence goes on along the minus strand of WVYQ01000023.1, from coordinate 153,957 downwards.
GGTCGGGTTGCAGGTCTTCGCCCTGTTCGAGGTACAGTTCCATGAGCTCATCGTCGATTTCCACAACCTGGTCGACGATCTGTGTATGTGCCGTCTTGACGTCGCTGAACTTCGTGTCGGCGCCTTCAGGCTGAAAGAAACAGTCGACGACTCCGACGCCTTCGGCTGCCGGAAGATTCAGCGGCAGGCACTCTGCGCCAAACTCGGAACGGATTTCTGCCAGCAGTGATTCGAGATCCGTTTCCTCGGCGTCGATTTTGTTGATAATGATGATCCGGCACAGGCGCTGATCGTGTGCTGCTTTCATGAAGCGCCGCGTGTCCTGTTCGATGCCGTTCTGGGCATTGATCACGATGGCGGCCGTTTCGACAGCAGGCAATACCGCGATCGCGCGACCATAAAAATCGCGGTATCCCGGTGTATCGATCAGATTGACATGTATCCCGCCATGGTCAAGATGGCAAATAGACGGGTAGAGTGAATGTCCGGATTCGCGTTCACGTTTGGTGAAATCTGAGACCGTGTCGCCTTTTTCGACGGATCCGCGGGTCTGGATCTTGCCGCCCGCTTCCAGCAGTGCTTCGGTCAGCGTGGTTTTGCCAGAATCGCTGGCACCGACTAGACATACGTTGCGTATGTCGCCAAGTGTGTAGGACATCAGCTTTTTCCTCTCGTTATTTGTTTTTAAAGAGAATACTCCATAGGGGCCGATCGGTCACATTGCGGTAATACCCTATGCGGTACGCGTGTATGTGCGATTCGGATAATACGAACTGTAGGCCGTTGATGTTCCTGTAAAAATGCGCCAACGATACGGTGGATAGCGAGGCGCATGTGACCACACGAGTTCTTATTATGGGGGCTGCAGGACGCGACTTTCATATGTTTAATTGCTGCTATCGGGACGATGCCGGCATTGAAGTCGTCGCGTTTACGGCGACCCAGATTCCGCATATCGAGGATCGGCGGTATCCGGCCTCGCTGGCCGGACCGCATTATCCCGATGGCATTCCAATATACCCCGAGGAACAACTCGCCGAACTCGTTCGCAGGCTCAGCGTTGACGAGGTCGTGTTCGCCTATTCCGATGTCGACTTTGCTTATATCGATGCGCGCCGGCGCATCGTCGAGAACCTGGGTGCGAAGTTCAGCTGCTTCGACGTCGACGCGACCATGTTGCCTTCGACAAAGCCGGTGATTGCCGTAACCGCGGTCAGGACCGGTTGCGGCAAGAGCCAGGTGTCGCGGCGTATTACTCATATTCTGAAAGATCTCGGCAAGAAACCCGTCGCGATAAGGCACCCCATGCCCTACGGCAACCTCGCGCAACAGACGGTGCAGCGATTCGAGACCCTCGAGGACCTGGATGCCCATGCCTGCACGATCGAAGAGCGCGAAGAATACGAGCCACATATTCGCAATGGTGTGATTGTCTACGCCGGCGCCGATTACGCGGCCATACTCGAAGCGGCCCAAAAGGAAGCCGATGTCATCATCTGGGACGGCGGCAATAACGATACGCCGTTTTACAAGCCCGACCTGTGGATTGCCGTAGCCGATCCGTTCCGGGCCGGACACGAACTCGAGTTCTTCCCGGGCACGCAGAACTTCGCGCGTGCCGACATCATCCTGATCAACAAAGCAAATCACGCGGATGCGGAGGATATAGAGATTATCCGGGAGAACGCGGCCAGCGTTAATCCGGATGCGAAGATCCTGTTACGCGATTCGACACTGCACGTGCCCGATCCGGCACAAATCGCCGGAAAGCGGGTCCTGGTCATCGAGGACGGCCCAACCACGACGCATGGCGGCATGCCGTTCGGGGCAGGCGTCGTCGCCGCGCGGCTCAACGATGCGGCCGAGATCGTCGACCCCCGCCCCTGGGCAGTGGGCGAGATTGCCGATACATTCACGAAGTACCCGGATATTGGTCCGCTGCTGCCTGCGATGGGCTACGGTGACAGTCAGATCCGGGATCTCGAGGCAACGGTCAATGCGGTTGAATGCGACCTGGTCATCGTCGCGACCCCCATCGATCTCACACGACTCGTAACAATCAACAAGCCGCACATGCATGTTGCCTACGGACTCGATGCCTCGGACGGAGAAATCGCTGCCGCTGTCCGGTCAATCGTTTCCTGATAGCATCGCGGCAATGAGAGGAATGATTCTTTGCGCGCTGGTCTGCGCATTCTCGGGCGCCGCGGCGCAACAGCAAGATTCGTGGTTCGAGATAACGCCGTTTGGCGCGTATCGGTTCGGCGGCTCGTTCGAAATTGAGGGTTCGTCCGAGTCTTACGACTTCGAGGACTCAGCCAGCTTCGGGCTGATACTCAACTTCCCGCACCGGCAAAACACACGGTGGGAAATCCTGTATTCGCAGCAGTCGACCGAGGCCGAATTCAGCGGTACGACCACCAACGATCCGCTCATCGACCTCGACCTGCATGTTCTGCAGCTGGGCGGCACGTACCAATTTGAAGGGCAGTCCGAGGCAGTCGTCCCCTATCTCGCGGCCACGCTGGGAGCGACGCATGCCAAGGCCAGCTCGACGGGTTCCGAGAGCGACACGTTCTGGTCCGCGTCGATCGGACTCGGCATCCTGGTCAGCCCGAATTCCAGGATTGGCCTCAGGCTGGAAGCACGCGCCTACGGCACGTTTACGAATTCCGATACCGATTTACTCTGCGAGTCCGGCCCCGCAGGCGCCGCCTGCGCGATTCGCGTGGAAGGCGACCTGATATCGCAGATCGAAACTTTCGCCGGCGTGGTTTTCCGCTTCTAGGCAGACGGAAGTCCGTCGATCAGTTCTTCCATCTTGCGCAGCGCGGCGGCATCGGGCAGCTCGCCGTATGCCGCACCGATATTATCCAGCATGTTCTTCGCCTTGCTCGTGGCCGGCGTTACGCAGGTGGTCGCCGGGTGTGCGGCCACGTACTTGATAAAGAACTTGCCCCATGACGTGGCGCCAAACTCCTGTGCCCACTCCGGCACCTCCATGTTGCTGGTTCGAGAGAACAGGCGTGACCGACCGAACGGAACGTAGATCAGTGTGGCGATGCCGAGGTCTTGCGCCAGCGGAAGAATGCGCTCTGCCGCAGCACGATTATCGACGGCGTAATCGACGCCAATAAAGTCGACGGGGTAGTCCTTCATCGCTTTCTCGAGGTCCGGATAACGTTCGGTGCGGGTCGAGGTCGTGCCGATGTAACGAATGCGGCCTTGTTTCTTGAGTTCCTCGATGATCGGCATCTGGCCCGGCAGATCGGCCAGGTTATGTACCTGGATCAGGTCGATCGGGTCCTTGTGCGCGCGCGTGAACGAGCGCTCGAGCTGGGCACGGACGTCATCAGGGTCGGCCGGGCCACGGGCGCCGCGGCGGACGACATTGACTTTCGTTGCCCAGAAGATCTTGTCCGTCAGGCCGGCGTCGTGCGCGATTCGGCCGGCCACTTCTTCCGAAGCTCCGTAGGATGGCGCCGTGTCGAATACGGTACCGCCGTTCTCGACGAGTGTCTTCAGGACATCGGCCAACGCAGTGACGTTTTCAGTTTGGGCGACACTGCGGAACGTGGCGGAACTCCCAAGACCGACGATCGGCAATTTCTCGCCGGTCTTGGGGATAGCCCGTGTAACCAGGTCCCCGGATTCAAATGCCGTTACGAGTCCGGGCGGCAGTGCGCTCGCAGCGCCGATCATTGCCGTGGCCTTCAGGTAGTCGCGTCGCGTCAGCATCTGAAATCTCCGTCACTTTCCCAGGGACGGCCCAAACTACACGGCGCAAGCAGCTGCATCCAGCGTTGCCTCGTCAACAATTGCGCAGTCTTGCGGCACACCGGCCGGCCAGACTTTAGGAATTACTTGAACTTTTCTGTTCAAGTTTCAGATTCGTTTCAGCGCCTAATTAAGTAAAATCTAATTTCATCGGCAAGCGTTGACTTCGTTGCCGATCAGCCTAAATTTGACGCTGAGGCGAAAGCCTCACGCGCCAACAAGTTCGCTTGTTGACAACCGCCCTGCTGAAAGAGGTCCGAGCCTCAACAAGTGTCGGGGGCGGTGGACGCGAAACGGCGGAGCCGGAGGTTGAAGCGTGAAGCGCAAGTGGAGCGTGGAGCCGAAGGGACGCTGCGGAGGAACTCGGAAAGCCGCCGGAGCGTTACGCCAAAGGTAGCCCGATACCAAGAGTGCTGTCGGGACTGGACTTGAGCATCGGCCGAAAGGCGGATAGGAGAGAAAAGAGCCGGGAGTGCAACAAAGCAGATCTACCTTCGCGTCCTCATAAACATAACGCGGCCCCGAATGATCATTCGGGGCCGTTTTTTTTGATACCCTGACAAACACAAAAACAATAAGGAGCGACGTCATGGATACGGCATGGATTCAGGTTTTCGTTCTGACACTGGCCGAGTGTGCGGCGCCGGCGGGGAAGACGGTTTGCCAGGAACGGGAGTTCGATTTGCAATTTCTGACTCGCGCTGATTGCGAATATGCACTCGAGCAGCTTGTGTCACTGAAAGACGCGTCGGAGAACGTAATTGTCGACAGGAACAAGTCGCGCTGCGCCGTAACAGCTCGCGAAAGCGAGATATTCGAGAGTCTCGAGGCAGTCAGCCAGGTGTCATCGGCGAGCGGCGAGTGGGTAGATCCCGATCAGGATGCTGAAGCGGTGGCGCCGTCACTCGTTTTGCATGAAGATCGGCTTGCGTCATTGCCGGATTGCGAGAGCTACAGTGGTGAAGGCGCCTGCAAGATGGGCGGCATTATTGTCGAGGCCGCCAACAAGGGGCAGGCAGTCGAGATCTGGCGCCGCGAACAATAGCTCAGAGCACGAACGGGATTACAGCCTTCCGCGATTTCGGATAGTCAGGGAATTTCTCCTGGTACCAGCGGTGAATGGCGACTGCGCGCGGCAGTAGATTTGCTGCCGTGAATACGGCAAACGCGGTTCCCGCCAGCGACCACGTCATCACTGCCCAGCCGGTCCATTCAAGCATTTCACCGAAGTAGTTCGGGCAGGACACATGCCGGTACATACCGCCGTGAGGAATCGAGTAGTGCGATTCACCGGGCTTGCGCAGCCGGACCAACGTAAGGTCCGCGTGTTGATTGATGATCCACCCCGCGACAAAGATCCCGAGGCCCACGATGAATGGTGTGGAAGATAGCCAATCGTCCGGGTATGTACCGAGGTGCGAAATCCAGCGGGCATTGATATAAGCGTTCAGAACGTTGAACAAAATCGCCATTGTCACGATGGCAACGGGAATTCGCTTGCGCCTCTCGCGCAGCCGAAACGGGAAAACAAACGTACGCAGCACGTAGTGAATCTGCCAGATAGCAAACAGCACCAGCGGTGACGCATCTCCTGCGTTGTCACCCGATAAGTAGATGAGCGCAAACACGATGACGGCCGGACTCTCGAAAATCAGCCAGGCGGTGCGCACCGGGATCGTCGGACCCCACCCGGTCCGGTTAAAACGCCCATAGGGCGCATTAACCAGCAACAGCAGCACAAATGTCTGCGCAGCCAAGGCAAACATCAGCAGGATGAGCCAGAAATGGACCTGTAATTCGGTGACTGGCCCGGCCATTGGTCAGCCCCACATCAGGCTTGTTGTGTCGCCTCGTCGCCGGCAGGCTCTTCTTCCTTGAGCCTGTAGGTCCAAAGACCGTAAACGTACATGCCCGCCGCAGAGACGATGCCGACCGAGGCCATGATGAACCAGGCCTTGCCGACATTATGAGTCGCATACAGCTGGCTGGTCCACGCTTCGGCGCTCTGTCCGGAAATCTCCACGAGCCGCTGGAAGGCCTCGCCGATCGGCACAGCGTCGACCTCGGCCTGGTTCATCCCGTTGTCGAGCAGGTAGGGCCGCGCGATCGTGTCCTTTGCGCCAAACTGGTAGTAGAGCGTCTGGCCGAGGTAGCCTTCGAGCGTCCATCCGAGGCCCAGTGGCAACTGGCTGAAGCCGAGGTACATGGCTTTTTTCTGCGATGGCGCGATATTGCCGAGGTACTCGGAGCTTTTCGGGCTCGACAACATCTCGCCGAGTGAAAAACAAACGATTGCAGCGACCATGATCCACACATAGTTGAAACCACCGAGCAGCAACAGAGCTGCGGCGGCCAGGAAAGTGCCTATGGCCATCGAATTGGTTGCCTTGAGCAGAGCGCTCCAGCCGGCCACGATGAAACAGAAAAACATGATCAGCATCGCGTTGAGGTTCACCAGGCCTTCCGGCTGGATCCGCTGGCCGTCCTGTGTCATGCCGAGGAAGAAGATCCAGAACGGATTGCTCGCGCCGTCCTCGCCGAACAGGTGCCGCACCATGACCGACGTATCGACCCAGTCGCGGAAATAAAGTGGACCCACGTCCCAGAAGGCCATCAGCATGAACCAGAAACCCGAGAACAGCACGATGTACCAGAGCATGATCGGGCGAAACAGTTCACGCAGGCTGTCGAGCCAGAGGCTCGATTCCTTGACCTCGCCCGACTTCACTTTCTCGCGGTGTGCGAGGCGCTCTTCCTTGTCGATTTCCTTGTACGTCAAAAGCAACAGGAAATTCAGTGAAATAATTGCGGCGCACACGTAGAACACGTAGTCCCACTGCAGCTGTCTCAATTGCGCGGCGAGCAGCGGACCGATGAAACCGCCAATGTTGACAGTCTGGTAGAACACGCCCCAGGCCATCGAGCTGTTATGCCGGTTCGTGGACTTGACGATCGTGGCCTGGATGCCCGGCTTGAAGATGCCGGTTCCGAATGCGAGCACGATGGCGCCGGACATGAAGCCCCAGAACGTCGGGAACCAGGCCATAAGCAAGTAGCCGAGGATCTTGAACACCGTCGACGCGAAGATCGTTTCCTTGTAGCCCACGCGGTCGGAGATACCGCCGGTGACGACGGGGACAAACGATTGCACGAAGGCCCATATGGCGAAGATCATGCCGATTTCGGATCCCGGCAAGCCGAGCCCGCCATTGGAACGCGCGTCGGTCGCATAAAGACTGGCGACCTGGCGAACGCCGTAGTAGGCGAGCCGTTCGACCATCTCCATGCCGCCGCAGATCCAGAATACATAGGACAGGCTGCCGAGTGCGGCCCAGATGCCAAGCTGCTTGACGTCTTTGACGGTTGTGGTGTGTGAGCCGATGTCCGAGTTGGCCATGAGCGTGCCTTTGCGTTGTTTTTGTTGGGCGGCATTCTAGCAGGGAAGCAGGCCGAACTTGTCGATCAGATTACGGCCTGCGGCATACAATCGCCGATGACCGGGGTAATCCGAGTCAAAAACTCGCTATTGGCGGGTCTGTATCTGCTGCTCGTGGCCGGCGTGCTGGTCCTCGATTTTCCATCTTTCGCCGCGACGCATCACGCCGATGCGAGGTGCTTCGACCCGAATGACAAAGGTCGAAATCGAAGGCGTCATTCAAATTTTGTACTGCGTCAGTCGAAGTGACCGGTTTCGACGAGGAGTTCCGCCGTCACCGTGTGGTGTTTCCTGAGGAGCTCCACAGCCTTGTCGGCATCGCGGCGCAGTACGGCCCACTGGAGTTCCTCGTGTTCTTCGAGCTCATGACGGTCTCGATATTCGACTACTTCAGCCAGGTTGCGGTATCGGAATGCGCGCTGGTGCAGTTCGGCGCAAAAGTCGATCAGGATGCTGGAGTTACAGGCCGAGATCAGCGCCAGGTGGAATTCGCGATGGTGCTGCTCCCACTCCGGAGACGTCGACTTCGACGCTTCGTCAATTCGGTGCGCAGTCCTGGCCAGCCAGTGAAACGCCAGCACAATACGCTCTTCCCAGTCGCTGTCACCGTTCTTGATGGATTCGCGCAGCGCAATTTCCTCGAGCCAGCAGCGTGTGCGAGTAATCTCCCCGAGTTGGTCGGCGCTGGCTGGCGGCACGCGGAAACCGCGGTTTTCCTCCCGAACCACCATGCCATTCGCTGACAGGCGATTGAGCGCCTCGCGCAGCGGGCTGTTGCCAGTATCGTAGTGCTTGATCAGGTCTTTGAGACGCAGTTTATGCCCGGGCCTGAGCTTGCCCGTCAGGATATCGGTCTGCAGACGATCGTAGACTGACGAAGCCTGGGTGGAAATTGAGCCTGTGTCGGGCGTTGACGTGGTCTGAGATGCGTGTCCGGCCATTTCGGGGATTCCGACATTAATTTCGATTTATTCGTTAATATCTTACTTTTTTCGATATTATTTGTACAGCCGGTCGGTGCGGGCGTCGGTGGACATACAGCCCGCGCTCAGAACCGGAACGTGTAATCGGCCTTGATCGTGAAGTCATTCGTCGCCGAATGAAAATTGTTGTCGGTCATTGTTTCGACCCAATTGTGATTGAGTACGAGATAAATATTTCTGCCTGCTTCGGGCACCCAGTGCAGGCGGCTGTTCAGGCCTATTGAATTAGTGACATTGTCGTACTGAATCAGGTTGACCCAGGACAGCGTGTTCGAAAAGACGAAGTCGAGCCGTGTGCTGACGAGTTCTGTCGTGAAACTCCCTTGAGGTAAGTCAACTTCGTCAATCCGGAATGCGATTTGTGTATTGAAGTGTCCCGATGGTTTCCATGTGATTTCGGTTTCTGCCGAACGAATCGTGCCGTCGTAGAAATCACCATCCCGATAGCTTAAAACCAGCCTGACCGCTCGCTGGCTACCGGTCTCGAGCCGCAATTCCGGCGAACCGTAGGTATAGGTGCCAACAGGGATCGTCACGCCCTCCGAGATCTCGAACGGCTCGGTCAGGCGTTCTTTGTCTTGACGGTATCCCAGTTTGATCTTGTCGGCGCTGTTGTTTTCAAATTCGATCAGTTCGAATTCGACGAGCTGCGACTGCAAGCCGCCCCTAATGAGGTCGATTTGCTGAGCATCGACACTCATATTGATGTTGCGGATCGTCGACCCGTTTACATTCCACGTGTAGCCGAGGTTCGCGAGGCCCTGGCGAACGCCGGAACGGCTGACAAAGCCGAGCGCCGGATAGAAGTTCTCCTGGATTTCCCTGTAGGCAAGACTGCCACGCCAGCCGGTATTGTTGGGGGACGTCACGAGCATGCCGAACGCAGCATCGTCGCCGTCGAGGCCCGTTGTGCTGGATTGTTGGTACCAGAAACTCGCATTAAACTGGCGACCGCCGGGCAGACGCGAGTTGCGGTACAGGTAGTCTAAGCCGACCAGCGTGTTGTCGAGATTCGAGCGAGGGTCCCCTTCGGTAATAATGAGCCCCACGGATGACTCCTGAAATACGTTGGCCGAGACTCGAGCCACGAAGATATCCGTAGCATCAATACCTTCGAAATCGTCCTGGCGTATGTACTGGGCGCCGATATTCCAGCGTCCTGTGCGGCCACTCAGTTTGGCCCCTGCAATCAGGTCGACGGGTTGACCTGTAGTGCTCAGCCCGATGCGTCGGGAAAAGTATGGCCGGCCGTTTTCCCTGTCTGCCCGTGTTATCGCCCGGTTGCGTTCCTCCCCACCAATCCCGCCAAACTCGAAGATGTCCGATTCGCGCAGGAAGAACGCGCGCTTCTCGGGAAAGAACAGATTAAATCGGGTCAGATTGACCTGCCGATTGTCGACTTCGGTTGCCGAGAAATCGGTGTTGACAGTCAGCGAGGCATTGAGGCCGGGCGTAAGCTTGTAAAACACATCGAGTGACGGCTCGATACTGGTGTCGTCACTGCCGTCGACATAATTTCGACTGCTGGACATACTCAGCGCGGGAACGATGTCGAGACCCTTTCCCTGGCTCAGCCCGGTCATTCCGGAGAGAGTTCCCACGATGCGGGGATTGACCTCACGGTTGCGTGATACCCACGCCATGTCCTCTTGTTTGCGTACGATCTCGCGGCTGAAATTAGCTGCCCAGTCCGAGTCCGCAGTGAACGACAGCGTCTTGAACGGGATCTTCATCTCCGCTGTCCAGCCTTCGTCGTTGATCTGCGCATCTCCGTGCCAGATACCCGTCCAGTCACGATCGAAATCACCGTCCTTGTAAATACCCTCGAGCCGCACTCCGTTCGGGTTGAGAAGAAAGGTGAAGCCGCTGCGTTTGTCATTGAATGGGCTCAGGAGCAACCGAACCCGATCATCGCCTCTCAGCCCTTCACCCTGGCGCAGCACCCTGGCAACTATTCCCTCTGGCGAGTTGTCGAAAGCCCTGATGCCGACATAGATCGCCGCGCTATCGTAAAGCAGCAAAAACTCGGTGCGCTCGCTCGGTTCGGCGTACTCGACCGGTTTGACCTGGTGCAGGTCCGAGACGACCACCGCCTGCGCCCAAGCGGGGTCGTCGAGCACGCCGTCAATGATTGGCGGCGAATTCGTCCGGGCAATCGACGTCGACTTGTCCATGGCGGGCTCATCGGCGGCCAGAACCGCTGCCGAGAGTAGGCCGGCCAGCCCAACAAGGCTTGTCTTCTTAATCACTTGTGTCGTCACGTGTCGCCTGGAACCAGTCGCGTGAAACTGTCGAATTAATTGGTGATGCCTGACAATTTGAATATCATATCTAGACCAGATCTAAATTATCGATAATTTTTGTTCACCTTTGCCAGGGCCCGGTGTGTGCTGATGCCGCCGGCCTATGCCCGGGAGTCGATTCGGCTATCATGCAGATCACCCGCAAGACGAGGAGGGCCAGGTGCGAATAGTGAGCTTCATACACGACAGCGACCGGTGTTCATGAAAGCGGGTGACGCGACAGCGGTCGCGGTCGAGAAAGCAGGCACTGTCACCAACCCGAACGTGGCGGACTAGGCCGGACGCGAATGGAAATCGCGAGTCTCATCCTCGCAATGCTTCTGACCGGTGCTGTCGGAGGCGTCCTGGCAGGTCTGCTGGGAGTCGGCGGCGGCATCGTGATCGTTCCGGTGCTCGAAATCGCGCTGTCATTCATCGGTGTCGATGCCTCGGTGCGTATGCACATTGCGGTCGCGACCTCGCTCGCAACGATTATCCCGACGTCCATTTCATCTGCTCGTGCCCATTACCAAAGGGACTCGATCGATTTCCCGGTGATTCGTTACTGGTCACCCTGGATAGTGATTGGCGCGATCGCCGGCATAGTGATTGCGGCCAACGTCGGGGCGGAGTTTCTTGCGGCGGTTTTTGCGATCGTGGCGTTGGCTGTCGCAATAAAGATGGCGCTGCCGCTCGATGATACAAATCTCGCCGAGGATATACCCCGTGGTATTTTCGGCCCGGTCATCCCGATGGCGATTGGCGTAATTTCGACGTTGATGGGCATCGGCGGAGGGACGCTGAGCGTTACTGCGTTGACCCTGTCAGGCAAACATATCCACCTGGCTGTCGGAACGGCGGCGCTGTTCGGACTGGTCATTGCCTTGCCGGCGACGCTCGGCTACGTGATCAGCGGCTGGGGCAACCCGTTGTTGCCGCCCGCGAGCCTCGGCTACGTCAACCTGCTGGGCTTCATCGTCATCGCGTCGACGACGGTGCTGTTCGCGCCACTGGGCGCCAGGATCGCCCACGCATTGTCACGCCGGCACCTGAGTGCGCTGTTCGGCCTGTTCCTCTTTGTCGTTGCGGTGCGCATGGGCTTGCGGGCATTCGCTTAGGCCTGCCACTACTCGTTCGCGTCAGCGCTGCCCAGCCGACGATAGTAATCGGCAATTATCTCGCGGTGCTGTTCCGGAATTTCTTCGGCAGACGTCCCGCGGATACCGTCCGCATTGCCCTCGATAGTGCGAGACAGCTGCAATTCGAGTTGCTCGGCGAGAGCAAGGGCCAGTCGCGCCTCGCGCGCGAGAATATCGGGATTGCCGCTAAAGTCCGACGCGCGAATGCCCGCCGCCAGTTGCCGCAGTTCGTCGATATCACGAGCGTTGGCGCCTGCGTTCGACAGCGCACGCAGAGCCTCCATAACGCCCTGCGAAACGACCTGCGCCTGGCGTTCGATCGCGATCGCATCGAGGTCATCGACGCGAACGCCCGTCGATGTGCCGCGGTCAGTGTCTTCGGGCCCACCGGCGCGGAACCCCGTGCCGTCAGCATCTCCCTCAGCAGCCTGTTGTAACGCCCGGCGCAAAGCCCGGGCCTCGGCAAGCGCCTCACGCATCTGGTCCTCGCTGCCTGGCCCGCCCTCGGCCCCGGCCTCGATCATGCCCTGGGCGCGCCGAAGGTCTTCGCGCAACTGCCGCAGAGCCTCGGTGACGGCGCTTTCGCTGGAAGCGACATAAACGGCCTCTCCCTGTTCGATGTAAGCGGCCGCAACGGCGATGCGCGCTTCCACCTCGAAGTCCTGGAGCCGGTTGACGCCCTCCCGGATTTCATCGGCGGCTCGCGGTTGTTCCTCATCCAAGGTCTGGGCCGTGCCTTTTGCGTCGCGCTGCAGCTGCTGAAGACCGGCCAACAGCTCACGTTTTTCCGAGGCGATCTCCAGTTCTTCCTGCCAGCTCAAGCCACTGTCCAGCGCACCATTCGGGTCCTGCATGGCCTCGCGTACGGCTTCCTGCAGCTGGCGTTCGAGTCCGGCCTGCGCATCGTGCAACTCGTCGGCGCGCTCGACCAGGTCTTCGACTGCCGCCTGCATCGCGCGCTGGCTGGCTTCAGTCGCGCTGTCAGTGGCGCCTTGAAGTTGTCGTTGCGCCTCGTCCATGGCCCGCCGCAGGGACTCGGGATCGCCGCCGTTGCGCATCGCCTCGTCGGCCTCGTTCATGGCACGTAGCGCGCTCGATAACCTGCGCTGCAGTTCATCGATCTCGCGTTCTGTCGATTCGCCATTTGCCGCCCGTGACGAAGATCGCTCGCCTGAATCGCCCTGGCTGGATTCGGACTGGCTCGACTGCGATTGCTGCTGGCCGGCACGCATTTGCTCGAGCCGCCGCTGCAATTCCTCAACCTCGCGCCGCAGCATTTCCTGCTGCCAACGCTGTTCGGGCGTCGGCTGCGAGCGATTGCGGTTGCGGGCGAGCTGTTCCTGGCGCCTCGCGAGCTCGGCCAATTCGTCGGCAGCTTCCTGCATTTGCTCCTGGGGCTTATCGGGCGTCGCCCTGCTGCCGGTTTCGTACTGGTTCTTTTCGAGATCCATCTCGAGTTCGAACATCTCGGAGAGATCGCGTCCGGCCTGACCGCCACCGCCACGGTTCGCCTGCATAGAGACATTGATGTCGGTGAACACTGCTTCTGCGGCAAGCAGGTGCTGCAGCGCCTCCTGCTCGGGAAGCAGCGCCTGGTCGAGATCGATTTCGGCGAGCAGCTGCGCGGCCGGCGTCATGGCCTCGGCCGCTTTGCGCAAGTGTTCGACGAATGCCGCAATCTCCTCATCACTCGCCGTCAGCTGGCGGGCCTCCGCGCGCTGGGCCAGCGTTTCGACCTGCCCGCGCAGAGTCTCCTGCAGCCTCGACAGCAGGGCGGCATTGTCGCTGACAAAAGCGTCCTTGCCGCGGCCGTTCTCGGCGCGCTCGCGAATAAGATTCCAGGTCGAGATGATGATCTCGCGCTGGCGCTGCGACACTTCGTCCTGGGGGCCGCCTTGCGGGCCGCCGCCGGCCTGTTGGGATTGTGAATAGCGCCGGTCGAATGGCTGCACGTCGATGAAGAACATATCGGTTCGCGCAGAGCTTTCGCGGTCCTCGGCGACGGCGTAGTAGGAAATCAGGTCGCCAGGGGAGAGCGGCTCCTGCCCATCTTCGGCGAGAGACTCGAGGAAGAACACGTGATCCACCTCGACTGCGCCGCCTGTTGCTTCGAGGTCGACGGACGCCCACTCGCCGCCATTCACCGAGTAGTGCAACTCGAGCGAGTCGATGCGGAAATCGTCCTCGGCGGTCACGCGGGTCGTGACTTCCTCGATGCGGCTGGCGCTCCAGTCGCGGCCTGGTCGGGTAAATGCGACTTCAGGCGCCTCGTCGTCGAGAATCTTGATGAAGTAATCGTCGGTCAGCCGAATCCGCTCGCCACCGACCATCGCCGCAACGAAATATTGCCCGTCGTGCTCGAGTCGAAACACCGCTGTCGCCGTAGTGCCCGCCACGTCGAGAGCAATATGCTCATCGTCAATAATCACCGCACCGGGCGTCATCGGCCGATCCGTCGTAATTCGTAACTCGATTTCGGTTTCGGCAATCGCACGGATGTCGCCGCCCGGGTCGTGAATCTCGGGCTCCCGCTCCGTCCACCCGGGATAGCTGTAAGTGAGCGCCAGGTTTTCGACATTGGGCAAGTCCACCACATGCACCTGGTAGGTCGGGCTGCGCACGTTACTGGCAGATACGTAGTATTCGAGGCGCTTGCGAACCGAGAAAAAGGTGAATTCGAAGGCGTTCTCGACTTGGGACATCGGCACCTGCTGCCAGTCGCCGTCGCCGAAGCTTGCGTGCACCCATGCATCGACGGGGTCGAATCCCTGCATCGTGGCGCGAACCTTGACCGTGCCGCCCATGCGAATGCCGTCATCACCCGGAGAAACGTCGATACTCTGCGGCGGTAACAGTCCCGGCAGGGCCCAGCCGACCCAGAGGTCCCGCACGCCGTAGGCGTAGTTTCCGGGACCGGCGATGGCGACGAGCAGCAGCACGGCAGTTGCGATGCCGGCCACGGACCAGGCGAGCCGGAATTCGCGCGCGGCTACCTGCTTCTCGGGCGCGTGATCGGCCGCTATCTGCAGGGTTTCCTCGGCGAGAAGCTCCCGCATCGGGTTTTTCTCGTCCCGCGTATCGACGTAGGCCTCGACGCGCCCCGCAAACGGCGGCGTCCGCTCTTCGATTTCCGCCGCCGCGTGCGAGTCGATTCGTCCGCGCAGGTAAACGATGAAATACCAGGCAAGGGCGCCGACGGACATCGCCAGAATCAGCCGCGCGCCAATCATGAAATTATCGGGGAAACCGGCGCGAATAGCGGCCGCAACAGCGACAAGGGTGACAACGAGCGCCGTCACGGCTATCACCGCGGCGCCGCGGGCGACGATGAGACGCTTGAGCCGGTTGCTGAATGCCCGGATGTACTGCTCGAATTGGCTGGAATATGTCATCAATTCGACCCACCGCTGGTTCGGGGCGCCAGGTAAACGTTGGCAAGCACGGATTCCGCAATCAGCACCAGCGCCAGTATAAAGAGCAACGCGTGCCAAAGCTCGACGGGTTCAGTCGTCGTCTCGAAACTCGCGGTCCCGGCCGGCGGATCGGTACCGCTAAACGTATCCACCCAGCGTTGCAGCGTCTCGGCAGCGATCGCCATGAGTTCCGACTCACGCGGGTCCGGATTGACGGCCACGGTGTAGTTGCCCTGGGAGGTATAGACCTCATAAAAGCCGGTTTTGTCCAATTGAATGCGCTGGGCCCGCGTCGTATCGGCAAGCGACAGTACATTTTCACCGTCCGGATCAATAACCTGCCCGGATGTGCCGCCGACCAGTGTCAGGGGCAGGGCAGCGCCGGCGGCGAAAGAGCGTTCGATCTGCTCGGCGCCGGACAGGTACCGCGCCGCCTCGACCGCAAAGGTGACGAAGACGGGTCGTACGGGCAGGTCATTCCACTGGTTCTCCAGGCCACCGGTCACGAACAGGGCGCGGCCCCGGCCGATGCGACGCTCGATCAGGAATGGCTCGTCATTTTCAAGACGTATGAGCACTTCGTCGTCAAATCGCGCTTCGACCGGAATCGTCCGCGACAACCTGACCGAGTACCAGCCGTCGGTGCCGGACAACAGAGGATGAGCAGTGTCGACCTGGCCGATTGACAGGAACTGATCATTGCCAAGGCCGATGCTTGCGCCGGCGATCGTGTTGCCCAGCACAGGAACGCGGGCTGCGCTGGCGGTGCGTTGACCTGCAAATGCCAGCAAGCCGCCGCCGTTCTCGACAAACTCGGTGAGCGCGGTTTCCAGTTCGGGATCGATTGATCCGGCATCATCGATGATGATCCAGCCGTAGCGTGTCAGCGTGCGCGAATCGAAACGGCCAATGTCAGCCGGTTCGACGCGCCAGTTACTCGTCGGGTCAGAATGCAACGCCGCCGACAGGTAAGTCACCGGCAGGCCACCCGAATTGGCCGTCAGCAACGGTATCGGGGCGGGCGGCTCATTACGAATGACCTCGAACCTGCTGCTGTCGATGGCAAGGTCGTCGGCTTCGACGATGTCGGCACGAACGCGGTTGTCGCCGGTCGCGAAGGTCAGGTCCGGGAAACTCAGGGTCGTCGTGCCAGGACCGCGGACATTCCGAGTGCCGGCAGCGACGCCATTGAGCGTCAGTGCGACTATGGCCGTCATTTCGTTTTCGCCCGCAGAGTTGACGACGACGTCGATACCGCTTGCCGTCGGGCGAATGCCATCGATCGACCAGTTGCGCGGCCGCGCCGCCAAGGGCACGTGCGTTTTCAGCGCGGCGACGTGCGACGAGACGAGGTCAGAGAATCGGGTCGGCAGGCCACTGTCCTGCAGGTCGCTGACGAAATGCAGCATTACCGGCGCCGGCAGTGACTCGGCCAGCCTGTCGATTGCCGTCATTGCCAGTCCGAAATCCAGTCGCGCCGCCTCGGTTCGGAGTGTCCGGAGTGCCGCAAGTTGCGCGCTGCGGTCTGCCGAGAGCCGCGAGACTTCACGGACGTTGTGGCTGGCAGCCAGGACCTGCAGCATGGCGCCGGCGGGCGCCGCATCGATCGCGTCGCGCGCCAGGTCGAGGGCCGCATCGAACACGCCCTCGCGGCTCATCGATGCCGAGGTGTCGACAAGGATCAGGTGCGTCCCGTCCGGCCCCGGACCCGGCAGAGTATCGGGATCGGTCCACAGCGGCTTGGCAAAAGCGAGGGCGAGCAGGGCCAGGAGAGCGACACGCAGGGCCAGCAAGACGAAGTACCTGAGCTTCTTGCGCACGTGAACCTGTTGCTCTGTCGTTTCGAGCAGCATGGCCGAACTGAAGGGCTTGCGATCCGAACTCTGCGTCTGCAGCCGGTGCAGCCAGAACGGCATCGCGACTGCGAGTGCGCCAATGAGGAATAGCGGTGCAAGGAAACTCACGGCTATTGCCGCCTTTGCCGGAACAGCAGGTAATTCCTCAGCGCCTGGTCCAGGGAATCGGTGGTCCGCAAAAGCACGTGGTCGGCGCCAATGCCCGCGGCGGCCTTGGAGAGCTGGTCGATATGGGCTCGGATACGGCCGGGATAAGCCTCACGCATGAACTCCGGCGCAACTTCGACGGCTTCGCCGGTCTCGAGGTCCTCGAGCAGGACATTGGCCTTGAAATCCGGGTTGAGTTCCTGCTCGTCGAGAACCTGGAACAGGACAACGTCCTGGCCCTGCCATGCCAACGGCCGGACTCCGTCAAGCAGCCTGTCGATGTCGCAATAAAAATCCGAGATCACGGCGACGAGGCCGCGCCGGATGACCTGCTCGCGAAACTTGTCGAAGGTCTTGTCGAACTTCGTGCCTGTGCGCGCCTCGGCCGAGTCGATGCAATGCAGGACACTTTGCAGTTTGCCGGACCGCGACGAAGGCGCGCGGTAGTCGCGAACCTCTTCGTCAAAAATCATGCAGCCGACCGCGTCATGCTGGCGCGATGCCAGGTACGCGAGACTTGCTGCGAGGAACTGGCCGTAGCGAAGCTTGGTGACAGGTGGGCCGCCGAAGCCCATCGATGCGCTGGCATCGAGTAACAGCATAAGGTGGGAGTTTGTCTCGCCCAGGAATCGCTTGATATACATCCGCTCCGAGCGTGCATAGACGTTCCAGTCTATGAAGCGCGGATCATCGCCTTCGTTGTACATGCGGTACTCGGCGAATTCCTGGCTGAAGCCGAATTTCGGCGAGCGGTGCAGGCCGATCAGGAATCCCTCGACGACGGAGCGGGCGACGAGATCGAGGTTTTTCAGGTGCGACAGGACCTCCGGTTGCAATAGCTCCCGGGCGGTGGACCGACTGACACCGAGCGCGGCCATGCGTTCAGCCTTCCACCAACCCGAGCATTTGCGTCAGGATGTCGTCGACGGTCAGCTTGTCGGACTCGGCGAAGTAATTGATGAGCACGCGGTGACGCAGCACGGGCAGCGCCATGTTGCGCACGTCGTCCTGCGTGACGTGATAGCGGCCCTCAAGCAGAGCGCTGGCCTTCGCCGCGAGATTCAGGAACATCGTCGCGCGGACACTTGCGCCGAAATTGACGTAGCGTTTGATGACGTCGGGGGCGTTGTCTTCAGTCGGGCGTGTCGCGCGGACCAGGTTCACGGCGTAGCGGTTGACCGTTTCGGATACCGGAACCTGCCTGACGAGCCACTGGAACCTGACGATTTCCTCGGCACTCGTACACGCCTTGACCGGCGGTATGTCGACCCGGGTCGTAAATCGATCGATAACCGCGAGTTCATCATCGTCGCTCAGGTAATCGAGCAGGACATTGAACAGGAAGCGGTCGAGTTGCGCTTCCGGCAAGGGGTAGGTGCCTTCGAGTTCGATCGGATTCTGTGTCGCGAGCACGAAGAATGGCGGCTCCAGCGAGTGATTTTCTCCGCGTATGGTCACCGAGCGTTCCTGCATGGCCTCGAGCAATGCCGCCTGAGTCTTCGGCGGCGTCCGGTTGATTTCATCGGCAAGCAGGACATTGGTAAATATCGGGCCCTTGACGAAGGTCCACGACCGGTGCCCGGTGGCCGCATCTTCCTCGATGATGTCGGTGCCGGTGACGTCGGTCGGCATCAGGTCCGGTGTGAACTGAATGCGCTTGAACGTCAGTCCGAGCGCTTCGGCAAGCGTGCGCACAAGCAGCGTTTTGGCCGTGCCGGGCATGCCCGTGATCAGGCAGTGCCCGCCGACCAGCAGCGTCACGAGCAGGTGCTCGACCACATCCTCCTGGCCGATGATGACCTTGCCGACTTCTTTCCGCAGGCCCTTCGTCGCCTTCCTGAATGTGCCAATGAGCTCGCGGACCTCGTCTGATTCGAAGACTTCTTCCGTTTTCGTGTTCGCCATGCCGTTCTTCCGTATGAGGGTGTTATTCGTCCGTCGTGCCGCCTGCGAGCTTGAGCAAGAGCCGCTGGGCGGGCCTGAAGTGCGGTGCGACATCGAGCGCCCGCAGCACGTGTGCCTGCGATCGATCATCGTTGCCGAGTTCGTGTTCGGCGCGGGCGAGCCGGTACCAGGCGGTCGCCATATCGTGTGGTTCGAGGGCCAGCGCAACCTCGTATTCCCTGAGCGCCTCGTCGGCACGACCTGCTGCAAGCAACAGGTCCCCGAGCTCGCCGTGTGTTTCGACGTCGAGCGGATCGACGAGCATGACGCTCATCATTGCATCGATGGCCGTACCCTCGCGTCCGGCTTCGGCCAACCAGCCGCTGAGCCGTTTGAGGGCTGCCGGGTCGTAGCCGCCTTTTTGCCAGAACGTCTCGAGTGCCGCGATTGCCGCCTCTCGCTCGTCGAGTTCATTGTGTGCCCTGGCGATGGCAAGCCAGGGGCTGTCCGGTTCGATGTAGTCCGGCAAAATCCCGGTCAGTTCTGTCGCAAGCTCGATGACCTCGGGCCAGTTCTCAGCCAGCAGCTTGTTGCCGATTTCGTTCTGCGTGTGGTGCCAGTGCTGGAGCTGGTCGAGCACCGTTCCGTGCTCGCCAATTACGAAGTCCGAAAATCTGTCGTCAAAATCGCCTGGCTCGAGACCCGTGACGGCCGTGATCGCCTCGTCAGTCTTTAGCCCATCCCGAAACGCGTTGAGCAGCTCACGCAACTTGTCGCCGCCGAAATGCCGGTCGATGAAATCGCACACGAGCCCGGCCTGCATGTACGAGACGATGACCTGCTCCTCATAAGTGGGTCGTACGAAACCTTCGTCGAGACTGGCTATCGGCAGGAATCGATCGTCCTGCATCGCGTTGTAGACCGTCATAGGGATGCGAACGCCCGGATTGGGGCCAGAGCGCCACTCCTCGAATACCGAGATACCTTCACTGTACCAGCGCGGTACGAGATGGTCCGTTGCCTCGAGCGTGAACACGTGGGCCATTTCGTGCCAGAGCGTCGTGCCCCACTGAAATTGCTCGGGTGGCCGTCCCGACGGCGAGTCCATCGCGATGACATAACCGAAGGTCGCGCCCAGTATGCCGAGTCCGGGCATGCCGGCCGTCCGCACGGCGAAGTCTTCATGGTCCGG
>WVYQ01000023.1:57719-133802 GCA_011772865.1 Woeseiaceae bacterium | reverse complement strand
GCGTAGGGTGCGATGGCCTCCGCCTCATCAGCGTGCAGGCGCAGGATGACGGGGACGCCGCCGTCCTCGCCGGGCATGTCGTCGACGAGTCGAAAATTGCTGTAGGAATCCATGAGTCGCAGTGTGTTCACGGCACGCGGGCTGAACGGATCGAGTTCGTAGGCGCGCTCGAGGTGGTCTCGCGCCCGGGTCATCTGGTTATCGCGCAGCAGGTTGATGCCGATGTCCTCGTGTGCCGCGGCGAGTCCCGGCTCGATGTCGATCGCTTTCTGGTACAGATCGATCGCGTCGCGATAGCGGCGGGTGATGACGTAAAAATGTGCCGGAAGCGCATGGATCTGGCCCCAGTGCGGATTGTAGGCCAGTGACAGCTCAGTCCACTCGCTACGGTCTGCATTGTTGAGCAGATCGAGCGATGCCCGCATTGCATAGACTTCGAGCGGCGGCCAGTCGTGCTCGCGAATAAGCTTGTCGGCCTCCTCGAGGGCGGCCTCGACCTCGTCGTAGTTGCCGCTCTCGAGGGACACGCGCGCAATCAGCAGCCATGCGCCGAGCGTTGCGCCATCGTCGAATGTCTGCCCGTTGACGAGGGGCTCGATGTAAGCGTTCGCGGCATCCTCAAAACTGCCGACGAGTACGCGCGCCGCGCCGAGCATGGCGAACGGGTTCGTCGGGTCCTGTTCCAGCACCTCGCGATAGATGTTCATGGCTTCGCTATTCTGGTGGGACGCGGCGAACAAATCGCCCCAGCGCACCTTGGTCGCGTAATCGTCCGGCGCGGCCGCCATTGCCACGCGAAACCACTCGTTAGCCTGCTTGAGGTTGTTCAAAGCCCAGGACGCTTCGGCCTTGACCGGCGCCGGCGTTTCGTCGCGCAGGAGATTGGCGTAGCACAGCGAGGCATCCGCGTTGCTACCGCGCCAGTACAGCTGGTCGCATTGCAGGATCGCCGGGTCGGTGACGGCCCCGTAGTGAATGTCGCGGGCGTAGGCGGTGCCGGCGCTTACGAGGCCGACGACGAGAATGGCGATGCGGGCCAGGTCAGTCATCTGTACCGAGCTCCGCTTCCCGCGCTTCGATCGCGTCTTCGATACGCGCCAGTTCGAGCATCTTCTGCAGCAGCTGTGACTGGTATTCGTTGGCGTCCATGTCTTCACGGCCGAGCCGCAATGCATCGATGTCGGCAGAAAGGGCATCGCGCTCCGCGATCATTGCGGCGAGTGCAGTATCGACGACGGCGGGGCGCGCCCCGCCGAGGCGGGCAAGCGCGAGTCGTTCCGAACGTTCGCCCTCCAGGCGTGGATGCTCGGTTGCGAGCTGGTCATTGCGCTCGAAGTAGTCGCCAACCCTGCGTTCGGCGAAATCGAAAGCCTCGCGAACCGTGATGAGGTCGTTCTTGTCGATGTCCGCGCTCGCGTCCGACAACGCCGCTGCGAAGTAGCCTCCGAACCGTGTCGCATGTCGCTCCGTTCCACTGCGGGTGGCGAGCACGAGAATGCGGTCGTCGCCGACCAGGAGATCCGCAGTTGCGCCACTCGCGCTACTGGTATTGACGATGAGCTGATTTCCGGCGGCGATGTCCTCGAGAGCGGCGGCAAGATCCTCGCCGGTCAGGTCGGGCCCTTCGATATTGAACTTGTACTCGTAGTCGTCGTAGCTGCCGTGACCGATCAGAAAGATGGCAAGCTGGTCATCCGGCGACAGCTCGCGCTGCAGTGCCGAGAGCCGTTCGAGTACAGCATTGCGCGTCGACTCGACCATGCGCAACAAGTAAATATGATTATCATCGGTCACCGAACGCGCCGCCGTGTGCACGGCTTCGACCTGCTGGTCGAACTGAGTTTCGTACACGGCCTCACCGGGTATACCCTCGACGATCAGTACGTGCAACTCCGCCACTGCGGCGGCTGGCAGCAGCATCAGGGCGGTCAGCACGCAATTCGTCGATCTCAAATCGTCCTCCAGCGGCGGCGCAACAACCATTCGCCGAATTTCAGGGACAAGAGAAACACAAATACGATCGGCGCGTCCCAGACCGGGCGCAGTATCTGTTCCGTGATGCCGACGCTCGAGTATCGCAACAGGTCGGGCAGCTCGCTCATATCCTCGGGTTCGAAGTAACGACCCCCGGTGGCATCCGACAAGCGCCTGAGCAGAGCTGCGTTGCGACGCAGGTTGAAATACTCGGACTGTCCGGACTCCGAATACGCACTTGCCCTGGCCACATGCGCTACTTCGCCATTGCGTTCGGCGATGGCTTCGAAAAACCAGCTGCCCGAGGCGCCGAGTGATACGTCGGCGATGAACACGCCGGCAGCGTCCGGGCTCGGGGGCAGGGCCACAGTGAAGGATTCGCCGTCTTCATGGGAGATGACGGCCGACACGCTGATGTCGTCCATGGGACGGAAAGCGTCGTCGCGAAATTCGGCGCGCAGCCGAATCCCGGACTCACCGTGACCGGCGTCCGCTGCCAGGGAAACGCCCTCTGGCGCGCTCGAGACGAGTGCGCGCATGAATTGTTTCCAGAACGTCTCGTGGCTCTGGTCCTCGAGCGGCATGCTCATCTGCCAGCGCCAGGTGCCGCCCGTGGCGAGTATGTACACATGGCCGCGCCCGAACGGCTGGGTAACCAGTAATGGCTGGCTACCCGAATCCGTGACGACGTCGAGCAGACTGACCGCAGCGGGTTTGAGGCTGCCCAGGGCCTGGTAGTCGGCGATTTCGGGGAGTTGGCGCCAGGCCTCCACGTTTTGCGCCGGTGTTTCGGCGAGTCGCAGCATCTCTGCATCGGCGCCCTGGATCGTCAATCGAACATTCGATTTGACGCGCGCAAACGTGTCCACGCCCGACGAGGGCAACCTGGCCGGCAGCAGGTCGGCGATCGCGGACTGTCCCCAGCCACCGTTACCGAGACCGTTGGGACCGGCCAGCATAAGCAGGCTGCCACCGCGCTCGCTCACAAATTCGCGCACGATTTCCAGCTGCTCACTGGTCAGCGACGCGGCCTCGACGCTGCCGATGATCAGGGCATCGTAAGCGAACAGCTCGTCGCGTGTCGCCGGAAAACCCTCTTCGAGTTCGTCGGCCGATTCGAGGCCCTGCCGGTAGAACTTGTTGGGACTGACCCGCAGCAGCGTTGCGAGACGAATGTCGCCTTCAGGATCCAGCGCGCGCCGCAGGAACTTGTATTCCCAGCGGGGCTCGCCCTCGAAATACAGCACGTTGAACTGCTGTTGCTCGACTCTGACGAGGACGGAACGCTCGTTGTTCCGCAGCTCGGGTTCCGTGTCGATGCCGTCGACGCTGAACTGCAGCTGGTGGTAGCCGGCATCGCGCAGATCGATCTCGATCCGCGCTGTCGTTGTCGTCGCGTTGGCCAGCAGGGTGACCGCCTCGGTCGCAAGCAGATTGTCGCCGTCGTATACGCGCACGCGAGCCTCGCCTTCGCGGTCATGCCTTATTGCCACACGCGTGGCTACGGTGCTGTCGGGAAGGGCTCTTTGCGGCGCAATGACCTGCGCAAGCTCGAGGTCCTCGGGTACGCGGTCCCGACCAATGCCAATCGTGTGTACCGGCACCCCGAATGCCGCGATCTCGGCCAGTTCCTCCGCCGAGAGACCGCCGGTCGTGTCGATGCCATCCGACGCGAGGATAACGGCAGCGAGCGACTGCGCGCGGGCGCCATCGATGATGCCGACGAGCGAGTTCGCGATCGACGTCACCGCACCGTCAGGCGTCTCGTCCGCAAAACTCTCGGTGCGTGATTCACTGCCGGACAATGTATACCTCTGTGCCGTAACACCGGTCGTATCGCCCGACATCACATCACCCAGTGCGGCGATAGCCCGGTCGAATCTCGATGTCGAGTCGCCGTAGGCCATGCTTTCCGATTTGTCGACGACAAGCGCAATCGTGTTTTCGCCGGGTTTGAGTTGCTCGGTCTTCAGCGCAGGTTGCAGCAACACGACCAGCACGACAGCGACCATGGCGAGCTGCAGCACCCAGACAACCAGCAGTTGCGGGATGCTCGCAGTCCGGAACCGCCGGACCAGGATATAGGTGATTCCGCCCGCGGCAACAACGGCAAGAATGGCGAGCATCCACGGTGGCCACTCGGCCGTAAAAACGAGTTCGCTACGGGCAAATTCCTGGCGGGAATATTTAAATAAGAACTCGAACAATGCTGAGCGGCGTCCCTGTCAGTGAGTCATCGCATAGATGAGATAATTGACGCCGAAACGGTAGGCCAGGGCGGTCATGTTCTCGGGGTAGTCGGGCCAGTCCGCATGCTCCCAGGCATCGCCGATGTCCATATTGTGATTGATGGCCACCATCAGGCGGCCTTCGTCATCGTAGATTCCTCGCCAGTAGGGCGTATAGCCGTCGCGTTCGTAAGTCACTCCGGAGTAGATGTACATGCGCGACGGAATCTGGATGCGCTGGTCGAGGTCGTACAGCACGTGAAAGGCTTCGTCATCCTCCGGGATGTCGACAATCGGGCGGTCCGGAAAGACCCTGTCCATCGAAGCCTTGAAGGCGGCCCATTCGAACGTGCCGTGAAAATCATCGACCATCAGGAACCCGCCGCGCAGCAGGTAATCGCGCAGTCGTGCAGCTTCCTGGACGTTGAGGTACCAGTAGCCGACCTCGACCGCATAGATCCACGGGTAATCGTAGATATTGCTGTCCAGCGGAATCAGGACGCGGCCCTGGTCGGCCGCGTCCACCGTGGTCAGCCTGTTGATTCCCTTGAGGAAATGATGCTCGGCCTCGGGCCAGTCAGTGCGCCACGCCTCGCCGCGATAGCCCGCCTGGGCATAGCGGTTGCCCGAATAGGCCAGCCGGACAAACTGGAATTCGCCCGGCTCCTCGCGCTCGTCGACCGTGACAGTCCTGAAGTCACCCTGGGCAAAGGCGAGCCCGGCCGCGCCGGCAACGGCAATGCACCCAGTGACGAGCAGTTTTCGGGCGAAATCGGGCATCTGTGGCCTGCGCTTCGGGTTCATGAATAATACAGACCCTGCGCCGACTGAATAATTTCAGTCACAGCCGGATTCTGCTCCCTTACTCGGGCTTCCGGGCACGAATCAGGAAACGGTCCGTGTTTCGCCCCAGCGATTCGTCGCGCATGTGCAGCGAGTGGTCGTCATCCGGGTTGTCGAGGATGTCCGATGCGGCTTCGACCACAAACCCGGCTTCCTCGAGCGCCGCCCTGGCAGCGGAGAGCTCCATGCGATGCAGCGCGCTATTGTCATTGCCCGCGCTGCCCTCGTGATCGATGACGATGAATACACCGCCCGGTCTGAGCGCGGCGTAAATGTCGGTCAAGAAGGCCTGCAACGCATCGGTTCCGCGGCTGGCATAGTCGTGCAGGTTGAGCGCCGTGAGTGCGGCGTCGGCTTCTGCGTCCAGACCCACAGCACCGGTTTCGGCATACAGTGGCGTGACATTGCCCAGCCGATCGGCCCTGGCCGTCATCGCTTCTTCCACGCGTGCCCGGCGCTGAACGGAATTGTGAGCGATTACGTGACCTTCGGGCCCGACTGCCGCCGACAGCACTTCGGTGTACCAGCCCGAACCTGCGGCAACATCCAGCACGGTCATTCCGGCGCCGATTCCGCCGAATTCGAGCACTTCCCGGGGGTGCCTGTTCTCGTCCCGGTCTTTGTCGCCAGCGGGTCGCTCGGGAGCTACAAGTGCGTCGTCGAATCCTTCGGCGAGCTTGCCTGATGCACCCGTCGAGGCCAAAAGCATTACGGCCGCGCAAACGAATAGCGGGTTCCTCGATGTCATTGTCTTATGCCTCCGAGCCGGGGGAACAGAGGGCCCTAGAGTAAACCACGAACTAGAGCCCTTCGAGTCGCATTATGAAGTCGTGCCGCCAGCGTTCGGCGCGCTCGATCAGGTTGAAGCAAAATACATGCTGCCCGGAGACCTTCAGCGTCGGGTCTGCGATCACAGGTGCCAGGGCGTATTGCAGCGCATCGGGCACATACTCCGGCGCAGCCATCAGGTGAGCGGCCCTTTGGCCTTGCCGTTTCAGGAAACGCACAGAATCGCCAACGCCGATTCGCAACGAAGTCTTGATCAATGCGCTGCGGTCTGCCGCCCCGGGCATACCGAGCCACGCATCTAGGTGTACACCACGATTCCGGATCTCGCGCAACCAGGCATCGATACGCTCCGCGTCGAAACACATCTGGGTGACAAGGTAGTTCGCATACTCTTGCTTGGCGAGGAGTTGTTCGACCAGTTCTTCATCGCTCGCGACCGGATGTCCCTCCGGATGAGCGCCGATACCGATCTCTATAAATCGGTGTTCGATGTCGGCGAGATCGCGCAGCAGGTCGAATGCCTTGTGATACGTGCCGACAGGGTTGTCCGCATCGCCGCCAGGAACGAAGATACTCACGATCGACATCTTGTTGATGCGGCCGATGATTTTCCTGAGATGTGCCTTGTCGCGCACCATACGCGCGGCGATGTGCGGAATGACCCTGAAACCTCTGTCGGCAAGGCGTTCCGACATGTCGAGCGTCTCTTCGACGCCCTTGCTTGGCGAACAGGTGACGGCGATGTACGAGCCCGGCTCGAGAATGTCGATTTTCGATTCGATCGTCGGCGTCGGGAAGATCTCCATGTAGGATTTGCGCACTGCATCGAGCAGTGCCGATCGTTCGCTTTCGTTGAGCTCACGCATCACCAGTCACCCTCCGTGAATTCTGGGCGATTCTCGCACAGGACGAATTGGCGAGACAGTGGATTGCTGGACCAAATCCGGTCACGTACTATCGGCGCGCATGACTGAGACGAAGAACCCGCCTCTCCTGTCGATCGGGCCGCGTGTCCGCAAATCGCCATTTTTCGATGCGACGCTGCGCTATGGTGCGACAGCATTCACGATCTATAACCACACATTTCTGCCGGCGTCCTACGGCGACAATGTTCGTGACTACTGGAGCCTCGTCAACGACGTCACGCTCTGGGATGTCGCGTGCCAGCGCCAGGTCGAGATCGCCGGACCCGATGCATTCGAATTCGTCCAGTTCCTGACGCCGCGCGACATGTCGAAGTGCGCGGTCGGGCAATGCCAGTACCTGCCGCTGACCAACCAGGATGGCGGCATCGTCAACGACGCGGTCCTGCTGCGAATCGAGGAGAACCTGTTCTGGTTGTCGCCAGGTGACGGTGATGTGTTGTGGTGGGCCATGGGCATCGCCGTCAACAGCGGTCTTGATGTACATGTCCGTGAGCCCGACGTATCGCCCTTGCAGTTGCAAGGACCCAAGTCGCCGCTCGTGGCGCGCGACCTGTTCGGTGACTGGCCCGTGCATATGAAGTACTACTGGCTGCAAGAGACCGATCTGGATGGAATTCCACTGGTTGTTTCCCGAACCGGTTGGAGCGGGGAGCTCGGCTACGAGCTGTATTTGCGGGACAGCCGATACGGCGATGAGTTGTGGGAGCGCGTCATTGCTGCCGGCCAATCCTACGGCATTCGGCCGGCGGCCCCGTCGACGATAAGAAGTATCGAGGGAGGCCTGTTGTCGTATGTATCGGATATCACGCTCGAAGACAGCCCCTATGTGATTGGTATGGACCGCTTTGTGGACTTTGATCAGGCCGGCGACTTTATTGGCAAGGCGGCGCTGCAGAAAATTGCGAACGAGGGGCCATCCCGCCGGCTCGTCGGCATCGAGATCGACGGCCCGCCACTCGAAGTGCCCAATGAAGAGTTCTGGGACGTCACCGTCGATGGCGAAAAAATCGGTCATGTGACGCGCTGCGCACACTCGCCACGGCTCGATCGCAATATTGGTTGGGCCAACGTGCCGGCAGCACTGGCGTCGATCGGAACAGAACTTGTTGCCGATTCCCCGGCCGGGGATCGGCGCGCCGTCGTATGCGAGGCGCCTTGGTTCAGGCCCCAGGTGAAGATTCCCGACGAGATGAAAGCCTAGACGGCGAAGTCGGCAACCTCGAAATCGCCAAGCGCATCCGATCCGTTCACGATCACGTCGAGCAGGAAAGCGGTCTCCGGCAGCACCTGCTGCATATAGAAGCTCGCGACCTTGCGTTTGACGTCATAAAACTCGCCTTCATTGTCCGCGATCGAGTCAACGATCTGCGCCCACAGGCAGCCGATGAACGCAAGGGCGAACAGTCGCAGATACTGCGTTGCGCAGCCGCGCATCGCGGCATCGTCTCCGGCCTCGGCTTTCGACTGCACCCACTGCGTCGCTTCGATGAGGTGATTCAGCCCCAGGCGCGCTGCGCCGGCGATGTCACCGTGGCTGCCATCCGCATACTCGTCGAGGACTGTCAGCCAGCCATCGAGAAACTGGTTTGCGAATTCCGTCATGCGGCCGGTGATCTTGCGCGACACGAGATCGAGGGCCTGGACTTCGTTGGTGCCTTCGTAGATCGGGGCAATACGGCAATCGCGGACCAGTTGCTCCATGCCGTGTTCGCGGACATAGCCATGGCCGCCATAGATCTGCTGTGCCGACAGCGTGCTGCTCATGCCGAGGTCGCTGAAATAGGCCTTGATGATCGGCGTCAACAGGGCAACCGTACTCTCCGCAACGGCGGCAGTCTCGGCGTCGGGAGATTTCTCCATGATGTCGATATTGAGGCCGGCGAACACCGAGAGCGCGCGTGCGCCCTCGACCTGGGAACGTATGGTCAGGAGCTGGCGCTTCATTTCGGGCTGATAGACGATCGGATCCGCTGCAGCCCCTTCTTCGGGGCGCGGCGCCGGTGCTTTGCTTTGCCGGCGCTCATGCGCGTAGTCGAGCGCATTCTGCAGCGCGATATCAGACAACCCCAGGCCCTGCAGGCCGACCGTAATGCGTTCCAGGTTCATCATCTTGAACATAGCCGCGAGGCCGCGGTTTTCTTCGCCGATCATGTAGCCCGTCGCATCATTGAATACCAGCGAACAGGTCGCGGATGCCTTGATACCCATCTTGTGCTCGATCGACGCGGTCTGCACGGTGTTGCGCTCACCAAGCGAGCCATCGTCATTAACGAGAAACTTCGGCACCAGGAAGAGGCTGATACCCCGCGTCCCGGCCGGCGCGCCATCCACGCGCGCGATCACGAGGTGCAGGATGTTTTCAGTCAGGTCATGGTCACCCGACGTTATGAAGATCTTCTCGCCACTTAGCTTGTACGTGCCATCGCCCGCCGGAGTGGCCTTTGTCTTCAAAAGACCGAGGTCGGTGCCGCAATGAGGCTCGGTGAGGCACATTGTCCCGGACCATACACCCTCGACGAGATTCGGCAGGTACTTGTCGCAAATCTCCTCGGACGCGGAGTGGGCCAGGCAGTGGTAAGCACCGCGACTCAGCTCGGTATACAGCTTGAATGCAACATTGGTTGCGCCGAGGATCTCGTCGATCAGGCCTTGCAGTGTTTTCGGCAGACCCTGGCCGCCGTGGTCAGGGTTGGCGTCGATGCTGGTCCAGCCGGCCTCGATGAATTGTTTATAGGCCTCTTTGAAGCCAGGGGGTGTCGTGACGTTGCCGTCGTCAAACGTGGCGCCATGCTCGTCGCCCTCGCGGTTGATCGCCAGCAACTCGGTGCTGGCGAATTTTCCCGCCTCCTCGAGGACGGCTTCGATCAAGTCGAGGTCGACTTCCTCGTAACCGGGCAAGGCATTAAGGCGGTCGATACCGATCCAGTCGCGGATGAGAAAGAGCATGTCCTGAATGGGTGCGTTGTAAATCATAATGTGTCAGTTTCGAAGTGGTGTGCCGTGCTCGAGCATGAAGCGAATCCGGTCCCGGGTCTCTACCGTTTGCCCGAGCGTCACGAACGCCTTGCGTTCGAGATCGAGTAGGTCATTTTCGGACAGTTCGGTTCCGGCGTCTATGTCCCCGCCGGTTACGATCATGGCGATTTGTGAACCGGTCGTGACGTCGTGGGGCATCAGTTTGCCGTCCTGATGGGCATTCTCGAGCCACGTCTGCATTTCAGTCCAGGCGTCGCGCCCCGGCATCGCGATGGGTTGCCGCCTCGCGGCCTCGTAGCCTGGCGCCAGCTTGTCGATCGCCTTGGTGGCCGCGCGCAACAGCCGATCCCGATTCATTATGTAGGTGTCCACGCCGTCGCGGAACATGGCCAGCTCCCTGGCCTCGAGCGGCGACCGCGCGGTCTTGCCGTAGCCAATGTTCATGAAGGCCTTCCAGGCAGCCTTCGTAATGTCGCCTTCGTGCTCGTACCAGCGGTACAGCATTTCCTTGACGCCACCGCCGCCGGGCACGACGCCGACCAGGGATTCCACGAGGCCCGTGACCGAGTTGGCGTGGTAGATGACCTTGTCCGTGTGCAGCAGGACCTCGAATCCGCCGCCCATTGACAGGCCCGAAGGTGCGGCAACGACCGGAATCGGCGCGTACTTCATCGCCTGCAGTGTCTTCTGGTAATGATCGAGAAACGCGTCGAGGCCGACCATGTCGCCTGCCTCGACAAAACCCAGGATCGTCGCAAGATCCGCGCCGCACGAAAAGTGCTGTGCGTCGTTGTGGATAACGAGGCCCCTCAGGTTGTCCGTCGCGTAATCGACCGCAGCCTCGAGCAGCCGCATCGAGTCCGGACCGAGCGCGTTGGCCTTGCTGTGAAACTCGACCAGACCGACGAAGTGCCTGAGTTCATAGAAACTCGCGGCGGCGTTTTCCTCGACGGGCTCGAGAGTGCGGCGTATTTCACTAAAACGTTTCACACCCTTGGCGCGCCGGAGCTTGCTGAACCCGCCATCGGATTCGAGGTAGCGCAATTTCTTTTTCTTGGCGCGGTAGAACGACTCGCCGGCCGCCGTCCTGAGGAACGCCGGCACGTCTCGTCCTTCGCTCTCCAGGCGGGCAATGAAGCGGTCGACGCCGATGATGTCAATCATTTCGAAAGGCCCGCGGATCCAGTTGTAGCCGAGCTTCATCGCGTCATCGATCGCGACGAGCGACTCGTTGACCTGCGGTACGAGCGACGCTGCGTAACACAGCGTGTGCGACAGCACTTCCCACGCGTAAGCGCCAAACGCATCGTCGAGACCGAGAAGTCCGGTGAAGTCTCCCGAGAGTTCGGCGTCGACCGCTGCCCGGGGCTTGCAGGGGGCGTAGTCGCGGTATTCGAATGTGTCGACGTCGAGCGTCTCGCGACCAACGCCGTCACCTGCCGTCCGGTAGAAGCCACCCTTGCCGCCCTTGTTGCCGACGAGGCCCGCGTCGATCATCCGATCCATGACCGGTATCCGCGCGGCCACGGCGTGAAACGCATCGTTTTCCGGAAGTATCGACTCGAGACTTTTCACGACGTCCGACATCAGGTCGATGCCGATCAGGTCATAGAGGCCGAACACGCCGGTCTTGGGAATACCGAGCGGCCGCCCGAATACGGCATCCGCCTGCTCGGGTGCCAGGCCCATGTCGAAGGCCGTGTGCAGGGCTTTCTGGATCGCATAAACGCCCACCCGGTTGCCCAGGAAACCCGGCGTGTCGTTACAGACGACGACGCCTTTGCCGAGCTTCTTGTCGCAGAATACTTCGAGACACCTGACGACGCCGGTTCTCGTGTCCTCTCCCTGCACGAGTTCGAGCAGACGCATGTAGCGCACAGGATTAAAAAAATGCGTGATCGCAAACTCTTTGCGAAACGATTCGGGCATGTCTGCGACGAGCAGCGAAATCGGGATCGTCGATGTATTCGACGACACGATCGACCCGGTCTTGCGAACGGCATCGATCTGCCGGTACAGCGCCTTCTTGACGTCGAGTCGTTCGACAACGGCTTCGGCGATCCAGTCCACCGTGGAGATCCTCTCCATGTCGTCTTCGATGTTGCCGGTCGTGATGTGGCGCAGCAAATCCTTGTGCAACAGGCCGGGCTGATTCCTGTCGAGCAGGCGCTCGATAGCCCTTTCCGTGACCGCATTGCGGTTGGGCCCCTCGACGGGGACGTCCAGCAGCACGACGTCGATGCCGGCGTTGGCCAATTGCCCGGCGATGCCGAGTCCCATCGTCCCTGCGCCGATGACGGCGGCGGTTTTGATCTCGTACATCGGTCTACTCTACACGGCGGGGTTGTGCCGGAATATGAAATTCCTTAGCAAGATGCGGCACTTGTTGGGCGCTTCCTGCGGGACCATGTGCCCGCTCTCGGGTATCACGGCGACTTCGGGGTTATTGAGATGGGCGATCAGCTCGTCGGTAGCGCGCTTGGGCGCCATCCGGTCCTTGCCGGCCACGATGACCTGCACCGGGCCCGCAACCCCCGGCGCCGCGTTTTTGCCATTGCCATAGTTGTTGCAGGCATGCAGGTCGGCGGCGAGCGCCTCCGGCGTGTTGCCGCGCATGATCTTCCTGCCGCCGACAACCATCGAGTTACCCGGTATCGGTCCCTGGTGGTAGTGGCCTGCAGCGCCAAATCCCCAGCCTGTCATCATTGCGATCGCGGCCTCGGGATCGTCTTGCGCCGCATTGAGGAGCGTGTCGTTGACGGGCGTTGCCAGGCCGCTCGTCACGAGCGTCACAGAACGCAGCCGGTCCGGGTAGCGCGACGCATACTCGAGTGCGACGAGGCAGCCCTGCGAATGGGCGACGAGCGAGACGTTTTCGATATCCAGCGTCGCGACGACGTCGTTGAGCCAGTCCGCCATGGCCTCGATGGACTCGAGCGGCGGCCCGTCGGAGTTCGTATGGCCGGGCAGGTCGAGAGCAAGCACCGAGTAATTGCGAAACGCAAAAAACCGCGACTGCAGGTTCCACGTCGTGTGATCAAAACCGCTACCGTGCAAAAAGATGACACACGGCCTGCGGTTGTCGAACGGCTTGCCCCCGGTCGTCGCGAATACCCGCTTGCCGCCAACGTCGAAGTACACGACTCAGTCCTTGGCAATACGTTTGGCGGCGCGCAAGCCGTTGTCGAAGTCCGCCTTGATGTCGGCAATATCCTCGAGGCCGACCGAGAGCCTGACCATATCCTCGGTAATGCCGGCAGCCTTCAGCGCCTCGGCGTCAATGCGCGAGTGCGTTGTCGTGGCCGGATGAATGACCAGGGTCTTCGCGTCACCGACATTGGCAAGGTGCGATGCGAGTTCACACGCTTCGATGAAAGCCTTGCCGGCCTCCCGCCCGCCCTTGACGCCGAAGCTGACGATCGACCCGGCGCCTTTCGGCAGGTACTTCTTCGCGAGATCGTGGCTGGAGTGCGAGGGCAGGGAGGGGTGGTTTACCCAGGACACCTGGTCGTGAGCCGACAGGTAGTCGAGCAACTCGCGCGTGTTCGCCATGTGCTTGTCCATGCGCAGGCTCAAGGTTTCGATACCCTGCAATAGCAGGAAGGCATTCATCGGGCTCATCGACGGACCGATGTCACGCATCGCTTCCGCGCGGATGCGAGTTGCGAACGCGCTTGGCCCGAATTCTTCCCAGAGGTTGATGCCCGAAAACGGGGCATAGGGTTCGGTAATCGTCGGGTACTTGTCACTGGCCCCCCAGTCGAAGTTGCCGCCGTCCACGACGGCCCCGCCAATCGCGACACCATGGCCGCCCATCCATTTGGTTACCGAGTGCACGGTCATATTGGCGCCATAGTCGAAACAGCGACACAGGTATGGTGTGTTGAACGTTGCGTCGACCATGAATGGCACGTTGTGCGCGGCTCCGATTTTTGCGATTTCCTCGAGGTCGAGGATGTCGAGCCCCGGGTTACCGATCAGTTCCCCGTAGATCAGTTTCGTGTTTTCCTGCATTGCCGCGCTGCATGCGCCTGTGTCGGTCGGATCGAAGAACGACGTCGTGATACCGAATCGTGGCAACGTGTTCTTCATCAGGCTGATGTTGCCGCCATACATCTGCGTGGATGCGACGATGTGATCGCCCTGACCGAGTATTGCCGTGATCGCACAGAACGTCGCCGCCATTCCCGACGACATGCAGACGGCCGCGGAACCGCCCTCGAGTGACGCGATGCGCTGTTCGAGTACACCAACGGTCGGGTTGGTGATGCGCGTGTAGGCATGACCGCCCCGCTCGAGATTGAATATCGACGATGCCGTATCGGTGTCGGGGAATACGTACGAAGTGGTCTGGTAGATGGGCGCGGCGCGCGCACCGAACTCGGGATCGACGGTCTGGCCGGCGTGCAGGCTCAGCGTGTCGAAATTCAGGAAACGCGACACGGTATCAGACCATCTCGAGCGCGTCGGACAATGCCTGGATCAGGTCGTCGGTATCCTCGAGGCCGACGGATGCCCGCACGAGGCCGTCGATGATGCCGACACGCGCGCGTTCTTCGGGTTCGACATCGGCATGCGTCATCGTGACCGGATGGGTGATCAGCGACTCGACGGAGCCGAGGTTCTCGGCAAGGCTCCAGAGTTCGATGTTGTCCATGAGTTTCTTGCCCGCCGCGAGGCCGCCCTTGACCTCGAACCAGAGCATTGCCCCGAAGCCGCTGGCCTGGCGCTTCGACAACTCGTGTTGGGCAAACGATTCGAGACCGGGATAGGCCACCTGTGCGACTTTCGGGTGTGCCTCGAGGAACTCGGCGATCGCCATGGCGCTGGCCGACTGCGCGTCCATCCGGACCGATAAGGTCTTGCAGCCCTGCAAGGTCAGCCAGGCAACCTGCGGCGACATTATCGTGCCCGTACTGTTCTGTATGAAGCGCACGGCTTCGCCATGTTCCCCGGTCTTGCTGATGACGGCGCCGCCGACTGTCGCGTTGTGCCCGTCCATGTACTTGGTCGTGCTGTGAATCGACACGTCTGCGCCGAGTTCGAACGGGCGCTGGAAATACGGTGTCAGGAACGTGTTGTCGACCGCATGGACGGCGCCCGCGTCCTGCGCAATCTGGGAAATCGCAGCGATATCCGAGCACTTCATCGTCGGGTTGGCCGGCGTCTCGGTCAGTACCAGGGCCGTGTTATCGCGCACCGATGCGGCGACGTCGTCCGGATTCGACGTGTCGGCGAACGTGTAGTCGATGCCGAAACGGCTCAGGATCTTGGTGCTGAGACGGTAGGTTCCACCATACGCGACGTCGGAGACGATGGCGTGTTTGCCCGCCTCGAGAAACGCGAGCATCGTCGCGAGTACGGCGCTCATCCCGGTGCCGAAACACGCGCAGTCGACACCGCCCTCGAGATCGGCGAGTTTCGTCTCGAGCGCCTTGACGGTCGGGTTGCCCGAACGCGAGTAAGTGAAACCCTTGCTCAGGTATTCGTCGACCGACGGTTGCACGTAGGTGGTCGACTGGTAGATCGGCGTGAGGATCGATCCCGTAATCGGATCCGGCGTTACGCCGGCATGAATCTGCCTGGTTCTGAAGCCCATTTTTTTTCCTTGTTGGGGAGGTATGGGTGCTACGAATTGCCTAATTGTAACGGGTCGTCGGGGTCGACGCCTTCCATAAACTGTTTCTTGCGGTCGAGATTGGTGAGCTGATAGACAAGCCCGAGCCAGTTGTTGACGATGGCCTTGCCGGTGTCGCCCCACGTGTTGTCGCAGTAGGGCAGCAGGGTTTCCTCGGGAAACTGCGGCGCATTCGCCTTGCCATCGCGCGTCAGCTTGGATATCAGCGCCTCGGCAATCTCCTCGCCTTCTGCAGTCAGGAAATTGTCCGGGATGCGCGGTAGTTTTTCCCGCTCCCCCGCGACGTAGCGGTTGTACTCGCGCTTGAACTCCTTGAGCAGGCTGATCGCGCCGTACTCGGGGTGCCCCTGGAAGTAAACGACCCGGAAACCGTCGGGGCTGACGGCAAGGTGCACGCCGATATCGCTTTCGGCCAGCACCCTGCATCCCGCCGCCTCGAATCGTTCACGCGGGATGTCGTTGTAGCGCGAGTGCGGGGCCTCGAAACGGGTATTGACGTCGCGCAGGATCGGGTGGTCCGGCGCCGTGCTGCGGTGCGTATAGACGCCCCATTGCTTTTGCGGAAGATGCACACGGTCGATGTCGTAGTAGTGCTTGACCAGTGCATGCGTCGCCAGGCAGGAACAGAAGATCGATGCCACGTTCGTCTCGGCCCACCGTACGACATCGATCAACGGCTCCCAGAATGGCTCATCGACGAGATGTGGTTCGATCACGTTCGCACCCGTGATGATCAACGCGTCGAGGCCTTTCTCAGCGAGATCCTCGAATGCGAAATAGTGCTTCGCAATATGCGCCCTGGCCGCCTCGCCGCGATTCAGCCCGGGCAACGAGAACGGGTAGACGAAGAATTGCGCAATCGGGTTGCTGCTGCCGACAAGATGGATGAACTGCCGCTCGGTTGCCTGCAGCGCCGCATCCGGCATCATGTTCAGGAGGCCGATGTGAAGCTCGCGGATGTCCTGGTGTTGCGCACGGTCGAGCGACAGGACGACATGGCCGTCTCTTCTCAATACGTCGAACGTCGGCAGCTGGTTGTGTGCGACCAGGGGCATGCGCCGAATGATCGCACAAAAAAAGCCCGCCGAATGGCGGGCTTTTCGTGTGCTTGTGCCGGATTACCCCGGATACTTGAGCCCGTCCGCGATGATCGCCTCCAGGCCATCACGGATGATCTGGCCCCAGCGGCGCCCAAGGCGGCGGACTTCTGCACGATTTCGCGGCGGCGAGGACTCGAACATCGTAGCCCCCTCGGCCGCACGGCGGTCGACCGCGCGGGCCAGCACGGTATGGCTGATCGAGTCGCGAAGCTCCAGAACCAGCGTGGCCTCACCGACCCGGTCGATAAGGATGCGGCTGCGTCCGATCGTCTCGGGCGGTACGCGGGAAACGACATCGAGCAAGCCAATATGGACGTCGAGTACATCGGGACCGGCCTCGTCGACAACCTCGAAGACCGTGCTCCTCATGATTTCCTCGCGGAACGCACCAGCGATCTCTTCCTCGAACAGGGCTCTTGTGGCCTCGTCGAGCTGGAATTCGTTGCTGCTGCTGCGCGAACGGGACGACGTGGTTCCTGCCCGGCCGCTGTAAGGACCGTCGACGTTGCGGTATTCGACGCCAAGATTGTGGAACCGAACCTTGCTGATGCCGGTCAGGTCGAGGTCCGTCCGTGCCCAGACCGCGTCCATGATTGTTCGATCGATTCGGGTCAGGCCGTCGTGCGTGACCTCGGCATCTTCACCCGTCTGGAATTGCGGGGTAGAAGAACACCCTGCAGCAACCGCGACAATCGCGATTGCGGAAAAGACTCGCATATTCACTTTTTTGCCCCTTTGGTCAGGAATTTCTTGTTGTTACACGACAATCTTAGCCCATCGGGATTTCGAGACCAACGCAGAACTCGTAACAATTCGTGTCTGTACCTACTTCTTGTCGACAGTTACCCAATCGATGATGCGTTCCTCGAGAATCGGATAGAACGGGTTGTATCGCAGGCGGAGCAGCCAGTCGCTCGAGAGTTTGAGCAGGCCGCGCTCCCCGCGAATGTCGATCTGGCCCAGGTAGAGTTCGCCCGGATCGTCCGGCCGGTACTGGCCGTACAGAGGATCATCGGGCGGAAACGGCAACGCCACGTGTGATAGCGAGATGATGCCGCGAGGCCAGGACAGGCCCAGTTGACGTGTCTCGGTAACCTCGGCCGAAAATGGCGGTTTATAGCGTTCGATCACGGCCGTTCCCAGCGGATCCGCGTTTGCGATCAGGCGCAGCCCGAAAGGCAGCGAGCCGTCGCCGATCAGGCGATTCGTGAACGGGCCCGGGTCCGCCACAAGGATTGGCGATGCAATGGCGGAGCGGTTGATGTCGAAGAGCACGAGTTCGTTACCGTTATCCGGCAGTCGTCCGAGCAGCCGATCGACGAGCGCATCCGTCGATACCGTCGCGTCCACTGCCGACTTGAACACGATAATCGGCGGCATCTCGTCGCCCCGGCCCGGCGATACCAGCTTCGAAATCCGGCTGGCCGTGTAGCGCGTCAGCTTGTGCACCTGTGCTCCGGCATTGACCGGAAACGAGTTGTACTTGTAAGGATCGAACTCGGGTATGACGTCGGCCCACACGAGGCGGCCGAACCCGGGTATGCGGCCGAGCGCCGCAGTGGGTCCGGCCAGCGCCGCCGCCCGTGAGACGCCAATGGCCGGGGAAACGAGTATCAGGCTTGCCGGCGCCTTGCCTTCCTCATCGAGGGCCCCGATTGCCAGGTCCAGCGCCAGGGCAGCGCCTGTCGAGTAACCG
This sequence comes from Woeseiaceae bacterium, assembly GCA_011772865.1. Taxonomy (GTDB): domain Bacteria; phylum Pseudomonadota; class Gammaproteobacteria; order Steroidobacterales; family Woeseiaceae; genus UBA1847. The sequence goes on along the minus strand of WVYQ01000023.1, from coordinate 115,632 downwards.
GCAATGTGAATCGGTTTGTCCCCGAGGCCCGTTGCCAGGTGGTCATACGCAAGTTCTGCTGCGGCGGCCCAGTCCTGCCAACGGGAGAACCTGAGGGCCGCGGGAACCGTGCCGTGGCCGGGAAGCCGCAAACCGAGAACCCGGAATCCCATCGCATTGAGTCGCGCGCCGAGCGTCCGCAGGCTGTAAGGAGAGTCGGTCAGCCCATGCAACAACAGGATGCCGCCACGCGGGTTGTCGGCATCGAGCAAGAAAGTCCGGTTGAAGTCCGGATCGCGCGTCCGCGGGTCGGCTGCGCTGCCGCTCGAGTAGCGATTGAGCACGAACGCATCGCCCGTCGGCACCTTGCGATAAACCTCGTCGTCCAGTTCCGCAAACACGCGCTCCTCGAGCGCCAGGTAATCATCGAGGGTCGCGATTTCGTCAGCGTCTCTGGCCGTGAACTCGGTCTGCAGCCGCGCCATGTGCCACAGTTCGAGCGGCTGGCCGCCGAACGCGGCGACACCTGCCACGACAACAACGACTGCAACTGCCAGCCAGCGCCATCTCAGGAATCGCTCGAGTTTCATGCCCATGTCATCGCCCGCCGGTCAGCACCCAGTATTCCGTATCCTCGGGCGTCCTGATGCGATACAGCAAGCGGCTTTGCGGCGCCCGGTCCTCGGACGTTAGTCGCAGAAACAGGTCGTCGTAGTACTCGGGTGTCTCGAGACTGAAATTGTGGAAATTCCGCGTGCGATTCACGGGCGTTACGTCGACGAGAGTAATCAGCTCGTCATCAGGCTCCATGATGTCTGAAATCATAATCGCTTCGTCGAGCATGTCCGGGCTCAATGTGCTTTCGCCAGCGCGCTTTTCGCGGTTGATCAGCCGGCTGACGAGCAGTGCCCGGTCATTTGACGAGACGTATACGATCAGGTCACTGGCAAACGCCCGGATCTCGTGCCGGAAGCGCTCGTTGAATTCCGCGTGATCCACGTCGGGCGCCGTCAAAATGACATGATTGAGTTCGCGACCCTCGTCGGCCCACGTCGGGTCCTCGTACAGCTGGCTGAAGGCCTGCGCCACCACCTCGGCTCCCATACTGTTCGCAACGATCGACAGATTGTCCGGCTGTATGGTTGCGACGATCAGCTTGAGAGCTGCTGCGAATTCGGCACCGGATTGCTGCGCGACACTTCGCGCCGCCCGGTAGCCACGCAGCGACGATCCCTGGTCGCCGGGCCAGTCAAAGACGAGCACCGGCGTATCGATGTCGAGTACCGACGCGATAAACGCAGTCTTGCGCAGCGCTGACGCAAAGCGCTCGCGGAAGCCGTGAATCACAACAAGCAGCGAGCGGTTGGGCGACTCGTTGACGACGGCGCGCAACTCGTCGATGAACTGCTGCTCCGTGAGCGCCTGTGCCGCCGACAGCCGGATCTCCTCGTTTTGAAACCAGTCCGTCGCGTTGATAATCATGCCCAGCCCCAGCGACGGCCTGATGCTGGCGTCGAAAGTGCCGACCGTCAGCGTCTCACTACGGTCTGACGTCGCCCGTTCTTCGACCGGTGTTTCAATGCCCGCGATGACGCGATTCGTGACGAAGAAGTGCCGGTATTCGCCGTCCACGTCTGTCTGCGAGACCGTCATGCGCCGGAAAAGGAATGCCTCCGCATGACGAATCGCCGCATCGGTCGACATGAAATAGAACCAGTAGAACCAGCCCGCCAGGATGACGAGAAGGATCAGGAGCGCTGCTATCACTCGCTTCCGGGTAATGGTCATCTGTGAGAATGTAACGCATATGAATACCCCGGCGCATCGCTGCTCCAGGAGGCTCTTGCTCCTTGCACTGCTGTTATCCGCGAATGCGGCGGCGCTTGGGCAGGATGAAGCGGCATCTTCGACTCCGCGCGCACCCGAAACCACTGAGTTGGAAAAAGAATTCGCCTGCCCGGATCATGTGTCCGAGCCGGAAACCACGGGGGCCGATCCGCGGTGTCTCGAGCTGGAAAGCGTCGAGCGCGACGATACTGCGGATATCGACACCGAAAGCACGGTCGATACCGCCGAACTCAGGAGTGGCTTCATAGTCACGGGCGACTTCCGGCCGCTCCTGAATCACGTGGACCGGACCAATCGCGCCGGCGAGGATTCGACCGATACGACGGCACAGGCTAGGCTGCGGCTCAAAGGTTCCGCCCGGCTGTCGGACCTGATCGGCGTGGGCGCGCGCGTCGCGGGTCGCTGCTCGTCCGACGACTGCGACCTGGAGTGGGTTACTGCTCGAGCGATACCGCAACAGAACGGGCTCGAGCACGGCCAGTTCACGTTTGACGAGATGTACGTGCACTTTTTCCGAACCAACCGATTCGATTTGACGCTCGGCCGGCAGCAGACCCGAATGGTGCTGCGCGGCGGTGTTTTTTCCCGATCGCTGGACCGCAACAACAGCAACAACACGAACATTACCTGGACCGACGGCGCGCACTTCGCGCTGCGCCAGCGCTGGGGCTGGGACGGTCACGTCATCATCGATCACAATACGGCGGGAGGGTCGGGCAGCGTTCGCCGCGGCCAGCTCGATTTTACGCCGAGCAGCGCGCGCACCTCGTATTACGTGGGTTCCGAAAAGCTCGTACCACTGGGCCCGATCGTGCAGCGGTCGGTGTCGATAACCTACCTGCCGAACGCACTGATGGTCGACGGCGAGGTCGACGGTCGCCGGGAAAGCTATATCGGCTATGTCGGGCGCATGGCGTTTCGCTGGCCGTTACAGACCAGCGGACCGTTCTTCCGTGGCGGTTTCGAGGTGGGTTACGCTCCGAACGTGCCGACCCCGGAAGGCGCCAACCTCGCATCCGAGGTCGACGGGCTGGCCTGGAATGTCACGGCCAGCATCATGCAATTCCGTCCGGATCAAAATATCGGGCTCAACTACAGCCGCACCGGCGCCGGCTGGCTGCTGTCGCCCAATTACGTGCAGAACGAACAAGCCATCGAGCTGCGTTACCAGTGGCGGCCGCAGGACCGGCCGGCAATCGATCTTCGAATTCGCTGGCGCGAGGACATCGAGCAATTGACCACGGCCAACCAGAAACGCGAGCGGTTCGACGCTTTCCTGCGCCTGACCTGGCAGTTCGGCCGCTGATGTTACAAATAAGCATTAGCACTGATCCCACACGGCGCACGTAAATCGGTATGATTCCGCGCACAAGTAAGAAGAACTCCGGATATCAGGAGAGGGGATAATGAATCACTTGATCAATAAAGCGGCCGTGCGGGTGGCCGCGCTGGTGTCATTTGTCGCGCTGCTCACAGCCTGCTCGAGCGGACCGCGAATCGTCACCAATTCGGCGCCCGGATTCAGCCTGGCGGGTTACCAGACCTTCAGCTTCCTGCAGCCCTTATCGACCGACAACGGCAACGTGCGAACGCTCCTGAGCAGCGAGCTCATCAACTCGGCGCAGCGTGAGCTCGAAAACGCCGGCCTGCGACATGTCGATCGCGGTGGCGACCTGCTCGTGAACTTCGTCGTGTCGACGCGCGAGACGCTGCAGACTCGTCCGAGTTCGGGCGCATCGATCCATCACGGGGCCGGACGCTATGGCACCTGGGGCGGGTACAGCATGTCGGTGTCCACGACCGAGGTGGTCCAGCGCACTGAGGGCACCGTCGGGATCGACATCATCGATGCGCAACGCCAGCAGCTCGTCTGGGAGGGCGCCGCAACGGGCCGTGTCACCGACCAGGTGCGACAGAACCGGGCGGCGGCTGTCGACCTGGCCGTGCGCGACATATTTGCACAATTTCCCTGATTAACAATTAGCTCAAAGGTCCAGTCATGAAGAAGATGGGTGTTCTTGCGGTTGCCATGCTGGCGACCACCTCATTGTTTGCCGACACGCTCGAACTCGCCGATGGCCGCCTGCTCGAGGGCGATTTCATCGGCAGCAGCAACGGCATCATCATGTTCGACACGGGCGAGGGAATTGAAGCCTTTCCCGAGAGTGAGGTCGTCGGCATGTGGTTTTCGAGCGGCGTTGCGACGCGCGAGGCCGAAGCATCGACGGGACCTGCGCCGACCATAACCGTGCCGCAAGGCACGCGCCTGGTCGTCATCATGAACGATACGCTGGATTCGAACCGTCACAGTGCCGGGCATCGCTTCCGGGCGCAGCTCGATAGCGCAGTCGTCGTCGACGGCGTGACCGTATTGCCGCGTGGCACGACGCTGCACGGCCAGATCACGGCGGCACAGCAGTCGGGCAGGGCGGTCGGCTCCTCCTCATTGTCCGTCGAGTTCACCGACGTCATGGTTGACGACGTCCTGTACCCGATCGCGACACAAGGTCTCAATGCCCGGACGAGCGGAGAGGGTGCCCGCACGGTCGGGCGCACGGCGAGAGCGGCAGCCATCGGCGGCCTTATTGATGGCAGCTCGGGCGCGCGCACAGGCGCACGCGTCGGTGCAGGTGTGTCGATTCTGACCAGCGGTGCAAGCATCAATATCCCGCGTGGCACGATCGTCGAGACTTCAATCAGGACGCCACTCGTCCTGCCCATGTAAGAGGTGACATTAATGAAACTCCGCAACTCAGCACTCGCGGTCCTGTTATCGATCATGCTCGTGCCCGGGCTGTCCTCCGCACAACAGGGCGAATGGCTCGTGGCGCCTTATATCTGGATGTCGGATGTCGGTTGGGACATCTCGGCGCGTGGCAGCGGCACGATTGCGTTCAGCGACATCGTCGACAAGATCGACGGTGCGGGCCTCATCCGCGTCGAGTACGCGCGCAACCAGATCGGCTTCACGTTCGACTATGTCGGCCTGTCCTTGTCCGATAGCCGGCGCATTTCGACCGGGGGAATACTTCCGGTCGATATCGATATACGTGCAAACGTCGATATGACGGTTTTCGAGGCCGGCGCATTCTGGCGGCCGTCGAGAACCGACAGCGGCATAGACGTAATTGCCGGTTTTCGGACCACGGACGTCGATTCGAACCTGATCGTGACGCCCGCCAACACCCAGCCACAGCGCTTTGATTCAAGCAGCAGTTTCACCGACTTCTATGCCGGTGCTCGCTACCTGCACCGCTTCACCGAGACCTGGGATTTCTCGATTCGTGGCGATTACGGAATCGGTGGATCGGATGGTGCGCTCAACCTGATGGCAAGCGTCGGTTGGCGTACACGCGGTGCATTCGGTATGTCGCTGGCCTACCGGCACCTGACGTTCGACATCGACGAGCGCATCGAGGGCGAGCCCGCGACGAACAAGTTTGATTTTTCGGGGCCCGCGCTGGGCTTCATGTTCCGCTTCTGATTCGACTCAAACAGAGAAAGATGACAAGTAGCAAGATTGCGAAAGGGTTTGTTGCCGGTGCGGCAAGCCTTATAACGATGACTGTTTATGCCGCAGGCGGTGCCGGCGGCGAGATCGAGAAAGTCGATCCGAACGTGCATTTCCATCCGAAAGGCAAGCCGCCGTCCGAGCACACGCTCAAGGTGCTGCAGGAAGCGCGCGACTCGATGCCGTTCGACGACTACACGATCAACCTGATCACGCCCGACAACGGCGAGAAATTCGCGGTCGAGTTGTCGAACGCGACGTTTACCAATGTCGAAGGCTTCCTGCACGACGATCCCGACCTGTCGATCACGATCAATCGATCGGACCTCGAGAACATCATGATGGGTGTCAAGAGCTTCGCGGCATCGATCGAGGACGGTACCGCGCAGGCTGAGGGCAACGTTGACATCCTCGGCGAGATCGCGCGGACGCTCGTGACCTTCGAGATGGGTTTCGAGATCCTGCCCGGCACGGCCGGGCCTGCGGGGGATGTCGACCTGAACCCGTACGAGGTCTCGGACAATTCGGTGCAGCTGAGCGGTGAGTAATCCGTGGCGAGATCTGCGTTAAAGCGAACGGCCCCGCTCGGGGCCGTTTTTTGTCTGCTTCTGGCAGTCTCGCTGACGCAGGCGCAGGAAGTTGCCGAGATTCCGTTCTGGCACCAGCCGGCTGGCAGCGCCGGCCTCGGCGGCGGCCTGCGCTTCGGCCAGGATCCGTACCTCGCAGCCGACAACGACGACCATCGTAACCTCGACCTCGTCCCGTTGTACCTGTACGAAGGCAAGTACTTCTTCGCCCGCGGCGCCTCGGGCGGCATTCACATCGTGAACAACGACGACTACCAACTCAATATCATGGCGCGCTATCGCTTCCAGCAACTCGATCCCGATCGCAACGAGTTTTACGAGGGTCTCGAGAAACGCCGCCAGACGCTCGATGCCGGCGTCGAGTTCCGCATTACCAAGGCCTGGGGCGAGCTGGCGGCCAATTGGCTGACTGACACGCTGGATCGCCACAATGGCCAACAGGCGCAGGTCACCTACCGCTATCGCTTCGAAACCGGCCGCTGGTCGATTTCGCCGTTCATCACCTGGACTTACCAGGACAAGAAGCTGACCGATTACTACTTCGGCGTCAGCGAGGCGGAGGCCACGATCGACCGGCCGGCGTTTTCGGCGGGTTCATCGCAGTGGAATACGTTCGGTCTCAACACGGCCTGGCATTTCTCGGATCGCATCGTCTTCTTTGCCAACGTCGCCTTCTCTGGCGCCGACTCCGATGTCTGGGACAGCCCGCTCGTGGAAGAGTCGAACATGTCGCAGTTCTTTGTCGGCGGCACGTATACGTTCGGCAACGCGCGCAAGCCTTCGGATATCAACGATCCGCTTCGCAAGGGCGAATGGGCCTGGCGTGTCAACTACGGTTACCAGGCGTCGGGCAATATCGTCAGCGAGATCGACCAGGGTGACTTCTCGAAGAGTGAGCTGGCGGACACGCGTATCGGCGGCCTGACGTTCAGCAAGCTGCTTCACGACGGTCCGCGCGTCGACTTTCTCGGCCGCTTCGCGCTGTTCCGGCATTTTGAGGAAGACGAGGGCAACGGCAACTTCAACAGCTACAACGCTTACATCATGGCGATGGGCAAAGGCTACTCGGGCTGGACCGGCGAGGAATGGTTCCGCTGGGGCTTCGGCTTCGGTATGTCCTATGCCGACACGGTCCCGATCGAAGAGCAGCGCAAGCAAGCCAATCGCGGCGAGAACACCGCGCACTTCATCAATTACCTGGAGATGATGCTCGACTTCCCAATGCGGCGCATGACCAAGGCCAAGTGGGCGCAGGACTGCTACGTGGGCCTGTCGATCGTGCATCGTTCCGGTATTTTCGGAACGTCCGACCTGCTGGGCGATGTGTCGGGTGGCAGTGACTGGATCACGGCCCACCTGGAGTGCGTACGATGAGAGTCATCACAATCATCTTTGTGCTCCTGGCCTGCATGGGATCGGCCAGTGGCGAATGGCAGGCAGATCCGGCGAACAAGAAGCAGGTTGCCTCGGCCAACGCGATCGAACAGATCAAGGAACGCATACCGCGCTCACAGCCGTTCTTCGAGGACGCTTACGGCATGGCCGTATACCCGTCCGTCACCCGCCTCGGATTCGGTTTCGGCGGTGCCGTTGGGAAGGGCTTCGTCATCGAGGGCGACACCATCATCGGCACGACCCGCTTCTGGCAGTTCACGTCGGGCATCCAGGCCGGTGTCCGTAACTTCAGCATGGTCATCCTGTTCAAGGACAAGACAGCGCTCGACTACTTCAAGGAAAGCAAAATGCAGTTCCTCGGGCAGGCGGGTCTGGCCGCGTTCACCAAGGGAGTCGCCGGTACTCCGGCGTTCAATGACGGCGTGGCGATCTTTACCGTAACGCGACTCGGCCTGATGGGCGAATTCACGGTGTCGGGCGCCAAGTTCACTTATCGCCCGATGCCCGGGCTTGAACAAGACACAGAATGAGCCGCTTTATTGGAATCCTCGCGCTGCTCTTGCCGGTTTCCGTACTGGGTGATGATCCTTTGCCGATTCATCCCTATCTTTCCAGCAAGTACTATGCATCGGTCGGGCTGTTCCTGCCCGACCAGGACGTGAAGCTCAGCCTCGATGCCACGTTATCGGTGCCAGAGGGTGCAATAATCCCTTATTACGATTTCTCGCAAACCTTCGGGACTAAAACTTCGGACGAAACGTTTTCCGCAGAGATCGGCTGGCGTTTCGGCAAGAAGTGGCAATTGCGAGGTCAGTATTTCCGCGTTGAAGACAAAGCGACTGCCACACTCGAAGAAGACGTCGAATGGGGCGAGTATATCTTCAACTCCGGCTCTTCCGTTGGCGCCGGGACCGACATGCAGGTCACCCGCTTGTTTTTCGGCCGTCACTTCCGTTCGACCGAGACGGGCGAGTTCGGACTTGGCATCGGCAGCCATATCCTCGACATTTCGGCATACCTGGAGGGTAATGCGACATTGAGTGGCCAGGATGTTGGTTTCGTCGAGGAGCGGGCAAGTATCAGCCAGCCACTGCCGAATTTCGGCGCCTGGTACATGCACGCATTTTCCGCAAAGCTTGCTGTGATGGTTCGTCTCGACTGGCTGTCGGCAAGCTTCGACAAGTATGACGGTCGCATCGTCAATGCGGCGGCTTCGCTGGGCTATTCAGTGGGCGACCATTTCGGGATCGGCCTCGCCTACAACTTCTTCGAAATCGATTTCAAGATCGATGATGAAGACTGGCGGGGCGGAATTCGGACGCGCTTCAATGGACCCTATATTTCGCTGACGGGGTACTGGTAGCCGGGCCGATGTTTGCGCGACTGAAAACATCGCAGAATCGAAACTTCGTGCTCGAGATGATCGAAGCCCAAATTGGCAACTAGGGAATCGGAATGGATTCTCCATTGGGAACCGCAAAGCCGCGCTGAAAGCCAGGCCGCCCGGCAAGCTGGCGGTACCATCGGCAAACAGCCGGGAAATCGTCGAGTTCGATTCGCTGGTACTCGTACCGGGACGCCCAGCACCAGATCGCGATGTCCGCAATGGAAAAGCTGTCGCAGACGAATTCGCGGTTCTCGAGTCGCGCATCGAGCACGCGGTACATGCGCAATGCCTCGCCGTGATAGCGAGCCTCGGCATATTCCGACTTGCCTGGGTTGTACTTGAGGAAATGATGCGCCTGGCCAAGTAGCGGCCCAAAATTCCCCATCTGCCACATCAGCCACTGCATGACACGCCAATACTCCGGGGTTCCGTGATTTGGCAAAAGCCGGCCGGTTTTCTCGGCCAGGTACAGGAGGATGGCGCCCGACTCGAACAGCGCGAAATCACCGTCCAAAATCGCCGGGATCTTGTTGTTGGGACTGATCCTGAGAAACTCCTTGTCGAACTGTTCACCTTTGCCGATGTCGACCGGCACGACGTCGTAGGGAAGGTCGAGTTCCTCGAGCGCAATCGAAATCTTGCGTCCGTTCGGCGTGCCCCATGTGTAAAGCTTGATCACGTTAGGTTTCCTGAAAGTGGCGCCCCAAGTGTACGCGATGCGCTTGCCCGCGACCGGTTTCCCGACCCTCGGCCGTCTATTCGGACACAGGGGGCAATAACGGGAGACGACCATGAACGGCGTTAAGACAAAGACAGTCCTGGCCTCCGCCGTGGCGGCACTGCTCTGCGGTACTGCCGGCGCGACAGAGCCCTGCGGCGACTTCGGCGAATGCAAGGTGCTGGTTGAGATCAATTCGTCGGATGGCGACATTGGTTTTCATTTCCTGATGGACGGTGACAATCTGCGCTACGGCGCACTGTTCAACCCGAAGCATCGGAAGATTTACTCGTACGGCGCTCGCCGGGAGCTGGCGCACCAGTTCGTGACCGAAACATTCAACGAGAGCGCCGAGCCGCTGTGCTGGCATCCGGAGCCGGAAGATGACGAATACGGTGAGCCGGTCGTAACACTTGAAGAATTCATCGACCGCTGGATGGACGGCACTTATCACTTCTTTGCAATCGGCGAAGGTTGGGAAACCTCGTACGGTCAATCCGAATTGTCGTTCAATCTTCCCGCCGCTCCGGCCGATGTCGAGTGGGAAGAGGAGGAAGACGGTGACGATACCGAAGGCGAGATCACCTGGCTGGCAGGCAGCGATCTCGGTGAATGCGCCGATGAGGATGATATTGCCGAGCTGATTGCTGAGGGCGTTCTGCCGATGAATCCGGCCAACGTGCCGGTAGCCGCCTGGGAGGTCGTGCTCGAACCTGACGTTGAAGACGGTGATCCGCTCAATGGCATGAACTACGTCGTCCGCATCCCGGGCGACGCCGAAGAACTCGAGGTCGAAGTGCCCGACGACTATCTCGAAACGCTGCCGGATAACACGCCAGCCAAGGTCGAAGTCGGCGCGATCGGTTTCGATGACAACGCCACGTTCACGGAAGAGGGCGACATTTGTCTGAATGAAGATGACCCGGACGAATTCGATGATTTCGACGGCTGCGGATTCGAGATCGAAGAGGACGATTAAGATCAGGCGCTGCAGCCTTTTCGTGGCGGGGCTGCTGTTGACCGGCAGCCTCGCCTGGCTGCGTCTCGGCGATGCGCCGGAGCCACCTGACGTCCCTGTCGCGGCTCTGGTCGAGACGATCGAGGTTGTGGATCTGCAACCGGTGACGGCACCTCCCCCGGCCGTTGCCGAGTTGCGGGTCCCGGCCGAGATCGCCTACTTCGAGGCCGTGCTCCTGCAGGGCGGATTCGCGTCGAAGAAAACCGCTATCCGTGAACTCCGGCATATTGGCACCGAGGACGCGACTAAAGCCCTGAGCCTTGCGCTCGGTGATGGCGATTCACGGATCCGCCGCGTGGCGCTAGAGGCGCTGGCGTCGATTCAGGGTGACGCTGCGACAGCGGCGATCGGGAGTCTCTACGCCGACCGCGATCCGCGGGTGCGTGCCGATGCAACATTGTCGCTCGCGATGACGGGCGGCGCTTCGGCCGTGGAATACCTCAGGCTTGCGATTCACGATCCCGATCCGCTTGTTCGCCGGGCGGCTGTCAATTCCCTCGGCGATATTGGTGACGACTACTCGGTGACGGTCATCCGGGAAGCCCTGGAGGATCCGGATGAAGAGGTGCGCCAGCGAGCTGTCGAGGTAATCGATGAAATCAATGACGATGCGGCGTTTCGCGCGCTCTACCCACCGATGCCCGACTAGTACTTGCCGATCATCGTGCGACGCGGCTTGACGACGTTGAGTACGATAGACGATGACGCGTCCTTCACGGCCGGCATGCTCAGCAACTCGCCGTCGATGAACCGACCGAATGACTCGAGGTCCGGTGCGACAACTTCGAGCATGAAATCGATCGTGCCGGATACCATGTGACAGGCCTGTACCTGGGGGTGCTCGACGACCTTGCGCCGAAACTCCTGGGCCAGATCGGTACTTTGACGGTCGACACTCACCTCGACAAAGGCTTTGACGCGGTGGCCGAGCGCCTTTTCGTCGAGATTGACCGTGAAGTTCTCGATCACGCCCTCTTCCTCGAGCGCCTCGACGCGGCGCTGGCAGGCGCTCGCGGAGAGATTGATGCGCCTCGCGAGGTGCGACCAGCGCATGCGTCCATCTTCCTGAAGGGCTCGCAGAATCAATGCGTCAAATCGATCCATAGAGCAGGAATACTGCAAGGAATTATAAAAAAAGTCAAAAAAACTGCATTTTTTTGACTAAATGCGCTAAAAATTGCGTGCACCCTGCGTGGTCTTCTGCGTAGACTGATCGCAGATCGGAATACACCTGCATTCAATGGAGAGAACTATGGCGTACCTGAAGAAAGTCGACCACGTCGCATACGCGGTCGAGAAAGGCAGCATCGAAAAATGGGCCTGGTTCCACATCGAGGTCGAGGGCGGAACGTTGATCAAGCGCATCGACGACGCGCGCCCGGGAGACCCGAACAGCAGCATGAAAATCTGGTGTATCGATTACGGTGATTTCGGCATCGCGCTGATCGAAGGCATCGACCGCGCCGAAAAGTCGCAGGTCACAAGCTTCGTCGAAAAGCACGGCGATCATTCCTGCCAGCATGTCGCCTATGACACCCATAATCTCGACGCCTTCATCAAGCACATGAAGAAGCTCGGCGGTCACCCGCGCGGCGACGTGCTCGTGCAGGACGACGGCTTCGGCATCCTCAAGCAGATGTTCGCCAAGGGCTATGCGTCGGGTCATGCCGGCGAGGCGACCTTCCCGGAGTACTGCGAACGTCCGGAGACAGAGGATGAGGCCAAGGAAGTCGAGATCACGTTCTCGGATAAAGCCGGCGGCGAGTTCTACAAGCAGGTCCAGGATGCGATCGACGAAGGTGACGAGCAGCCGTTCTTCGACTTCAGCATGATGCCCGATGACTGGGAAATCCCTGCGGAACAGGCCAAGGGCAAGAAGGACCCGAACGCAAAACTGGTTGCGGCGTAAGCGCCAACCGCTTTCGTAATTAGTGCATCTGAAGCCCGAGGATAGCTCGGGCTTCTTTCGTTGTGGCCGGGTGACGGTCGTACTCGGCGCAGAGTTCGGCGGCCTTCGCAACGAGGGCCGCGTTCGATGGTGCGAGCGTGTTCGCGTCGAGTCGAATATTGTCTTCGAGTCCCGTGCGCAAGTGTCCGCCGAGTTCGAGGCACCAGCGATTGACCTCGATCTGCGCCTTGCCGATGCCGGCCGCAACCCATGTCGCGTCGGGCAGCAGGTCTTTCAGTTTTTCGAGTTCGAACTCGAGGATATCGCGGTGTGCAGGCAGCGCGTTCCTGACACCCAGCACGAATTGCACGTGTAACGGTTGCTTTAAAAGACCTTGCGCGACGAGGTCGGCAGCCCGGTACAGCATTGCGAGATCGAAGACCTCTATCTCGGGCTTGATGTCATACTCGAGCATCGTGCTTGCGAGTTCCTCAATGAGTTCGTTCGAGTTCTCGTACACCGAAACGGGGAAGTTGCACGAACCGGTCGCCAGGGAGGCCATGTCGGGACGCAGGTGCAACATCGATCCGCGCTCGGAGCCCACACCGGAGCGGCCACCGGTCGAGAACTGCACGATGATTCCCGGGCAGTGTTTGCGGACGCCTTCCTGGAACTCGGCGAACTTCTCGGGGATCGTGCCCGGCGAACCGTCGTCATGGCGCGAATGAACGTGCACGAGCGATGCCCCTGCCTCGAAGGCTTCATGTGTCGACTCGATCTGTTCGGATACTGACTCGGGAACCGCGGGATTGTGGCTCTTCCTTGCAACGGAACCTGTTATTGCCACGGTGATAATGCACGGGTCGGACATGGATTGTTGCCTCATTGCGACACTGGTTAGCGCCAGCGTAAAGGTCTATTGTACGCACAAGAACATCGCGGGAGAGAGTCATGAAAACCACGCTTGGGTTGCTGGTTCTGGCGTTACCGTTCGTTTGTGCTGCCGATGTCGTCGTGCCGGTCGACGAGGTCGAAAGCTTCGTCAATGTCCGACAGGCGCCGGAGGCGGGCACCGAGATTGTCGGACGCCTGCAAAGGGGCATACCGCTCAAGCACGTTGCCTCGGTGCCGGGCTGGCATGAGGTCGAGCTCGACGGAGAGGGCACGACCGGGTTCGTCAGTGCCGATTGGTCGATGGTCATTCGCGACGAACCGTCCGGGGAGGTCGTCGGGGAAACGGCTGACGAGGAAGTGGCCGAACAGGCCGTCGAACAGGTCGTCGAGGAAACGGTTGAGGAATCTGTCGAAGAAATGGTGGAGGAGACAGTCGAAGACGCCGTGGAAGAAGCCGTCGAAGAAGTGGCAGAAGCGGTCGTTGAAGAGGTCGCCGAAGAGGTCGCCGAAGAGGCCGTCGTCGAGCCGGTTGAGGCGGTTACAGTGATCGGCGAAGCAGGACCACCGGGACCACCGGGACCACCCGGACCGCCAGGACCGCCGGGACCGGCCGGTGAGGGTGCCATCGACGGCGATCCAGGTTACCTCGTTCGTTTCAAGGAGGCGACGGTGGGTGAATCGTCACAGATCTACGATAACGGTAACCAGATCGGTATCGGCACGACCAAGCCATCGCAGCGGCTCGAGGTTAACGGCAACATCCAGATCAACGAACAGGCCAGCAACGTGGCGGGATTGATGATCACTCAAGCCTCGGGCGAGACCGGCTACATCATGCACAATGCTGCGAGCACGCTGACGATCGGCGCCGGCTCGATAGACCGGGTTACGATCGATCGCGATGGCAATGTGGGTATTGGCGAATCAAGGCCGTCCTATCCCCTCGAGATGGCGAGCGGCGCCCATGTCACGGCAGGCGGTGTCTGGACAAACAACTCGACACGCCGTGACAAGGAGAACATCAGCGAGCTGATGCTTGACGAGGCGCTGGCGGCGCTCGCGGAACTCGAGCCTGTCCGCTTCAATTACAAGTCGGAAAATGGTGAAACCTACAACGGCTTCATCGCAGAAGACGTCCCGGAGCTCGTAGCGATGAGCGGCCGGCAGGGCCTGAGCACGATGGACATCGTTGCGGTTTTGACGCGCGTCATCCAGGAGCAGCAGCGGCGAATCGAGGCGCTGGAAGCACGGGTGGGCGACTGAGCTCATCAGACGTTTTAGTACAATGGCCGTCTAGAGGTAATGGACGAAACCACTTGCGCCTGAAGAACTGCTACCGAACGAGCGATTTTCGCAAACTTGCGAAACAGCGCCTGCCTGCACCGATCTTTCATTACATCGATGGTGGTTCCGACGACGAAGTCACCCTTGCCCGTAATACCGCCGCATTCGAAACGGTGGACCTGGTGCCCAATGTTCTTGCCGGTGTCGATGAAATCGACATGTCAGTGACAGTCCTGGGCCAGAAGCTCGACATGCCGCTATTCTTCTCGCCAACGGCGATGCAACGGCTGTTCCACCACGATGGCGAGTTCGCGCTCGCGGACGCTGCTGAAAAGTACGGAACCATGTTCGGCGTGTCGACGATCGGGACGCGCAGCATCGAGGAGCTCAGCGCGCGTAACGATGCTGCCAAGTTGTTCCAGATCTACGTGCACACGGATGCTGCACTGACGTCCGACCTGATTGCGCGCTGCAAGGCAGCGAATTTTGGCGCGATGGCGCTGACCGTGGATACGATCGTTGCCGGCAATCGCGAGCGCGACTATCACACGGGCATGACGACGCCGCCCAAATTGACACCGGCGAGCCTGCTGAGCTTTGCGATGCATCCGCGCTGGACGTTCAATTACCTGCTGCGCGAGAAATTCGACCTGCCGAACATCTCGTCGGTTATCGAGGCCGGCTCGAAAAAGTCGTATTCGGTGGTCGATTACCTGGACACCCAGCTGAAACGAACAATCGACTGGGACGATGCGGCGGCCATGATCGAAGAATGGGGCGGCCCGTTTGCGATCAAGGGTGTCATGTCGGTTGCCGATGCCCGCCGTTGCGTCGACGTCGGCGCCAGCGCAATCATGATTTCCAATCACGGCGGTCGGCAACTGGACGGATCGCGTTCCCCATTTGACCAGCTGGCCGCGATACTCGATGCGGTGGGCGGCGACATCGAGGTCATCGTCGACGGCGGCATCCGCCGCGGCACGCACGTGTTGAAGGCGATGGCCATGGGTGCGACAGCCTGCTCGGGTGGGCGTATGTACCTGTATGCGCTGGCCGGAGCCGGCACGGCCGGTGTCAACCGGGCGATGGGGCTCTTGCGCGATGAGATCGAACGCGACATGCGCCTCATGGGCTGTTCGTCAATCGCCGAACTCAGGCCCTCGATGATTGCGCATCGTCGCTGAAATGCGACGCATTTCATGTCAAATGAACATCGAACCGACAATCATTGTCGGTATAGTCATGTCTCGATCGCTTCGTTAGGGCGTCAACGATGCAAGATACGAAAACGCTAGCGGTGGTAACTGCCGCGCTGCTGATCAGCAGCTGTGGCGGCGGTGGGTCTGGAAACGGCAATAACAATCCACCGCCACCACCACCACCGGACACGGTCGGTCTGGATGCGCGGCCGAGTAACCTCACCTGCGTTGCTCCCGACCGCGCGTCGGTCGGCACGATCGATGTGGTCGACGCGTTTCCGACTCTGCCCAATATCGGCGCGCCGACCAAGGTTCTCGTCGAACCTGTCGCCGATCCGCGCTGGTTCGTGTTGCGCAAATCGGGGCAACTCGTCGTCTTCGACCCGGATAACGCGACGACGACCCCGACATTCCTCAATTTATCCGGCGTCGTCCGAACAAATTCGGAAGGCGGCCTGCTCGGCATGGCCTTCCATCCCGACTATCCGGGCGTGCCCGAGGTGTTTCTCTATTACACAATCAACGGCCCTGGCGGCGTCAACATGCGTTCGGTTATATCCAGGTTCATCCTCGACGACATCGCGTCGCCGGGCGCCGGGACCGTCGAGCAGGTCATCATCGAGATTGACCAGTTCGCCGACAATCACAATGGCGGCGATATCGCATTCGGTGCGGACCGGCTGCTTTACATCGGTCTCGGCGACGGCGGAGGCGGCGGGGACCCCAACGAGACCGGTCAGAACACGCGCAACCTGCTCGGTTCGATGTTGCGCATCGACGCCATCGGTACCGGTGCAGACTACAACATACCAGGCTCGAACCCGTTCTCGGCCCAGCCCAAATGCGGCCCGACCGAGGTCAACGCCAATGATTGTCCCGAGATTTATGCCTGGGGCCTGCGCAATCCCTGGCGCTGGAGCTTCGATCCGCCGACCGGAGACCTCTGGCTCGGCGATGTCGGCCAGAATCAGTGGGAAGAGGTCGACATCATCCTGAACGGTCGCAATTACGGCTGGGACTGCCGCGAGGGTGCGCACGATTTCGAGCCGGCCGGATGTTCGGGCCCGTTCGAGGAGCCGGTCGCCGAGTACAACCATGCGAACGGCAACGTCTCGATTACCGGCGGCTTTGTCTATCGGGGGACCGGTATCCCGGGGCTGCAGGGCCGTTATGTCTTCGCCGATTTTGCGTCCGGTCGCATCTGGGCGCTCGAATCCGACGGCTCGGGCGCACTCGAGGAACTGATCAACACAACGACTAACCCGTCCTCGTTCGGCGTCGGTGACGACGGTGAGCTGTACTTCACCGACTACAATGGCGGGCGCATCATGCAACTCATCGAGACCGGCGGTGGTGCGGACCCGGTGCCCGATCTGCTGTCCGACAGCGGATGCGTGGATCCGGGCGACATTACCCGCGTTTACAGCGGCCTCGTTCCCTATGGCATCAATGCGCCGTTCTGGTCGGACGGTGCCGGCAAGGATCGGCACATCGGTCTGCCGGACGGCTCGGCGATCTCGATTAATGCGGTCGACGACTGGGAGTTTCCCGCGGGGACCGTGATCGTCAAGAACTTCACGCTCAACGGTCGCCTGATCGAGACACGGCATCTGATGCGCCACCCGGACGGCGTCTGGGGCGGTTACACCTATGAGTGGAATGCGCAAGAGACCGAGGCGACGCGGGTGCGCAATGGCAAAGTCGTGAATATTGACGGGCAGGACTGGATCTACCCGGACGAAGCGGAATGCTTTCGCTGTCACACCGGTGTCGCGGGCGTGGCGCTCGGCCCCGAAACCAGCCAGATGAATCGCGACTTTACTTATCCGCAGACCGGCCGCACGCACGGCCAGCTCGAGACCCTGGATACGATCGGCATGTTTGCGTCGCCGCTGCAGGGTGACCCGGCGACGCTTCCGGCCATGCCGGATCCGACGGACGCGAATGCGGCACTCGGCGACCGCGCTCGCGCCTACCTGCACACCAACTGCGCAAACTGCCATCAGCCGGGCGGGCCGACGCCGGTCAATCTCGATCTGCGCTATACGACTTCGCTTGCCAATATGAACGCCTGCGATGTCGTGCCGACATCCGGCGATCTCGGCTTGCCCATGGCCCGGATTGTCGCGCCGGGCGACGCTGCCCGATCGGTGCTGGTCGCACGCATGAACCTGCGGAATATGGACGGCATGCCACCGCTGGGCTCGACCATCGTCGATGGGGCGGGCGTAGCCCTCGTAAGCGACTGGATTAACGGCCTCGCGGCCTGTAACTGAGCGTTGCCGAATTGGCGTTTCTGTGACGCCAATCAAGTGTTTTGTGGTCCCGAAAGCCCATAATTGTGTGCAATGGAGGGACCATGCAGCGACTGATCACCTCAATATTCGTGCTGCTCGGCTTTTGCACGGCCGCTGATGCGGATGTGTGGAAGTGGGTCGACGCCAACGGCAAGACGCATTTTGTCGATACGATGAAGCCGATCTACACCTGGATCGACGAGTTCGGCAAGGTGCACTACAGCGACACGCCGGGCCACGAAGACGCCGTGTCGGTCGAACTCGTCTGGCACTCTCCGGGCACCCTGGACGACGTCGAAGGCGAGGAAGGCGAGGATCAATCGGGTGCTTATGCCGATCCCGGCGAAACCGCCGAGGAGCGGGCCGAGCGCGAACAGGCCGAGGCTTACTACTGCAAGCGCGCCACTGAAATCTACGACTCCTACGTAAATGCCCCACAACTCTATCGCACCAGTGAAAGTGGTGAGCGCGAGTACCTGAGCAAGGCGGAAGGAGACGCGATCATCGCCGAGACCAAGGCGAAGGTCGACGAGCTCTGCCGCTAGAAGCTCTTCTTCGATTCGATCAGGAACTGCACGTCATCGATCGAATCGTCCCCGTTCAGAGGAAACGCCACGTCGACATGGATGATGCTGCGCGTGCCGGTTCGTGTCGGCGCAAGGCGCAGTCCGAATCCGACATCGCTGAGCCAGCCAAGGTTTTCGCCACCGAGCGGATCGTCGCCCCAGATCCGGCCCGTGTCCGCAAAGATTGCACCGCCGACGCGCACGAGCCGGAACGGGTACCAGTTCCAGAAATAGCGTTGTTCGACCGTAAACAGGACCTTGGAGTCACCCGACTGATAGCGTAACGGGTAGCCGCGCAAACCCGTATCGCCGCCGAGCTCGACGGGATTGTCGAGGTCCAGGTTGTCGCCCCAGGCGCCCGAAACGGTCGCAAAAAAAGTACGCTGGTCGGACTGCTGGTTGTAGTAGCGCACTTTATAGGTCAGCAGCGCGTTGACGGAAGCGCCGCTTTCGACCCGGCCATTCGCTTCAGCGGACACGAGCACGGCTGATTTGTGGATATCGCCGAAAGCCTGGCTGGCCGACAGCCAGTAAAGCGCCGCATCGCGGTCGGCGCCGAATTCCCGGTCAGACCAGCCGAGGGTCCCGGCAAACCGCCACCCCGTCAGGAAGTCCTCGGTCCGTTTGATCTGGTCACGATTCTGGGCCGTGTCGAACCGGTCTTCGAAAATCTCGATCCCGAAGTAGGGATAGACGAGTTCGCGATTCTCGGGAATTGCAGGCGGCAACGTCGGGTCGGGAACCATCGAAAACTTGTTGTCATCATAGGCGAACCCGGCCGTATACCGCCGCACCCAGCCATTTTGCAGCCCGTTCGACCAGCCCCCGAAGGCCGTATAGAACTCGCGCTCGTGGCGGAACTCGGCGGCTTTTTCGCCGAGCACGTACAGCTTGCGCTCGATATCGAAGTCGGAACCGTTAACACCGGCCGTCCAGCGCGCATCCAGCGAATAGAACGGACGTATTATCGAGGCCTCGTTCCAGTGGCCGTCGGAATTGTCAGAATATTGCAGCTTCAACTGCGTCCAGCTGCTGCCGAGGTTCTTGTCACGGAATGTAAATAATGTGGAATCGCGATCGACGTCCTCGGAGCGCGCGACGAGAACCTGCTGACCCCAGCCGAACAGGTTGAGTTCCTCGAGCTTGATCAGTGTCCGGTTTTCGCCACCGCTGCGCGCAAATGAAAATCCGGGCTTGAGTGTCCAGACGTCGCGCGTGCGGACTTCGAGATCGACGGTGCCGTCTTCGCGGCGCAGCGGCTTGATCCACGCGTCGTAGAAATAGGTGTTGCGCCGCAATATGCGTTCGGTTTCCTCGACCAGGCGCTTTGAAAACGGCTCACCTGTCTCGAACAGGAGTTGCTGCTCGATGACCCTGTCCTTCGTGACGATATGCAGCTTGTTGGCCCACCGGTAAAGCCAGTTGTTCTCTTCCGGATCCGACAAGTCGAACACGTCTTCTTTCTCGAGAACGATTTCACCGATGACGACGTTTTCATCCTCGAGCCGCTGCGGGTCGAGGGGTCCCGGCTTCTCGTCCTCGGCCAGGGCGATAGCGCTCGCCAGGGCAAGCACGACAGCGATTCTTGACAGGATTCGAATCATCAACAGGCCGACTATATACTCACGAGCGGTTCGACTACCAGATAACCGTCAACGACGATGCTTTGTATGCGTTGACGGGCCAATGCTGCCGCCATCTGACCCTGACGCGGGCAGTCATCACACAAATGCTGCGTACTTGATGAATTCCGGGAGTCCGCCAGGGGATGGCTGAAGCTCGCGCCTGTGACAGCCGAAAACAGTATAATCAGCCGCTTCCAGAAACTCGGTGAGAAAGGATGCAAGACGAGCTGATCGGTGAAGGGCTGACCCTGATGTTGGCCGGTATGGGCACGGTATTCGTGTTCCTGACCGTACTCGTTATTGCCATGACAGTGATGTCGAAGCTTGCCTCGCGGCTCCGGTCGACCAATGCTGCAACTTCCGAAGACGACGGTGTCGTTGCGGCCATCGCGGCGGCAATCAACCAACATCGCCGCAAATAGATATACGACGAGACCGGGATGAGCGACAAGAAACCACTGGGCATCACAGAGCTTGCGTTGCGCGACGCGCACCAGAGCCTGCTCGCGACGCGTATGCGTATCGAGGATATGCTGCCGATCGCCGACAAGCTGGACCGGGTCGGCTTCTGGTCGATCGAGAGCTGGGGCGGTGCCACGTTCGATTCTTGTATTCGCTACCTCGGTGAGGACCCCTGGGAGCGCATCCGGCGACTCAAGGAGGCGATGCCCAATACGCCGCAGCAGATGTTGTTCCGTGGGCAAAATATCCTCGGCTACCGGCATTATGCAGACGATCTCGTCGAGAAATTTGTCGAGCGCTGCGCTGTCAATGGTGTCGACGTTTTTCGGATCTTCGACGCACTCAACGACATGCGTAACCTCGAGACCGCTGTCAAGGCGACGCTCGAGGTCGGCAAGCATGCGCAGGGTACGATTTCCTATACGGTGAGTCCGGTCCACACCATCGACCTCTGGGTGGACCTCGGCCGCCAGGTCGAGGATATGGGCGCTAACTCGCTATGCATCAAGGATATGGCCGGGTTGCTGAGCCCGTATACGGCGTTCGAGCTCGTTACGCGGCTCAAGAAGGCGCTCGAGATCCCGATCCATCTTCATTGTCATGCAACGACGGGTCTGGCAGTCCCGACCCTGGTCAAGGCGGCGGAGGCGGGGGTCGACGTTGTCGACACCGCAACATCGCCGATGAGCATGACCTATGGACATTCACCCACAGAGACGCTCGTCGCTGTTTTTGACGAAACGGAGCGGGCAACGGGCCTCGACCTGAACCTGCTCGAAGAAATCGCAGCTTACTTCCGCGAGGCCAGGAAGAAGTACGCACATTTCGAGGGTGGGCTAAAGGGCGTCGACTCGCGCATCCTCGTCGCGCAGGTACCGGGGGGTATGCTCACCAACCTGGAAAACCAGCTTCGCGAGCAGGACGCGGGCGACAAGCTCGACCAGGTGCTCGAGGAGATACCGCGGGTACGTGAAGACCTTGGCATGCTGCCACTGGTGACGCCGACATCTCAGATCGTCGGAACGCAGGCCGTGATGAATGTGCTGGCCGGCGAGCGCTATGCGACGATTTCCAAGGAAACGGCCGGGGTGCTCAAGGGTGAGTACGGCGCGACGCCGGCGCCCGTCAATGCGGATTTGCAGTCGCGCGTGCTGGACGGTGCCGACCCGATCACCTGCCGCCCCGCAGACCTGCTCAAGCCGGAGGTCGAGAAACAAACGCAGGAACTTCGCAAGCTCGCTATCGAAAAGAAGATCCACCTGGCCCATGATGAGATCGACGATGTCCTGACCTATGCGCTGTTTCCGCAGATGGGCATACGGTTCTTGCAAAACAGGGACAATCCGGCTGCGTTCGAACCGCCGCCGAGCCAGGCTGCGGCAGCGCCGGTGGCACAAGTTCCCGCGGGCGGGCCGTCGGTTTACTCGGTGCGCGTTGATGGCAAGGCCTACACCGTCGAAGTAGCCGAGGGTGGAGAACTGACAGACGTGCGGCCTGCTGCCGCTGCACCTGGCGACAGCCACACTGTCACTGCTGTCCTGGCCGGCAACATCTTCAAGGTCGAAGTTGAGCCGGGCGACACAGTCAGCGAGGGCGATACGCTCATCGTCGTGGAGGCGATGAAAATGGAAACCGTGGTCGCAGCACCGCGGTCGGGCACCGTCAGCCAGGTTCACGTCTCGATCGGCGACGTCGTTGCCGTGGGTGACCCACTCGTCGTTATCGACTAGGCATGGAACTCGTCAACGAAATCTGGCAGGGGTCGGGGCTTTACCAGATCACGGCCGGGCAGGCCGTCATGCTCGTCATCTGCTTGTTGCTGCTCTATCTCGGCATCGTCAAAAAGTTCGAACCGCTGTTGCTCGTCACGATCGGCTTCGGCGGATTGCTGTCGAACATACCGGGCGTCGAGATCGCGACGGGCGACGGCCTGTTGCACCTGATGTATGTCGTCGGAATTACCACCGGCGCTTTTCCTCTACTTATTTTTATGGGCGTCGGCGCGTTAACCGACTTCGGGCCGTTGCTCGCGAATCCGCGCACGCTGTTTCTCGGGGCCGCAGCCCAGTTCGGTATCTTCGCGACCCTGCTGGGTGCGCTCGGTCTCACGTCGCTCGGCTGGGCGGATTTTTCGCTGCGTGACGCAGCGGCGATCGGGATCATCGGCGGCGCCGATGGGCCTACGGCGATATACGTAGCGGGCCGGCTTGCCCCCGATCTTCTCGGCGCTATCGCGGTTGCGGCTTACTCTTATATGGCGCTCGTGCCCCTGATCCAGCCGCCAATCATGAAGGCATTGACGTCCGAAGCCGAACGCAAGATCGAAATGAAGCAGCTACGCGAGGTATCCAAAACCGAGCGCATCATTTTTCCGATCCTGCTGCTCCTTCTTGTCGCGTTGCTCTTGCCCTCGGCCGCGCCACTCATTGGCATGCTCGCCTTCGGCAACCTGATGCGGGAATGCGGTGTTGTCGATCGCCTGTCCAACAC
Source organism: Woeseiaceae bacterium (assembly GCA_011772865.1). Classification (GTDB taxonomy): domain Bacteria; phylum Pseudomonadota; class Gammaproteobacteria; order Steroidobacterales; family Woeseiaceae; genus UBA1847. The sequence continues at coordinate 92,484 of WVYQ01000023.1, read as the reverse complement.
GACCCAGAACGCGCTTATAAACATCGTCACGATATTCCTGGGCCTGGCGGTCGGATCGAAACTCAGCGCCGAGCAGTTTCTCGATATGAATACATTGTTCATCCTCGCGCTCGGAATCGTCGCGTTCGGCATCGGTACCGCGAGCGGCGTGCTCATGGGCAAGCTGATGAGCCGCCTGTCGACCAACCCGATCAATCCGCTAATCGGTGCGGCCGGCGTGTCCGCAGTGCCGATGGCCGCAAGGGTTGCCAACAAGGTCGGCCAGGAAGCCAACCCGCACAATGTCCTGCTCATGCACGCGATGGGTCCGAACGTGGCCGGGGTCATCGGCTCGGCAGTGGCCGCGGGCATCATGATCATGTTTACGTCGTGACGATCTCCGAAACCACGACGACACGACTCAGCCTGATCGGCTTTCTTGCCATCCTCCTCGTTGCCTGGTTCTGCTACCGGCCAGCACTCAGCGGCGATTTTCAGCTCGACGACCGATCCAACCTGATCGGGCTCGCCAACGTAGAGGACCTCGGTTCGGCAGTCGATTTCATGTTGTCGGGCCAGGCCGGCCCGACGGGCAGACCGCTGGCCCTGTTGACTTTTGCGCTACAAGCCGATCATTGGGAGGCTGGCGCCGGTCCGTTCCTGACCGTCAACGTGCTGATTCACCTGGTCAATGCGGCACTACTCGCCGCATGCCTGTACCTGTTGACGATTGCGCGGGGTGTCAGTCGCGACCGGTCGGCGATGGTTGCGGCGATAGCTGCTGGTTGCTGGGTCCTGATGCCGTTGCTGGCCACAGCTTCGTTCCTGGTTATCCAGCGCATGACGACGCTGAGCGCATCGATCACGCTGCTCGGGTTACTTGCGTATCTGTTTGCACGTGGCCAGGTCGCCAACAGTCCGCGCAGCGCGCTCCTTGCAATGAGTGCAAGCCTGGTGCTGGGCACAGGACTGGCAATATTCTCCAAGGAGACGGGACTGCTGTTGCCTTTGTACGTTCTGGTTCTCGAGGCGACCGTGCTGAGCCGGCCGACAAGTGTGGATCGCCGCTACTGGCGCGCCTGGCAGGCCGCTTTTCTGGTTCTGCCGACGCTGGTCGTAATTGCCTACCTGTTGACGAGCGTCGACTACCCCGACTGGTTAATCACATGGCGCGGCTTTACCGCCGGTGAACGGCTCGTGGCAGAGTCGCAAATACTCTGGGTCTACCTGCACAAGGCGGTTTTCGGTTTACCGGGGGAACTGGGTATCTTCCTGGCAGGCCCGACAGTCAGTTACAGCCTGGCGGCGCCACAGGCTGCCTTGTCGATGGCGGGCTGGCTCGTATTACTCGCAGGGTCGGTCATCTGGCGCCGCCGCTATCCGCTTGCCGCGCTGGCTGTGCTGTGGTTTCTCGCCGGCCATAGCATAGAGTCAACCATCGTGCCTCTCGAATTGTATTTCGAGCATCGGAACTACTTGCCGATTGTTGGACCCGTTTATGCGTTGACCGCTGTTCTCTTGCTCGGTGCCGGAATCCATCGCAGAGTCCTTGCGGTCCTGGCCCCTGTATATCTTGTGACCAGCGCCTTGTTTCTTTACAGCTTTGCTTCGATGTCTGGCGAGCCATCCACGTCGTCGCGTTACTGGGCATTCAGGTATCCCGATTCGGTGCGCGCCGTGACGACGATGGCAAGCTACCAGCTGACCGAGGAAGGGCCGATTCGCGCCCTGGATACACTGGATCAGTTTGTCATCCGGAAACCCGAGCACGCCTATCTTCGCATTCAGGAGCTCAACATACGCTGTATGTTTCTGCCGGGAGAAGCGCATGATGTGGTAATAGAGGAGTTGCGGCGCGAATTACCGACTGTCGAGTTTACGTATACGGCGGGTACGATGTTGTCGCAATTGCTCGACTCGGTCGTGGCGACTAACTGCAACGGTGTCGGCCTGGAACAGGTCAGGGAGCTGGCGAACGTTTTGCAGGGCAACCCGCACTACGGGCTTGTGCCGGGCTACAATCAGTTTCATCACAAGCTCCTGGCCGGCATCGCACGGCAACAAGACGACTTCGATACAACCGTCGAGGAGTTGGAAAAAGCGATATCGTTTCAAGGTTCTGGCGAACTCAATATGATGATCGTGACAACCCTGGCAGGGGCGGGCCAGTTTGACCAGGCAAACGCATTCATATCGGCTGCGCTGGATGATGAACCTCGCAACCCGCTGCAGCGCATTGCCTGGCGCAGGAATCTCGCGAGCCTGAGTGCATACGTCGACGAGCTTGAGCGATACTCCCGGAACGACGAGTGATGAGCAGCGACCGGCAAACGGAGAACAGTGAATAATGTCTGAGACCAGTGTCAAATTGTCGATCATTATCCCTGCCAAAAACGAGGAAAAAGCCATTGGTTCTGTGGTCAAAACCGCAGCGCAAGCCCACCCGGGCGCCGAAGTAATCGTGGTTGATGATGGTTCCGACGACGAAACGGCGGCGATTGCGGAACAGTCGGGCGCCAGGGTTATCCGGCATCCGGAGAGCCTGGGCAACGGGGCCGCGGTAAAGTCCGGGGCGAGAGCCGCCAATGGCGAGCTGCTGGCGTTCATGGACGCAGACGGTCAGCACGATGCACGGGAATTCGAAAAGCTGCTCGTCAAGCTCGACGACGGGTACGATATGGTGGTCGGCGCGCGTGACTCAGGATCGCACGCCAACGTAGGCCGCTTTTTTGCCAATGGCCTTTACAATGCGCTCGCGTCGCTAATCAGCGGCCGGCAGATTCTCGACCTGACCTCGGGGTTTCGCGTCGTCCGAGCGTCATTGTTCAAGCAATTCCTGTACCTGTTGCCGAACGGGTTTTCGTACCCGACGACGATAACGATGGCGTTCCTGCGTAGTGCCTATCCCGTGTGCTTCGAGACCATTGCTGTAGGCGATCGCACAGGCAAAAGCCACATCCGCCCGATACGCGATGGNNCTGCCGATCAGCGGTCTGTTCTTTGCGACCGGCGTCGGCTACTACGCATACACCTACTTCACGGCAGGGCGATTTACAAATATGAGCGTGCTGATTATCAGTGCGTCCGTAATCATTTTTCTCATCGGGCTGATATCGGAACAGATTACATCCTTGACTTATAGCAAGTCGTGACCATGCGCCAATGCGTTTTCGTCATAGGCACCCGCGCCCAGCTGGTCAAGGTGGCGCCCGTGCTGCGGCTGGCACATCGGGTCAATCTTGGCCATACCATCTGGCTAACCGGCCAGCATGACGAATCGATCGATGACCTGATCGACGATTTCGAAATCCAATCGGAGTTCGTCTGGCCTGCGCAGCGCAAGGAGCGTTCGAGCATCCTGCGCCTGCTCGGCTGGTTTCCGGGTACGGTGATCGACTGCAAACGTTATCTATCGAGTGTCGCGAGTCGGACCGGCGCCCGCCCTGTAGCGATCGTGCATGGGGACACGTTGTCGACATTTGCCGGCGCCCTTGCGGCAAAGCTCGCCGGCGCAGAGCTTGTGCACCTGGAGAGTGGCCTGAGTTCCGGGGCCCTCGGAGATCCGTTTCCCGAAGAAATCCTGCGTCGCCTGACTTTTCGGTTGACCGACGTTGCACTTTGTCCGAACGATGATGCATGCAAACGAATGCACAGACTCCGTGGATGCCGGGTCGTTCACACTGGTGAGAATACGCTGCTCGATTGCGTTCGTCTTGCCATTGCATCCGGACACGATCACGATTCTGCTGCGGGGAGCGGCTACTTCGTGGCGTCAATACACCGGTTCCAGAACATTTACAGTCGCAGCGCTTTGACGCGCATCGTGGATGAGCTGACAGGCCTGTCTGTAATTGCGCCGGTCCAGTTCATTTTGCATCCACCCACCGAACTCCGGCTACGGAAATACGGGCTATACGACCGCCTCGAAAAGGCATCCGGTGTGGTACTGCGTCCGCGACTGCCGTACACCCAATTCGTCGCGTTGATCAGCAAGTCGCGGGGGGTCATTAGCGACGGCGGATCGAACCAGGAGGAATTGTCCTACCTGGGCGTGCCGACGGTGCTGTTTCGCAGCCGTTCGGAGCGCCCGGACGGGCTGGGCGCCAATGTGGTGCTGCGTTCCGAAGCGGGCGCGTCGCTGGACGAATATTGGCGAGCCGGAGAATTCGATGCCCTGCGACGGCCGTCACGTGTTGACAGTGACGCACAGCCTTCGCAGGTGACGGTCGACACGCTGGCAGGGATTGTGACGGGCGCATCAATTGATCGAAGTGCGGCCTGATACAATTCACCCGGGTTTGGCTAGCCGGGACACTGCATGAGCGACGGCTCCGACAACACGTTTGATGCCGGCGCCTACTGGCAAGAGCGCGTTGTGTCCGGTGCGGACTTGAGTGTCGTCGGGCACCGCTCCATGGGCCCTGTCTACAACACCCACATCTACGAACGGAGGATCGAGGTCCTGGAGCAAATGCTGTCGCGCCACACCAGCAAGGCTATCCAGGACCTTCGTGTACTCGATATTGGCTGTGGCAGCGGCTTTTATACGGGCTACTGGTCAGCGCGGGGTGTGCGAGATTATGTGGGCGTCGATATTTCGCCGGCGACAGTGCAACACCTGGCCGAAAAGTTTCCGACGTACGAGTTCATAAATCGCGATATGACTGAGCCCGATGGCGACGGCTTCCTGGTCGACGAGCCTTTCGATGTTGTTACGGTATTCGACGTTTTCTACCACATCGTCGATGACGACAGATTTACCCGTGCCGTCGATCATGCAGCCAAGGCGATCGCAGCAACGGGCTGTGTGCTGGTGATGGATCAGCTGTGCCCGGAACGCTATCAATTGTCGCGCCATGTCGTTTACCGCTGCAGGGCGGATTATCTCGCGACCTTCAGCGCCCGGGATCTCGAACTCGCTGACGACGAACTGCTGTTTCATTATCTTGTGCCGCCGTTGTCTGGCAGTCGCGTGGTGGATCTTTCGGCAGCAACCGTCTTTAAAGCGGCCGGATTCGTGCTGCGGCTATCTGGGTCGCTCGCGGCGCGCTCGGCGGCCGCGCTGCGGCGATTCGATGCGCGGCAGCGACAGCAGGGCCGGCGTGTGTCCAATAGCGAAATGCTTGTATTCAAGCGGCCTGGAGTCTCCGCAGACGCATGACCGACGACAGCATCTACGACGACAACTACTACCTGGGCCTGCCGGTCGATTCGGGGCGGATCCGAACTTTGACCGAGCGTATCGCATTTCGCAAAAGCGACGTCGTCTGTGAAATTGGCTGTGCAGCAGGACACTTCCTCGCCGAGATTTCGCCACACATTGCATCGGGAGTCGGTCTCGACACGTCAGCAGCGGCGATCGCCGCTGCGCGGTCGATCAGCGACAGAGGGCAACTCGACAACCTGCGGTACGAACAGATTTCTGCCCAGGAGTTTGCGGCCGCCGACGCTAACCGGGCACGATTCGACTACGTGCTGCTGCTCGACGTGACGGAGCACGTCGACGATGACGGCACGCTCGAGATCTTCACTGCCGCGAAGCGCCTTCTCAAACCCGGGGGGCAACTGATTATTCACACCCCGAATCTCACTTACTGGCTGGAGATGCTCAAGGACAGGGGCGTAATCAAACAGCTCAGGGGACACATTGCGGTCCGCGACGAAGCCCACTACCTGGGACTGCTCGATACAGCAGGTTTACATGTGCTCAAAGTCGTTGGATTGCCGCATTATCGTCAGCCGATGCGCGCGGTCGATAGCCTGTTGATGCACCTGCCAATCCTCGGGCGGCTATTTCGGAGTCGCTTGTTCATCGTCGTTGCAGACACGATTGCTCGTCAGGGTAACGAGTCATGAGTGCCGGCAAGATGCGCCCCGTGTGGTCGATCTGCCTCGTCTTCCTGGCGCTGACAGGAGTGATTTTCGCGGTATCGGCACTTCCTCTGGACGCGCTGGGCGAACTCCGCTTCGAGTCCGTCGCTCCGTTGGTCCTGCCATCGGTAGCGCTATTGCATCTCGTCTATCTGCTGCTGTCGGCGGAAGTGTGGAGACGAATGGTGCGCCTGGTAACCGGGGCGAGGATCGCTTTTTCCGATGCGTACCTGCAGATGGCGGCGGTAGCTGTGGGCAAGTACGTTCCGGGCAAGGTATGGGGCTTTATCGCTCGAGTGGGGCAGCTGCGACGCGAGCAGGTCCCGGCTCACCTGACGGTGATCGGCAGCCTCATCGAACAGATTCTCGTGGTAGCGGGCGGTGCAATTGTCATCGTTGTGAGCAGCTTCCTTATATTTCCGGGCTACCACGCAGTTATCGGCGTTCTCGGCATACTGATCGTTGCGGGATTGGTATTCGTTTCCTACAACATCCCTGTGATAGTGCGCTGGCTTGCGCGGCAGGCCGTGCCCGCCGAGATTGCCGAAGATGTTCGCTTTGGACCCTTGCGGCTGCTGATGTTCAGTTTGGCCTATGCGACGCTCTGGCTTCTCAGCGGGGTCATTCTTAGCATTATTTACTACTCTGCGTTCGACGAAAGCGTGTCGATACAGGGTGTGGCGGCGATTATCCTTGCCAACACAATTGGGTTTATCGCCGGATTTCTCGCAGTATTCGCGCCGGGAGGACTGGGTGTCAGAGAAGCTGTTACGGTACTTGTGCTTGCACCGTTCCTGCCGGTACGCGAACTCATCGTTGCCGCCGTCGCATTGCGGGCGTTGATCGTACTGTTTGATGGCATCAATGCTTTGATAATGCTTGTCGGCGAGTCGCGGCATGCATTGAGAAACAGCGACTGATCAGGAAAACCATGCTCAGCAGCGGAATACCTACTATTGCGGAATACCAGGGATTGGAGTCCGAGCCGAAGTATCGGGATTTGCTCGAGCATTCGCGCCTTTTTGAAGACAACTGCCAGACGGGAAATGTGTCAGCAAGGATCTATGGGCGAAAATGGGTACAAGACCCATTTCTCCAGTGGAGCCGGCGCTGGGAATACGTGTACACGGCGCAACGCGTGCTGGCCTGGGCGACGACCCGCCCGACGCCTGCCAATTTGGTCGATGCCGGCTCCGGCTTCACGTTTTTTCCGTTTTATTTGATGCAGTGCAATCCTGGCCTGAACATAGACTGTTACGACAACGACCCGCTGGTCGGCGAGGCGCTGAGAGCAGTTGAGAAAGTAAGAGGATTTGCACCCGGTTTTCGGCGGGAAGATCTCGAGGCCCTGCGACAGGACGACGAGTCCGTGGATGCCGTATACAGCGTCTCGGTCATCGAGCACACGCGGCATCCGGAACAGGTGATAAACGAGGTCTTCCGGGTTCTGAAGCCGGGCGGGCTGTTCGTGTGTACGTTCGATGTGTCGTTCGAAAGCCGGAGTCCAATGCACTGGTCCAGGGTCGCCGCACTGGTAGAGCACGTGACAGGTATGTTCGAGATTTCCAGCGACTGGACAGACATCGACTTTACCGGCCTCGAGTCGAACCCGGGTATCGTTACGACTGCTTGGACCGCTGCGACCGGGGCCGCAGCTCTACCCTGGCGGCATCCGCTGCTTGTCTGGTTCTATGATCTCGTTCGTGGCAGACCGCGCGGCAGGCTCTATCGACCAATGACCTTTTGCTGCGGGGCGTTTACAAAGCCTACTGCCGGTTGAAGTGATCCTCGAGCACCTGCGCGACGCAGCTCGTCAGCCGCTTGCCGGTCTCGATGTGCAGGAACTCATTCGGCCCGTGCGCATTCGATTTCGGCCCGAGCAGACCCGTAATCAGGAACTGCGCCTCGGGAAACTTCTCGCCGAGCATACCCATGAACGGGATCGTGCCACCGGTACCCATGTACATCGACGGCTTGTCGAAGAAGGCCTCGGACGCCTTGTTCATCGACGCCTCGAGCCAGTCCGCCACGGCCGGCGCGTTCCAGCCCGCCATCGTCGACTCGACTTCGAACTCCACATTGCACAATGGCGGCGTGTCGGCCTCGAGCGCCGCCTTGACGACCTCGGCCGCTTCATCGGCATCGCAGGTCGGCGGCAGGCGGAATGACAGCTTGAGCGTATTGAACGGCAACAGCACGTTGCCGGCGTCGACGAGNNGGCGCGTCGACGGCCCATGGAAACTTCTGATAGGCGCCGTCGCCCAGCGTTTCGGCGGCTTTCTTGGCCTGCTCGATGCGCTGCTCGGGAATTTCGACGTGGAGCCCGTCGAGCAGGATCTGTCCGTCACCCTCGTCCTCGATGCGGCCCAGCAGCTTGCGCAGGATGCGAAAGCTCGACGGTACGACGCCGCTCGCCGTGCCCGAATGCACGCCCTCGGTCAGCACGTCGACGCGCAACTGCCCGGTCAGGTTGCCGCGCAAGGATGTCGTGCACCAGAGCTGGTCGTAGTTGCCGCACTCGGCATCGAGACAGACGACGAGGCTCGGCGAGCCGATGCGGTCCTCGAGCATGTCGATGTAATAGGGCAGGTCGAAGCTGCCGCTTTCCTCGCAGCCTTCGATGATGACGACGCAGTGCGCGTGCGGAACGCCCTGTTCCTGCAAGGCGCGAATCGCGGTCAGCGAGCCGAAGGTCGCGTAGCCGTCGTCGGCGCCACCGCGGCCGTACAACTTGCCGTCCTTGATGACCGGCGTCCACGGGTCGAGGTCCTCGTCCCAGCCGCTGAACTCGGGCTGCTTGTCGTAGTGCCCGTACAGGAGGACCACGTCATCGGATGCGCCCGGGATGTCGATGAACAGGATCGGCGTGCGACCCTCGATGCGCACGATCTCGACGGTCATGCCTTCGATCGGCTGCTCTTTCGACCAGGCCTCGAGCATCTGCACGGCGGTTTCCATATGGCCATGCTTGGCCCAGTCCGGATCGAACGACGGCGACTTGTTCGGGATCTTGATGTACTCGGCGATCGTCGGAATGATCGTGTCATCCCACTGCTTGTTAACGAATGCGGCAGTCTTGCTGTTGTCCATGAACCGGATCCTTGTTTTTATTCGGTCAATTCGCGATACAGGGTCCGAGTCATGCGCTCGGTCGATATGAAGCTCCAGCTCCACGTGTCGTGGTAGTCGGCCAGCGGATTGGCTTCGACCACTTCGTCGGCCGTCATGCCCTCGACAACGAGCGCTTCGACCCTGTTTTCGGCATCCTCGAGCATGTCGACGGCGGCCTGCAGGTCGGCGCGAGTTCCGGCCGGACCATGACCGGGCAGGATGACCGTGTCCTCGTCGGCCAGAGCGATGATCTTCTTCTGGGCAGCGATGAACCCGCTGACCGTGCCGCCCTGGTCCAGGTCGATATAGGGGAACACGTAGTTGAACCAGATGTCGCCCGCGTAGATGACGTTCAGGCCGCGAAACTCGATGATCGCGTCGCCGTCGGTATGGGCAGTCGCCGAATGAAAGACGTGGGCCTCGATGCCGTTGATATGGAACGTCAGCGCATCGTTGAACGTGACGACCGGAATCCCTTCGGCGCCACCGGCATTTGCAGGATCTTCCACGAGTCGCTTGCGCAGGTTCTCGTGCGCGACGACGTAGGATCCCGCGCCGGCAAACGCGGCATTGGCGCCCGTATGGTCGCCGTGCACGTGCGTGTTCACGACGAAGTCGATGGAATCGCCGGCCAGTTCGGTGACCTTGTCGACAACGGCGTCCGAATAAGGCGGCATGCCGTTGTCGTACAGGACGTTGTACTCGTCGCCGGACTGCAGCGTGAAATTACCGCCGCCGCCAACGATGTGGTAGATGCCCGGCGCAACCTCGGTCGCCTCGAGATTGGTGTCGTCACTTTGTGCCAGCGTCGTCCCTGCGGCAAACAGGAAGGCCGCCCCTGTGATCAGCCTTTTCACGATCATCTCCTAGGAATTACTGGGAAACGAAAACTGCGCCTTTTCTCTGACACCGCCGGAAGGCCAGCGCTGCGTGATCGTTTTACGGCGCGTATAGAAGCGTACACTATCCGGGCCGTAGGCAAACAGGTCGCCGAATAGCGAGCGCTTCCAGCCGCCAAAGCTGTGCATGGCAACCGGGACGGGCAGCGGCACGTTGACACCGACCATGCCGACCTGGATGTTGTCGGCGAAATAGCGCGCGGCCTCGCCGTCGCGCGTGAAGATGCAGGTGCCGTTGCCGTACTCGTGGTCGTTGATCAGCTGCATCGCCTGTTCCTCGGACTCGGCGCGCACGACGCAGAGCACCGGCCCGAAGATCTCTTCCTGGTAGATGCGCATGTCGGGCGTGACCTTGTCGAACAGGCAGCCGCCGAGGAAAAAGCCTTCCTCGTGGCCTTCGACTTTGATATCGCGGCCATCGACGACGAGTTCGGCGCCTTCCTTGACGCCCAGGTCGACGTAGCCCCGCACCTTGTCATGGTGGTCCTTGGTCACCAGCGGTCCCATGTTGTTGCTGGTGTCGGTGCCATTGCCGACTTTGAGGTCCGCCAGTTCGGTCTTGAGCTTGTCGACGACCGTATTGGCTGTTTCGTCACCGACACAGACCGCAACCGAGATCGCCATGCAACGCTCGCCACACGAACCGTACGCCGCGCCCATCAGCGCGCTGACCGCATTGTCGATGTCGGCATCGGGCATGACGACGGCGTGGTTCTTCGCGCCACCGAGTGCCTGCACACGCTTACCGTGTCTGGTGCCTTCGCTGTAGATGTACTCGGCGATCGGCGTCGAGCCGACGAAGCTCACGGCCTGCACGCGCGGGTCCTGCAGCAGCGTGTCGACGGCTTCCTTGTCGCCGTTGACGACGTTGTAGACGCCGTCGGGCAGACCCGCTTCCTTGAACAGGTGAGCGACCAGCATCGGTGCGCTNNGGCTTCAAAACAAACGTGTTGCCGCAGGCGATCGCCATCGGGAACATCCACATCGGCACCATCGCCGGGAAGTTGAACGGCGTGATGCCGGCAACGACGCCGAGCGGCTGGAACTCGGACCAGCTGTCGATGTTCGGGCCCACGTTCCTCGTGTGCTCGCCCTTGAGCAGCTCGGGGATGCCGCACGCATAGTCGACGACCTCGACGCCGCGGCCGAACTCGCCCATCGCGTCGTCGAGCACCTTGCCGTGCTCGTTGGTCAGCAGCGCGACGATCTCGTCGGCATGCTCCTCGAGCAGCTGCTTGAAGCGGAACATGATCTTGGCGCGCTTCACGGGCGGCGTGTTGCGCCAGGCGGGGAAGGCCGCTTCGGCGGCCGCGATTGCGTCTTCGACCGTGGCTTTGGTCGCCATCGCGACGTGGCGTGTCACCTGGCCCGTTGCCGGGTTCGTGACCGGCAGCGTGCGGTTGTTGTCGGCAATGTCCTCGCCGTTGATGAAATGGCCGACGATCTCGGCAGCTTCAACGTTCTTTGCGGGTGTGGCGTTCATGTCGTCTCCTGCTAGTCAACCGCGTCAACGACGCGGCGAATAGCCTCGAAAGATTGTTCCATCTCATCGACCTTCGAATTCAGGAACGGTGAGAATTGTAACGTGTCCATGCCGTTGCGTACGACGAGGTCCTCGTTCCAGAAGCACTGCTTGTGAATCTCGAGACCCCGTGCGCCCGGCGCGCCGGCGCGCGGCGCGAGTTCGACGGCGCCCATCATGCCGAAGTTGCGCACGTCGATGACCTTGTCATGGTCCGCGAACGAATGGAGGAGGTCTGCAAACGTCTCTTCGAGCGCCAGCGACTGCTCGAAAATCCCTTCTTCATCGTACACGTCCATCGTGGCGAGGCCGGCGGCCGCCGCGACCGGGTGGCCCGAGTAGGTGTAGCCGTGGAACAGCTCGATCATGTGGTCGGGGCCCTGCATGATCGCGTCATGGATCTTCTGCTGCACGAGCACCGCGCCCATCGGGACGACGCCGTTGGTCAGACCCTTGGCCGTCGTGATGATGTCGGGCGTCACGCCGAGTCGCTCGGCGCCGAAAGCTTTGCCGACCCGGCCGAAGGCCGCGATGACCTCATCGAAGATCAGCAGGATGCCGTGTGCATCGCAGATCTCCCGCAGCCTTTCGAGATAGCCGACAGGCGGCGGCAGGACACCGGCCGAGCCCGCGATCGGCTCGACGATGACGGCCGCGATGTTGCTGCCGTCGTGCAGCACGCACAGGCGCTCGAGATCCTCGGCCAGTTCCGCGCCATGCTCGGGCAAACCGCGGCTGAAGGCGTTGCGCCCGATGTCCAGCGTGTGCCGCAGGTGATCGACGCCCGGCAGCAGCGCCGCGCTGAAGACTTTGCGGTTCGGCACGATGCCGCCCACCGACATGCCGCCGAAGTTCACGCCGTGATAACCCTTCTCGCGACCGATCAGTCGCGTGCGGTGACCTTCGCCTTTGGCGCGATGGTAGGCGAGGGCGATCTTGAGTGCCGTGTCGACCGACTCCGATCCGGAGTTCGTGAAGAACACATTCGAGAATCCATCGGGTGCCATGTCGATGACGCGCTCGGCCAATGCAAACGACTTGTCGTTGCCCACCTGGAAGGAAATCGCGTAGTCGAGCGTGGCGACCTGCTGCTGCACGGCCTCGACGATCTTCGGGTGGCAATGGCCGACGCCGCACGTCCACAGGCCCGAAAACGTGTCGTAGACGCGCCGGCCGTCACTGGTCGTGTAGTGGTGGCCATCGGCGCCAACGATGACACGCGGCGCTTTCTTGAAGTCGCGATTGGCCGTGAACGGCATCCACAGGGCATCGGTGGTGACGGCATTCATCGTTGCAAACTCCGCAGGTTATCGGTCAATCCGACCAGTGTACGGCCGATCAGGTATGTTAAACAATCAGTTATGTAGCCTATCGTAAGCCATTGAATTTATATAAAGATTGGCCGAAAATGTTTACTTTAGTAAACAATTATCGAGAGATCTTCCATGGACCAGGACATCGGTTATCGGCTCAAGGCTATCCGCACCCGGCTGGGTATCTCCCAGCGCCACCTGGCGCGCGTGTCGGGCGTCGCCAACGCCACGATTTCCCAGATCGAGGCCGGGCGGCTCAACCCGACCGTCAGCATGCTCAAGAAGGTGCTCGACGGCATCCCGATGCCGCTCTCGGAGTTCTTCGCCGACGACTTCGAGCAGGCCGACCGGATCTTCTTCCGCGCCGACGAGCTGACCGAGATTGCCGACGGCGGCGTCTCGTTCCGCCAGGTCGGGGCGAATCTTCACAACCGCGCGATCCAGCTGCTCAAGGAGTGCTACCAGCCCGGCGCGGGAACCGGGCGCCACGCGATCACGCACGAAGGCGAGGAATGCGGCATCTTGCTCTCCGGCCGCCTCGAGGTGACCGTCGGCGACGAGACGGCCGTACTCAGGGCAGGGGACGCCTATTATTTTCGCTCCGATCAGCCGCACCAGTTTCATAATCCGGGCAACGAACCCTGCGAACTCATCACGGCTTGCAGCCCACCCAGTTTCTGATCCAAAATGACCGCCCGATTTTTTTAATCCTGATTAGAATTTGATGTCCGCGTTCGGCACCGTTTTCTGCGACGACTTCGTCATCGCCCATTACCGCGATGGCGCCTGGCAGGAACCATCAATCGAGCCCGTTGCACCCTTGCAGCTGCACCCCGCGGCCCACGTGCTGCATTACTCGAGTAGCTGCTTCGAGGGCTTCAAGGCCTACCGCTGGGGCGATGGCAAGGCGCGCATTTTCCGCCTGCACGACCATGTCGCGCGCATGCAAAAAAGTGCGGCGTCGCTATGCCTGCCGATTCCCGATGCCGACATGCTGGCGCAGATGGTCATCGACATTGTTGGCAACAACATTGACGAGATTCCCGCGCCGCCGAGTTCGCTCTACCTGCGTCCCACGCTGATCGGCACGCTGCCGAACATCGGCGCCGCTGCCGCGCCGTCGCACGAAGCAACGCTGTACGTCCTGACCTCGCCGGTCGGTGACTACTTCGACGGCGGTGCGCGTCCACTCAAGCTGCTGATCGAAGACCAGAAAGCGCGTTCGACGGAACAGCTTGGCAGCACGAAGACGGGCGGCAACTACGCAGCGGCTCTCGGACCGACGCTTGCCGCAAAGGCAGAGTACGGCGTCGACCAGGTGCTGTTCTGCCCGGGCGGTGATGTGCAGGAAACGGGGGCGGCCAATTTTCTGCTGATCTCGGACGACGAGGTCATTACGAAGGCGCTCGATACGTCGTTCCTGCACGGCATGACTCGTGCATCCGTCCTGACACTCGCAGCCGAGCTTGGCTACAAAGTCAGTGAACGCGAATTTACGGTCGACGAGTTGCTGCAGAAGATCGACACCTACGAAGCTGCGCTTTCAGGGACGGCCGCCTGCCTGGCGCCGGTTGGCACGTTCGTCTACAAGGGTGAGGAAATCACGGTGCGCGATGGTGAGCCGGGCCCTAACGCGGCGAAGCTGCGCGATGCGTTGCAAAGCATCCAGTACGGCAATGCCCCCGACACGCACGGCTGGCTGACCGAAGTCTGACCGAAGACGGCGGTCTGCCGTCTATATCGCTTTCGAGAATCGATCGGTGTTCTGTTCGCTGCCGATGTAACGGTCGAACGTCATCGCGATGTTGCGCAGCAGAAGCCTGCCTTTCGGTGTGATGCGAATGCCCGATGTATCGAGTTCTATAAGCTCGTCGTCGGCCAGCGGGTCCAGTCGCTTGATCTCTTTCGCGAAGTACTCGCGAAAATCGATCTCGTGTTCGCGACCGAATTCGTCGTAGTCGAGCGCGTCGTAACACATCAGTGCCTGGATAACGTCGGCGCGCAGCAGGTCGTCGTCGTCGACCGCGATACCCTTGCGGATCGGCAAGGTGTCGTTCTCGAGCAGCGTCTCGTACTCCATCGTCGTGATCGAGTTTTGCGCGAACATGTTGCCGATACCGCTGATCGAACTGACGCCCAGCGCCACGAGATCGCAATGACGGTGTGTTGAATAACCCTGGAAGTTGCGCTGCAACGTGCCGTCGCGGCGCGCGAGCACGAGTTCGTCCTCGGGCAGGGCGAAGTGATCCATGCCGATGTAGCTGTAGCCAGCCCCGGTCAGGCGCTCGATCGTGTGCTCGAGAATGTCGAGCTTGACCTCGGGCGCCGGGATATCGTCGGCATTGATCATGCGCTGGCCCTTGAAGCGCTGCGGCAGGTGCGCGTAGTTGTAGACGGCGAAACGGTCCGGGCGCATGTCGATGACCGTGTCGAGTGTCGTGCCGAAACTGTCGACCGACTGGTGCGGCAGGCCGTAGATCAGGTCGAACGAGACCGACCGGAAACCGGCACGGCGAGACGCGTCGACGAGCGCCGCCACCTGCTCGACCGATTGCCGGCGATTCACGGCCTGCTGCACTTTCTCGTCGAAATCCTGGATGCCGAGGCTGAGCCGATTGAACCCGAGCTCGGTCAGCACGCGAATCCCTTCTTCATCGACCGTTCTCGGGTCGACCTCGATCGAAAATTGCCGCTGGTCGCTGTCGTCGAATGTAAACGCGCCACGCAATTTGTCGAGCAGGGCGGCCATTTCATCGTTATCGAGGTAGGTCGGCGTGCCGCCACCGAAGTGCAGCTGTTCGACGACCCGCGACCGATCGAACAGCTCGGACTGCATGTCGATCTCGCGATACAGGTTGCCCATGTACTTGGCGACGCGCTCCTGGTTGCGAGTCACGATCTTGTTGCACCCGCAGTAGTAGCACAGCGAGTGACAGAACGGGATGTGAACGTAAAGCGACAGCGGCACGCCCGAGGCGTTGCTGGCACGCGCATTGGCGATGTAGTCATCGACGGTCAATTCGTCGCTGAACTGGACCGCCGTCGGGTAGGACGTATAGCGCGGCCCACGGCTGTCGTAGCGCCGGATGAGATCGAGGTCGAAGCAGACAGAATCGGTAGACATAGTCTAAATGATCCCTGAATTCAGGGCTGGCTCACATGGGTATTTTCCGCAGGCCGTGTAGGAGAAACAACGCAATCGTAAACAGCAGCATGGCGACACCCTGGTGCGCCGCAGCCAGTGCGATCGGTACGCCGAGCAACAAAGTCGCAATACCGAGGGCGACCTGCACCACTGCCACGCCCAGCAATGCCGTGGTCGCCGGGCGCATCCTGGCGGGCAGCCGCGCACGTCGGGAGCGCCACCAGTACACGACAACAAGCACGAACGTCGTCATCGCCAGCACGCGGTGGTCAAACTGTACGGTTGTCATGTTGTCGAACGCGTTGCGCCACCAAGGTTCGAGCGCAAAAAGGCCCGGCGGCACGAGCGAGTCGCCCATCAACGGAAACGTGTTGTAGATCATTCCCGCCTTGAGTCCGGCCACGAACCCACCCGAGATGATCGTGATCGATATCAGCGCCGTCAGCAGGAAGGTCCGCGTATACCAACGGTGCCGGTGATTCGATTCCTGGGGATACAGTAGCGACAGCGCCACCCAGAACATGAAGCCATATATAAGGAATGCCGCAACGAGGTGCGCGGTCAGCCGGTACTGGCTCACATGCGGATTATCGACGAGTCCGCTCTTGACCATGTACCAGCCAAGCACGCCCTGCAGTCCGCCGAGGACAAACATGAGCAGGTATTTCGGGATGTCCCGGCCGCTGAAATAGCCGCGAAAAAGGAAGACGAGAAAGGGCACGGCGAAGACGATGCCGATCGTACGGCCGAGCAGGCGATGCAGGTACTCGAGCCAGAAGATGCCCTTGAAGTCATCGACGTCCATGTGCGCGTTGACCTTCTGAAATTCCGGGGATTGCTGGTACATCTCGAACACGCGCTGCCACTCGGCATCATTGAGTGGCGGCAGCCAGCCGAGGAGGGGGCGCCAGTCGACCATCGACAGGCCCGAGCCGGTCAGGCGCGTAACGCCGCCGAGCACGACCATCGCGAAGACGAGCGCGCAGCAGATGAGTAGCCAGGTCGCAATCTGGCGATTCCGATAGGGCGTCGACATGGGGCGCAATAGTAGCAATACATCGAGCCCGCGTGGTGCCCCGGACTAGGTATTTTCCCCAGTAGTGATGTGCGCCGGGGGTCGATAGTCTAAGCCTGTCACACAGAGTATCTGGTCTCGGTTTGGCCAATGTCATAACCCCCACGAGCCGCGAGACCTGACAGACCGGGCGGGCAGGATGCCCGCCCCTTTTTTTGTGGGCCCCGAATTCCCGATGCCTGTACCATGCGTGCGGTGCGATACCTGAGAACATATCGACTGCCCGTTCTGGGCTGTCTCCTCGGGCTCGCGGCGTGCGGCGAAGCACCGGACCCCCGGGTTAGCAAGCCGAGCGAACCCGAGTTCGTCGGCAGCCTGGCCTGCAAGAGTTGCCACGTCACCGAATTCGAGGGCTGGCGCGACTCGCACCACGACCTCGCGATGCAGCCTGCCAATGCCTCGACCGTGCTCGGCGATTTTGACGATGCCGGGTTCGAGTACTTCGGCACCGCAAGCCGGTTCTACCGCGACGGCGAACGCTTCCTCGTGCGAACGCAGGATGCGGTCGGGGAGGACCGCGAGTTCGAGATCCGGTACACCTACGGTATCGAGCCCTTGCAGCAGTATCTCGTCGTATTCGACAACGGCCACGTGCAGCCACTGCCGTTCGCCTGGGACGCGCGCGCGCCGGAGGAAGGCGGTCAACGCTGGTATCACCTGTACCCGGACGAATACATCGGTCCCGGTGACCCGTTGCACTGGACCGGGCGGCAGCAAAACTGGAACTACATGTGCGCCGAGTGCCACTCGACCAACCTGCAGCTCAATTACGACCTGGCCAGCGACGCCTTTGCGACGACGTGGTCGGAGATCAACGTCGGCTGCGAGGCTTGCCACGGTCCGGCATCGCTGCACGTTGCCGCGGCGCAGGACGAAGATACTTCCGACGACGCCGGCCTCGTGATGGCGTTCAATGACCGGGACGGCGTCAGCTGGCGCATGAATGCAGAGACCGGAATCGCCGAGCGCAACCCGTTCGCCATGCGGTTGCCGAGCGAGCCCGAGGCGTGCGGCCGGTGTCACTCCCGTCGCGGTCAGATCACCGAGGATTACGAATACGGCCAGCCGCTTTCACATACGCACCGGCTGGCACTGCTGACCGAGCCGCTGTATTACGCCGACGGCCAGATCCGCGACGAGGTGTATGTCTACGGGTCCTTCGTGCAGAGCAAGATGTACCAGGCCGGCGTGACCTGCAGCGACTGCCACAACCCGCACTCGGCCGAGTTCCACGCGGGCGACGACCTCGATGCCGTGTGCGCCCAGTGCCACCTGCCGCAGAAGTTTGCGGATACCTCGCATCACGGGCACGAGACGGTGCAGGTCGCCTGCGTCGACTGCCACATGCCGTCGCGCGTCTACATGGGTGTCGATGCCCGGCGGGATCACAGCCTGCGCGTCCCGCGTCCCGATCTCAGCGTCGCATCGGGTGTCCCGAACGCCTGCACGATGTGCCACAAGGACCGGGACGACGCCTGGGCCGCGCAGGCAGCACGCATGTGGTGGGGCGAGCCCGCCGCGACTTCCGATGCGCTGCCCGGCATCGTGCGCGCGTCGCTGCTCGCGCAACTCGTGCCGCCATTGAGTCCCGATGAAGCCGCGGCCCTCCGGCAGGGATTCGTGGATCCCGATCCGCTCGTGCGGCACGGCGCCCTGCAAGCGGCGGTTAACTTTCCGCCGGAACTGTTGCTCGAAGTCGTCCCGCAGCTGCTCAGCGACGACGTGCGCAGCGTCCGCATCGACGCCGCCTCGCTGCTCGCGCAACTGCGTGACTATCTGCCGCAGCAAGCGGCTGTCGCCTTCGCTGCGGCAGCGGACGAGTACCGCGCCGCGCAACACGCGATTGCGAGCCAGGCCGTCGCGCACGTCGCGCTGGCCGAGTTCGAGAGCCAGCTCGGCGACCTCGAACTGGCGCTGCAGCACGCCGACCGCGCGGTGGCCATGGAACCCGGTAACCCGCTGGCCCGGCATTCGCGCGGCTTGCTGCTCGTGCGGCTCGATCGTCACGACGATGCCCTCGGCGAGCTCCGCGCAGCGGCGCGGCTGGCGCCCGGCAATGCCCGGTTCGCCTACGTTTATGCCGTCGCGCTCAATTCGCTCGGGCAGCCGGATGAGGCGTTGCGCGTCCTTGAAGAGGCCGCAGCGAACCACCCCGAGGACCCGGACATCGCCGCTTTCCTCGAACTGTTGCGCGCCGACTAGACGACGGCCGTGATGCCGTCGTAAACGAGCTTCAGGCCCACGCCGAACAACAAGACGTACACGAAGGCGAAGAAAAACCGATCCGAAACTCGCGCGTGCAGCCACGCGCCGATCAGTACGCCAATCGGCGCCAGGATGACCAGGGCTCCCGATGTCGCGAGGTTGGTGAAATCGAACTGGCCCAGCCACGCATAGGGAACGAGCTTGACGTAGTTGACGACGGCGAAGAACACGATCGTGGTCGCGGCGAAGTCGGTCCGATTCAGCGGCCGGCGCAGCAGGTACATGCTGATCGGCGGGCCGCCGGAATGCGCGATAAAGCTCGTGAAACCCGCGATCGACCCGCCGGCGATGCCATAGGACTGCGGAAAATCGGGAAGGGCGGCACTGTCCTTGCGGCGCTTGTTGGCCCAGTAGTGCAGCGTGAACGAGATCGCGACGACACCCACGATCAAGCGGACCACGGCCGGGCTCATGTACTCGAAGAGCAACGTGCCGACAAGAATCCCGACCAGCGAGGCCGGCAACAGGATGCGGAGTTCGGGCCAGATCCACTTGCCACGAAACTTCCAGAGCGCAACGAGATCCATAACACAGAGGATTGGCAGCAATATGGCGGCAGCCTGGACCGGCGAAACGACCAGCGCCATTAACGGGACCGCGGCCGTACCGAGCCCGCCGCCAAAGCCGCCTTTCGCAATACCGAATAGCAGGACGGCCGGGACGGCGGCAAGATAGAACAGCGGATCGGTGATCAAGAGCGCCCCCGGCAGATGAATCGTGGTTAAATAGAAGGCTGAATAATAAAGAAAAAACTCCGTGAAACTGAGAATTCGTGACAATTCATTGCGACTGCGCCTGACGCGCACCGAAGTCGACACGCTGCGCGACGAGGGCATTGTGCAGGCCCGCACGGCATTTCCCGGCGGCCGCGAGCTGCGTTACGAGGTCGAAAGCAGCCCCGCCAGCGTGAAGCCGGGGGCGTTCCTGTCGAACACGACCGTCACGGTCCGGCTTCCCGAAACTGCGGTGCGCGCCTGGGCAAGCAGCGACCAGGTGTCCATCGAGGGTGAACTGCAGCACACCAATGGCGACAAGCTAACGATCCTGGTCGAGAAGGATTTTGCCTGCCTCGCGCCGCGCGAAGGCGAGGACGAGTCGGACATGTTTCCCCACCCTGCAGCCGGGACGGATGAACAATCCTGCTGATGTCACGCTACGCGAAGTTCGAGCCGGAAACGATCCGCTTCCTCGAGGAGCTGTCCGCCAACAACAATCGCCCGTGGTTCAGCGAAAACAAGTCGCGGTATGAAGAGCAGGTGCTCGATGTCGCGCTTCGATTCATCCAGTCGATGCACGACCCTCTGCACGAGATCGCGCCGCATTTTGTCGCGCAGGCGACGCGGGTCGGCGGATCCCTGATGCGGGTGTATCGCGATACGCGTTTTTCGAAGAACAAGCTGCCTTACAAGACCAACGTCGGCATCCAGTTTCGCCACGAGCAGGCGAAAGACGTGCATTCCCCGGGCTACTACGTGCATGTTGCGCCGGACGAGGTATTTCTCGGGGCGGGCATGTGGCGCCCGGATTCGGACTCGTTACGCAAGATCCGCGAACGCATCGTCGCAAAGCCGGCAGAGTGGCGCCGGGTAATACAGGACGAGTCTTTCTCCCGCCGATTCGACATCGGTGGCGAGGTTCTCAAGCGACCGCCGCGTGGCTTTGACAAGGACCACGAGTTCATCGACGACATCAAGCGCAAGAGTTTTATCGCCGTCTGCAACCTGGACAGCAATGCACCGCTGGGCAGCGGGTTCCAGAAGACGGTCGAGTCCTCGTTCAGGGCGGCCGAACCGCTGATGCGGTTTCTGTGCAAGTCCGTCGGAGTGCCGTTCTAGCCCTTGGCAGGCACAAGCACGATCTTGCCCTTGTGCTGGCTGCTTTCCATCAGTTCATGGGCGGCAGCCGCATCATTCAGCGAAAACGTGGAGTCGATGATCGGCCGAACTTCACCGGACTCGAGCAACGGCAACACATTCTCACGGACCTCGTCGGCAATCCGGGACTTGTCCGCGACACTTTGCGGGCGCAGTGTCGAACCCGTTATCGTCAGGCGCCTGCCGAGCACGACGCGCATGTTGAGTTCGGCCACCGGGCCCTGCAGGAAGGCGATGATCGCGTAACGGCCCTCCAGCGCCATACTGTCCAGGTTCTTCTGCATGTAGGGGCCCGCGACCATGTCGAGCAACACGTCGACGCCACGACCGTCCGTGTAATCCATGACGGCTTCTTGCCAGTCGCCCGCCTTGTAGTTGATGGCCTTGTCGGCGCCGAGGTCCTCGCAGAACCGGCATTTATCGTTGGTGCCGGCCGTCGTGATGACAGTACACCCGTGCGCTTTTGCGAGCTGAATCGCCGTCGTGCCGATGCCACTCGATCCACCGTGCACGAGAAATGTCTCTCCCTCGGCAAGACGGCAACGCATGAAGACGTTGTACCAGACCGTGAAGAACGTCTCCGGCACGGCGGCCGCCTCGATCAACGACAATTTCGGCGGCACAGGCAGACAGTGCCCTTCGTCGACCCGGCAGTATTCGGCGTAGCCGCCACCGTGGGTGAGCGCCATGACGGAGTCGCCGACCGACCAGCGGCTGACGGATTCTCCCGTCGCAACGACCTCGCCCGCGATCTCGAGGCCCGGCAACTGACTCGCATCGGGAGGCACGGGGTAAAGCCCCTGGCGCTGCAGGACGTCGGGGCGGTTGACGCCGGCCGCCATGACCCTGACCAGCACGTCGTTGCCGCCGATCCCGGGGACGGGCTCTGTTACCGGGATGAGCACCTCGGGGCCGCCCGGTTCATCGATGGCGATGGCTCGCATCGTTTCGGGAATTGTCATGCAGGCTTATCCATTCAGGCACGCATTGCGAGTATGACGCCCGGTCGAACATGGACACAAGGACTGAACTGTGGATACTGACCCGGCAGAGCAACACGCAAGATTCGTCATGTCAGAAAACCCCATCCTGTGGAGCCCCGGCGAAAAGCGCAGTCATGCATCAGCGATGTATCGCTTCATGCGCGACAACGGCTTCGACAACTATGACGACCTGTATCGCTGGTCGATCGACGAGTCACCGGCGTTCTGGGAATCGCTCGCAAGGTTCTGCGACGTCAGGTTCGACAGAATGGCGGAATGCACGCTCGCCCGCCCGGACGACATCATGGATGCGGGCTGGTTCGATGGCGGCCTGCTCAACTTTGCCGAGCACCTGCTGCGGCATTCCGGCGATCGTCCGGCGATCATCTTCTGTGGCGAGAACGGGGCACGCCGCGAGCTCAGTTTCGACGCGCTGCGCGATGCCGTCGCGTCGATTGCGGCCGGCCTGCGCAAGGCGGGCGTCGGCCGGGGCGATCGCGTCGGCGGCTTCCTGCCGAATTGCCCGGAAGCGATCGTCGCGATGCTTGCCACAGTGAGCATCGGCGCAACGTGGTCGTCGTGTTCGCCCGACTTCGGCGTCAACGGCGTCGTCGACCGCTTCGGCCAGATCGAGCCGAAGGTGCTGTTCGCCGCCGACGGCTACTACTACAACGGCAAGCGTATCGATTCGCTGCCGGTCGTCGCCGGCATTGCCACGGCCATACCCAGCATAACGACAGTTGTCGTCGCGCCATTCCTCGAGGACGGTGGCGGACCCGGCGAGGGGTGCGTCGCCTGGGATGACTTCGCCATCCCCGGCCAGGGTCTCGCGTTCGAGCCCGTCCCTTTCGATCACCCGCTGTACATCATGTATTCGTCGGGCACGACCGGGGTACCCAAGTGCATCGTGCACGGTCACGGCGGATCGCTGCTGCAGCATCTCAAGGAGCACGTTCTCCACACCGACATTTCGGCCGAAGACCGGCTGTTCTACTTCACGACCTGCGGCTGGATGATGTGGAACTGGCTCGTCAGCGGCCTGGCCCCGGGCGCGACGATCATGTTGTTCGATGGCTCGCCGTTTTTCGACGACGGCCACGGGCTCTGGAAGTTTGCAGAGCGAGAAGGCATTACGGTGTTCGGTACGAGCGCGAAATACCTGTCGGCACTGGAGAAGGCCGGCCTGCGGCCCGCCGACGATTATGACCTGTCGCAATTGCGCGCGGTCCTGTCGACGGGGTCGCCGCTGGCCCCGGAAAGTTTCGATTTTGTTTACGACGCGATCGGCAAGGACCTGCAGCTTGCTTCGATCGCCGGCGGCACCGACATACTGAGCTGCTTCGTGCTGGGCAACCCGATCCTGCCCGTGCGGCGTGGCGAGATTCAGTGCCGGGGCCTGGGCATGGCCGTCGAGATCTTCGATGACGACGGCAAGTCGGTTACCGGCCAGCAGGGCGAACTTGTCTGCACGCGACCGTTTCCTTCGGCGCCTGTCGGATTCTGGAACGATGCGGACGGCGCGCGTTATAAAGCCGCCTACTTCGAACGCTTCCCGGGTGTCTGGGCGCACGGCGATTTTGCCGAGCTCACCGAGAGCGGCGGACTCATCATCTATGGTCGGTCGGACGCGGTGCTCAATCCGGGCGGCGTCCGCATCGGCACGGCGGAGATTTACCGGCAGGTGGAGAAGCTCGACGAAGTCATCGAAAGCATCGCCATCGGACAGCAATGGGACGACGATGTCAGGGTCGTGTTGTTCGTCGTGCTGCGTCCGGGTGTCGAACTCGACGACGACTTGCGGGGCCGGATTCGCAGTGTCATTCGCGAGAATACGACGCCTCGCCACGTACCGGCGAAGATCGTTGCGGTCGCAGAAATTCCGCGCACGAAAAGCGGCAAAATCGTCGAACTTGCAGTACGCTCCGTGGTGCATGGACAACCTGTCAAGAACACCGAAGCACTCGCCAATCCCGAGGCTCTCGATAACTTCAAGGACATCGCGGAACTCGATGAAGCTTAGGTGTGTCCGCTGATGGCGGACGTGGATTTCCAGGGTGTCGAAGTCAGCTCCGGACGGGTACTGCCCGAATGGATCGACATCAACAAGCACATGAATGTCGCTTACTACGTGCTGGTCTTCGACCAGGGTGTGGATGCGCTCTGGAGCCGCTTCGGCATGACGTACGACCACATTCGCGAGGTAAACAGCTCGACGTTTTCGGTCGAGTCTCACGTCATGTACCGGCAGGAACTCAGGCTGCATGATCCCTACATCGTGACCGCGCAGATTCTCGCGTACGATGCCAAGCGCATTCACCAGTTCCAGCGCCTCTACCACGCCGAAGAGCAATTCCTGGCCGCAACGTGTGAATGGATGAGCCTGCACGTGGACCTGGCGGCGCGACGGGTGGCTCCCTGGCCGAATGCGCTCCTCGATGACATTGAGAAAGTCGTGGCAAGCCAGGGTGAATGGCCGTGGCCCGAGGATGCCGGCCGACAAATGAAAATTTCCGCGCCAATCTACAGTGCGCGGCGAGAGGGGGACACTTAGGTGCGTTGTCTTCTCGCCATCGACCAGGGAACGAGCAGCAGCCGAACCGTCCTCTTTGACGGCGAGGCCAACCCCCTGGCCAGCGCCCAGCAGGAGTTTCGGCAGATCTATCCGCAACCCGGCTGGGTGGAACATGACCCGGAGGACATCTGGCGCTCGGTGCAGGACGTCACGCGGGACTGCCTCCAGAGTCTGACGGGCGACATTGCCGGTATCGGCATTACGAACCAGCGCGAAACAACGATTATCTGGGATCGCCGGACGGGTGAGTGTGTTTACAACGCGATCGTCTGGCAGGACCGGCGTACCGCCGATCATTGCGAGCGGTTGCGGTCCGAGGGTGCCGAACCGATGGTCATTGAGAAGACCGGGCTCAGGCTCGACCCGTATTTCTCGGCCACCAAGATCGCCTGGATCCTCGACAATGTTGCCGGCGTGCGCGAGCGCGCGTCGAGCGGGCAGCTTGCGTGCGGCACTGTCGACACGTTTTTGCTCTGGCGCATGACCGGCGGCAATGTGCATGCGACGGATGCGACGAACGCATCGCGCACGATGCTGTTCAACATCCACAGCCAGGAATGGGACGAAGAACTGCTGCGGCTGTTCGACGTGCCGCGAGAACTGTTGCCGGAAGTCCGTGACTCCGCGGCAGAATTCGGCGTCAGCGATGAGACCGCGATCGGCGTGGCCGCGCCCGTGACCGGTATCGCCGGTGACCAGCAGGCGGCACTGATGGGGCAGGCCGGCTTCGACGAGGGCATGACCAAGAGCACCTACGGCACGGGCTGTTTCGTCATCGCCAATACCGGCGATCGGGCCGTGCCGTCGCGGAATCGTTTGTTGACCACGGTCGCCAGCCGGATCGGCGGCAAAGTGACGTATGGCCTCGAAGGCAGCGTGTTCGTGGCCGGATCGGCCGTGCAGTGGCTGCGGGACGAGCTCGGGATTATTGCTCACGCGCCCGAAACCGAGGATATCGCCGCCATGACCGGCATCGTTGACGACGTTCACGTCGTCCCGGCGTTTGCCGGGCTCGGGGCGCCGTACTGGGACGCACACGCGCGCGGCGCAATCCTGGGACTGACGCGCGGCAGCGGCCGCAATGAAATCGTTACCGCCACCCTGCAGGCGATCGCGTACCAGACCCACGACCTGGTCGAGGCGATGTCCGATGACGGCATCATGCCGTCGCTGATCCGTGTCGATGGCGGCATGGTCGCCAACGACTGGTTTTTGCAATTCCTCGCCGACATCCTCGGCGTAGTCGTCGAGCGTCCCGTAAATGTAGAGTCGACCGTGCTGGGTGCGGCCTGCATTGCCGGCCTGCAGTCGGGTGTGTTCGGGTCTGCCAGCGACATCGCGAAAATCTGGCGCCGCGAACGGCTGTTCGAGCCGGCGATGGACGAGGACCGGCGGCAATCACTGCTGGCGGGTTGGGCGAGAGCGGTCGATCGCGTGAGGCAGGGCGGCTGAGCATGCTCCGGACACGGCAAAAACTGGGCAAGTACCGGATCCTCGGCCGTATCGCGTCAGGACCCCTGGCCGATGTGTACAAGGCGTTCGATACGATTCACAAGACCCGCGTCGCGATCAAGATTCCCAAGGCAGGCGACGCGGCAGGGGAGGAGGAATTCCTCCACGAAGTCCAGGTCGCGACCCGGCTCCGCCACCCGAACATACTGTCCGTCATCAATGCCTCCTATATCGATGATCACTTCGTTATCGCGATGGAACTCGGCGAAGAGTCGCTGGCCGACCGCATCGAGCGCCGCATCTCCACCACGCACGCGCTGGACATGGCGAGCCAGGCGATAGCGGCGCTCGCACACGCGCACGAGCACAAGATCATTCACTGCGATATCAAACCCGAGAATTTCATCCTGTTCCCGGGCAACCAGCTCAAGCTCGCCGACTTCGGGTTCGCGAAAATCAGCCTGCGCACGCTCAAGGCATCAGGCTCGGGGACCATCGATTACATCGCGCCCGAACAGGCGATGGGGCGGCCGAAGTTCCAGTCGGACGTTTTCTCGCTGGGCCTCGTGTTGTACCGGCTGTTCTCGGGCAAGTTGCCGGAATGGCCGTTCGAGTGGCCGCTGGCAGGGCACGATCGGCTCGTGTCGCGCGTCCGGCCGGAACTCACCCAGTTTCTGCGCAAGGCGATCCAGCTGGACCCCAAGAATCGCTACCGCGACGCCGTGCAGATGCAGTCGGCTTTCGAGCGCCTGCAGAGCCATGCGCGACGGCAGAAACGCGCGAGGTCGAAAAACGGCGCGGCGCGCGGCTCGTCGTGGCGGCAGCTGCAATGGCGCGAGTTTCAGCGGCAGTACCGCAAGGTATTGCACACGGACCAGCAGTGCCGGCGCTGCGAGGGGCCGGTTGCCGAAAGCATGCAGGCCTGCCCGTGGTGCGGATTCGACAACCCGGCGCGCGGTTCGGCGGCACTTTTCGCATCAACCTGCCCGCGCTGCGAGCGTGGCGTCAAGAACGACTGGGACTATTGTGCATGGTGTTACGGGCCCGGTTTCGAGGAAGAGACGACTCGCCGCTATCCGGACAAGCGGTACACGGCGCGTTGCAGCAACCGGCGCTGCAAGGGCCCGCTCATGCCATTCATGCGTTACTGCCCGTGGTGCCGCATGAAAGTCAGGAAGCCGTGGAAACTGACAGGCAGCCGCCACCGCTGCAAGGCGTGCAAATGGGGCATCGCGCGCGAGTTCTGGAATTACTGCGCCTGGTGCCGGGAGCCCGTGCGCCATGAATGAACGTGTCGTCATCCTCGATGGTGCCACTGAGCCTGATCGGCAGCAGGCGTCGGCCGGCGGCGGCGAGTTCGTCGCCTATACCTGCCGGGCACCGGACAAAGAGACGGAGAATGAAGATACCGTCGCGATCATCCCCTACGGTCCCGGTGCGGCCGTATTGCTCGTGGCGGATGGCGCCGGGGGACTGCCGGCAGGCAAACGCGCTTCTCTGACGGCCGCAGAGAGCCTCGTTGCATCGCTCGAAGCCGCGATGGCGGAGACGATGCTGCTGCGCACCGCGATTCTCGACGGCATCGAGGCCGCCAACGCGGCCGTCAAGGCACTGGGCAACGGTTCGGCGACCACGTTGACCGTCGTCACGATCGAGGGAAAGACCTTGCGCGCTTACCAGGTTGGCGACTCCGAGGCCGTTGTCGTCGGGCAGCGCGGCCTCGTCAAGCTGCAAACGATGCCTCACTCGCCGACAGGCTTCGCGGTGGAAGCGGGATTTCTAGACCAGAAGGAGGCGCTGCACCATGAAGATCGTTACCTGGTATCGAATTTCCTCGGCAGTAACGATATGCGCATCGATGTCGGTGCGGAAGTCGAACTGTCGCCGCGCGATACCGTAATGCTCGCAACCGATGGTCTTATGGATAATGTGCACCTCGGGGAAATCATCGAACGCATCCGCAAAGGCACGCTCGGCGACGCCGTAGAACGGGTGATTTCGCTGGCTGATCGCCGTATGGCGGGGGTTTCGCCGGCCCAGCCGAGCAAGCCCGACGACCTGTCCCTGATCCTCTTCAGAAAGCCCGGGCAGAGTGGTTGATCGCGCGCGGACCGCGGTATATGGTCATAGACATCAAGCCGCGGCCTAAAGGACGGTGCTGGCGGTGGTTTCCGATGGAACTCAGCCGCGCTTTTTGTGCTCCAAACCCTTGGTAGTCCGCGCAATACAGAGGGTCAGGACGATGACAAGACGCCGCTCACTCACGATGGTCCCCAGCTGGATCAAACCCTTCCTGCTCGTAGCGTTTGCCGCGATCGTTACTGGCGCCTGTAAGACTCAGGGCGGCATGTCGGGCGGAACCCCGTCCAGTGGCGGCATGTCTTCGCCGAGCGGCGGCGGCATGCCCCCGCCCAGCGGTGGCTCGAGCGGTGGCAGCCAGTCCGGCGGTAGCCAGAGCGGTGGCGGCCAGAGCGGTGGCCAGTCCGGTGGCGGCGAGAGCGGTGGCGGCGAGTCCGGAGGCGGCGAGTCCGGAGGCGGCGAGAGCGGCGGCTCATCCGGTGGTGCCGGTGGAATGCCTCCGCCTCCGCTGCCAGGCGAAGGAGGCGCCGGCGGCTCCAGCGGTCCGTCGGGAAGTTCCGGAGGGTCCGACGGATCCAGCGGCGATGTCGGCAGCTTCCCGGGCGGCGGCGAAGACCCGATGGGCGTACCGCCTCCCCCGAGCTCGTCCGGCGGCGGTGGTGCCGGCGACATTCTGATGGGTGAATCCGGCGAATCCGGTGATTCGGGCGATGGTGAGGAAAGCGAGCCGAGCGACTGGGAAGACGAGTCATCGTCCTCGTCTGACAGCGAGTGCGGCGATAACGGCGCCCTGCCGGGCGGTATCGGTGGCATGGGCCAGGACGGTGAATGTATTCCCAGTGGCGGCGGTGGCGCATCGGCATCGTCTGACAGCTCGAGTTCGTCCAGCGCAAGCGGCGGCGGTGCGAGTGGCAGCGCGGGCGGTGGTGCGTCCGGTGGTGGCACTCAGGGCACAGGTGGTGCTGGTGGTGTCGGCGAATTTCCCGAAGAGAGCGACGCCGAACGTGCCGCGCGACTGGGCCAGGAACTCGAAGAGTCGCTGGGCGGATTCGATGAGGCCATGCAGGGACAGCAGGACGAAATTGCGGCCGTTGGCCGCAGTACGGAAGGATTCGGTGATGGCGCGCAGGGCGGCGGAGGCGGCGGTATCGATCTCGGCGCCCAGGGTGGCCAGAGCGGCAGTGGCGCCGCCGGTGGCGGTGGCAACAACAGTGGTGGCGTGACGGTCGCCAACCAGGGTATCCCGCAAGGCAGCCGGCGTGACTCACCCGTTGCCGGCATGAGCCAGGAAGAAATTCGCGAGCGCACGCCGGAAGACATTCCGATTCTCGTCGACGATGACATTATCGCGCGGCAGCTGCGTGAAGCGGCGCTGGCGGAAGAAGATCCTGTGCTGCGTGAGCGCTTGTGGGACGAGTATCGTAAGTACAGCGGAATATAGGGCGCTGATTTGAGAATAATGACAAGAGCAGTCTGGCTGCTGGCAGGATTCTTTGTTGTGCTGTCGGGGTGTTCGGTCAACGAGATCGTTACGGCCGAGCAGACCGAACTCGTCGTGGCCGAAGCGCCGCCCGATGAGTCGATGTTGCTCGACATCGGGGTTGTGGAGTTCGAAACCGGCATCGATGAGAACAACGATCCCGAGGAGTCGGGTATCTACAACGAGATTCGCTCGGCCGAAGTGCGTTATCTGCCGTATCACCTGAAGACGACCTTGCAGGGCACCGGCCACTGGGGCGCCGTGCGCGTGATTCCGTCGAGAGAGGCATTCACGGACATCGTCATCGACGGCAGGATCGAACAGTCGGATGGTGAGTTTGTCGTTCTGGAAGTGATCGTGCACGATTCTGCGGGCAACCACTGGTACACGCGCGAGTACGAAACCCAGACAGGCATCTCTTCGTACTCGGATAATCGCGACAAGCGCGAGGATCCCTACCAGAAGGTGTTCAACGACATTGCGAACGACCTGCAGGCGTACGTACAGGAGCTCCCGCCGAAGACCGTCAGCGATGTTCGCCGTACCACGGAACTCAAGTTTTTCGCCGATATGTCGCCATCTGCCTACGGTGAGCACCTGGATTACGACGAGGATGGCATTGCTGAAATCGTCAGGCTTCCTGCCGATAATGACCCGTCCGTGGACCGCTTGCGGCAGATACGCGAACGCGACCGGCTCGTCGTCGACACGCTCAACGAGCATTACGCGAACTTCTACTACGGCATTGCGATTCCTTATCACTCGTGGCGCAAGACGGCACGCGAAGAGTCGGTCAATTACCGGCAGGTCAGGCGATCCGCAATGATGCAGACGCTGATTGGCGCGGTCGTGCTTGCCGGGTCGCTGGCCTACGATGCCAACAGCTCGAGTTATTCGAAGCGGCAAATGCAGCGCGGTCTGCAGAACGTCGCGATCGGCCAGGGTTTTGAAGCGCTGATCGGCGGTATATCGCGCCGCAGCGAGGCCAAGATGCATCTCGAGTCGATTCGTGAACTGTCCGAGTCATTCGGCGCCGAAGCGGCGCCGATGGTCGTCACGGTCGAGGGCGAGACGCGGCAGCTGACCGGCACGGCCGAAGCGCAATACGAGAGCTGGCGCCGGATCCTGAAGCAGATTTACGAGGCTGAGACAGGCTTCGTCGAAACCGCCGATTCCCCAGATGCTGATCCTGTCCGGGTGGCAGAGCCCACCGGATAAGCGATCATCCGCGCGTGCAGGACCTCCAACAAGGCACTGAGCTTGCGAGCCGCTATACGCTCGTGCGAAAGCTCGGCTCGGGCGGCGCTGCCGAGACCTGGCTTGCGACCGATCGGCTGACGCGCGCCGCGGTTGCGCTGAAGGTGCTCGTCAGCGACCGCGTTCCGGTTGCGACGTTTCACAAGGAATGGCAAACGAGCATCCGGCTCATGCACGCGCACATCGGGCGCGTATTCGAGTACAGCGACGACGCTGAGGCGCCTTTTTACAGCCTGCAGTACATTGACGGACCGGATATCGGGGTCCTCAGCGGCGCGCCACTCGAGGACATTTTCGGTCCTGTCGCGCTGATCGCCGACGCCTTGCGCTACGCGCACGGCAAGGGCGTCGTCCATCGGGACATCAAGGCGAGCAACGTGCTGCTCGACCACAATGGCGCACCGTACCTGATCGACTTCGGGGTCGCGGCCGTTGCGGGCGCGGCTGCGACCGGTGGCTCGGTGATCGCCGCGAGCCCGGAATCCCTGGCAGGCAATGTGCCGCATTCCGCCGACGATATTTTTGCGCTGGGCGGGCTCATTTACGAACTCGTGAGCGGAACCTCGCCGTATTCATCGTCGGCGACGGCGGAAGATATCCGCGACAAGATTCCGCCGCCGTTGCGCCGGCCGGATGGCGCACTCGTTCCGACGGCGATCGCGGAACTGGTTGCGGCGATGCTCGCCAAGGATGCTGTGGCTCGTCCCGAAGCGCAGGAGGTCGTCGCTGCGCTCGAGGCAGCCGGCTTTGCCGCAGGGCCGGCGCCCGCGCACTACGTTGAGGGCGCTGCCGCCGGCGGCGACGAAATCATTGAACTCACGGAAGGCGTTCATCGACCGGTCCGGGCTGCGCCGGCTGCGGCTGTCGGGGAAGCCGCCGTCGACAAGGGAATCTCGCCGCGCACACTCGGCATCAGCCTGGCCGTGCTGATTGCGCTGTTGATCGGCGTCGTGTTCTTCCTGCCGCAGCCCGAACCCACCGCACGTGAGGACGCTGCAGACACTGCCGAGACGTCCGAAGCCGGGGATGCCGCGGCCGGGACGGAGCGCGCCCCGCCCCAACGCGACGCTCGTGTCGTTGCGCGTGCGGACACGGATGCCGTGCTCGGCCAGCTGCTGTCGAAGATGGACACGCTGGAGAATCGTGCCGTGCAGCGCTGGGGCGGCTTGCGGTTCAGCCAGGCGCAGGCCGTTTACGCAGAAGGTGACGAGGCGTACCTGGCGCGGGATTATGCAACCGCCTCCGAGAAGTATGCCGAGGCGATCGACCTGCTTGACCCCTTGCTCGACGAGGTCGAGCAAGTCTTCGAAAACACCTTATCGGAGGCGCGTGCGGCTCTCGACAACGCCGATTCGATCGAGGCCGTGCGGCTCTTCGAACTGGCGGTCGCGATCAGTCCGAACCACGCGGGCGCCAGGGCGGGATACGCACGGGCGAGGAACCTCGACACCGTGATGTCCCTGACCGACCAGGGGTTGCGGTATGAAACCGACCTCGAACTCGAGGCGGCCCGGCAGAGTTTTGCGCAGGCTGTCGAACTCGACCCCGAGTGGCAACCGGCGCAGGATGGCCTCGCGCGCGTGCTCGAAACGATTCGGCAAATGGAGTTCGACCAGCGCATGACCGAAGGCCTGATGTCGTTGGCCGAAGGCGATTTCGCCGGCGCCAGGGCCGCGTTTCGGATGGCGCAGGAAATCAAGCCCGGCTCGCGCGAGCCGGCCGACGGGCTCCAGCAGGTCGACCAGGGTATTCGTCTCGAACGAATCGCGACGCTCGAGAGGACTGCAGCCGAGCAGGAGAGTTCGGAAGCCTGGGAGTCAGCCACCGAAACGTACCAAAGCATCCTCGAGATCGACGCCGACCTGGCGTTCGCCCAGGACGGTCTGCAGCGCGCACAAAACATGACCGCGCTCCACGAGCAGCTGGACGAGTTTATTGCCGAGCCGGACACCCTCAGCGCGCCCTCGACGATGGCGCGAGCTACGCGTCTGGTCGTCGATATCACGCGGATGCCGAACATCGGTCCCCGGCTTGCAGGTCAGCGTGACGAGTTGTCACGACTGCTGAAACGAGCCGCGACACCGCTCACCGTGACGCTGGTTTCCGACAATCTCACGAACGTGTCTATCTACAAAGTTGGTAAACTCGGCAGCTTCGAGACGCACGAGCTCCAGCTTCGGCCAGGAACTTACGTCGCCGTCGGGAGTCGACCCGGCTATCGCGACGTGCGACTCGAATTCCGCGTGGCGCCGGAAATCGATTTGCAGCCGGTCGTTGTCCGCTGTGAGGAAGCGATTTGAGTTTCGAGAATCTCTATATTCGCGACGTCGAAGGTGAACGTCGCATAGATTCGGCCAACCTGCCGTTGCGTGTAGGGACCGGCACCGATTGCCAGTTGCGACTGCCGGGACCGGGCGCAGGCCCCGTCCTGCTGCTGGACCTGTTGGACGGTGCGCCCTTCGTGCAGCCGTTCGGGCGCTCCGATTCGATACAGATCAACGGCGAACCGCTCGCGACGAGCACGCGCCTGGGCGATGGCGACGTGCTGCGGTTCTTCGGCAGTGAAATCCGCGTCTCGGCCAGCGACGATCGACTGACGCTCGAGGTCAGGCTCGAGGACAGCGCTTATGTGACCCAGCCGCCGGAACTCGATGCCGACGCTGCCAGGCAGCAGGACGAGGAAATTGCGCCGACCGCTTTCAAGCGGGCAGCCGAAGCCCGCGCGACCGTCGCGGTCACACACCGCAGCCCGTTGAAAGCGATCATAGGCGCAGCTTTGGCGGTGCTCGCGATCGTGTCCTGGTTGTTGTTCACGTCATCGTCTGTCCGCTTCGATATCACTCCCAACGATCCCGATGACGTGTCCATTGCAGGAGGCTGGTTTCAACTGCCGATCGGTGACCGGGTATTGCTGCGCAACGGCGATTACACGGTTGTCGTGCGCAAAGCGGGTTATTACGACGTCAACCAGGCGTTCGTGATTGCCGGCGAGGACAACAAGACCGTCGACGTCCGGATGCGACGGCTGCCCGGAAAGCTGTCAGTTGTCACGAGCCCGGTGGTGGATGCTGTTGTGTCCATCGACAGCGCGACCGTTGGCAAGACACCCTTCGGACCGATGGAATTGCAGCCCGGCGAACACAGCGTCAGCGTTCGGGCAGAGCGATACCTGCCGTTCGGGGACGTCATCAGCGTGCCGGGTCTCGGCACGCAGGAGACCCTGCATGTGCAGCTCGTGCGGCGCTGGTCGAACGTCGAAATCACCTCGGAACCGGCAGGCGCCACGATCTACGACGGCGACGAGACCCTGGGTACGACACCCGCCACGATCGAATTGCTGGAGGGCTCGCACCAGATCAGCGTGGTTCGTGAAGGATTCAAGGCCTGGGACGGCACGGTCGAGGCCGAGCCCAACACCGACCAGGTGTTGCCGCTGATTCGGCTCGAACCCGCCAACGCCAGGTTGCTCGTCAATTCGATTCCCCGATCCGCCAACGTCACCGTCGATGGACGCTATCGTGGCCAGTCGCCCATAACCCTCGCGTTGTCGCCCGGCGTCGATTACGAGATCGGCCTGTCGAAAGCCGGTTACGGCACGGCAACACGACGGGTGAGACTGGCCGCAGCGGCCAGCGATTCGATCACGGTCGACCTGACGGCAAGGACGGGCGCGGTGACCGTCAACGTGCAACCTGCCGATGCGACGGTGTATGTCGACGGCCGCCGGCGGGCGACCGGTTCCACGACGCTGCAACTGAGCTCGGCGCCGCACAACATCGAAGTGCGCAAGGACGGATACCGGTCCTGGTCGCGCTCGGTGACGCCGCGGCCGGGTTATCCGCAGACGGTCACGGCACGCCTGCGATCGCTCGCCGAAATCGAGCAGGA
>WVYQ01000023.1:0-57713 GCA_011772865.1 Woeseiaceae bacterium | reverse complement strand
GGAACAGGGCCGGCGCGCGAACGAAGTCCTCGTCCCGGTTACGATCACGAAGCCGTTCCTGATCGGCGTACGCGAAGTCACCAATGAGGAATTCACGAAGTTCCGTCCCGGGCACGATTCGGGCAGTGACATTCATCCGTCGCTGGCGGGCGCGAATAACCCGGTCGCCAGCGTCACCTGGTCGGATGCCGTCGAGTACTGCAACTGGCTGAGCACTCGCGAGGGGCTCAAGCCGGCGTACGAGCAAAAGTTCGGCAAGTGGACAATCATCCGGCCGCTGACCAACGGCTATCGCCTGCCGACCGAGGCCGAATGGGTGTGGGCGATCAAGTTCGCCGGCAGCCCCGGCGCGCAGAAGTTCTCGTGGGGTAACGAGATGCCGCCGAAACGCGACAGCGGTAATTTCGCGGACCGCGCGGCTATAGACCTGACGCCGTCGATTCTGCCGAGATACGACGACGGCTTCGCATCGACGGCGCCGGTTGGCAAATTCACTCCGAACGCTCTCGGAATTTACGATGGATCCGGCAATGTTGCGGAGTGGGTCAATGACATCTACACGGTGCCGACGCCCGGCCTGACGACACCGATTGTCGATCCGCTCGGACCCGAGACCGGCAATAGCCACGTAGCACGCGGGTCCGGCTGGCGGCATGCCGGTATTCTCGAGCTGCGGCTGAGCTATCGCGAATCCGAAACCACGGCGCGGCCGGACCTCGGGTTCCGCATTGCCCGATCCGTGCAGTGATATTTCGTGCGACAATTGCGCGCGAATACGGTCTAAGCATTATCACCGAGTAACGAGGTTTTACCGTGTTTCGCATATTCGCAGTCCTGGTTTCAATCGTGTTCCTCTCTGCCCCCGCGTGGGGGCAGGAAGCCGAGGACGATACCGCAGAAACCGAGGCCGCGACGGCTGTCGAAGCAGAGGTCGAAGCACAGGTCGAAGAAGAGGTCGTAGCAGAGGTCGAACCCGAGGAACCCGAATTCGACGAGACCGGCCTCGATGAGCAGGGATTCAGTGACGAGGACGACGATTTCGATCCGAGCGAAGACATCCCGGCCGACCAGTCCATTGAATTTCCTGCCGATATCTGAGCTGATCAAACACTATGAAGAAAAAGAACATCCCGGTTGAGTTCGTTTTCCAGTTATTTGCGCTGATCATCGCCATCATCATCGTGCATGCGTTCTATCAGACTGTCGTCCGCCCTAACGCGGCGCAGATTATCGAAGAGCAAAATGCAGCGGCGGCAGCCGATCCCGACTATGTGCGTGAGCGGCGCGTCTGGGTGCTGATCAAGGACCTCGAGCAGGAGGCTTGTTTCATACTCGGAATCTGGGCGCTCGCGATCATGGGCTACAAGGCCGTCACTCTTGCGCGGGAGCGCCGCTTGCTCGACGTCGATCTCGTGCCCGTGGCGGAAGGCATGCGAATATTACCGGAGGATACGCGCGAGTTTGCGCGCCAGATCCAGGCTTTGCCCGAGGAAAGCCAGAGCATGTTGCTACCGCGCGCGCTGCTGAATGCGCTGCGCCGTTTCAGCACGACGCGCAATATCCAGGATGTGTCGAGCAGCACGCGCGATATTTACGAATCCGAGGCCGAGCGCCTCGAGTCGGAATTGTCGATGATCCGCTACATCTCATGGGCAATCCCGTCGATCGGGTTCATCGGCACCGTTCGCGGTATCGGTGAAGCGCTGGCCCAGGCCGACAAAGCGGTGCAGGGCGACATCGCCGGCGTCACGCAGAGCCTCGGTGTTGCTTTCAACTCGACGTTTATTGCACTGCTGATCAGCATCTTCCTCATGTTTCTCGTCCACCAGCTACAGCTCGTGCAGGAACGGCTGGTGTTCGATGGTGAGAACTACCTCAACGAGAAGCTGATCCGGCACATGAAGGCGGATTGAGCCGTCGGTCGCCATGGCCCTGCTCGCAATCAATCTGAACGATGCCGCGATTTCGGTTCAGGATTCGAACCGGATCCTGTATCGCGAGCCGGGCATCGCGCTGCTCGAAGACGATCGCCTCGTCACCGGGTTAGCGGCTTTTTCGGCCGCACGACTGAAGCCGCGGCGCATTCACAACGCGTACTGGTCCGATCTGAAGACGACGCCGCTCGCCGACCGGCGCTTCCAGCACCTGAGCGCCGCCGACATCGTCAGCCGGCAGCTCGAGCAGATCTGGCGGCAACATTCCGGGGACGGCATCGTTGCCGCGGTGCCGGCCTACATGGACACCGACAACCTGGGCCTGTTACTCGGTATTGCCGCAGAACTCAAGATCCCGGTGGCGGGCATGGTCGATGCCGGCGTCGCCGCAACGCGACGCGAGTACCAGGGCGCCGTCCCGGTGCACGTCGACCTCAGCCTCCACTCGGCGCTGCTGACGCGTCTTACCCAGGCGGGCCATGTGCAGGTGGACCGGTCGGAAGTCGTCGAGGGCTGTGGCGTCATCGCGCTTTACGAAGCCTGGATCGCGCAGATTGCCGAAGCCTTCGTGCAGCAATCGCGTTTCGATCCGCTGCACACGGCCGAGACCGAGCAGATGCTGCAGGACAGTCTGCAGGGCTGGCTGGCTGCGGCGTCGGCGGCGGATTCCGTCGACCTCGAGATCGACTATCGTGGTATCAGCCATGCGGCCACGATCGATTCGCTCGAACTCGTGGCGACGGCTGCGCCCGTCTACCACCGCATCGTCAGCAGTTTGCGGGCCCTCTACCGCGCCGATGAGACCCCGGCACTGCAGCTCTCCGATCGCGCCGCGCGCATGCCGGGTCTTGCCGACATCCTGACGGCGCGCGTGGGCGGCGAAATCTACCTGCTCGAGCCAGGCGCAACGGGCCGCGGCCTGCTCGCCAGGTGCCGCGACATGAAAGCGGGCGATGCGGCGGTGAGCCTGATCCGCAAGTTGCCCTGGGACCAGTCGCCGGTCGAGTCGAAAGACGCAGGCGCGGCGCGCAGCGCGGGCCAGCCGACGCACGTGTTGTTCGAAAATCGGGCGTATGCGATTGGCGCAGATCCGCTCATGCTCGGCTCCCAGCCTGGCGAGGGCGACCGCCGCATCGACCTGCGGCGCGACATGCCCGGCGTGTCGCGACAGCACTGCTCGCTGCAGCAGGAGAACGGGCAATGCATCGTGCGCGATTTCAGTCGCTACGGCACGTTCCTGAACGGGCACCGCATCGATGGTTCGGCAGTCTTGCAGATTGGCGACCTGGTGCGTCTCGGCACGCCCGGTTTCGAGCTGCGCCTGATTACGACGGAGATTGGCGATGGCCCGTAAGCGCCGGCCCTTTGAAGTTTTCAGCATGTCGTTCCTCGACTGCATGAGCTGCGGGTTCGGCGCCGTGATCCTGTTTTTCATGATCATCAATGCGCAGGTACGCGAAACCACCGACCAACCGTCGGAACTCATGGCCGAGACGCGCAAGCTCGAAGTCGAGATTCTCGAAGGCCGCAAGGACCTGGTACTCGCGAAGAACACGATCGAGGAACTCGAAGTCGAGAAAGATACGGCCGAGGGTCAGATCGCGCAGATCATTGCCCTGATCGAAGAACTGCGCGCCGAACTCGCCGAATACGACCAGGATACGCTGGCCGAGATCGAGCGCATCGAGCAACTGCAGACCGACATCAAGACGCTCGAGGAGGAGGTCAAGAGGCTCCTCGCGATGGCCGAGGAAGAGGAGTTGGAAGGCAATCGCCTGCGCGAGTTCAAGGGCGAGGGTGACCGCCAGTACCTGACCGGCCTCAAGCTGGGCGGGGCGCGTACGCTGATCCTGGTCGATCGATCAGCCAGCATGCTGGACGATACGATCATCAACATCATCCGCCGGCGCAACATGCCCATGGACGACAAGCTGCGCGCCGCCAAGTGGCGGCAGGTCGTGGCGAGCGTCGACTGGCTGACGGCCCAGTTCCAGCCCGGCAGCGAATTTCAGATGTACATGTTCAATACCGAGGCGGAGCCCGTCATCACGGGCAGTGACGGCGTCTGGCTCAAAGCCGATGACGCGACGCAGCTCGATGAGGCGGTCCGGGTATTGCGGCGCACGTCGCCAGAGGGTGGCACCAACATGAAGTCGGCCATGGAAGTAGTGACGTCGCTGCAGCCGTGGCCCGACAACATCATTCTGCTCGTCGACGGCTTGCCGACGATGGATGAGCCGACGACGAACAAGCGCACGGTATCGGGTCGTGATCGCGCACGGTATTTTACGAATGCGGTTCGCGAACTACCCAGCGATATCCCGGTCAATGTATTCTTGTACCCGCTCGAAGGCGATTACGAAGCGCCATTCCTCTACTGGGTGCTGGCCTATCGCACGGGCGGTTCATTCATCAGCGTCAGCAATGACTGGCCGTAGGTGGATTAGGGTATGGCAAAGCGTCGTCGCAATGTTGAAGCCTTCAGCCTGTCGTTTCTCGACTGCATCTGCTGTGGATTCGGCGCCATCATCCTGCTGCTGGTTCTCAGCAAGATCTACGAGCCCGTCATCATCGAAAAGACGCAGGACGATCTCGAGTCCCTGATCGCACTGCTGCAACAGGAGCTGTTCGAGATTCGCGGTGAGTCGGCGATCATCAATCGCGAACTCGAGGATGTCCGCGAGCAGACGTCGACGACGAAACTGCGCCTCGCGCGGCTGCAGGGCGACCTCAGCACGGTGCGAGGGCAGTACGCGGCGACCCAGCGGGAGTCGGAGTCGACGCTCGACGAAGGAGACCTGCGGCGCACCAAGCAGCGGCTGACCGATGAGATGAGGCGGCTGCAGCCGTACTACCGGCGCGCCGACGACGACGCCGTTGCCGGAATCCCCGTCGATAGCGAGTACGTGATATTCGTCATCGATACGTCCGGAAGCATGCAGCAGTTCAATTGGCAACGGGCAATCCAGAAGCTCAACGAAACGCTGGACGTGTATCCGCAGGTCAAGGGCCTGCAGATCATGAACGACAACGGCAGCTACATGTTCAAGCAGTACGCGGGCCAGTGGATCCCTGATACGCCGGGCCGTCGCGACGCGATTCGCAATACGATGCGAAACTGGCGGCCGTTCAGCGACAGTAATCCGGCCGACGGCATCATCTACGCGATCAGCACATTCTGGTCGCCCGACAAGAAGATCAGCATCTACGTGTTCGGCGACGAATTCAGCGGGCGGTCGGTCGAGGCTGTGGTCCGGCAGATCGACGCGGTCAACCGCGCCGACGAGCAAGGTAATCGCATGGTGCGCATCCACGCCGTCGGTTTTCCGTTCTTCTTCGAGCCTGGCCGGCAGGCCTCGGATACGACACGCCGTTACGCACAGCTCATGCGGATCCTGACCGAGCGCAATGGCGGCACGTTTGTCGCCCTGTCGGACCCGAACCGGGCCTAGCTGCCACTTTTCATCACAATTGATCGCCAGCTCTGCACGATGCGGGCGGCTCAAGCTCGCATTTGCGCCGTGTAATGACCCTAAGCACACCACTGGAGGGATCAACATGCGCAACATCGTAACCATCATTCTGATCATTGCTGTCGCGGCGGCCGCGCCCGTAGCAAAGGCCAAAGCCTCGAAAGAAGAGAACATCGGTGTCGGTTCGGGCGTCGTCATCGGCGCGCTCGCCGGCGGACCCGTCGGCGCGATTATCGGCGCTGCGCTGGGCGCCAAGGTCGGCGACTCGATGCACCGCAAGAACCAGGAAATCGATACCTTGAACGGTTCGCTCGATGAATCGCGCAAAAACGCCGACGCGCTCGGGTCAGACATCCGTGCGCTGAATGCCGAACTCAAACGTTACGAGGAAATCGACCGGCCGCAGCTGATCAGCCTCATGCAGGCGGGCATTGCCATGGACCTGCTATTTCGCACCGACGAGTACGTACTCGCCGACACAACCGGCGATCGCCTGGCGCGACTGGCGAGCGACGTTGCGCAGATGAACGATGTCTATGTGCGGCTCGATGGATTTGCTGATGAGCGTGGCGACGCCGACTACAACTTCGCGTTGTCGCAAAAGCGCGTCGAGTTCGTGCGCGACCAGCTCATCGCGGCCGGTATCCATCCTTCGCGCATCGAGGTCACGGCGCATGGCGAATCACCGGCCCAGGATGATTCGATCGACAGCTATGCGCTGGAGCGGAGGGTGGCGCTGACGCTGTTCATCGATAGCGGCAACGAGCGCTCGGTCGAACCGTTCGCTCGGGCAACGAACTAGCCGGACACGCATCAGCTCTCGGATACTTCCCGCGGACTCTTCTCGAGTCTCCTGACTGCCGGCCCCACGGGGCCGGCTTTTTTGTATATTGTGGGATCTATGACCAAGAAAATCGTTGATAAACATTGCAAGCCCTGCGAGGGCGGTGTCGATCCGCTGGGATCCAACCAGGTCGAGACTTTGATGGACGCGTTGCACGAGGACTGGTGCGTGGGCGATGACGGCCGGACTATCTCCCGGCGCTTCGAGTTCCCGGCCTACAGCCGCACCCTCGGTTTCGTGAATGCGGTCGCCTGGATCGCGATCACGGAGGGTCATCACCCGGATATCACCTTTAGCTATGGCTACTGTGAGGTCCTGTATACGACGCACGCGATCGGCGGGCTGTCCGACAACGACTTCATCTGTGCCGCCAAAGTGGACCGGCTTGCCGCCGAGACAAGCGCGGAGTGATATCGGTCGCCGACATCGAGGCCGCTGCCGGGCGGCTGGACGGTGTCGTCGTGAGGACGCCATTGCTGCGTAACGCCGAGCTCGACCGGGTCGCGGGCGGTCCTGTTCTTGTCAAACCCGAATGCTTTCAGGCAATCGGCTCGTTCAAGATTCGCGGCGCCTACAACCTGATGAGCCAGTTATCGCCGGAACAGGCGGAAAAAGGCGTCGTGGCCTGGTCATCCGGCAACCACGCGCAGGGCGTCGCGCTGGCCGGCAAGCTGCTCGGCATCCATGCCGCCATCGTGATGCCCGAGGATGCGCCGGCCGCCAAGCTGGAGAACACGCGCCGGCTTGGTGGCGAAATCATCACCTACGACCGCTATACCGAAGACCGGGAGGCGATCGCGCGCGCGGTGGCGGCCGAACGCGGCGCCGAGATCGTGCCGTCCTACGAGGACGAGCGCATCATCGCGGGCCAGGGCACGGTCGGACTCGAAATCGCCGACCAGTCCGTGGCGATGGGTTTGCCCGTGGACCAGGTGCTGATCTGCTGTGGAGGTGGCGGGCTGACCGCCGGTTGCGCGATTGCATTGAAGGCACGTCTGCCCGGGGTCGATATCTACCCGGTCGAGCCCGAGGACTTCGACGACACGACGCGTTCGCTCGCCTCCGGCGAACGCGTTGCAGTCACCGGTAATCCCCGGTCGATCTGCGATGCACTGCTTACCGACAAGCCGGGCCAGCTGACGTTCGACATCATGAACGAGCTTGTGGTGAAGGGACTGACCGTCAGCGACGACGACGTGCGACGAGCGATGCGCTTCGCGTTCCGTCACCTCAAGATCGTCGTGGAACCCGGCGGCGCGGCCGCGCTCGCCGCGGTACTCGAGGGCAAGCTCGAGACGGCCGGCAAAACGACGTGCGTCGTCTTTTCGGGCGGCAATGTCGATGTGGAGTTGTATGCGGCGATTCAGGCCGAACCAGCCTGAGTCTTGTGAATCGCTGTCACGCGCGAGACCGGCTTGTTGTTCCGGACCGCCATGATGCGTAAGGCGCGTTTGCGGCGCGCTTCCCAGCCATCGAGCCAGCCGACGATCTTGTCGACCTGCTCGACGTCGGGGTACGCGCGGCTCGGCGGCATGTCGTGCAGACCGACGCCACGCTCGGCCGCGTGAACGAAGTTCTGACTGTCGCGCAATACCGCAATGATCGGTATGCCGAGAGAATCGAGGAAACGCATTAGACGCGCGAAGCTCTTCGTGTTTTTTCGCGTGCGGTTCGCTATGACGGCAAGCTTGCCTTCGTTGCGATTGACCTTGGCGACAAGGAGGAGATCGGCAATACAGCTCGAAGCGGCGTCGATGTCCATCGACGATGGCAATACCGGAACGAGGATACTCGACGAATCGCGCGTCAGTTCGCGCAGGTCATCGTGTGACAGGCTGGCCGGTGAATCGACGATCAGGTCTTTCGTTTCATCGGGCACGCGCAGCTGCCAGCTGCGCGTCGCCTGCATGGATTTCTTGTACGCCGCTATGCCATGAATTCTCGGCAGGTCATCGGGCCGGCGCTTGAGCCACGCAATCGAAGATCCTTGCGGATCGTAATCCATGATGGACGGCATGGCCCCGCGGCGCGCATAGCAGGCGGCGATATTGGTGGCGAGGGTGG
Source organism: Woeseiaceae bacterium (assembly GCA_011772865.1). Taxonomy (GTDB): domain Bacteria; phylum Pseudomonadota; class Gammaproteobacteria; order Steroidobacterales; family Woeseiaceae; genus UBA1847. Next base: position 49,398 of record WVYQ01000023.1, on the reverse strand, counting down.
ACTTGCCGCAACCCCCCTTGGGGTTGAGGACGACAATTTTGTTCAAACTGTCCCGTGACGGCGTATTCAGCATGGCCTCAACAATGTCTTGCGTGGGCCTCTAGGTCTTTGCGCCAGTTCACATAATAACAGTGTGTCTATAGCCCAGCCAACTCTGTCCAGGTCGTATTTATCGTGGTGTCGGGGGTGCCGGTGCCGGTCGTATTCGAGTAGATCTCGATGACGACGTCGATAGCGTTGGCCTGAGCGATGATGCGCGCGCTGCTGGCATCGCCGACGATCAGCAGTTGCCCGACGTGCGGATAGTTGGCGTCGAAGCCTTCGAACATCAGCGGCGTCGAGTAGGTGACCGATCCGGTCAGGTCTGAACTGTCGAGCGTACCCGACGTCGTCAGTGTAAACGGCGAAGGAACAATGCCCGTGTCGACGGTCTGGGCCGACGCATAAAGCGTGAGTGTCTGAGTGCTGGCGTTGGTATCGGTCATCATCGAGCCGCCGCTGACCGATGCCTCGACATACGGCGCAGCCAGCGTATTGATCGTGGCGGTGCCGTCGCCGTTCGCCATGAGCACGTCTTCAGCTGTCGTCGACTGGAAGTTGATCAATCGCATCGTCATCGTCAGTTCGTAGGCGCCCGAAGTAATGTCGCCGCTAATGGCGTCGACGTCGAATTCGATGGTCCCATCGAGGACCTCGCCAACACCGTCGTCACAAGCGTTGTATTCGGCTGCCAGCGAATCGCCTGCCGTCAGCGTGCCACCTACCGGATCTGCCAGGTCGCCCGAAATTGTGTATGTCCCGGATACCGCGCAAGGGAGCTCAATGGGTCCGACCGGCACCTGCAGAATCGCGTCGAAAATGCTGGCGCTTCCGATCGCCGGTTTGGCCAGTCCGCCGCCGGCATTGCCCGTCAGGCCGGTGTTGCCGGCGAGGCCGGCGAAGTCACCGCTCGATGAGGCCGACTGGTAGGTGACCTGCGCGACGAGGAGGGCGTTTCCGGCATCAATGCCCATTGCTGCGCTGGGCGGCGGGTTGTTGTTGCCGCCGTTGTTGTCGCTATTTCCGCCACCACAGGCGGCCAGGAACAGCAGGGGAACCAGGTGTGCGAAATTGGCGTATTTCATCGACTTGCTCCGGATTTCATAGGGGGCGCGGCCGGGGCCGCAGCTACACCGGAAAAGTCTACCGAGGTTCACGAACCGCGCTGTGATGGCCCTCACACAAGGCCCAATTCGCGGATCACGTCATGTTGTTGCTTTGTCGCAACATAGAACCAAATAATTAGTAACTTTCGCTGCGTGGCCATTTACAAAAGTGTTGTGATTTCGCATCATTGCAGGCATGGCAAATCCCGTCTCTGGCGGGCGCCCGGCATAAACAGTTACCTAAAAAGCTGTGCCGAAAAAATTATGCATAAGGGGTAGAACATGATCGTCGACGAACTTCGCGCAGGCCTTGCGCGTGTAAGCAAACTCCTAGTCGTATCGCTGGCTTTTCTCGGTCTCATCGCGCCTGTGGCCTATGCCCAGGAAGAGGATGAGGGCGCAAGCATCGAGCCACCCGATGACGAGGTGGAAGAAGTTGTTGTCACGGGCTCGCGCCTGAAACGCGACACCTATACGAGCATCTCGCCGTTGCAGGTCATCAGCGGCCAGATGGGCCGCGAGATCGGCCTGATCGACCCGGGTACGATCCTGCAGGAGTCGACGGCTGCGAGTGGCGTGCAGGTCGACCTGACGTTCTCGGGCTTCGTCCTTGACAACGGCCCGGGCGCGACCACGATCGACCTGCGCGGTCTCGGTGCGGGTCGTACGCTGCTCCTGATCAACGGCCGCCGCGTTGCGCCGGCCGGCGTCGAAGGCGCACCGGTTTCGGTCGATACGACGTTGCTGCCCGGCGCGCTCGTGCAGCAGTACGAGTTGCTGCTTGACGGCGCGTCGTCGGTTTACGGTTCGGACGCGGTCGCAGGTGTCGCCAACGTGATCTTGCGCAAGGACTTCGAGGGCTTCGAACTCGAGGCGTTTTCATCATTGGCCAATGGCCAGGTCAATAATACGGGTGACCAGCACCGCATCAGCGCATCCTGGGGCTATAGCGGCGATCGCGGTTTCATTGGTATCGGCGCCGAGTACCGCGACTGGGAACGCGTCAACCTGTCGGACCGCGAGTGGACAGCGGGCTGTAACAGGGACATCGAGATCACAACCGAGGGCGAGATTCGCACGTTGAACATCGGCGATGAGTTCAACTTCGGAATGCGTCCGGACGACTGTACCCGCGGCAGTCTGGTTGGCCGTTTCTTCGAATACGGCACGGCGATGGGCAGTGTCTACTACACGCCCGGCTTCTCGAATACGGGCATCCCGAACTACTCGGATTCGTCTCTTTACAGTGTGCCCATTTCGTATGGGTCAGACGGCTACAACACCGTGACGTTTCGTGACTACAGCACGAACGGCCGCGAGCAGTTCCAGTCGTACATCCCGGACATCCAGACCTATTCAGCGATGGCGTATGGCGAGTACACGATGTCTGGCGAGGCCAATGTAACGCCGTATTTCGAAGTGCTGTACGCGCGGCGCGAATCGTTCCAGGATGCCGGCGCTGCTCAGTTCTTCCCCGAGGTGCCGGCCGAGAACCCGTTCAACCCGTGTAACCCGAATGCGCCGGGCGGCGTCGATTGCGGCCTCGCGCACGACTCGATCCTCGACGACCCGACCTATCGCGCGGCGTTCACCGATTATTACGTGAGTAACTTCGGATGCTTCGGACTGCCGCCTGCACTGTGCCTGCCCGAAACGTTTGGGCTATACACCGGCCCGATCGGCGCGGTCCAGACCGTGCCGATCGTCCACGTGCGCGGCGACCGTTTGCTCGTCGATGTCGACGTCGACCAGATTCGCTATGTTGCGGGCATCCGCGGCGACATCCCGGCACTCAACGGCGTAGGCTCGCTCGACAACTGGTCCTGGGATTTCTACGCGATGCACACCGCATCCACCGGCGACTCGTCCCGCCCGGGTATCCGCGGCGATCGCATCGACTATGCGCTGGGCTGGTTCTCACCCACGCGCACGCCCTGCGAAGGTGGCCTCGGGTCCACAGGTAATCCCTTTGAATCTTATGAGCTGCAGGATGATACTGCCACAGGTTGCGTGCCGGTCAACATGTTTGCACCGTCACTTTATGACCCCGTGGTCGGCGGCGATTTCGGCACGCAGGCCGAGCGTGACTACCTGTTCGACACGCGCGATTTCGAGACGGAATACAAACAGAGTGTGTTTTCGTTCTATGCAAACGGCGAAGTCTTCGAATTGCCCGGCGGCACGGCACTGTTCGGTATCGGCGCCGAATACCGTATCGACGAAATTGACTCGATCCCGGATGCGGTCGCGCGTGACGGGCTGTTCTTCGGCTTCTTCTCTGACGGTGGCGCCGTCGGTGAGAAGTGGACGGAAGAGTATTTTGCAGAAATGGAACTGCCGATTTTTGCAGGAAATCCGGGCATGCAAGAACTGACGGTCAACCTGTCCACGCGCCACACCCAAGACGAGTTCTATGGCAGTGCATGGACGTATTCCGGCAAGCTGGCGTACCGACCGGTCGACTCGTTGTTAATCCGCGGTACCGTCGGCACGTCGTTCCGCGCGCCGAACCTGCGTGAAAACTTCCTGCGCGACCAGACCGGGTTCTTGGGCGTTTTTGATCCATGTTCTATTCCGGAAGATGCCTGGGACAGCCTCACCGACACCTACATCCCGGAAAACGACACGCGTGAGCCGGAGGTGCTTACCAATTGTGCGTTGCAGGGTGTCGACCCGACAACTTTCTACAATAGCGGTATAACGGTCTTCAGCACCGAAGTTGCGGCCGGTGGCACCCTTGACATTCGAGAGGAGACCTCCGAGTCGTGGTCGGCCGGTTTCACCTGGGAACAGCCGTTCTTCTCGCAGTTCGATCTCGTATTCGGTGCGACCTACTACGAAATCGATATCAAGGACGAGATTATCGAACCTTCGGCGCAGTTCATCGTGAACGACTGCTATACCGACCCGCAATTCGATAGTGCGTTCTGCAACCGTATCACCCGCGATCCCAACACATTGATCTTTGACATCATCGATCGGGGATTCATCAACCGTGATAGCAAGTTGGCCCGTGGTGTCGACCTGAATATGAGCATTGACATTCCGACGTCGATGTTCAACAAAGCCGTCGACTTCGGGTTCGACTTCGCCTTCAATCGTACGCTCGAGCTCAAGGACGTGTTCCTCAATGACGACGGTCTTGCCTCCGAAGATGATGACGTCGGCGAATTCGGTGTGCCGGAATGGAAGGGCCGCATGGCGATGCGCGTGGATGTCGGCAAGTGGCGCGGCACCTGGTCGACACGCTACATCAGCTCGGTCGAACAGGATCCGGACACTGTCGATAGCTTCAGCAACGTCGTCGATGGCGGGTCACAGACCTGCTACGGCCCGTCGCTGGATGACGTCGACTGCCGTGACGTCGGCTTTGCCGAAAACTACTTCGTGCACGATATGTCGGTCTACTACCGTGGCGACCAGTGGACACTGGGCGCCGGTATGCGCAACGTCTTCAACGAGGCGCCGCCGCAGGTCAACGGCACGGAAGTGTTTGCGCTCAACAATACGCCGTTTGGCGCAGGTTACGACGTCTTCGGCCGGCAGATCTTCCTGAACGTCGTATTCAATACGCAGTAAGACAAAACCGGCCTGTGTTAACCATAACGGCCTGCGGGAACCTTCTCGCAGGCCGTTTTTCTATATAATCTTTTCGAATGCAGGAATTATCTGGATTGGTGAAATGATGAATCCGCTCAAGAAACTGGCTGCCTTGACAGGCTTCATACTGATCGGTCTTTCACAAATAGCCGCGGCCGACGTCGAGCCGTATCCGCTCGACTATTTCGCGCTACGCGCTGTGGAAAACAACGTGACCGTTTCTCCTGGCGGCAAATACCTCGCGCTCTTGAGAATTATTGGCAAGCAGGGCAACCCGATTCTGCATATCTACGATATCAACGATCTCGACAAAGACCCATTCGTGGTCAATTCCGACCCCATGGAGATCACGTCCTATTACTGGGCCGATGACGAATACATCGTCATGACGATGCGCCAGCGCGTGCGCGACCTGGTCAAGGGCCAGGAAGAGACTGTCTATTCATCGCGTATTGCTATCCTCGATGTCGCTAACGAGGAGTTCGACGATTTCGACGCCGTTCGGCCCGCCGTCGTCAACCTGATGCGCAATGTGCCGGGCAAGATCATTATCTCGGAACAACCGACCGAGGCGCGCGACCTGCAGCTCGAGGCTGCCTTCCGGCCGCGGCAGTACTACATCATGAACCTGGAGAATGGCGCCAAGCAGCTCTTGATCAAGGGCAAGTGGAGCCTGAGCCAGGTTGAGTTCGACGCCGATGGCAATCCGCGCGCCGCGCGCGGCTTCGACCGGGGCGAGAGGGACTACACCTGGTACTACCGCGATCCGGGCAGCAACGACTGGATCGAGATGAAGCGAGTCAGCGAAGACAACACGGACATGCTGGCCGCAAGCTTCTATCCGTTCTTCGTCGGCTTCGATGACGCGGTTCCGGGCAATATCCTGGTCATGGACTTCAATGGTGACGACAAGCGCGGCCTGTGGTCCTACAACCCCAAGACGCAGACCTATGACGAACTGCTTTATCGCCGGTCTGACGTCGATGTTTACGGCGTGCGTATGCACAGCAACCGCTGGACCTATCCGGATCGCGTGGCGGCGGTTAGTTACTTTAAGGACAATTTTCACTCCGAGTATTTCGATGAGATCGAGGGAGCGACCTACCATCAACTCGAACAACTGATCCCGTATGCGCACTATGTCTCGATAACATCGCGCTCACGCGACGGCAATTCACTGGTCGCATACAACACTGGTCCGCAAGATCCGGGCACGTACTATCTGCTGCATAACGGTGAGTTCAAGGAAATAGCGAGCGCGTATCCGTTGTTCGACAAGGAGGATCTGGCGGAAGTCGAGTACTTCAACTACAAGGCGCGCGATGGCTACAAGCTGGCCGGATTCATCACGATTCCGAAAATCGGCAAGCCGCCATACCCGACGGTCATCATGCCGCACGGCGGGCCGCATGTACTCGAGGTCGTGCTCTACCATGAATGGGCGCAGATGCTCGCCAACAACGGCTACCTGGTCATCCAGCCGCAATTCCGCATGTCGATGGGTTACGGCATGCAGCACAACCTCGTCGGCTGGGTGAATGGCAGCGAGGCCGGGCGAATGATGCAGGACGACAAGGATGATGCCGTCATTCACCTGATTGAAGAGGGCATGGTCGATCCGGACAGGGTGGCGATGTACGGCTGGTCCTACGGGGGCTATGCAGCCCTGATAGCCGCCTCGCGAACACCGCAGCTTTACCAGTGCACGATTGCCGGTGCAGCCGTCTCGAGTTACATACAGTCCGCCATTGATGGGACGCGTGGGTTCGAGCCCAGTGGTATCGGGAAGATCTGGATCGACGTGTATGAACGAGGCGCCGTGCAGCCGGTGGAGGAAGTCGACAAGGTCAATGTGCCGATCCTGCTGATCCACGGCAGCGTCGATTCACGTGTGATGCCCAACCAGGCAAAGTTGTACCGCAAGGCGCTCGATAAGGCCGGCAAGTACTACAAGTACGTCGAGCTGGACGGGGCCGACCATTTCTCGAACACGCTGTTCTACGATCACCAGAAGTTGCTGTTCGAGTCGATCATCGACTTCCTGGCGACGGAATGCGGGACGATGTCGGGCGGAGCGCTGCAGGCAAGCGCCGAGTCGGACTAGAACATCTCGCTGGGTCCGGGTGTTTCGTCCGAGGGCTTCTCGCGGCTCTTGATATAGTCGCCCGTGATCATCTTGTCGTAGCTGAGCCCGGGGCCGACCATCGGGTAGACGCCTGCGTCCGGATCGATGATGACCTCGAGGAATGCCGGCCCGACGAACTCCATGAAAGCCTTGACGGTCGCTTCGATGTCCGCGGGTTTCTCGAGCTTTTTGGCAAATCCGAAGCCGTCGGCCTCGGCCGCCTTGACGAAGTCCTTGCTGTGCAGTGACTTGTCGGACGCCGACATGCGGCTGTCGTAATACAGCTTCTGCCACTGCCGCACCATGCCGTCGCCGTAGTTGTTGAGCACGACGACCTTGATCGGCAGCTTGTAGGTCGTCGCGGTCTCGAGCTCGCCGATATTCATGCGGATGCTTGCATCGCCGTCGATGTCCACGACGACGCGATCCGGCTGCGCGAACTGCGCGCCGATCGCGGCCGGCAGTCCGAAACCCATCGTGCCCATGCTGCCGGACGTCAGCCACAGCCGTGGTTCGGCATAGTCGAAGTATTGCGCGGCCCACATCTGGTGCTGGCCGACGCCCGTCGAGATGATCGCCTCGCCGTTGGTGTGCTTGTTGATTTCTTCGATAACGGCATAGGGCTGGATCAATTCGTTGTCGCGATCGTAATTGAGGCAGTACTCTTTTTTCAGGTGTGCGATGTGTTCGTGCCAGGCCGAGTAGTCCTTCTGGAATCCGATTCTCCTGCCGTAATCAAGCAGTGCCGTCAAATCGCGATCAAGCACGCCGACATGGTGCCAGGTGACGCGCTTGACCTTGCCGATCTCGGCAATGTCGACGTCAAACTGAGCAATGTTTTTTGCGCCGCTCGCAAATGCCTTGGGGTCGCCCGCGACACGATCGTCGAAGCGCGCTCCTACCGCGATCAGGAAATCGCAGTCCTCCACAGCGTAGTTTGCCGAGGCGAGCCCGTGCATGCCCAGCATGTGCAACGCCATGGGATGTTGGGTATTGCCGACGCCCAATGCCATCAAGGTGGTTGTGCCCGGAATATCGTATTCATTGGCAAAGCGGCGCAGCGGCTTGGTTGCATTGGCGTTGATAACGCCACCGCCGGCATAAATCAGCGGCCGTTCGGCCTGGGCAAGCATCTTGTAGAATCGCTCGCACGCGTCATCGGTCAGGTGGTTTGAGCGCACCGCGTCCAGGCGGCGGAAGTATCCGGGCAGCGGCAACGTGCCATGCCCCTTGAACTCGCCTTCCCAGTTTTGCACGTCCTTGGGGATGTCGATGACGACCGGGCCCGGGCGCCCGGTGCGTGCAAGCTCGAACGCGCTGCGCACCGTTTCCTCGAGCTGCTCGGGGTCGGTGACCAGGAACACGTGCTTGGCGACGGAACCCATGATCGCCATGACGGGCGCCTCCTGGAACGCGTCGGTGCCGATCGCAGGTCTTGGCACCTGGCCGCAGATGACGACGATAGGCACGGAGTCCGCCATGCAATCGCGTACGGGCGTAACCGTGTTCGTCGCCCCGGGACCGGAGGTAACCATCACGACGCCGACCTTGCCGCTGGCACGCGCATAACCGGATGCCATGAAACCGGCGCCCTGCTCATTGGCCGGCACGATCAGCGGCATCGGCGATTTGCCGTTGTCGTCCTTGTGGGTGTCGTTGTAGCGGAAGACCGCGTCATAGGTCGGCAGGATGGCGCCGCCGCTGTAACCGAAGATCGTGTCGACGCCTTCGTCGGCCAGCACCTGTATGACGATATCGGCGCCCGTCATACGCGTACCCGCAAGCGGGTGCCCGGATGATTCAGCGGTCGTTGCCTGGTCGTTCATCGTGACCTGATTCGTTACGTAAGTGCCGGATTTTTCGCGAGTGTTTACTAATTCGTGGTGCATTGCAATACTCGATCCGACGGCGCAACATTCGCGTGTAACGCCGTAGTGTTAGTTTCACTTGTTATGTATTGATCGAGACGCGATGCGACACGCCATTTCAGTGCTTCTGCAAAACGAGGTCGGCGCCCTGACGCGAATGACGGGCATGTTCTCATCGCGCGGGTACAACATCGACTCGCTCAACGTCGCGCCGACCGACGATCCGACCGTGTCGCGCGTGACACTGGTCATCTCGGGGTCCGATGCCGCGATCGGTCAGCTCAATACGCAGCTCGCGAAGCTCGTCGATGTCGTCAACATTCACGACATGACGCTGGGCGAACACTTTGAGCGCGAGCTCGCGATCGTCAAGCTCAAGCTCGCCACGGGCGGCATGGCCAAGGCGCTCGCGTTTGCCAAGAAGCACGGCGCCGAGATACTCGACGACTCGCAGGTCAGCTGCACGATCCAGTTGACGGGCCGNNAGCGTCGCGGTTTCCAAGGGGGAGGTGACGCTCTCGTCGTTCGACGCGTACCACCACCTGTCAGGCTAGATCATGTCCGGCTTCAATCTCTCCGACCATCGCCGCCTCGTGGTCAAGGTCGGTTCTTCACTGCTGATCGGCGACGATGGAGAAGTGCGTCGCGGCTGGCTCGAGGGGCTGGCCGAGAATATCGCCACGCTGCGCGAGCACAGCCACGAGGTCCTCGTCGTGTCGTCGGGGTCGATCGCCATCGGCAGCACCCGGCTCGGCATCAACAAGAAGCGGGCGCGGCTCGAGGAACTGCAGGCGGCGGCCGCGGCCGGCCAGGTGCAGCTCGTGCACGCCTGGCAGGAGTCGCTGGCGCAACACCGGATCGCGGCGGCACAGGTGCTGCTGACACCCGGGGATACCGAGAACCGGCGCCGCTTCCTCAATGCGCGCGGCACGCTCGAAAAGCTGCTCGACCATGGCGTCGTGCCGATCATCAACGAGAACGACACCGTGGCCACCGACGAGATTCGCTACGGCGACAACGACAGGCTTGCGGCAAGAGTGGCCCAGCTCGTGATGGCGGATGCTTTGATCCTGCTATCCGACGTGGACGGCCTGTACACCTCCGACCCGGGTTCCGATGCAGGCGCCGAGCATATTGCCGAGGTGCGCAAGATCACCGATGAAATCCAGGCGATGGCAGGCGAAACACAATCGGATATCGGTAGCGGCGGAATGGCCACCAAGGTCCAGGCAGCGCGCATCGCAACGCATGCGGGATGTTCGACCGTGATCGCGAGCGGTGTCATCGAGCGGCCACTCGAGGCGCTGGCCGCGGGCGGCACCTGCACCGTCTTCCGGGCCGAGGGCTCGCCGGCTGCCGCGCGCAAGCAGTGGCTTGCCGGCGTGCTCGAAGTGCGCGGCGAACTGCGCCTCGACGATGGCGCTGTCGTTGCGCTCAATGACGGCAAGAGCCTGCTCCCGGTCGGCGTCGTCGAGGTCACTGGCAACTTTCGCCGTGGCGATGTCGTGAACCTCGTTAACAATCACGGCACCGAGCTCGGCAGGGGCCTCGCCGAATATTCGAGCGAGGAGGCTACGAGCCTGGCCGGATGCCAGTCGGAACAGATCGAGGCGCGGCTCGGCTACCGCGGCCGTTCCGTCATGGTGCACAGGGATGACCTGGTAATGTTCGACCATGATTGAAGAGACGATGAATGCGCTGGGCGTGAACGCGCGCCGGGCAGCGCGCGGGCTCGCCGTGACAAGCGAGAAACAACGCAACGATGCCCTGCACGCTGCGGCCGACGCGATACGCCGGCGAAAGGGCGAGATCCTCGCGGCCAACAGCACCGATATGAGTGAAGGCGAGGAGCGCGGGCTGGCCGGCGCGATGCTTGATCGGCTGATGCTCGACGGCGAACGCGTCGAGGCGATGGCAGCGGGAATCGAGGCGGTTGCAGGTCTCGGTGATCCGCTGGGCCGCGTGCTGGCCGAATGGGAACGGCCCAACGGGCTCGTGATCCAGCGCGTCAGCGTGCCGCTCGGTGTCATCGGCATCATCTACGAGAGCCGGCCCAACGTGACGGCCGATGCCGCGGCGCTGTGCCTGAAGTCGGGCAACGCCGCGATCCTGCGCGGCGGTTCCGAGAGCTTCCACTCGAGCCAGGCCATCTACCAGTGCCTGCGCGAAGGAATCGTCGCCGCCGGCGTCGATGCCGACGCCGTGCAAATGGTGCCGACGACCGACAGGGCCGCGGTCGGCTACCTGTTGTCGTCGATGGGTCAGTGGCTGGATGTCGTCGTGCCGCGCGGGGGCAAGAGCCTGATCAAGCGCGTGCAGGACGAGGCCCGCGTGCCCGTGATCGGCCACCTCGAGGGCATCTGCCACGTCTACCTGCATGAAAAAGCCGACGCCGACATGGCGCGCGACGTCGTGCTCAACGCCAAGATGCGGCGCACCGGCATCTGCGGGGCCTGTGAAACCGTGCTCGTCGACCGGTCGGCTGCGGTGCGGCTGTTGCCGGCAGTCGCCGACGCGCTGCTCGATGCCGGCTGCGAGATTCGCGGCGATGCCGAGGTGTGCAAGCTCGTCGACAAGGCTGTCGCTGCAACCGATGAGGACTGGTCCACGGAGTACCTCGACGCGGTCATCTCGATGCGCATCGTCGACGATATCGACGCCGCGATTCAGCACATCGCCGATTTCGGCTCCGGGCACACCGAGAGCATCATCACCGCAGACGAAGCCGCCGCCGAGCGGTTTTTCCGCGACGTCGACAGCGCCATTGTGCTGCAGAACGCGTCGACGCAGTTTGCCGATGGCGGCGAATTCGGCATGGGTGCGGAGATCGGGATAGCGACAGGCCGTATTCATGCGCGCGGCCCGGTCGGCGCAGATCAGCTGACGAGCTACAAGTACGTCGTTCGCGGCAGCGGCCAGACACGGCCCTGATGAGCGACGACCTCGAGAACTTCGATGTCGCGGTCATCGGCGCCGGCGTCAACGGCGCAGGTATAGCGCGCGACGCCGCGATGCGAGGCCTGCGCGTCGCAGTTTTCGACCAGGATGATGTTTGCAGCGGCACGTCGGCCATCTCGAGCCGGCTGATCCATGGTGGCCTGCGTTACCTGGAGTACGGCGAGATTCCGCTCGTGTTCGAGTCGCTGCGCGAACGCATAACCCTGCGCAAGACGGCGGAGCACCTCGTCAAGCCGATTCGAATCTGCATCCCGATATACGAATCGGCGCGCCGCGGCCCGTTGCTGATCCGGATCGGCATGATCCTGTATGACCTGTTGTCGGTCGGCAAGACGGTGCCCGGGCACGACATGCTGAGCCGCGACGAGGCCATCGCGGCCGAGCCGGGTCTCGAGCGAAGCGGGTTGCGCGCGGCCGCGCGCTATTACGACGCCCAGGTCGCGTACGCGGAGCGCCTCGTGCTCGAAAACCTGCTGGCGGCACGCGCGGCCGGCGCCGCCATTCGGACCCATAACCGGGTCGATCGCATTCACATCGAGCATGGCGCGGTGGCGGGTCTGAGCTACACCGACACGATTACCGGCGAGACAGGCGAGTGCGGCGCGGCGGTCGTCGTCAATGCCGCGGGACCCTGGGTCGACAGCGTTCTTGCAACCACGGGCAAGCGATTCAAGAAGCTGATCGGCGGCACGAAGGGCAGTCATATCATCGTCAGCCCGTTCGAAGGGGCGCCGGCTGATGCCTTCTATGTCGAGGCTGCCGCCGACGGCAGGCCGTTCTTCATCATCCCGTGGAACGGGCTGTACCTGATCGGCACCACCGATATCCGCTACGACGGCGACCTCAGCGAGGTCCGGGCCAGTGCTGCCGAGGTCGACTACCTGCTCGAGGAAACCAACCGCGTGTTTCCCGCCGCAAACCTCGGGCGCGATGACATTCACTACGCCTACGCGGGCGTTCGGCCGTTGCCGCAACGCAGCCGCGGACCGGAGGGATCAATCACACGCAAGCACATCATCAAGCGAAACCGGCGTATTGCGCGAGGACTGGTATCGATCATCGGCGGCAAGCTGACAACCTATCGCCACCTGGCCGAGCAAACGGTGGACAAGGTCGGCAAGGTGCTCGGGCGCCGCCTGCCCGAGTGCCGCACGCGGGCGATGAAGTTGCCCGGTGCGTACCGGATAGCGGAGGCGCGCGAGCAACTGGAAGCATCGCAGCTTCTTGCGGAAGGCGGTGTCGAGAGGTTGCTCGGCGTATACGGCGGCCGGGCGATCGACGTGCTGGCCGTTCAAAATGGCGATTTCAATGACGTGCTCGACGAGCGCCGCACGGTCCTCGCGGCCGAAGTCGTGTTCGCAATCCGCGAAGAAATGGCGCGGACCTTGATCGACATCGTGCACCGGCGCCTGATGGTCGGCCTCGATGCCGACCAGGGGCGGCCGCTCTACGAACGCATCGCGGACATCGCGGGCAATGAACTGGGCTGGGGCGAGGCTACCCGGAACGACCAGCTCAAGGCGCTTGTCGACTACAGCGATTCGCTCGGCGTGTAGCGGATCTCGGCGAACAGCTCGCGGCCCCGGCCCGGGAAGTAGCGGTAGTTGCCGAACGCGTAGTCGGCCCGGTCGGCGATGTCGCGGTCGGTAACGTTATTGAGGCGCAGCACGACGTCGATGGTCGCGGACACCCTGGCGCCGGCCCGCAGGTTGGCTATCGTGTGCCCCGGGTAGTCGAAGCGATTCTCGGCATCGAGGTAATACTTGCCGATCGACGCCCACTGCAGTGCAACGTCGAACCGATCGTTCGGCGCATACTGCAGCTCGAGACTGCCGAGCCAGCGCGGCGCCGTGTCGACGTCTCGGCCCGACTCAAAGGTTTCGCCACGCGAGGCAACCACGTCGAAGTCGTACTGGTGCCGCGCATAGGTTGCGTTGAGCGCCACCGACCAGGCCTCTGCGAACTGCCAGTCGAGTGCGAGTTCGATACCGCGGTGCTTGCTGCGGGCGCCCGTCACGTTGAAGCCGTCGGCATCACGGTAGACGCTGTCGCGTTTGCGCATGTGAAACAGTGCGAGATCGACCGACAGGTCGTCGCGAATCTCCCGCACGCCGATGTCGAAGGCGTCGACGCGTTCCGAATCGAGATCGGCCACCTGCTGGCCGCTCTGCAGCCGATACAACTCGGTCGCCTGGGGCGCGCGAAAGCCGCGCGACAGGCTGATGTAGAAACTGCCGGTATCGCCCAGCGTGTGGTTCAGCGCCAGTTTCGGCGCGAGGTTGGTAAAGCTGTCGCTGCGATCGGCCGGGCGCGTATACAGGCAGCCGCCGAAACCGCAGGGCGTTCCGTCGTCGCGCGTGTTGCCGTCGAGCATGCGATTGTTGTAGTCGTAGTTGAGGTAGTCCAGCCGCAGACCGGCTGCGATCACCAGCTCGTCGTTGACCGCCCAGTCGGTCTGAACATAGGCCGCGATGGAGCTTGCGGCAACGTCGTAGTCGTAGTGCTTGCCCTCCGGGCGGGTCTCCATCAGGAACGGCGATCCCTGCGTCGGGCCGTCCTGGGTCTCCTCGAGAAAGATGTCCGCGTATTCGACATCCATGCCCACGGTCGTCCGGAGCTGCTCGTCGCCGAAAGCCAGCGTAGCCAGCACGCCGCCGCTGACGTGGCCGTTTTCCTCGAGCGGCTGCCCGGGCAGGAAGTGCTGCAGGAACTCCATGTCCGAATGGCGCAGGTATGGCCGCAGGTCGAGGTCGAAGCGATCGTGCGCCGACGTCCAGATGCCGTAAACACGTTCTGCCGACGCCTTGCGAAAAGCTTCGGGGTTCGGGTTACTGCGATTGACGTCGGGGTCGCGGTACGCGTCTTCGCCGAGAATGAATCCGGCCGTCTCCTGGTCGAGGTCGGTTGCCGTCAGGCCGAGCGTGAAACTGCCGCTATCCAGCTCCCAGGCGCCCTTGGCGTGCAATTTGCCCTGCGTATAGCCGGAATCGTCGCGAAAGCCGCCGTCGTCTGCATACACAAGCGCAGCGAGCCAGTTCGAGTCGGGATCGAACGGCACCTCCACACGTGCCCGGTAAAAGTCGTTCTCGCCGACTTCGAGCGCCGCGCCGGGCCCGCGTGCACCAGGCCCCGGCATCAATACGTTGACGGTGCCGTGCAACGCGTTTGACCCGTACAGCGCGTTGCCGGGTCCGCGAATGACTTCAACGGAATGTGCCTGTTCCGTGTTGATCTCGAACAGCGAATTGACGTTGCAGAAGCCGGCCGGCCGAATCGGGATGCCATCCTCGAGAAACAGGAACGCGCCGCATGAGCCGGCACCGGTCAGTACCGGCGAGCGAATGGCCGTCAGGTGCTCCTGGCCGCTACCGCGACTGAGCCAGGCACCGGATACGCGGGTCAGCAGCTCGTGCATGTGATGATGCTTGACGGCCTCGAGCAATTCGGCATCGAGCCGCTCGACATTGCCGGCATGCAGCAGTCGCGGCTGTTCGCGGCGCTGGCTCGTGACGACGAGTTCCTCTATGGACTCCGCAGCAAGCGCAGCAGGCGGCATCGCGATGCACGCGGTGACGGCCAGGACGGCAGGAAGTCGAAAAAGAAATGGCATGCAATCCCCCACGAGCGCGCCATTATAATCAGCTCACAACCCATCGTCCCGCACAAATGAGACAGGAATGAATACCAGGTATTTCTTGCGCAATGCTCGCCGCGCCGCAATCCTCGCGCTACTCGTGGTTAGCGTGTCTGCCCATGCCGAGCGGCCGCGCATTGGCCTCGTGCTCGGTGGCGGCGGTGCGCGTGGCGCCGCCCACATCGGTGTGCTCAAGGAGCTCGAGCGACAACGGATACCGATTGACGCTATAGCCGGTACCAGCATGGGTGCGATCGTCGGCGGCCTTTATGCAACGGGGATGACACCCGAAGAGTTGGAAGACATCGTGACCACGCTCGATTGGGCCGGTGCCATGAAAGACACGCCGTCGCGCGAGCATCTCAGCTTTCGCCGCAAGCTCGATGACGATCGTTATCCGATCACGATGGAGGTCGGCATCCGTGATGGCGAACTCAAATTACCGATGGGGGCGATCGAGGGCCAGAAGCTGATGCTGATCCTGCGTGAGCACACGATCGACGTGTCACAAATCAGCGATTTCAACGAGCTGCCGATTCCTTTCCGGGCGGTCGCGACCGATATCGAAACCGGGGACGCTCACGTCATGGGAGAGGGCGACCTGGCCCTGGCCATTCGAGCCAGCATGTCGGTGCCGGCCATATTCGCGCCAACCGACGTCGACGGTCGCCTGCTTGTCGATGGTGGCATCGCCGCCAATTTGCCCGTTGATGTCATGCAGGAGATGGACGTCGATATCATTATTGCGGTTGACGTCGAGTTTCCGTTGTATCCGGCCGAGGAACTGGTGTCGGTCGTCAAGATCTCCGAGCAGATGTTGACGATTTTGATGCACCGCGAAACTCTGCGCCAGATTGAGTTATTGAGCGACGACGACATCCTGATTCGTCCCAGGCTCGGCACGTTCAATTCGGGAGATTTTGCGAACACAGCAGAAACGATTCCCGAGGGAGAAGAGGCAACGCTGGCGGTCTCGGCCCGTCTGGCCGAACTGGCCCTGGACGAGGAAGGCTACGAGCGGCACCTGGCCGAGCGCAACGTGCCCGGATCGATCGACGAGCAGCTCGCGTTCGTTCGAGTGAAGGACGATGGGCCCGTATCACCGCGGCTGCTGGAGTCGCATCTCGATATATCGGCCGGCGATCCCGTCGATGTGGAGTTATTCGCCGACGCCGCCGAGACACTTTACGGACTCAATCACCACGAGCAGGTGAGCTACAGGCTCGTCGAAGAGAACGGGCAGACGGGCGTCGAGTTCGATGCTCGCAGCAAGAGTTACGGACCGAATATTCTCAAGTTTGCGATCTCGCTCGAGAACGACTTCGAGGGGTCAACCTCGTTCAATATCGGGACGCGTCTGACGAAAATCGGTATCAATTCCAGGGGCGCGGAATGGCAGACCGACCTGCAGCTCGGAACCGACCCGCAATTGTTGTCCGAGTTTTATCAACCCTTCAGCGCCGAGTCGCGCTTGTTTGTTGCGCCTCGGATCGACCTCAGGCAACGCAACCTGAATGTCTTCGCCGGCGAAGATGCGATTGCGCGCTACCGGATCTCGGAATCCGAACTGGGCTTCGACCTGGGCTCGCAGATCGGATCGATCGGCGAGTTCCGGCTGGGCGCCTATCGCGGCACCGGCAAGGCGCGACTCAAGGTCGGCGACCCGGCCTTGCCCAATATCGAGTTCGATACGGGCGGCGTGCTGGGGCGCCTGCGTTTCGATACCCGTGACGACGCGCAGTTTCCGCGTAGCGGGTACCGCGCCGATCTGCTCTGGAACGCCTCGTTGCCGGATCTCGGCGCCGATGAACGCTTCGACACGGTCGAGGCCGAGGTCGACGGCTACTGGAGCCACGGCAAGAACACGTGGAACTTCGGCGTGCTCTATGCGACCACGCTGGATTCGCAGGACACGATCCAGGACTACTTCACGCTCGGCGGCTTTCTGCGTCTGTCCGGGCTCGAGCGCGGCGAAATCAGCGGTCCGCACGCAGCATTGGCGAGGCTCGTGTACTACCGGCGCGTGAGCGAATCGACAGGCGGCGTTCTCGACATCCCGATTTACATTGGCGCATCGCTCGAAGCAGGCAATACCTGGCAGTCGAGATCGGATATCGACTTCGAGTCGGCGCTGATCAACGGCGGTGTTTACGCCGGTTTCGACACGCCGATCGGACCGGTCTACCTGGGTGCAGGGCTCTCCGAAGGCGGCCGCAGCAACTACTACCTGTTCTTTGGGGCGCCGCCGCGCAGGTAGGACTCAGCGCACGATCTTCTCGAGGACCTGCGTCGGCGCATCCGATTGCCGATAGTAGCCGTGGCGAATCGCCATCTGCTCGTAGGCTGCGTCTCTCTCCGCCTCGGTCGGGTACCAGTGCAGCTTCTCCCAGCTGTCGCCGAGAATCCTGCGCATGGTGTCGCCCGGAGGCAGCGTCACGCGAATTCCCCATGGCCGCTCGGCCCCGGTCACTGACGGGTCGACGAGATTGTGCGGGTGGCAGTAGTCCATGGCGCGCGAGTATAGCAGCGTCAGTGCTGCGCACCACGGTCGGCGGCGCCCTCGCGATCGGACCATCCGAGCAGGCGGCGGGTCACGAATAAATACACCGGCTTGACGGTCGTACGAAACACTCGCGACGGTAGCGACGGGCTTGCAAGGATGCCGCGCTCACGCCGCGACAGGTGTTGCGGACAATAGCTGCGTTTGTGTTTCAGCAGGTGACGAATGTCGTCCCAGCCCAACAGCCGAAACAGCCTGCCGCGGCCCGGCGAGTACCAGGCGAGTTGGAAGTCGACAAACGCCGGTGTACCGTCGTCGCGCACGAGCAGGTTGGGTTCTTTTGCGAGGTCGTTGTGAACGACGCCACGACGATGCACGCATCTGAGCAGGCGGGCAGTCTGTCGAAAGTAGGCCGGGTCGACCGGTTTCGCACGATGCATGGGTTCGCCCGAGACGTAGTCGCGCACGAGTTCGGATTCATCCAGCCGGATGACTTGCGGGATGCCGTCAACACCTTCGAGGGCGGCCAGTGCACGGGCCTCGCGGCGCATCAGTGCCCGCGCCAGCCAGCGGACCCAGGGGCTTGCGCAACCTGCGTCGCGCACGATGCAGCGACCTTGCGGACCATCGCAAAGACGGATTTCGCCGAACAGGTCCTTTTTGAGAAGCTCGGGATCGGCCATTGTGGGAGAATACATCAGCGTCAGGCAGCGGATTCACTGAATGGCCGGCAATTCGGATGAACAGTCGCCTGGTACCGAGCGTACCAGGCTCGATACAACGGGCGAGTTCTTCACGGTCGGCGCGCCGCTGCATGCCGTGCGCTCGGGCTATGTGCGCCGCGCCGCCGATGATGTGCTGTACGAGACCCTGGTCTCGGGCCGTTTTGCGCACGTTATTGCTCCTGACCGCAGCGGCAAGTCCAGCCTGATCGCGGCCGCAGCTGCGCGATTCGAGAACAACGGATTCAAAGTCGCAATCCTCGATCTGGAACAGATCGGCGTTCGTGATGCGAGCGCCAATGCCGGCCGCTGGTACTACAGCGTCGCATACCGCCTGTTGCGCCAGCTGCGCATTCGCATTGACCTGCAGACCTGGTGGCAGGACAAGTCGATCCTGAGCAATTGCCAGCGCCTGGTCGAGTTCTATTCGGAAATCGTGCTGCGTAACGTGCACGAGCGCATCATCGTTTTCGTGGACGAAATTCAATGCATCGAGGATCTTCCGTTCGCCGATCAACTGCTGGCGAGTATTCGTGTCGCTCACGATGCCCGCGCCACCGATCCGGAGTTTTCGCGCCTGACGTTTGCGTTGCTGGGGGAGTGTGATCCGCTCAGCTTGATCGATCAGCCCGAGATGTCGCCTTTCAACATCACGCAGCCGGTGTCGCTGGGCGATTTCACGCGCGCGGATCTCGACGTGTTCGTGACCGAGATGAATATTCCGGCGAAAGCCGCGGCCATAGCGCTGGATCGCGTGTATTACTGGACCGGAGGTCAGCCTTACCTGTCACAAAAACTCGCACGCGCGATCTCGCGAGACGTGATGGATGGCGATGTCGTCGAAGATGTCGACCGTCTCGCAACGCAACAACTTGCTGGCAGGGCCGCGCTTCACAGCGAGCCCCACATGAGTCATATCCATCGCGAGATCGTGCAGGATGACAAGCGCCGCGAGGCCCTGCTGAACCTGTACGGGCGCATTCGCAAGGGTATCGAGGTGCCAGCGGATCTTGGCTCGCCGCTGCACCGCAGGCTTATCGCCGTCGGTCTTTTGGTCATTGACGAAGAGGGCAATCTCGCAGTCCGCAACCGCCTCTACGGCGCTGTGTTCACGGCTCGCTGGGCCAACGAGAATCTCCCGACGCACTGGCGTACGCCGGCCACGGCTGTAGCTGCAATCCTGCTTATTGCGGCACTGCCATTCTGGTACACCCAGCTGCTGCCGAGGTCGTACGTCGAGATACTGACGTCGGATACCGTCGAACTCGAGGTGGCCCGGGACGCCTATGTGAACCTGCGGTCCTTTCCCGGGCATGTCGAGTCCGCTGATAACCTGTTCCGCGGTTTTCTTGCGCAACGCGCGCAAGTCGCGCAGTCGAATACCGAGATCCTCGCAATATCGGAACTCGCCAACACGTTACCGGACGCGGGCAGGATGCCGCAGGAGATTCTCGCCGGCTACTGGGACGCCCGGGTTCGCGACGCTCGCCGCGAGGAGCGACGCGACGACGCCTTGATGGCCTCGCTGCAGGCGCTCGTTTTGTCCACGCCGCAGCGGCGCGGCCGCTCCGCGATGCTGGTGTCGAATGACTATCCGTTGTTGCTGGCCAGTCTTGCCGACGACCAGCGTGACAATGTCGTGTTCGATCCGGAAAACCTTTTACTGACAGAAGTACGCGCGTCCACGGTAACCCAGTGGTCCCTGGAGCCCGAAGGCCTGCAGCAAAGAGACAGCTGGCCCATCACGGCGCTCGAGGTCACGCCCCTGGTGCGACGGGTCATCGTCGATCGTGAGGGCACCGTGTCGCGCGCGAGCCTCACCATCAACATCAGTCATGCACGGGCGACAGATCTTCGCATCAAGGTCATCGCACCGTCGGGCCGGGCCGTCGAGATTGATCCGGGGGTCGAGCGTGCGTCCGCGATCGAAGATCTGCGGATCCCGTCGGCACAGCTGCGCGAACTGATCGGCGAACCGCTCAACGGCACGTGGAGCCTGAGTATTCGCGACGAAGAGCTCGGCGTCGCCGGGCGGCTCGTTGGCTGGAACCTGAACCTCAACTCCCAGGGACTCATCGAGGATTTCCAGCGTGGGCTGAATATCTCGGATCCGGTCGAACGCGAGACCGACAACATCTGGATAGGCTCTGACGGCCGCTTTGCCGTTGCGCGCGCCATGCAGAGCGACAGCGCGCGCGTATGGGACCTCGCGTTCGCCAGTCCCGTCCGGGCCGTCGCGGTCAACGAACTCGAGCAACTGATCGGGCTCAGCGACGGCGCGAGATATCTTGTCACGGCAACCCAGGATACCGTGAACCTCTGGGATACGACGACGGGCAGGCGCAGTGCGACGTTGCCAGTCGGCGCAGCGAGCGGAAGTTCGATGCTGACCACGGACGGCGCGCACCTGTTCGTCCAGCGCCGCAGTGATACGGACACGACCTTCGAACTGTGGTCGCTCGAGAGTGCGAGCATCGTCGCGAAGCTCGAGACCGCAGGCACTCCGGCCCTCGTGTCGCATGACCCGAGCGGCGAGCGAATCGCGATTGCCGACTATGATCGCGCAGTTCGTGTATGGGACCTGCGAGACGGTTCCCTGATCGTACAAATCGACCTGCCCGCGCAGCCCAGCGCGATCAGTCTTGCCCCGGGCGGCGAGGTTTTGGGTGCCGTCTTCGGCAGCGAGGGCGTCGCGCTGTGGCGCATCGACAGACCCTCGCACCCGCTGTTCGAGGAATACGACAGCGGCCGCTGGCAACTGCAGTTCTCGCCGTCGGGAACAAGGGTCCTGGTCGGGCGGGTGGAGCGCGGCTACCAGGTGCATGACAACTCGGATGGTCGCCCGCTCGGCCCGCCGCTCGGATCCGGCTCGTCCGCCGCCGGCCGCAGCCTGCTCGCATTCAGTGCCGACGAGCAGATCGTCGTTACCGGTGGTCCGGCATCGATTGCCCGCTTCTGGCGCGTGCCCGCGTCACCGGGCATTGACGAATCCGCTACGGGTGATTCGGCGCGATCGATCTGGCTGCCATCGGGTGACGCAGTGGCTGCCGCAACACCGGACGCGCGCAAACTCGTCTTCGGTGATCCGAGTGGCAACGTGCATGTGTTGCCGGCCGACATCGGGCGTGAGGATTTGCTGGAGCGAGCCGACCAACTCACCTTCTTCGGACACAGCGCCGAAGTACGCAACGTCGCGGTTAGTCCGGACGCGCAGCTGGCCGCCAGTGCCGCCGGTGACAACACGTTGCGGGTATGGGATACAGCCGACGGCCTGCCCAGGCCATTCATTGCAGAGATTCAGGGCGGCGTTGTCGAGCAGCTGGCGTTCGGCCCCGGCGGGTCTGTGCTTGCCGTTCTGACCGGCCCGCAGCTGCAGATCTTCGATACCGCAACCGGCAACGTACTCTCGACCTTCGATCTTGGCGAATACCATGCGGCGATGGCGTTCGCTGACAACGGCCAGGTGTTTCTCGGGAGTGATAGTGGCGCTCTGCGCGTCGTGTCGCGGGAAGCGGCCGGCGGCTGGTCGATGCAGACGCTCTGGCAGGGCGACGGGATTATACGCTGGCTCGAGGCGGCGCCTGGTTCGCGTTCCCTGGTTCTCGTCGATGCCAACAACCTGGCGCGACTGTTCAATCTCGAAGAAGGCCGCATCGGGGAGCGCACGCTGCAACTACCGAGCGCGGTCGACGAGGCCACCTTTGCATCCGGCGGGCTGCGCGTCCTGTTCCGCACAACGAACTGGGTTCACATTGCGAGTTTATCGCCGTCCGGTCTGATCTGGCTCGATGCCATTCTGGCGCCCAAGGCGCTCGCTGGTTCGCGCATCGTGTTTGGAGATCCGGCGCAGGACGAGGCTACGGCGCTCGGCAATCGCTTCTTCCTGCCGGTGGCAGGCGCCGGTTTCCCGCGGCTCGCAGAACTGCGGTTTGCGGGCTCCGGGCATCCGGGTCTTTTTGGCAACAAGGATGAACTGATCGCGGAATGGCGCCGCAAGCTAGCGCTCGTCACCCCGCAGCGTTCGGACGAGTAGCTCGAGCCGGGCCGCCGTGACATCCCGGGCCGGTATCGGTTCGCCCACAGCGACAAACACCTTCGCAAACAGCCGGCCCGGAACGGTGCGCAGTCCGCCACCCTTGCGGCGGCTGAACCAGCTTCCCCACAGGCGCCGGAGGGCTACCGGCACGACCGGGACCGGGCGGCGCGCAATGATCTTGTCGATGCCGGGCCGGAACCGATGTATCTTCCCGTCACGCGTGATCGCGCCTTCGGGAAAAATGCAAACAACATTACCGGCCGCCAGTTCTTCGTCCACACGTTCGAACGCCTCGTTCATGAGTTGTTCGTCCTCCATCCTGCCGGCGATGGGGATTGCGCGCATGTGCTCGAAGAAGAACCGCAGCAGCGGAATCTGGAATATCCGGTAATACATGACGAAGCGCATGTTGCGGCGAATCGATCCCGTCAATATCACCGGGTCCATGTAGCTGACGTGGTTGCAGACCACGACAGCCGGTCCGCTCGTGGGTACGTTCTCCATGCCTGTAACACGAATGCGGTAAACGACGTTGATCAGTACCCACGCCAGGAAGCGCATCATGAATTCGGGTAACAGGGAATAGATGTAGATCGAGACGACCGCATTGAGTACCGCGACCACGACGAACAATTCGGGGATCGAAAACCCGAGATTCAATATGACGATCGACATCACCGATGCTATGACCATGAATATCGCGTTAATGATGTTATTGGCGGCGATGATGCGCGACAGGTGTTGCCGTTTCGACCGGCGCTGGATCAGTGCATACAGCGGGACGCTGTAAAAGCCGCCGAACGCGCCGAGTAACGCAAGGTCGGCGAGAACACGCCAGCTTCCAGGCCGTTCCAGGAACTCGTAAACGCTTGTGGCCGCCGTCACATAAGGCTCCGGTTGCGCGAAATACAGGTCGATCGCGAACAGGCTGAGTCCGATCGATCCGAAGGGTACGAGGCCGAGTTCGATACGATGATCGGACATGCGCTCACACAACAGTGAGCCAATCCCCACGCCCACGGCGAAAGCGACGAGCAACGCGGTCGTAATCGCCTCGTTGCCATTGAGGATATCCAGCGTGTAGGCCGGAATCTGCAGTGTCATTGCCGACCCGTAGAACCAGAACCACGAGATTCCGAGGACGGACAGGAATACGGTGCGGTCTTCGCGGGCAAAGCCGACGATGCGCCAGGTTTCGGCCCACAGGTTGGCGCTTATCCTGAGGTCGGGGTCGACCGCTCGGGTATCAGGCACTTGCCGGCTGGCGAAATATCCGAACACGGCGAAGGCCACGAGGCATGCGGCCAGAAGCACATGTTTGGTCGGGTCCATCGCTACGGCCAGGCCGCCGATGATCAGCCCGAGGATGATCGCGGTGTAGGTTCCGGCCTCGACGAGTGCGTTGCCGCCGATGAGCTCGCTCGTCTCGAGTTGCTGCGGCAGGTAGGCGTACTTGACCGGTCCGAACAACGTCGACTGGCAGCCCATAAGGAAAAGCACCAGCAGCAGGGCGGGGTAGCTCTCGGTCCATAGCGCGAGAGCCGCGATCAGCATCAAGACGATCTCGAGCAGCTTGATGCGCCGCATCAGCATCGACTTCTCGAACTTGTCGGCGATCTGGCCGGCCGTCGCCGAAAACAGGAAGTACGGCAATATGAACAGGGCGCCCGCGGTATTTGCGAGCTGGCTGTGGTTCATGCTCAGGACCAGCACGCCCTGGAACGTGACGAGTATGACGAGCCCATTCCGGAACACGTTGTCGTTCAGGGCACCGAGGAACTGGGTCACGAAAAACGGCGCGAATCGCCGCTGGCCCAGCAGTTTGAACTGGTTTTGTTCGGTCACGCTTGTGCTTTCCTCGAGGCGAAAAATGCGAACTCACGCAATTTCACATATTGACAGCGGTGCTATCATGCGCGTTTGCAGGATGCTGAAATATATATCATTTAGTCAATGAAACTTCGTTTCACAATGCTGTTAAGCGGTTTGCTGATCCTCGTTGGCTGTGCCGAGGAGGTTCCGCCGCCGTCTGTGCACGACTTCCTCGACGATCCGAACGCGCTGGAGGCGGCGATGGTACGCTGTGCTGTGAATCGTTCGGGGACACGCTACGACGCGGAATGCGTCAACGCCCGACAAGCCGTTTCGATCATCGAGGCCAAGGAAGAGCGAGCTCGCCGCGATGCGTTCGAGGCCCAGTCAGAGGCCAAACGTGCGGCATTGCGTCGAACCCAGCAAGCCCAGGCCGAGGCCCGGCGCCGGGCCGAAGAGGCCGAACGGCGGCGCACGGAAGCTGCGTATCTTGCGCAGTTCGGCGAATTGCCGCCTGGCGAAGATGATGAAGAACCTGTCGACGAGACAGCATTAAATGCGCCGACAGCGGTTATACCGCCGCCAGAGCAGGACCAGCAGCTCGCGCCCACCGATACAACGCTGCCACCGGCTGGCAGTAATGCGCCTGTCATAGATCAGGAGCCGCCCAGCGACCTCAGCGATATTCGCGAGGAACTGCGTCGGCGCAACGACGAATCCGATAATTAGCCCGCGGGCGCGCCCGGCATGGTTCGCACGTGCAGGTCACGCTGCGGGAACGGTATCCCAATGTTATTGGCGGCAAAGGCTTTGTAGATATTGACGCCGAGTTCATGGCGCAAGCGTCCGCGGTCGACGGGCCGGTCGATCCAGCAAAGCAATTCAAAATCGAGACTCGAATCGCCGAACGCGCGAAAGCGGACGCGTGGAGCCGGGTTGCTGCACACTTCCTCGTGATCGGTTGCCACTTTTTCCAGCGTCGCTATTACATGATCCATGTCCGAACCATAGGCGACTCCCACCGGGATCCGGATGCGGTGTTTTTCGGAGGGCCCGCCCGCCTCGTTAGTAATCGTACTGTTGCCGATAATGCCATTCGGGATCGTGATTTCGATATCGTCGCGCGTCAGGATGCGCGTACTGCGCAGACCGATATGCGTAACGACGCCTCTTTGCCCCGAATCGAGAATAATGTAGTCGCCCGTCTTGTAGGGCGCGTCCATGACAATCGACACGCCGGCGAAAAGGTTCGACAACGTGTCGCGCGCCGCGAAGCTCAGTGCCAGGCCGACGATACCGGCAGACGCGACCCATGCCGTGACATTGATATCCCACGCCAGGAACAGGAAGTAAACGGCCAGCATGAACAGCACGACCTTCGCGACATTCTGGATCAACGCGAGCATGCCGGTCTGGACGAGCTTGTTGCTGCGGTTTCGCCGCGCCGTCTGCACGAAAACGTCGGTAAGCTGGCGCAGCATGTTGTACCAGATCACGACGGCAATGGACTTGAGGACACCGAGGGTGATGAACTCGGGTCCGGACGGCAGGTCGATGTGCTGCGTGGCGAGTCCGAGGCCCAGCAGCACGAACGACATGAAGATCGGCTGATGAATGAGAGTGATCAGCCGGTCATCGAAATCCGTCTTCGAGCGACTGGCGATTTTTGACAGGACGCGCGAGATGATCCAGTCCGCGATCTTGCCGACCAGGATAAACGCGACGGCAATGACGAGCGCCTGCAGGTAGGCATTCGGGCCGATCAGTTCGGCCAGCCGCCGGATTTCGTGAATCGTCTCTTCCAACGGATCGTACGCCGCAGCCTAGTAATTGGGATCGTATTCTTCTTCGTCGGGATCCGGCACGCCGAACGTGCGAACGTTCGTCGACTCGTCCTCCTGCGGATCCAACGTGGATCCCGTCTGCATTCCCGGTTGCGTGGGCAAGCGTGCTGTCTGCGCAGTGAGGATCTGAACGAAGTCATTGGCAATATTGGGCGCGATGTTGGGCGAACTGACAAAGATTTGCTCCGGTGTCATGCTCGATGAGCCATAAAAAGCGGCATTGGCTTTGCGGTCCATCGTGATACCTGCGCCTTCGAACGCAACGCCGGCGAAAAGTCCGCGGCTCCGGGAATAGGAGACGACTTCTGCCTGAAAGCGGATGTCGGTCGCAACCGATGTGTGGCGACCGACCGGTCCGGCCGCGACAGACGCGTCGGCGCCGAGCGTGAACTTGCCATTGGCGATTCGTTCGACGCCTTTGCGGGTCCTGAATACGAGAATGACGTCGGTGGATTGCGCGCCAACTTGCCAGCCGATGCTGCCCCCCGTCATCGTTATGAACGCCGGGTTACTCCAGGAACTGTCGTCCTGGCGAACGACCAGAATGCCCCGTCCGCGACGTGCGCCGATACCGAACCCGACCTTGACGACATTCGGGATTACGGCTATCGCGTATGCCCGTGACAGCAGCGCTGGTGGTATGGACCGTTCCGGGATGCGCAACAACTGGTCCAGCACGTCTGCCGCGTCTGCGACCCGTCGCTCTTCGCGCGTGGCGGCCACCGCCGGCAGCGCCAGCAGCAAGGAAATGACGGCCACGAGGGCCTTGCGTGTGATTACGCTCACTACATCGCTCATGGTGAGATAGAAAACCTGGCGCCCGGGTAGTTCCATTCTACGCCAAATTAAGGCGGCACTCAGCCGCGTTGCTCCAGCAGGATCGGCGGCAAGGGGCAGGCGAGACTGGCGCAGATCGCGCGGATCAGTTCGGCTTCGGCGACGCTGAGCGATCGATCCCACATCACGGTTGCAGTGATTGCCTCGAGCAACATTTTCTTGCCGTCGCCATTGAGTGCCTGCAGGAGTTCCAGGCTCCGGTCGAGGACGGGAACCGAGTAGTCGTGGTCTGCTTCGAAACCGAACTTGCCGGCCCAGGCGCCGAATGTGTCCGCACCGACCCGAAATGCCTGCTCCTGCTCCTGCTCTGCGACGTCTGCGTGACCGTGCTTCGCGACGATTCTGAGGAGTTCGATGGCCGCCCTGCGGACCGGCTCGCGCGAGGCCTTCTGCGGCCGCTGCTTCCGCGACGGATTCATCGACTGCTCGAGATTGCTCACGAGTATGCGATAGTAGCAGTACTCGTACAGGTCGATGTCGCCGTCGACCTCGATCAGGCGCCCTGCGAGGTCGACGAGGAAATTGAGTTCGGGTGCCGGCCTGCGTTTGAGAGCCGGATATGCGATTTCCATGAGCGGCAACCGGTACTGGGTGCCGGCGCGCGTGACTTCATCATAATACTGCCGGACCAGCCGGGTTCTATCGGCGCCGAGGCGCTCGTTCACGATGTTGAGCTGCCGGTCGATGACGTTGCCGGACGTATCGAGNNCGGCCAGCAGGTAGGCAAGCTCATGCGAGTGCGCGGCATCGTACAGTGACGCCGGCACCGAGCTTCGCAAGACTGCCGCGATCTCCAGGTGCTCGTTGCCGACCCGGCCAACCATGTCGGTGATGGTGCCGGCCAGGTCGGCCGGCGGCGTCACGGCCGCAGCGGGCTCCGCGCCCGCGTGCAGGCCGGCAGCCCGAGTTTCTTCGGCGACGGCATCGCGCGTGCTGAGATCGACAACCGGGTAGTCGCTCGGCTTGAAACTCGGGTCCAGCGCCTGGATGCGTTCGGTCAGCGGCGGATGGGTTGCGAACAGGCCACTGAGCCTCGCGCCGGTGCCGAACAGCATGTGGCTGACTTCCTCCGGGTCCGTTGCCTGGAAGTACGAGCCGGCTTTGTACCCGCCGATCTTCTTGAGGGCATTGGCGATGCCGTCGGTCTGCCGCGTGAACTGCACGGCGGAGGCGTCGGCGAGATATTCCCTCTGCCGCGACACACTGGACTTGATCACGCGCGCAAAAAAGATACCGACCCAGCCAAGGACGGTCAGGCCCACGGCAGCGATGAATACCAGGCCCTGCCCGCGGGCCCGTCGCGTTGACCAGGTGCTGCCACGCAGGATCGAGCGGCCGATCAGCGATATCACCATGATGCCGAACAACACGCCCATCAGGCGGATATTGAGCCGCATGTCGCCGTTGAGGATGTGGCTGAACTCATGCGCGATGACCCCCTGCAGCTCTTCGCGGTTGAGCAGGTTCAGGGTGCCCCGCGTGACGGCGACGGCCGCATCGCCGGGCTCGTAGCCCGCCGCAAACGCGTTGATGCCGCTTTCCTGGTCCAGCACGTAAATGTCGGGCACCGGAACTCCCGAGGCTATCGCCATCTCTTCGACGACATTTCGCAGGCGCTGCAGCGACGGGTCCTCGACGTTGGGAGGCACCAGCGTGCCGCCCATCGACTCGGCAACCGTGGCGCCGCCCGACGACAAGGCCGACGTCTTGTAGGCCGTCGCGCCGCCAATGAGCAGGGTGACGAGCACGGCTACTATTGCCAGCACCGGCAGGTTGCCGATAAAGAAGTCGCCGAAACGCGGGCTGTACTCCGATCCGCCGCCGAGGTACAGCACGCCCACGAGGACCATCGCGACGCCAAGAATGATTCCCGCGGTTGCCAGCAGGTAGAGAATGACAAGGCGCCGCGTGGAGCGGCGGGCCTTGTCCTGTGCGTCAAAGAAATTCAACGCTGCGCCCTACAGGTGCGCCCGGATCAGGTGAACGAGACGTCGGGGGCCTCGCGCATCTCTTCCGAGTCAATCTCGAGGAAACTGGCCAGCTCGAAACTGAAGAAGCCGGCAATCACGTTATTCGGGAAGTTCTGCGCCGAGTTGTTGTACTGCAACACCGCGTCGTTGAAGGCCTGGCGGGCAAAGGCAACTTTGTTCTCGGTGCTGGCAAGCTCTTCCTGGAACTGCATCATGTTTTGATTTGCCTTGAGATCGGGATAAGCTTCCGACAAGGCGAACAGCCGGCCAAGCGCGGCCGTCAACGCTCCCTCCGATGCCCCGAGGTCCTTGATAGCCTGGGCATTGGCCGGATCGGCCTTGGCAGCGTCAAGGCTCGATGCGGCCGAGTTACGTGCGTTGATGACAGCTTCGAGGGTCTCGCGCTCGTGCTTCATGTAGCCCTTGACGGCTTCGACGAGGTTCGGAATCAGGTCGTAGCGTCGGGTCAGCTGGACGTCGATTTGAGCAAATGCGTTCTTGACGCGGTTGCGTTCGTTGATGAGCCGGTTGTATATACCGATGCCCCAGAACACAATCGCTGCCAGGATCGCCAGGAATACCAGGAATGAAGTCACTGTCCCGCTCCTTGTCGAGTTGTCATAAGACGAAGCATAACGCTCGCGTACACGTTTCACTAGCAGTGGTGGCGTTATCCGTATTTTCAATGCCTGCCTGGAGTTACTGCCCAGCCGGAGACGGTTGGGTGGGTGATGCTCGCCCGCTGATGGGTACCGAAGTCAGCATCTGCCTGTGGCACGAAAATATCGAAACCGGGGAGCAAATCGTCGAGCAGGTATTCACAGAGGCCGAGCGCATCGACCGTCTCATGAGTACCTACAAGGAGGACAGCCGCATTTCGGAAATCAACCGGCTCGCCGCGCAGCAGCCCGTCGTTGCCGGCGATGAACTGTTTAACCTGATTCGGCGCGCGATTGAAATCTCGGTCTTGACGCTGGGGGCATTCGATATCACTTACGAAAGCGTCGGCCAGCACTATGATTTTCGCAGCCGGCAACGGCCGGATGCCGAAACGGTCGAAGCGGAGCGCCAGCTGATCAACTTTCGGTTTGTCGAGCTCGACCAGGCCGCCGGCACGGTCAGCTTCCGGGAGGAGGGAGTGCGCATAAATCTTGGCGGCATTGCAAAAGGTTATGTCGTCGAACGCGGTGTGAGCATCCTGCGCTCGCGCGGCGTTCAGAATGGAATTGTCACCGCCGGTGGCGATTCACGCCTGCTTGGCGATCGCCGTGGGCAGCCCTGGATGGTTGGCATCCGCAACCCCCGTGCAGACGACGAAGTCGCGATTTCGGTGCCGCTCGAGGATGAAGCAATTTCGACCTCCGGCGATTACGAGCGCTATTTCATCGAGGGTGAAGTTCGTTATCACCACATCATCGAGCCGAGTACCGGTGAGCCGGCGGGCGGGGTGCACAGCGCCAGCGTGTTCGGACCCGACGCGGTGATTACCGATGCGCTGTCGACGGCCGTGTTTGTGATGGGTGTCGATCAGGGCCTGCGACTGATTTCGACCCTGCCCGATTACGAGAGCATCGTCATCGATGACCAGGGACGGATCTTCTACTCGGACGGACTCGAGCCGCCGGCACGATAATCCGGGGTGTCGCAAAAAAACCATCCATTTGTCGCCGAATAGAGACGGATTTTCACTTTAAATTCAGCTAGATAGCTCTATCATAGGCAGTCCTAGGAAAGTTCTGGAAAAAACTGCAATTTGACGTAATCTGTAACGATTGCGCGGCACAGTTGTCGAGCGGAGAGGTAGACACGACGCGGATTTCAGGGCATCGGCCCCCATCGGGGACGCCGATTATGTTTAGACAAGTCCGGGCATTTGTGAAATCAGTCACTCCCTGTGAGGCCACTGGCTGTCACCATTCAGGGTCTGACTGTGCCGCCCCAGGACACGGATCGTGCCTGGCTGACTTTACAAGGATAGAGATGATGAAAATGAAGAACATTTTGCTCGGTCTCGCGTTCAGCGCCTTCGCCGTAACCAGCCTGGCTGCCTCGGGCCTGACAGGGCAGTCTGCTCCCGACTTCGCGTTGAAGAGTTCATCCGGAGAAAACCTGCGCCTGTCCGAGTACCGCGGCGACGTAGTCATGGTCAATTTCTGGGCCACGTGGTGCGGACCCTGCCGTCAGGAGATGCCGCTGCTTGACGAGCTGTATTCGCGTTATGGCCGCGTCGGCTTCAGCCTGCTCGGGGTCAACATCGACGACAACCAGGCCAAGGCGATGGATATGGTCTCGGAACTCGGGGTCAGCTTCCCGGTGCTTTTTGATTCCCGCAAGGAAGTCAGTGAGCTGTACCAGGTGGATGCGATGCCGGTAACGGTGCTGATCGATCGCGAGGGAACGGTTCGCTATGTCCATCACGGCTACAAACCGGGCTATGAAGAGAAGTACCTCGACCAGATTCGTTCGTTGTTGAGGGAGTAACAGGAGCACCAGGGTCCGCAGGAGAGTGATGGTGACAAATCGAATTCTGATCAGTCTTGTCGTGTGCCTGTGTCTGGCATTCGCCTCAGCGTCGACCGCGCAGGACTCTTCCGACGCCCCAGCCGCGTCGCCGGAGAAGTTCCGCAGTCTCGATGAAGACGTTCAGGACCTGAAGAGGGAAGTCCTCGACCTGAACCGGGATCTGTTCCTGCTCGAGGAAGAGCTGCTGTTCCCGGCAAACTCGCAGGTTGCGTTCTTCGTATCGCTGGATGTCGGTGAGTACTTCAACCTCGATTCTGTCAATCTCAAGATCGACGGCAAGGAAGTCGCCAACTACCTCTATACGCAGCGCGAAGCCGACGCGCTTACTCGCGGCGGTGTGCACCGGGTGCACATGGCGAACCTGAAGACCGGTGAGCATGAGCTTATTGCGACTTTCGTTGGCGGCGGCCCGCATTCGCGAGATTATCGCCGTGGTGCGACGCTGAGATTCGACAAAGGCATTGGCGCGAAGTACATCGAACTCGAAATCACCGATCGTGTGAAGAAGCAACAGCCGGAGTTCGTCATCAAGGAATGGGAGTGATCATTGCTGCGCTGCTGTTCCATCCTCGCCGCGCTGTGCCTGACATGTCTGGTCGCGGCGCAACCTGCCGAAGCGGCCAAAGACGATCCTGAACCCATCGTCGTCAAGGACCCGCAATATGGCGAGGTCCTTTTCTACTTCTACCAGGAAGATTATTTCCCGGCGATCGTCCGGCTGCTGGCGGCGCAGGACCGCGAGCAGCTGACCGAGCATACAGAACAGGCTGAGTTGCTCCTCGGCGGCCTCTATCTTTCTTACGGGCATCATCTCGAGGCGGCCGGTATCTTCGACCGCCTCCTGGCCGACAATGTGGACGAAGAGGTCCGCGATCGGACCTGGTTTTTCCTGGCCAAGATCTGGCTGCAGCGCGGGTACCTGGAGAGTGCCCAGGTGGCGCTGGGTAATCTCAGTGAGAATCTCCCGGAAAACCTGCAGCGCGAGGCGCTGATGCTGCACTCGCAGATCTACATCAGCACCGGTCAGTACGATCGCGCGATAGAGCTGCTGTCGACCTGGAAAGGCAAGACCGAGTGGGCGAGCTACGCCAAGTTCAACCTGGGCGTCGCCATGGTCCGCAACGGCAACGTCGAGGGCGCGAAACGGATTCTGAATGAGCTGGGCGATATCGATCCGTATAACGAAGAGCTCGCATCGCTGCGCGACAAGGCCAACCTCGCGCTTGGCTATGCGTTGCTGCAGGACGGGCAGCCGACTGCGGCGAAGGTTCCCCTGCAACGTGTCCGACTCGATGGGCCGTTTTCGAACAAGGCTTTGCTGGGTGTCGGCTGGGCCGATGCCGAGGTGGAGAACTACCGCCGCGCGCTGGTGCCCTGGATGGAACTTCGCGGCCGTGACCTGCTGGACCCGGCGGTCCAGGAATCGATGCTCGCGATCCCCTATGCCCTCGCCAAACTCGACTCGATCAGCCAGGCGGCCGATCACTACCTCAATGCCATCGAGGCGTTCTACGAGGAAACCAATCGGATCGATCGCACGATAGGATTCATCGAGTCGGGCGAAATGTTCGACCAGTTTCTCACGGAGGACCCGCTCGAGAGCACGGGTTGGTACTGGCGGCTCGACGAGTTGCCCGAGGGTCCCGAGTCCCGCTACCTGTACCATTTGCTTGCTTCGCACGAGTTCCAGGAAGGACTGAAAAATTACCGGGACCTGCATTACCTGAATCGCAATCTCGACGACTGGGCGGGCAGCATAAATGTGTTTGCGAACATGCTCGAGACGCGCAAACAGGCCTATGACGAGCGTCTTCCGCGCGTGGAAGCGGCGCTGGCACGCGCCGACATCGATGACATGGTGCAGCGCAAGTTCGAGTTCGACGCGCAGCTCAACGAGATAGAACAGAGCCACGACTGGATCGCGCTCGCGGATGAGAGCGAGTTCGAGATGTGGAACGAGATTTCGGGGCTCGAGACTACCCGTGCCCTCGAGGCCGATATTCCCGAGGCCGAGGAAGTGCGCGACAAGATCCTGCTGCTCAAGGGTGTGTTGCAATGGGAGCTCGAAAAGGCATTCAGCGATCGAATCTGGCGGGCGCGCCGCGACGTGCAGCAGACCGGTGAGGTCCTGGTGCAGGCGCAGCGGGCCCGGCGGCAAATCGACGATACGATGGCCAACGAGCCGAAGCGTTTCGAAGACTTCAGTAATCGCGTCTATGGACTCGGCCCGAAGATCGACGACCTGCAGCTACGAGTGGCGGAGGCCATGGGCGAACAGCGCGCTTTTCTCCAGGCGATCGCGGTAGGTGAGTTACGAGCGCAGAAACAGCGGCTCGATGCCTACACGATCCAGGCACGGTTCGCACTGGCTGCGATCTATGACCAGGCGGCTTCGGCCGGGGATGCGGGCGAATGAAGATCAGAGTCGCAGTCTGCATCGGCCTGATCGCGGCGCTGGCGACGGCGAACGCCGACGAAATCAAGAAGGGCGATACGATCGCGAGTCTCGAAGACAAGGAAGTCGAGATCCGGACGGGCAAGGTCATCGTTGGCAGCACCGATCTGGCACGCGACCAGTATCGTTCATTCCTCGAACTCGCCACGGATGACCCGCTTTTGCGCGCCGAGGCCATGCGCCGGCTGGGCGATCTCGAGCTCGACGCGACCGAGGCCGAGCAACTCGCCCAGAACATCGACACGCTCGATCATGCGAGCTTCAACAACGCCGTGCAGCTCTACCAGCAGTTGCTCGAGATGTATCCGGATTACCGGCGCAACGACACCGTGTTGTACCAGCTCGCTCGCGCCTACGAGATCGGTGGGCGCAACGACGATGCGCTGGAGATATTGAACGAGCTGGTTCAGCGGTTTCCGAATACACTCTTGATCGATGAGGTGCAATTCCGGCGTGGCGAGATGCTGTTCCTGCGCAAGCAGTACAACGACGCCGAAATGGCCTACCAGGATGTCGTCGCTTACGGCGAAAAAGGCAAGTTCTACGAGCAGTCGCTTTACAAGCTCGGCTGGTCCCAGTTCAAACTGGCCTGGCACGAGGATAGCCTGTCGCCGTTCTTCGATCTGCTCGATATCAAGATCGGTGATATCGAGTTGCAGGAGGGAGACAATCGCCTCGAGCAGCTCAGCCGGGCCAACCAGGAGCTGGTGGAAGACACGTTCCGGGTGCTCAGCATCAGCTTCTCGTACATGAAAGGGCCGAAGAGCATTACGGACTTTCTGGACTCGCACGGTCGACCGGACTATGCGTGGGTCATCTACATGAATCTCGGCGACCTGTACCTCGAAAAGGAACGCTTCCAGGACGCGGCGCAGGCCTACGAAGCGTTTGTCGACCAGGATCCCTACCACGCGAAGTCGCCGCTATTGCAGGTCGAGGTCATCGAGGCCTACAAGCGCGGCGGTTTCCCGAGCCTCGTGCTCGAAGGCAAGAAAGGATTCATCGATCGCTACGGTATGGACGGCGAGTACTGGGTCCGCAATGCTCGCGCCGAAAACGCCGAAGTCGAGGCCCACCTCAAGGCCAACCTCAACGATATTGCCAAGTACTACCATGCCGAGGCACAAGAGGGCGGCAAGCGTTCGGACTACCAGGAGGCGGCGCGCTACTATCGCAAGTACCTCGACTTTTTCCCGGGCGAGCCAGATACGGCCAACACCAACTTCCTGCTTGCCGAGATCCTGTTCGAGAGCGGAGATATTGGCTCGGCAACGGCCGAGTACGAGCGAACCGCGTACGGCTATCCGGATCACGACAGGGCTGCCGAAGCCGGGTACGCCGCGATTCTCAGTTATCGCGAGCACGAGAAGACATTGACAGGAGCGGCGCGGGAAGAGTGGCACCAGCGCTATCTCGACAGCGGCCTGAAGTTCGCGGATACATTCCCGGAACACCCCGAGTCGGGCGCCGTTCTGACGACCGTGGCCGAGGACCTGTTCGCACAAAACCAGTTCGATCTCGCGATCGCCGTGGGCCAGGCGGTCGTCGGCAAGGTTCCCCCGGTCAAGCCGGAACTTGCCAGGACAGCCTGGACGGTTATCGCGCACTCACAATTCGACCTGTCCAATTTCGGGGCGGCGGAGCAGTCGTACTACAAGCTGCGCGTGTTCACGCCACCGGACGATCTTGTCGCGCAGGAGGAGATCAGCGACCGCATCGCGTCCTCGATCTACAAGCAGGGCGAGATGGCGCGTGACATGGGCATGCTCGAGGAGGCTGTGACCCACTTCCAGCGTCTCGGCCAGGTTGTGCCGAACTCCGAGTTCCGCATGACGGCCGAGTACGATGCGGCGGCAGCGTTGATTAACCTGGGGGCCTGGGATCGCGCAGCCGGCGCGCTCGAACAGTTCCGGCGCGACTATCCGGATAGCGAGTTTGCCGACGAAGTGTCGCAGAATCTCGCCGTTACTTACCTCGAGTCCGGACGTGGCGCTGATGCGGCCAGGGAATTCGAGCGCATCGCCGTTGCGCCGACAAGTACGCCCGAGGTTCGACGCGAAGCGCTGTGGCGCGCGGCAGACCTTTACAAGAAGAGCAATTCGTTGTCCAGTGAACAGCGGGTGCTCCAGAATATCGTGGCCCAATACCCGAACCCGATATCGGAGTCGATCGAGGCTCGCTTCCGCTTGCTCGAAATCTCGAGGCAGCAGGGCGATGCGGCAGCGGTCAACGCGCGTCTGCAGGAACTCGTTCGTGTCGACGCGACCGCCGGTGCACAACGCTCCGACCGTACGCGATACCTCGCGGCGAAGGCGTCGCTCGAACTGGCCGAGCCCGTGCTCAGGCGATTCGAAGTCGTCAAGCTGAATCAACCGCTTGCGGAGAGCATGAAACTGAAACGTTCGCTGATGGAAGATGTCATCAAGGTATACACGGACGCTACGGATTACGGTGTCGCCGAGGTAACGACGGCGGCGACCTACCGGCTAGGGGAAGTTTACGAGCGGTTCAGCACGGACCTGCTGGAATCGGAGCGGCCTGCCGATCTCGATCAGGCCGCGCTGGAGCAATATGAACTGCTGCTGGAGGAACAGATGTACCCGTTCGAGGAGAAGGCGATCGAGTTGTACAAAGCCAACGCCGATCGCACGCCCGAAGGCGTATACGATGAATGGGTCGAGAAGAGTTTTGAGCGCCTGGCGCGGCTGATGCCGGCCAGGTACGCGAAATCGGAGCGTAGCGAAGATGTGGTTACGTCACTTTACTGAGGAACATCGCCGGTTGCTGGTGATTGGCCTGGCGCTCGTCGTAGCGGGTTGCGGCTCGTCTGGCCCGGGTGAGAGGCCGGATCGTGCACCCGAGATGGTCGCAGCTGGCGATACGGCCACCATGCCCGAGATCCCGCCCGCCGCCATGACCCTGTACGAACAGGCAACAGCGATCATGGCATCCGGGGATTTCGTCGATGCCGAGCTGCGATTCAAGGAATTCCTCCTGCGATTCCCGGCTTATCCGGGGGCCCACGTCAACCTGGCCATCATTCATAGCCAGAACGGCAACGACGAGGCCGCGCAGGCCGAAATCGACGCCGCGTTGGCCCTGAACCCCAATCATGCCGCGGCATTGAACCAGCAGGGCATGCTACTTCGCAGAAATGGCAAATTTATCGAGGCAGAAGCCGCTTATTTGAAGGCCGTCACAGCTTCGCCCGATTACGCCTTGGCACACTACAACCTGGGTGTTCTCAACGAGCTGTACTTGCAGCGCCTGGATGTTGCCTTGCAGCATTTCGAGATTTACCAGGAGCTCGTCGGTGGCGACGAGCAGGTTGAGAAGTGGATCGCAGATCTGAGGCGGCGGGTATCATGACGGCGCTTCAGCAAACGGCAAACGTGGCGGAATGACGGACATGAATACGACTGCGCTCAAGGTATTCGGCCCCCGATTCATGCTGGCCATGTTGTTGGCGGCGTTTGCCACTTTTGCGCAGGATACGGACGATCTCGAGCCGGCAGTTGACACGTCGGCCTACGAGCCGGCCGTTGATACGTCGGCAGCGGCTGCCGAAGAGCCGGATGAGATCGAGCCGGCGGTGTCGTCGGCCGTGCTGGCTGCAGACGTCACGCGCGACGAGTCCGGCACGCGGGTGATGGACCGGCTGGACCTGGGCATCACCGAGATTACGGGCAACCAGGAACTGCCCAAGGTGCTGTACATCGTGCCCTGGCAGAAGTCGGATCCGGGCGACCTGACGGGCAAGCCGGTCAACAGCCTGATCGACGAGGTGCTGGCGCCGCTGGATCGCGAAGAATTCATCAGGCAGGTTAAGTATTACAACGACCTGAATGGGGATTAAGTACGGCTCTTGCGAGGGCCGCGTTTGTTAAAAGAGGAGCAAGAAGATGGGCACAATAGTGCGATTTTTTCAGGACGGCGGTACGTTCATGTACCCGATCCTGTTCGTATTTGCATTCGGCGTCGCGATAGCGATCGAACGCTGGATGTACCTGACATTGTCGAGTGCGAGCAACCGTGCTCTCTGGAACAAGATCGTACCTTTCCTGAAGGCCGGTAATTTCCAGGAAGCCGCTCAGCACACGGCGAAATCCAAGGCGGCTATCGGGTCGATCCTGACCTATGGTCTCTATCGCGTGAAATCGGCGCGCCGTCGCGACGATATCGAGAAAGCGATGGAAGAGAGCATGATGGAAGTGCTGCCGCGACTCGAGAAGCGTACGCATTACCTGGCCACGCTGGCCAACATTGCGACCCTGCTCGGGCTGCTCGGCACGATCATCGGCCTGATCCGCGCCTTCACGGCGGTATCGAATGCGAATCCGGCGGACAAGGCAGACTTGCTGTCGGCTTCGATCTCGGTCGCAATGAACACGACGGCGTTCGGCCTCATGGTCGCCATTCCGCTGCTGCTGATTCATGCATTGTTGCAGACCAAGACGAACCAGCTCGTCGATAGCCTCGAGATGGCCAGCGTCAAGTTCCTGAACGCTGTAACGGAACGTCAGCTCAAAGCCGGAGCGTAAGGTATGTACCATCGCCGCAAGCGCGGCCGTCGGGCGAACCAGGAGACGGCTGAGCTCAACATCACGGCCTTTATGAACCTGATGGTCATACTGGTGCCGTTCCTGCTGATCACCGCGGTGTTCTCGCGTTTGGCGGTTCTCGAATTGAACCTGCCAGGCTCCTCAACCGAGCCCGTGGATCCCCAGGAACAGACATTCCAGCTCGAAGTCATTGTTCGTAAAGACAAGATCGAAGTCGGCGATCGTAACCAGGGCCTGTTGGGCATTTACCCCAATTCTGAAGAGGGTGAATACGACTACGATGCCCTGAGCGACAAACTGTCCCAGCTCAAGAAGCGCTATCCGGAGAAAACGGATGCGGCGATTCTGCTAGAGCAGGACATCGAGTACGACACGCTCGTGCAGGTCATGGATCGGGTGCGGGTCGAGGAAGAGGCCGTGGGGCTTTCGGTGATTCGCAATGACCTGTTCCCCGACATATCCATCGGCGACGCGCCGGTCGCATCCGGAGGTGCATAAGCATGGTCAAGTCGGCACGCGCCAAACGCATGGAGAAACACCACAAGCGCCACAAAGGCGCAGGTGCGCTCAATCTCGTATCGCTGATGGACATCTTCACGATCCTCGTGTTTTTCCTGCTGGTCAACTCGTCGACCGTGGAGACACTGCCGAATACGAAGGATCTGCAACTGCCCGAGTCGATCGCCGATGAGAAGGCGAAAGAGACGGTTGTCATACTGATTGGCGAAGAAGACATCATTGTGCAGGGCAAGCCCGTGGCCAAGGTTGCCGATGTGATGAACCTGAAGGGCAACGACATTCCGGCGCTTCGCCAGGCTTTGCAGTCGCAAAATGATCGCGTGTTGCGGCGCGAGGCGCAGCAAGATATCGCCGGGCGTGAAGTCACGATCATGGGTGACAAGGAAATTCCGTACCGGTTGCTTAAAAAGGTCATGGCGACCTGTACGCAATCGGATTACGGCCAGATATCTCTTGCCGTACTGCAGAAGAGCTCCGAGAAGCTCGAAGACCTGCAGGCAGCGAGATAGCAAGGATAGCTGAGGAGTAGCGCGTGGATTTACCGTTCTACAGAGAGTACGAACTGCCCTGGTCGATCGATGCCTGGCAGGAGCGCAAGTTCAAGCGGTTGCTTGGAACCATTTTCCTCGTCGCCCTGGCGCTCAGTCTCATCTGGCCATTCCTCCCGGCCCCGGAGCCCGAACTCGACGAGGTCATGGAGATCCCGCCGCGCATCGCGCAGCTGCTACTCGAAGAGCAACCCCTGCCGCCACCGCCGCCACCCGAGCCCGAACCCGAAGAGGAGGAGCCGGAACCGGAGGAGGAGCCCGAGCCAGAGCCGGAGCAGGTGGCGGAAGAGCCGGAACCCGAGCCCGAGCCGGAACCGGAGCCGGACCTCGAAGAGTTGGCACGTGAGCAGGCGCAGGCCGCTTTTATGCCGTTCGCCGAAGACCTGGCCGATCTCGTCGACCAGGAACTCCTGGAAAAGGTTGCTGACGATCGGGAATTGACCGCATCGGTCGGAGAGGCGCAGCGCAATGAACGCTCGATGATCACCTCCAAGGTCGGAACGTCTTCGGGCGGCATCAATACTGCCAGCATGAGCCGCAACACCGGTGGCACCGGTATTGCCGGCCGTTCGACGACCCGGGTCGAGAGCGCAATCGAAAACAT
Source organism: Woeseiaceae bacterium (assembly GCA_011772865.1). Taxonomy (GTDB): domain Bacteria; phylum Pseudomonadota; class Gammaproteobacteria; order Steroidobacterales; family Woeseiaceae; genus UBA1847. Next base: position 9,136 of record WVYQ01000023.1, on the reverse strand, counting down.
TGCTCCGGCCGGTGGCGCCCGCCGCACAGGTACGAGCGGCAAGGCGTCGCGTTCTCGCGAGGAAATCGAGCTCGTCTTCGACCGCAACAAGGGCGCGATCTTTGCGCTTTACAACCGCGCGCTGCGTAATGACCCGACGCTCGAGGGTAAACTCGTACTGCGCCTGACGATTGCGCCGAACGGTGCCGTAACGTTCTGCGAGATTGTCTCGAGCGAGCTCAACGATCCGGACCTCGAAGCGAAGCTGGTTGCTCGTGTGAAACTTTTCCGCTTCGAAGCGAAGGACGTCGAGCCGATCACGACGACCAAGCCGATCGACTTCTTCCCGGCATAAGGTCTATCCCAGAATGGTTGACCGGCAACATCCTGTTGCCGGCCCAAAGGGCGCACTTTGTGCGTCCAAAATCGCTCCCGGCGATTTTGTCGCTGCGCTTTAGTTCTCGCGAGCAATCATCCCGGCCACAGGCCGATCAGTACTCGTCGTGTCGACGAACCCAATCTTGCGGATACGGGAGGTCTGCCTCGTCGCGGCCTTTCGGCACGATATCGAGGAGCTGGTAGGTGGCGTTGAAGGGATCGAGGCCCCGCGCGTAGGTTGAATAGGTGTGGAAGACGTCGTCGCCCTCGCGCGCGAATACGCTGATTCCCGGCAGTTCTTCGATCGTCGCGTTGCCTTCCCTGTAGTTGTAATTTGCGCGGCCTTCGTCGATCTGCTTCTGAGAAAACGACACACCGAGGTCGTAGTTGAACGCGTTCGAGGCCGAGGACACCCACGGAAAACTCCAACCCATCCTGTCGCGATAGGCGAGCAGCAGATGCAATGGCGCCCGGGATATAGCGACCAGTGATACATCGCGGGCCCGGAGGTGTTCGACCGAGCCGTTGTAGGAATCGGCCCAGAAAGAACACGACTTGCAGCCCGCATCCCACTCGGGATGGAACATGAAGTGATAGACGATCAGCTGCGACGCGCCGCCGAACAGATCTCGAAGCGTCATCTGCCCGTGCTCGGATTCGAACACGTATTCGGTGTCGAGTTTGCGCCACGGCAGGTCGCGGCGTTTTTGCGCGAGTGCGTCTCGCGCCTTCTGCAACGCCTTTTCCTCGTCGAGCAATTCTTTGCGGGCCGCCAGCCAGGCGTCGTTGTCAACAATCCTGCTCATTCGACAACCGTGTTTTCGAATACCTGCAGCAAGTGATATCGTGCCAGCGGGACAAACGCAAGGGGCACTGGATTGAACCGAACAGGATTCGTATTACTGGTTGTTTTTGCTGGTGTTTTCTTTGTCGGGCCAGAGGCGCTGGGGCAGACCGACATCGAGAGCCTCATAGAGCAAACCGGCGTCGAACCGGGGCCCGTCGCAAGCCGGGACTTCCCGGGGTGGCGGGAGCCGCGGAAGATCATCGTTCGCGACATCGGCGGCCTCTATGACGAGATTCGAGACATGCTGCCCGGAGTGGAATTTGTTCGGGTACTGACCGAGGAAGAAGCGATCGGCAAAGCGGCCGGCGCCGATGCGATTCTCGGCTTTTGCGGCGGCCGGCTCGTGCAGGCTGCCACTGACGCGATATGGATCCAGGTTTTCGGTGCCGGTGTGGAGCGTTGCCTTACCGTCGACAAGATTCGGCAAGGCGAGGTCATGTTGACCAACATGCAGAAGATGTCCTCACCGGTGATCGGTGAGCATGTCGTGGCGATGGCGCTGGGCCTGTCCAGAGGCCTGATTGAATTCAGCAAGTCGATGTCCGACAGCAGGTGGCTGCGCAATTCGGACATCGGCGCCGGCATGCAGTCGTACGGCGGCAAGACGGTGCTAATTGCCGGACTCGGAGGTATCGGTACCGAGGCCGCGCGCCGGTTCGCCGCCCTGGACATGCGCGTGATCGGCACGCGCCGCAGTTCCCGCGAGGGGCCGGATTTCGTCGAGTATGTCGGCTTGTCGCACGAGTTGTTTGAACTTGCTGCCGGAGCCGATTTCATCGTCAATGCGCTGCCGCACACTCCCGAAACCGAGGGTCTGTTCAACGCCGAGTTCTTCAACGCTGCAAAACGGGGCGCGTATTTCATCAACGTTGGACGTGGCAAGACGGTGGTCACGAGGGACCTGATCGCGGCGCTCGAGAGTGGGCAGATCGCCGGCGCCGCGCTCGACGTGACCGACCCGGAGCCGCTTCCCAAGAGCAGTCCGCTGTGGCAAATGGATAATGTCATCATCACGCCGCATGTTTCGGGTCGCGGTGGCAACAGGATTCGCCATAACATCCTGGTCAGAGAAAACCTGCGGCGATTCGTCGCCGGCGATGCCTTGTTGAACGTCGTTGACCCGGAGCTGGGGTACTAGTATCGGCACTGTAGCGGCGAACCAGCCGTCGAGCAGCTTCGCACCCATCGCACGTGCGGACGCGCGCATCCTCGTGCTCGGTAGCCTGCCCGGGCAAAGGTCTCTGGCCGCCGCGGAATACTATGCCCATCCGCAGAATGCGTTCTGGAAGATCATGCGCGAACTGACGGGCGCCAGAGGTAGCTATGACCGGCGCTGTGCCACCTTGCAGGAGCATGGCATTGCACTCTGGGATGTTCTTGCGGAATCGGTGCGTCCGGGCAGCATGGATGCCGACATCAGGCTGGAAACTGCGATACCGAATGACTTTGGGCAGCTGTTTCGCGACTGCCCGGGCATCGGTCGCGTATTTTTCAATGGCCAGAAGGCCGCGGCGATGTATGAGCGCCTCGTCGGGATCGACAACAGCTCATTGCGATTCGTGACACTGCCATCGACGAGCCCGGCTTTCGCCTCGATGCGCTTTGATGAAAAACTGGCCCGCTGGCGCGAGGCTCTCGCTCTGTAGCAAGAGGAAAAAAACTCTATGCAAGGCATCGATATCCTGCAGCCATTTATGGCAATGATGCTGCTGACGTTAGGTGTATGGATTCTTTTTTACGTTAAACGTATCAGCTACCTGACGAAGCATCGGGTCGATCCACAAAAACTGACCACACCCGAGAACGCGGCCTCGATCATTCCCGAGGAGATCCAGAACCCGTCCAACAATTTCCGCAACCTGCTGGAGCTGCCGGTTCTGTTCTACGCGCTTTGCCTGTACCTGTTTGTGACAGGCACCGTAGATGCATTGTACGTCTGGACCGCCTGGGTTTACGTCGCGCTTCGTGCCGTACACAGCATCATCCACTGCACGGCCAACGTCGTCATGTGGCGCTTCCAGGCCTTTATGGCCAGCTCACTGGTGCTCTGGTTCATGGTGCTGCGCGCGACGCTGCAGCTCCTCGTGNNCGGATGCGCCATACCTGGTGGAGATCGGTCACGAAGATCTTGCCATCGCCGACCTTGCCGGTTTTCGCGCTCTCGATGATCGTCTCGACCGTGCGCTCGACGAGGTCATCAGGAACGGCCACTTCGATCTTCGCCTTCGGCAGGAAATCGACGACATACTCGGCGCCGCGATACAGTTCCGTGTGACCGCGCTGCCGGCCGAACCCCTTGACCTCGCTAACCGTCATGCCCTGGATTCCTACTTCGCTCAATGCGTTACGAACATCGTCGAGACGAAACGGCTTGACGATAGCGGTGACGAGTTTCATTGGCGCTTTCTTCCTTTGGCGATAGCCGAATCGGGGAGTATGCTAGCACTACTATGTTTGCCGCGGTACTCAAAGAATCCGAGGGTTTGCGCTGGTACGGCCTGGCCGTGCTGTACGCCGTCTCGGGCTATGCGCTCGGCATCGCCGGCCTGTTCAGCCCCTCGTGGTGGGTCAATGCGGCCGCGACGCTGCTGCTGGCGCACGCCATGACAATCGCGGCTTACCTGATCCACGAATGCGGCCACAACCTCGTCTTCAAACGCCAGCGCGACAACACCCGGCTCGGGCGCATCATGAGCTGGATCTGCGGCGCAGCCTATGGCACCTACGAAGACATGCGTTACAAGCATTTTCGTCATCATGTCGACAATGACGACGTCGTCTGGTTCGAGTACGAGGAGTGGTTCGAAAAACACCCGCTGGCGTTGCGCGTCACACGGTTCCTGGAGTTCTTCTACATTCCGGCGCACGACCTGATCATGCACTTCATCATGGTGTTCACCTCGTTCATCATTCCCGAGCGTCGCGACCAGCGGGTTCGCAATGTCACCGTGATACTGATCCGTGGCGGGATCTTCGTGGCTGTGGCGATTCTGTTTCCCAAGGTCGCCGTCCTGTATGTCGTCGCTTACTTGTTGATGATGCACGTACTGCGCTTCATGGACGCTTTGCAGCACGATTATCCGTACAACGCGACATTGTTCGAGATCGGTAATGCACCCCACAAGGGTGACTCCGAGTGGGAGCAGGAGCATACGTTCAGCGTGCCGATCTCGCTCGACTATCCGAAGCTGAATTTGCTGACCCTTAATTTCGGATACCACAACGCCCATCACTACAACATGAATGTGCCTTTTTATCGCCTGCCCGAGCTGCATGAAGAATTAACGGGTAACGATCCGGCAAGAGTGATTCCTTTCGCGTGCCAGCTACGGCTTTATCACCGCAATCGCGTACCGCGTGTCTGCAACCCACAGCCCGAAAACTATCCCAAGGGCGCCGATTATCTTGCTACGGCACAGACCGGGCGCGGTCCGATCGGCGGCAATGCGGCCTCGTTCCTGACATCTTTTTGAACTTTTCGCCGGCGGATCCTGCCGCTGCGCTCTACCAACCCTGATCGCCTTGACGCACAATGGAAGCCTGCAATTCAGGCTTTCTGATTATGTTGGATTTTGATTTTGGCCTCGGCGAGGACATCGATCTGTTACGCGAGGCCGTCCGGGCGTTTGCCGACGGCCGAATAGCGCCGCGTGCCGCAGAAATCGACGAGAGCAATGAGTTTCCACGCGACCTGTGGCCCGAGTTGGGCGAGCTCGGCCTGCTCGGCATCACTGTCGAAGAGGACTACGGAGGCGCGGGCCTCGGCTACCTGGCGCATGTCGTTGCTATGGAGGAGATCAGCCGCGCGTCAGGCTCGGTAGGGCTTTCCTATGGCGCGCATTCCAATCTTTGCGTCAACCAGATCCGGTGTTGGGGTAGCCCGGAGCAAAAAGCGAAGTACCTGCCGCCGCTCGTGTCTGGCGAACACCTCGGCGCGTTGGCCATGAGCGAGGCCGGCGCGGGCTCCGACGTCATGGGCATGCGCACCACGGCGGTCCGCGATGGGGACCAGTACGTGCTGAACGGCTCGAAGATGTGGATCACCAATGCGCCTCAGGCGGACACGATGATCGTCTACGCCGTTACCGATCCGGACGGCGGCAGCCGCAAACTCAGCGCCTTCATCGTAGAGCGCGCCACTCCCGGTCTCTCGACACCGCAAAAGCTCGACAAGCTCGGCATGCGTGGTTCGGATACGAGCGAAGTGCTGCTCGAGAACTGCCGGATACCGGCGGAAAACCTCATGGCCGAAGAGGGCAAGGGCGCGACCATCCTGATGAGTGGCCTCGATTACGAGCGGCTGGTGCTGGCCGGCGGTCCCCTCGGCATCATGCGCGCCTGCCTCGATACCGTTATGCCCTACGTGCACGACCGCAAGCAGTTCGGCAAGCCGATTGGCGAGTTCGAACTCATGCAGGGCAAAATTGCGGATATGTATACGGCGATGAACAGTTGCCGGGCCTATGTCTACGCGGTCGCGCAGGCGGCTGACCGCGGTGGAGCGACGCGATTTGATGCAGCCGGCTGCATTCTGCTCGCAGCCGAGAGGGGCACGTGGATGGCGAGCCAGGCGATCCAGGCGTTGGGCGGCAATGGTTATATCAACGAGTATCCGAGCGGACGCCTGTTGCGCGATGCCAAGTTGTACGAGATCGGCGCCGGTACCAGCGAGATACGGCGCATGCTGATCGGGCGTGAGTTATTCAATGCCAGTCGTTAAGACGAAGATCGATCGCCGGTCGAGCGACTTCCGGCAAAACCGCAAAGCCAATGCCGCCCTCGCCGAGGAGCTTCGGACAATCAGCGAGCATGTCATGGCAGGTGGCTCGCCGCGCTCGCGCGAACGACACGCCAGTCGCGGCAAACTGTTGCCGCGCGACCGCATCGAATCTCTGACCGACGAGGATTCTCCATTTCTCGAGATCGGCCAGCTTGCCGCCTGGCAGGTCTATGAAGACGAGGTGCCGGCCGCCGGCATCATTACCGGTGTCGGTCGAGTCAACGGCACCGAATGCATGATTGTTGCCAACGACGCGACCGTCAAGGGTGGCACGTACTATCCGCTGACCGTCAAGAAGCACCTGCGGGCGCAGGAGGTCGCCGAGCAGAACCACCTGCCGTGCATCTACCTCGTCGACTCCGGCGGCGCGTTCCTGCCACGGCAGGACGAAGTCTTCCCGGATCGTGATCACTTTGGCCGCATCTTTTACAACCAGGCCCGGCTGTCCGCAAAAGGGATTCCGCAGATTGCTGTCGTGATGGGATCGTGCACAGCCGGCGGCGCCTATGTTCCGGCCATGTGCGACGAAGCGATCATCGTGCGCAACCAGGGAACGATCTTCCTGGGCGGGCCGCCGCTCGTCAAAGCAGCGACAGGCGAAGTCGTCGACGCGGAGACCCTGGGCGGGGGCAGCGTGCACTCGCGCATTTCCGGCGTCACGGATCACCTGGCGGACGACGATAAGCATGCGCTGGCGATTGCACGGGACATCGTCGCGAACCTCAACATCACGAAACGGAATACGCTCGCGATGCAGGAACCACGGGAGCCTGAATACCCTGCCGAGGATATCTACGGCATCGTGTCTCGCGAGTACAAATTCCCCTACGACGTGCGCGAGGTCATCGCTCGCATCGTCGACGGCTCCGAGTTCCAGGAGTTTAAAAAGTTGTATGGCTCGACCCTCGTCTGCGGATTCGCGCACATCGACGGCTACCCGGTCGGTATTGTTGCCAACAACGGCATCCTGTTCATGGAGTCGGCGCAGAAGGGCGCTCATTTCATCCAGCTCTGCAATCGCCGCGGCATCCCACTCGTCTTTCTGCAGAACATCACGGGATTCATGGTTGGCAAACGCGTGGAGCATGCCGGCATCGCGAAAGAAGGTGCCAAGATGGTCAACGCGGTTGCAACCGCAACCGTGCCAAAGTTCACCGTTGTCATCGGCGGTTCTTTCGGGGCGGGCAACTACGCAATGTGCGGCCGCGCCTATAATCCGCGCTTGCTGTGGATGTGGCCGAATGCGCGAATCTCGGTCATGGGCGGCGAGCAGGCAGCGCTCGTTTTATCGACAGTCAGAAGAGATGGCCTCGAGGCACGCGGGGAAGCGTGGCCAGCCGAGGAGCAGGAGCAGTTCGAAGCGGGAATTCGAGAGCAGTACGAATCACAGGGGCATCCGTTTTATGCGAGCGCACGGCTGTGGGACGATGGTGTTATCGATCCTGTCGACACCCGTGGTGTATTGTCTCTGGGACTGTCTGCAGCAATGAATCGACCGCGGGACGACGAGACGCCGTTTGGCATATTCAGAATGTAAGGGGAATGCATGACCTCACTAGCGGGAAAGACCTTGTTCGTAACCGGTGGTAGCCGGGGCATTGGCCTGGCAATCGCCAAGAAAGCAGCGGCCGATGGCGCCAATGTCATCATCGCTGCAAAAACCGACGAGCCCCACCCGAAGCTGCCGGGAACGATTCATACGGCCGCTGCGGAAATCGAGGAAGCTGGCGGCAAGGCTCTGCCGGTCGTCTGCGATATTCGCGACGACAGCGCCGTGGAAGCTGCCGTCGCGCAGGGCGCCGAGGCTTTCGGCGGCATCGACATTGTCGTCAATAACGCGAGCGCGATCGCACTGCTGGGCACCGAAGAAATCGCGATGAACCGCTTCGACCTGATGCACCAGGTCAACGCGCGGGGCACGTTCCTGGTGTCGAAGACCTGCCTGCCCTGGCTCAAGCAGGCCGAGAACCCGCACATCCTGATGCTGTCTCCGCCGCTGAACATGCTGGAGAAATGGTTCGCCCCACACGTCGCCTACTCGATGTCCAAGTACGGCATGAGCATGTGCGTGCTCGGCATGGCCGGCGAATTTCGCGAACTCGGCATTGCGGTCAACGCGCTGTGGCCGCGGACAACGATCGCGACGGCCGCCGTCAACATGCTCGGTGGCGACGAATTAATGATGCACTCACGCAAACCCGAGATCATGGCCGATGCTGCCTATGTCATCGTGACGCGGCCGAGCCGCGAGTTCACTGGCAATTTCTGCATCGACGATTCGGTGCTCGAAGACGAGGGTATCAGTGACCTGAGCGCTTATGCCGTTAACCCGGAGCTGCCGCTCGCGCCAGATTTCTTCGTCGACCCCAAGTAGCCATGATGGCGCTCGATTACGATCAATTGATGGCGTCATCGATCGATGACCTGCCGCTTTCTTACCGCGATACGGAGACGATGCTGTACGCCCAGAGCATCGGCTTCGGTCGTGATCCGCTGGATCTGCGCGAGTTGCCGTTCGTCTATGAGCAGGGGAGTCCACTGCGTTCCGTGCCGACGATGGCCAGCGTGCTCGTTCCAGACATGTTCCCACCCGATCTCGGCTGGGACTTTACCCAGGTGCTGCATGCCGAGCAGCGCCTCCAGTTGCACCGGGCGCTGCCGACAGCCGCAGATATCCTCGTCAACAAACGCATTGTCGACGTATTCGATCGTGGCCCGACGCGTGGTGCTTTGTTCCTGTTCGAGGCCGAAGGACGCCTGGCCAAAGACGATACGGCCGTGTTTTCACTCGGCACGACCGTCATAGCGCGCGGCGACGGCGGTTTCGGTGGCAGGCCGGGCAGCGGACCGCCGCCACATCGAGCGCCGAAGCGTGACGCGGATATGCGCTGTGAAAGCACGACGCGGGTCGACCAACCCCTGCTGTTTCGCCTGAACGGCGACCGCAATCCGCTGCACGCCGACCCGCACACGGCGTCGCGGGCAGGATTCGAAGTACCTATACTGCATGGTCTTTGCACCTATGGCATTGCGTGTCATGCGATTCTCAAAACGATCTGCGACTACGACGACACGCTAATCCGGGAGTTCGACGCACGCTTCTCGTCTCCGGTGATACCCGGCGACACGATTCGCACCGATATGTGGCAGGA
>WVYQ01000022.1:17849-30561 GCA_011772865.1 Woeseiaceae bacterium | reverse complement strand
TTTGGCCGATTCCGGCCGTTCGCGAAAATTGAGCTAAACTGACCGGTATTGACCCAAAGCGGACATTGGGTTTTGTGATATCGATTGGGTGTATTTTATCGTCGGGAGACGCGTAGATGGACGCTCAAAAACTCAACGACTGGATGCAGGTCATTGGTATTTTCTCGGTCGTTGTTTCGCTTGTGTTCGTTGGTTATCAGTTAAAACAATCACAGGACATCGCCGTCGCCGGGCAAAACCAGGAACGCCAGTCGGTGGTAATTGACTACTACGCTTCGCTGATCGAAGTCGATGAAATAGTTGAATACTACGGTGCCCAGCATCGCGAGCATCTGGATGGTGATCTCGACGCCGAGAATCGCAGGCCAGATCGAATGATTGGTCTCGCCTATATTCGATCGCGGATGCGACTTTCGATATACGACAACAATCATTTCCAGTATCAATCCGGGTTCATGACGGCAGAATCCTGGCAGCCGTATTTAGACATGACCAAATATTCGTGTTCCGGAGAGTCAGATGCTGGGAAGATCATGTTGAATCACGGTGAGCAGTTTCGCGAGGGATATCGCGAGCTATGTATGAGCTTCATCAATGAGTCGGAACAGGCCCCCGATTGATAACAGCCTATTGCCACCGTCTGCTTCTGGCCGGTAGCAGACGATCGTTACTTCCCTTAAGCAGTCGTTCGAGTGGCCGCATTCTGCGGTAAGACGACATTAGGCAATCAGTGGAAATGGTTCTGCGTATAAATCGGCCAAAATAGCAAACGCGTCCCCGCTTCCAGACAAAAAAGCCGGACCCCGTCCGGACCCGGCCTTTTGTTTTTCATGGCTTGGACCTGAGTCGGGGAGGGAGCAGGTCCCGGTTTCTGTCAGGGTTGCAGCGACAACTCGCCGTTGGCCTCCCATTCGCGGACGCGGGCGAGCTGTCTGGCCATGTCGACCTCGATCTCCGCTTTGACTTCTTGGAATTCGGGTTCGTTGTGCAATGGTTTCAACACCGGATCATGCTCGAGGAAATACCAGGAAGACGAGCGCCATCCGTCGTCGAAGGCCTGCCGCAAGGCGCCTATTGCGGCCGCTTTGTTCCCGCGCAAGGCAAGAATCCTCGTCTCCAGGATACCGAGCCCTTGAGCCGAATCTCCGAGCCCTGAACCTTCGGCCGCGAGGCTTCCCTCGAGCAATCGTTCCGCCAATTCACGCTCGCCAGTCTGCATCAGGAGGTAGGCCAGGTCGACCGCTGCCTCTCTGTTTTCACCGCGTATATTCAGCCCATTGTCGTCGAACAGCTCCGGAAAGCCCGTTTCGAAACGGGCTCGCGCCGCAGCAGGGGTTCCCGCCTCTAGTTCGTGGTCCCTGATCACCCGGATGGAGTGCAGGCTGTTCCGACTGGATTCGAGGTCTTTCCTCGCATATTCCAGCGCGGTTTCTTTGTCGCCCAGATATAGATGCAGGGCAACCTCGAGGTCCGGAACAACACCATACTCCGCGGCCGCAAGGGTCCGGTCACGCCAATATTCCGCCTGTTGCAGATCGCCCAGATCCAGGTAAGCCAGGCCCAGGCGTTGTGTCACCCTCCATTGATCCTGTTCTATCGAATTGCTCTTGTGTAAAGCAAGAATCGCTTCATCGACGCGGCCCAGCCTGGCGCTCAGAAGGTCGGCAATCCGAACGTAGCCGTGTGCAAAACGCGGTTCGATTTCTACGGCCTGCCGATAGTGCGCCAGTGCCTCCCCAAACCTGCCTGAACTTTCGACTACTTCCGCGTAATCGTTGACGATGATGGCCGACTTCGGATCCAGCTCGGTTGCTTTTCGAGATAACTCGAGCGCTTCTGAAAAACGGTCGCAACAATCGGCCAGCATCTCACCGTACCATTGGTACGCGGGCGCATAGTTGGGGTTCAACTGTATTGCCTGCTTGAACGCTATCTCGGCACCCTCTGTATCACCTTCCCAACTGGTTCTCTTTGCTGTTGCGGCATACGCTTCACCGAGGCCGGGATCGAGTTTCAGCGCTTGCTCCGCCGCAGCCTTGCTTTTGGCGATGCCTTCTTCCCAGCGCAAGCCACCGTAACCCGCTTGCAAGAGGTAGGTGTCGGCAAGGCCTACGAAAGCCAATGCGAAATTTGGATCCCGCGAAACCGCTTCCTCGAAACGCATCGCGGCGTTGGCGAGATCGGACAATCTCCTTGTTACCATGCTCTGCCTGCCGAGAAAATACGCCTCGAGGGCCTCCAGGTTCTCGGTCGGTATCGAATCTATCCGCTGCTGTGCCTCGGGGGTCAGCGTCGCGCGCAGAGCTGCGGCTATGGACCCGGCAATCTCGCTCTGGATAGTAAAGATATTCGCAGCCGTCATCTGCCGATCATAGATACTCGACCACAGGTGGTCGTCTGTTCGGGCGTCGATGAGTTGGACATTGATCCGCACCTGGTCACCTGCCCGTTGTACGCCACCCTCCAGAACCGTGGCGACCCCCAGCTCTCGGGCGATCTCGCGGATGGATTGGGTGGTATCCCGGTACTTCATTACCGACGTGCGGGAAATAGTCTTGATGGAGCCGATTTGCGAGATGTAGGTCAGCAGATCGTCGTGGATGCCGTCCACGAAGTAGACATCCTCGGGTTTGGCGCTGCGGTTGGCGAACGGCAGCACGGCGATCGATCGGGGTGATGTATCAGGTTCAGACTCGGATCCGGCCGCACTCTCCGTCACTTTCTCGGCAGACGTTGCCGGCGCATCCATGAGCCTGGAATTAAGCCAAAAGCGGTCGACCGCAATGACCGCCAATGCCACGACTATCAGGCCGATCGTTAATTTATCGAGCCGTCTGGCGGTGAGATGCGTGATCGATTCTTCACGCACGACCTCTTTTTCGCGCCTGAGGCCTTCGGGCGTAATTTCATAGGCCCAGGAAAAGATTAAAGTTGGCACGAAGCCCAGAGCTACTAAAATGACGACGAAGCGGAACGCCCACTCCGGTATTCCGAATCCGGGGAACACGGTGCCGGCAACCTCGATCAGCAGCCATGCGAGCGCCAGGTAGGCAATGCCTACCCTGAAGACGTTACGGCGCTTGAGTTCGGAAAAAAGAGACAACGGCTGGTTCCGTGGAATTTCCTACCGCGCTTAAGCGTACCTGCTATATGACTAAATGCCAAAGTACCGCGGACTCTGGAGGCTGGAGCCAGGGACATCGTAACGGGCCATTTTTAACTATTTATCCCAAATTCGGGCGGCAATTGTCGGAACAGAGCAAATCATGTCCGGGCTGCCAGGAAATCAAATGGATCGTGCCGCAAACGATCCGAGCGATTGCTGGAACCCTGAGGAATTTGACGCTGAAATGACTGAGTGAAGTTAACGGAGTCCAGGCACTGGATGACTGTCCACACTTGCCCGTTAGCGGCCTCCAGCCGATTCTCGTCCAGAGTGACCGGTATTTGCCCAAAGCAGCCGTTGCCTGAATTGGTCTAGAATGACCGTTTCTGAAGGGGAGCTGGTTTCTGCCGCTCCAGCAATCTGGACCAAATTGTGGGGTTCGTTCGTGTGCGATTGTGAGTATCTTTGGTATCTGCTCGTTAGCAGGATTGAAGTTCATGTGGGACGTAAGGCATCCCAAAACGGATAATGAAACATTGTCCTGATTCCGGGAGACTCAGACTATTAACTTTGAGCCGTATTCGACTTTAACTTGCCCGGAGTGTGGCCACAAAGCCAAGGAGCTGATGCCCACTAACGCGTGTCAGTTTTATTACGACTGCAAGGCCTGCGGTGCACTTTTGAAGCCACTAGCAGGTGATTGCTGCGTGTACTGTTCGTACGGTGATGTGACGTGCCCACCAATTCAGCTGGGACAAGACTGTTGCTGAATCTGATTAGGTATTGGCCGTGCAGGAAACGCTAGAAACTGCCATCGCAGGCATTGTTATTACACGAGCCCGATTTTACTCATTATTTTATGGAGCAGGCCCAGATGGGACGGTGGAGCGAGTCAAGAACATTCACTTTGATTGAAGTACTCGGCCTCATTGCAGTGGCAGTGTCGCTGATATTTGTAGGTCTCGAAGTTCGGCAGAACACAATTGCGAGCAGAGCCGCCGCGTATCAGGAGCACGGCTCACATTTGTCGGACCAATGGCTCGCGTTGGCTCAAGACCCAGCGCTTAGCCGTCTTTATATGGCAAGTGAAGACAATTGGGATGAGCTGACTGAATTAGAAAAGGCTCAGCTTACTTACGTTTGGATTGCTTCACTTCGTAGTTACGAGACCATACTCTTGCAGGTTGAGGAGGGGTTGCTCGATCAAGACGCGATGGATCGGCTCGGCTGGGGTGAAGCGTTCGAACCTGGCTATCAAGCGAAGATGCTTTGGCCCGGTATCGCGAAAAATCTTAATCCGCACATGCGTGAGCATATGGAAGCAAAGTTTCCCTATCTCTCGGAAACGCAGGACACCTCAGGTGATCCTGCTGCACCTGATAACTGAACAAGTCGAGTAACCGCTTCTGGCCATATGCGGCGCGATGGGAAATTCGATGAGGAAGATCGCAGTTATTTCCGGGTTCATCGCAGCCTCGATTGCAGTCGTTTTTGTCACGCTCAGGACGCCCGATAGTGACGCGATGGCGATGCGCGTGAAGTACGGTGGTCCTGCTTCCGGGTTCGCCGGAACTTCGGATGGCATGTCGGTCCACTATCGCGACCAGGGCTGCCGGGATTGTCCTGCAATCCTTCTGGTGCATGGGTCGAATGCCTCTCTGCAGACGTTTGAACCTCTGGTTAGGGCTCTGAAACACCGGTATCGCCTCATTTCCTACGACCAGCCGGGACATGGGCTCACCGGCCCACATCCTCGGGATGACTACTCCGCCCAGGGCATGTTCGAGGCCATTGCGGCAGTTCTCGAAGCGACAGGAGTTCAGCGGTTCGCGATTGCCGGAAACTCGATGGGCGGTTGGGTTGCATGGCGCTATGTGCTAGCGAGACCACAAAACGTTTCTGCACTGATATTGATTGACTCATCAGGAGCGCCGTCACCGCCGAATGCCCAAAAGCCAAGACTCTATTTGGGTGCCCGAATTGTGAGAAGTTCGGTCGGCCGGTTCCTGGGTCAACTGATTACGCCACGATTTGTGATCAAACAGTCCTTGCTGGATAGCGTGGCCGAAGAGGCCGTAGTGACAGAAGAAATGGTAGACCGCTATTGGGAACTCTTGCGTTATCCCGGCAATCGGCGCGCAGCGGGCCTGCTGGCAACTGCTGATCGGGAGCCCAGCTATGGGCAACGGCTGAACGAAGTGACCTTGCCGACACTCATCCTCTGGGGCGAAGAAGATCGAGTGATCCCGCCCGACAACGCAAAGACATTTCACGAGATGATCCCGAACTCGGACCTGCAGATATTCGACGGCGTTGGCCATCTGGCAATGGAAGAGGCACCGGAGCGTACTGCGATCGCGATAGATGAGTTTCTCAGCGAAATCCAGGCCGAGGCACTTTCTGCCCAATAGCAGACGTTTGCCTGGATTCGGCTACAATGACTGCTACTGATCCAAAGGGGAACTTAGGTACATCCCAGAATTGACGCCAGTTCTCGGCGCTTCATAATCACTTTGATAAAGGCAAATCCAGCCAAAGCTGGAGGCGTAAAGCCACGGGTCCTCGCTTCCTCCGCGACGTTCGAGCGCCACGAAGGACCCCAAGATCGCCGGGCTGCCGCAGCCAGAGGATTTTCCTCGTAAGGAGAAGGTCATGAGCACTAATATTGCCGATGTTGTTGTTCACATTGATGAAACGCTACCGCTTAGCCGATTGAAGACTCTTGAGGATCACATTCATGAAATGGATGGTGTAGTGAGTGCATGTAATCGGGATGACCGGCCTCATCTTGTCTCAATTACTTATAATCCCGAACACGTGAAAGCGCATGACATTCTTGAAAAAGTCGAGAGTGAGGGATTTCACGCCGAATTGGTGGGGCTATAAGGCTATATTGAAAGTCCGCTTCTGGCCGTAAGCGGTCGTCGGTCATTTGCTACAATCAATGACTGATATTAGTCCAAAGCGGACATTGGCCAAATGTCTCTTTCACTGCCTTCGTTTATCGCTGCATTAGCATCGTGAGTTCTTAGAGGACAGACTCCTTCAATGAAAGGCGATATCACCACCTCGGCCAGATCGTACACAACGCCTTGGACACTGAGGGCATACGATGCGCTACCCGGCAATCCTTTTTGGATAGGCATTGTTTTCACAATTGGCCTGCTTCTAGTATTTTTCGTCGGTAGATCTCTTGTCGACGGTGCCAAGAACTCTGCACCGGACGACCTTCGGGTGGCTATCACGCATATCTTGATAATGGCATACAGCGCCTCCGCGTATGCCTATCTGCTCGTGACCGCACGCAGGACAACACATGATCTGTCGCAAGTTGCACGAAGCGCGCCGCATTGGCAAAGGACTATCGATAGGGCTGGCAAGCACCCACGGTGGATCTTGTTAGTGGTAGGTGCTGCTAGCTTCCTCGTCGTTGGTGTGGCCGTCACCCATGCGACCACGCCTGAGCCCACGAATCCATGGGAATGGCAAAGCTGGAATTACGAAGTCTACTGGCATCGGGCTACGACCGTATTATTCATGTGGTGGATCGGATGTTTTTGCTATGTAACCGTGGCGGAGTCCGCCCGACTGTCGCGATTGTCGGATCACATCGAATCTCTGGATCTTCTTGACTTGCGCCCCTATCAACCATTGATTCGTCAGGGGCTGACCAACGCGCTATTGGTGTTTGGCATGGTATCCGTGTTATCGCTCCTGGGGGTCGAATCTCGATATGGACCGTCACTCGTGGGATCTTGGATAAGTTTCATCGCATTGGCGTGGATAGGAATGATGTTGCCATTGCGTGGCATGCGCAAAAAAATCCGAGTCGCCAAGGATCAGGAGCTCGATTGGTGCGCGCAGAGCCTCAAGATTTCCAGAGATGCGCTGAAGTCCGGTGCTGCGGAGCAGCAGTCGATTGCCGAAATCATGGCGTACAGAACTTTGATCGAGAACATAAGAAACTGGCCCTTCGATAGTCCCACTCTGGTTCGTTTTACGCTATACCTTTTGATTCCGCTGGGTTCTTGGTTGGGAGGCGCCTTTGTCGAACGAGGCGTTGATTATTTCTTGTCCTGATCCACAAATCCCTTGCTCAGAGTTAGCGATAGTCGCTTGCTGGCCGTAAGCAGCCCCTGGATGACGATAAGGTAAGCCTGTCTGGCGGCTCGCCTGGATTGCGCTACACTTTCTGGTGATGATCCGAAGGACTCGTTTTTATTTCTCACGAGTATCTCGCTGACATTCGGGTGTAATTATGAACGCCATGAGCACACATAGCTTTGCTTCCATAGCTGTTACGGTCTTCTTGATCGCCGCTGCTGAACTTGTAAAAGCTGAAGATGTCACTTTGCAGGTTGGCATCACTGGCAACAATAAGCTGGAGGGTCTCCAGGATCCTGTTACCGTTGCGCAAATGCCGGAGGTCTCGGAGCTTCTGCAGGCGATTGCGGATAAGCCCAGGAATGCTGCTTACATTGGGCAGTCGCTCCGTGGTTCAGGGGTGGATCTGGCCTCGCTTGTCGAACTGGACCTCCTCAAGCCGTGGAATGGCGGCTACGCGATCAGTTTCAACTATCTGACGCTTGAGGATCACGACTTGCTGGTGACGACGCTCGCCCCATTTGCCGAGAGTCTTGCGCAGTCGTACCGTGACAGATGGGCTGAATTTGAATCGGTATTCAGTGCCTACGATATTGAGAGCGTGGACACGGGTGAACTCGCGTATGCAGTGATCGGTGCGATGTCGCTCGATTGGGACGGCCTTGATATCACGGCAGATAAGGATTTACGAATAACAGCCAACAATTTACCTGGCGGCCGGGACTTCGCGATCTGGGCCAAGGAACAGTCAAGTGAGAGAAATGTCAGGGAACTGTATTGGGGTAGCCACAATACGGTGGTTGACGGAATCCGATTTACAACGTTTGGAGACCACTATTCGCTTCCGAGACTCGGTCTGCCGGATCTGCTTTGGAGCACGAGCAGCAGGGTGGCCAAAATCGACGGTGCGTCGCGCACTCTTCGAATCAGTGTTTACAAGGCCCTGGCACCCTATTACCAGGATGATTTTCTTCGGGACGCCGGCGCTATATTGAGCGCCTCGAGGGAGGGCGGCGTAACGATCGACTCCATAGCCGAATCAACGGCCATTGACAAAGACAGGGCCGAAGCAATCTTCACGCTTCTCATGGAATTGCAGTACGTGAAGCGCGACAAGGACTCATACGTTCTCGCGGCGCCATATTTTTCGTTTACCGACAAGCCGATGACCGATGCTGCGCGCGAGCTGAGCTGGCTATTGATGGATGAATGGCTGGATCTCAATTACTCAACGGTGCAGGCAAGACTCGAATTGCTGACTGCCCGCAAATATGGCGTTCCATATCGACAGCTCTTTACCGAAATCTGGCACTACTTGTTCGGCCTGACAAACAGGGCGCTAGTCGCAAGCGGACACTTCGCCGACCCATACGCCGAAGAGCGCATTGGGAAGGGCATGATCCCATTCGTGTTTGACGCTGACTTGCTTGAGTTTGGCACGGAACTAAGTCATTAGGCTTCGCGCTGCAGCGAGTGCTGCCATTGGTGCATCGGTACCTGCCAACGGAATGAACGCTTCTGGCCGATTCCGGCCATTCGCCTCATTTGAGCTAAACTGACCGGTATTGACCCAAAGCGGACGTTCTCTGCCGCACCTGAGATCTAAAGGAAAGTTACGATGAATCTGTTCGTATTTGCAGCCCGGACGTTTGTTTTGATCGGCTTTCTTGGTATGGCTAATCCTGCGTTGGCAGACGCTAGCAGCTACTCCGTTGTGCACGGCTGGCCGTCTCTTCCGAAAGGTCACGCTCTGGGTCGAGCATCGGGTGTAGCCGTCGATTCGCACAACCACGTGTTTGTATTCCACAGTTTCGACCGCGACTGGTCCGAACCGTTACCAGATGATGCAATCGAGGGGACAACAATTGCGGTGTTTGACGGCGCAACAGGCGATATGATCGCAGAGTGGGGTAATGACATGTTCGTCATGCCGCACGGATTGACAGTCGATTCCAATGATAATGTCTGGTTAACCGATGTGGGGCGCCATCAAGTTTTTAAATTTTCCCACGACGGCGAGCTGTTGCTCGAACTTGGCGAGAATCGTGTTCCGGGAACGGATTCTACGCATTTCAATTTGCCAACTGATGTTGCTGTCTTGGATGACGGCGGCTTTTTCGTCAGCGACGGTTATGGGAACTCTCGGGTAGTACGGTTTTCGAGTGACGGCGAATTTGAGTTCCAATGGGGTAAGAGAGGATCGAAAACGGGAGACTTTGATCTGCCGCACGGGCTCGCTCTCGATGACGAAGGGAGGCTGTACGTTGCCGACCGCAGCAATTCCCGTGTCCAAGTCTTTGATCGCGAGGGCAGCTTCATAGCAGAGTGGACGCGCGATAGAGTCGGCAGACCCTACGGAATTGCAGTCGATAATTCGGGCAGCGTTTTTGTCGTTGACGGCGGAGACCAGCCTACTTCGCCGCCCGACCGTTCACGAGTTATCAGGCTGTCGTCAGCTGGCGAGACGGAAACTATATTCGGCCGATTTGGCAACTATGACGGCCAGTTCCAGATGGGACACGATTTGGCTGTAGGAGAGGACGGGGCCGTCTACGTAGTTGATATTATCGGCAAGCGAGTCCAGAAGTTCTTGCCACTTTGACTGCTTTTGGCCGAAAGTAGCCTCTGGTCTAGATTGAGCTAGACTGTCCGATATTGTCGAAAAGCGGACATTTCGAATCAATGCGTAGCCGACTAGACCAGCTAGCAACATAGAGGGGGACGAAGTGAACACGGACTCGGTCAATCGGTGGCTAACACTCGGCGCGAACTTGGGTGTGGTAATAGGCTTGATATTGCTGATTGTGGAGCTGAGCCAAAACAGCAGTCTCGTTCAAGCGCAGATTCATCAGGCCCGATCAGATAACTATGAATCTTTCATGCTGGAAATAGCGGATACTGAGTTCTTACTTCCCGCGTATGAAAAATTTGCGGCGGCCGGCGGGCCGGCCGATGTTTCGGCTCTTAAAGTCTTGGATTCGACAGAGAGAGAGCGAATACGTCGCTATTTCCAGGGCAGACTCGGCGGCTACGACAATCTGTATTTCCAATACCAGCAAGGTTATATCGATGAGGAGTTCTACAGTACGAGGATCGCGCCATCGATCAAAAGGCTCTATCCGATATGGTTGGAGTTGGGATTGCTGGATATGGGTGCAACGTCGAAATTTACGGAGGAGGCACAACGGATAGCCAATAGCAATTGATGGCAGATAACGAGCCGAATCGGCCACCCAAACTTATTCATAACTGCCTCTCCGAACGGCCGCTTTTGGCCGTTAGCGGCCACTCGAGATCGCGAATTTTCGCTTGATTGATTGTCCGCTACGGGCCAGCGTCGACATTCTCATTGATGGTAATGTTGTCGTGACCATCAGGGGAAGAAGCACATGACGGATATCAATAAAAAGCGTGTCCTCGTTACTGGTGCCGCCCACGGTATCGGCAGGTTGCTGGCCACCAACCTTGCAAACGCCGGGGCCGAGCTCATTCTGTGGGATATCGACTCCGCAGGCCTCAGTCAGGTGCGCGCCGATTTCATCGGTGGGGGTCACAAAGTAGATGTCTACACTTGCGACCTGTCCAGCCGCGAGGAGATTGCAGCCGTGGCGGAGCGCACGTTGTCCGAGAGTGGGCCCATCGATATCCTGATCAACAATGCCGGTGTCGTAGCGGGCAAGAATCTGCTCGAACTGTCGGACAGGGATATCGAGCAGACATTTGAGGTGAATGTTCTGGCCCTGTTCTGGACCGTCCGAGCATTCCTTCCTTCCATGCTTGAGCGGGGCAGCGGTCACCTGGTGACGGTCGCTTCGGCGGCCGGGCTCGCGGGCACGGCCAGACTGACCGACTACTGTTCCAGCAAATTCGCTGCTGTCGGCTTTGACGAGGCACTGCGATTGGAGCTCAAAACGCTAAACAGCAGGGTGATCACAACCGTAGTGTGTCCTTTTTATACGGCCACAGGAATGTTCGACGGCGTCGAAACGCGATTTTCCTGGCTGCTGCCCATACTGAAGCCGGAGTTGGTCGCGAAGCGCATCGTTCGTGCAATCCAACGCGACCGGCGCCGGGTCGTAATGCCCTGGTTTGTTTACGCGTCGTGGCCAGCCCGGCTGCTGCCCGTTAGCTGGTTCGATGCGCTGATGTCATTTTTTGGCGTCAGTCACAGCATGATTGAGTTTCGCGGCAGGGCCGGAGAGGCCAGCGAAAACGCGACATGAATGGCGGCAACCAGATTGCGCGCGTGCTGCGGTCCCATGGCGTGGAGTTCCTGTTCACGCTGTGCGGCGGACACATTTCCCCGATTCTCAAGGGCGCCAAGGATCTCGGCATCCGTGTCGTGGATGTGCGCCACGAGGCGACCGCTGTCTTTGCAGCCGACGCGGTCGCCCGAATCACGGGCGTACCCGGCATTGCGGCTGTAACCGCCGGTCCGGGAGTCACCAACACGATTACGGCGGTGAAGAATGCGCAACTCGCGCAGTCGCCTGTCGTGATACTCGGTGGCGCAGCCGCGACAATGCTACAGGGCCGCGGTGCGCTGCAGGACATCGACCAATTGGCGTTGTTCAAACCCCATGTGAAGTGGGCTCGTGCTGTGAAGCGTGGCAGGGACCTGGTGCCAGCCATTTGCGAGGCATTTCGGGTGGCGCAGACCGGTGTGCCGGGACCGGTGTTTATCGAATGCCCGGTTGACCTGTTGTATGACCAGCAGGTCATCCGCGAATGGTATGCGGCTGCAGCACCGCAGGGGGGCGGGTTGTCCAGCCAGTTAATTCGCGCCTATCTGAACCACCATGTTCGGCGATTGTTTGCCGGCCCGTATGAAACCGATATTGCCGTGAAAGAGGTCGCAGCCCTGCCTCCGAGTTCCCACATCATTTCACGTGCCGTTCATAAAATCGCGAATGCCGAGCGGCCACTGCTCATCGTCGGTAGCCAGGCACTCGTGGAGGCGCAGCATACGGTCAGTACTGCAGAAGCGATCGAGCGCATCGGGATGCCGGTCTACCTGTCCGGCATGGCCCGTGGACTGATGGGACCGTCGCACCCCTTGCACCGGCGCCATCAACGCCGCAAAGCCATACGGGAGGCTGACCTTGTCGTGCTCGCCGGTGTGCCCTCGGACTTTCGGCTCGATTATGGGCGCCATGTGCGAAGAAAAGCGTGCCTCATATCGGCGAATCGCAGCCGTATCGACCTCAATCGAAACCGTCGACCGGACATCGGCACCATCGCCGATGCCGGGTTGTTTCTTCGCGAGTTGGCCCGTGCACTTGGAACGGATGCCCCCGATCGCTGGCATGAATGGAAACAAACCTTGTTCGCCAGGGACGAAGAACGTGAGGCCGAGATTGACAGCATGGCGAAACGCAGCGGCGAGTTTATCAACCCGGTCACGCTGTTACGGTCCATCGATACGCGGCTGCCGGATGACAGCGTCGTCGTGGCCGATGGTGGCGACTTTGTCGGCACGGCCTCGTATATCGTGAAGCCAAG
>WVYQ01000022.1:7074-17769 GCA_011772865.1 Woeseiaceae bacterium | reverse complement strand
TCGTCGGTAACGACGGCAGCTGGGCACAAATCGCCCGCGAGCAGGTCAAGATGCTCGGCGACGATGTCGGCACCGTGCTGGCGCGAAGCAATTATCATCAAGTTGCCGAGGCACTGGGTGGCCATGGCATCCTGCTAACGGATAGTGACCGGATCGATGCCGATCTGGATGACGCTCGCCGCGCGCGCGGCGAGGGGCTGCCGGTCCTGATCAATGCCTGGCTGGACAAGACGGATTTCCGCGAGGGCTCGCTATCCATGTGAGCGAGCAACCCGGCTCCGGAAAGCTTCAGTTGTCCCGCAGCGTCAACGTCTCAAGATTCGGATCGGCCAGGATCTCATCTTCGGTGAACGGCAATTGCAGCCACTCGCCGCGCGCATAGAGCTCCGTCTGGTCGTAGTAATGCGGCGAGTCGGCTTCCGGCGATTGTGAGTAGGTCAGAATGCCGCGCGCGTCGGGCGCACCGTCATCATCCCAGGTCACGACCTGGATATAACTGTTGCCGTTAGCGATGGGCGTATAGCCTTTGCCTTTGGTGAAATCCGTATTGATATAGCTGAACATGCCGTGCCGGCCGGGCCCGCCGGGCACCGGAATACGGGCGCCATTGCGTTCCGCGAACTGCACATCACCCCACGGTTTATCCAGCTCGATGTCGGCATCCAGCAGACGCTGTTGCGCCGCCGCCAGCGCGCCGCGGACGCCATTCCGCACGGCCTCGTTGTCGGTTGCGATGCCGCGTGGTGTGTTGACAGGGTCATCCGGATCAAACGGAACGGCGTAGATATCATCAATGTGGTGCGCCACCTCCCAGAATTCAGTCCAGACCTGCATGCCGCGGCTGTCGACGTTGGCCGTGCGGTCCCATTTACGAAGTACGTCGCAGCTCATCGCAATTTCGTCATTGTTTTCACAGATTGCGAGCACGTCGTCGAGCAGCAGTTCCGCGCCGAAATGCCGGTGGCTGAGCAGAAGTGACTGAATATCGTCGGCCTCGAGCTTGCTGCCCTGTTCCAGGTATTCATTGAGGAATACGAGGCCGGCGCGTGTACGCAAAGTGCGCGCTGTCCGCTCCGGACCGATCGTCGGCAGGTAGCCCTCGAGCGGCTCGTCGGGATTTGACAGCCAGTAACTGTCGTTGGAATTCGTGAAATAACGCGTGCTCGTTGCGCGAGGCATGTCATCGGCTGGCAGGTTGCCCGGGACGGTGCTCCGCGGATCGTCGCGCCAGTCACAGTCAGGACTCGAGCCATCGAGTATGAGGACCTGCGGCGGCAAGCCGCTCACCTCGCGCCGACAATTTGTGAGGATGTTCATATCGAGATGCGGCGTCGACGATATGTCCGCATAAAACGCGTTGCCATGACGGTCGGCAGCGATCGTATTGACGAAGAAAATGCCCTGCTTGCTGATCGCCGCTTCGACATCGGCGACTGACGCCGCGCTCTGCAATGCCTCGTAAGTGGCAAATGCTGCGTGGTTGTTCAGGATGGCGTCGCGAACGGCATAAGCACGCGTCGAGGTCCACGGCAGCGTGTCACTGACGAGAACAGGCCCGTGATGCGTCATGTAGATGGTTTGCTGGCTGTCGTCCGCCTCGAGCGGCACCGCAACCTCGATCCGTTCGATGTCGCGGTACTCTTCACCATAGCGGTACTGCATCGGGTTTTCGGGGTTGAGTTCGAGCTCGAACAGTGTCAGACGGAGCGCCGTCGATACGGTATGCGTCCAGGCGATGTCCTTGTTGAATCCAATCACGACAAAGCTTCCCGACAACAGGCTTGCGCCCATAGTGTCGATCTCGCCCGGGATGGTCGTGTGAATCATGTGAAAGCGTGCAGGACCGTGCCAGGGGTAATGTGGATTGCCGAACAGGATGCCTTTGCCCGACTGCGTCAGGTCGCTGCCCAGCGCGATCGCATTACTGCCGATCCCGCGGGGCATGTCGTAGTCAAGCGTCAGTGCAGCAACCGGTTCCCCTGGCGGCGCCGCGGCGGCGATTCCGGCTGCGAAGTTGCCCGTGCCGTAGCGAATGCCGACAGCAATGAACGTCCGGCCGAGTTCGAGTTCGCTGATCGGCCGCACCCACTTCTCCCCGGCACAGGCCGCGGGGAGTTTGTCGCGGTTGTCGTCGACGAATCGGTTGTAGCCGGC
The DNA here is from genome assembly GCA_011772865.1 of Woeseiaceae bacterium. Lineage (GTDB taxonomy): Bacteria > Pseudomonadota > Gammaproteobacteria > Steroidobacterales > Woeseiaceae > UBA1847. The sequence continues at coordinate 15,615 of WVYQ01000022.1, read as the reverse complement.
GACAAAGCCAGCGGTATATGAGCGCATGTTCTCGGACATCGCCGCAGCATTTCTTTGCACCCTTTCCTGCGTGACGATCGCGCGGTGGAATGTGTCGCTGGCGAGATGCTCGCCAGTCGCACCGAAGTCGGCCGACAGCGTGCCGTTCGCCCTGGCGATCTCGCGCGCAAACACGCAGATGCCATCATTCGCCGTGGCATACGCGAATCCGTACCCCAGGCTGCCCCAGTCGTCCGCCTTGACGTGCGGGATACCGTAACTCGTCCAGCGAATGTCGACGTTGTACCGGTCGCCGGTATCGGCCATACAGCCGAGCAGCATTGCCGATACCCATAGCAACAGAATCTGACCCTTTAAGCGCGGTAGCAAAAGCCCCGAAGTTATTCTTGTGATCCCTCGATAATTAAATAGTGCCGCCATTAATCAAGTGCTCCGCAGTCATAGAAGGTGATTGAGATTGTGCTTTTTTGGAGAGCGGATTGTAGCGTGGATCCGCCTCGGCGAGTTCCGCCGATTCCGTACCGTAGGCCCGGTCTTATCGCCAGTGATGGCAGTGGGCAATATCCCAATTGCAGAATCGAGCTAAAAAATGGGAAAATTAGCCGCTCCTGTGCAGTGACGAGGCCAAGCATGACCAATTCGACTGACGCCCTGTTGCAGGAGATCGAGTCTTTTTGCCGGCATACCCACATCGCCGAGTCGACGTTCGGCCGGCACGCGATCAATGACGGCAAGCTTTGCTCGAGACTGCGGGCTGGCAAAGGCGTGACGCTCGCCACGGCGGAACGCATACGAACCTACATTCGCGATAATCAGCCCGGCGCGGAAAAAGAGGGCACGGACGAGCCGGATCGGGTCGCGCGTCCACTGGATCCCTATCCGCCCGACCCGCGAGAGGCCGTCAGCGCCGTGCCCGACCGGCCGTTTCGGTTTTACGACAACCGGCAGAAATACCTGGCCTTCGTCAATACCTGTAACGAAAAGCGCCAGGTCGCAGAGCGAGCGGCGCGGGAGCTCGTTCACCTGAAACCGAATCCACCGGCACTGCGGCTGTTCGATGCTGGCATGGGTGACGGAACCGTGCTGGGGCGCCTGCTGCGTGCGACCCACCAGCGTTATCCCACGCTGCCGTTCTACGTGGTCGGCAAGGAAATCAGCCTCGAGGACATTCGTCTGAGTCTGCAGATTCTGCCGGACCGAATGGTTGAACATCCGTCCACCGTCTTCGTATTCACAAATCTGCATTACCGCGAAGCGCCATGGCTGATGCCGCTCGATGTCAATAAGGCTGCCGCGCTAAATTGGAAGGAAGTCGAACTCGAAGGAACATCGGCTTTCGAGTTCGGGCGGCAGCTGGACGAACTCGACGACCATCTCGTCGACGCCTGGCAGGCGACCACGAGCCAGAAGACCGGCAACCCGTTGTACGTGCGTCCTTCTGTGCTGATCATGTATCGCAAGGATCACAAGTTCCTGCTGGACTCTGTTATTCCGCGGCGCGGCCAGAGCTTCGCAGACTATGATCTCGTAGTCGCTTCGCAGCCGTGGCGCGCGCGTATGGACGCGGATTTCAAAGCGAAGTTCGTGCTCGCGCCACTCTCCAGAGCTCTGCGAGCGGGCGGTCGTCTGCTGGCCGTACAATCGTTTGGCCGCGACGCCGGCCTCGAAATCATCAGGGAAATATGGCCAGACGAAGATCCGTTCCAGGTCAATCGTCACGATCTGCTCAAGGCGCTAAAAAACACGCTGAAGGGCGAGGCGCGCGACTACAACTTCAATGCTTACTCTGATTCGAAGGCAATCTTCCAGTACAAGATGCACACCCTGCCGGATGAGATCGCTGACAGCATTGGTACGAGTACCTTGTTCGCCGCCTGGAACGCGGCCGTCTACGTTGCCCAGATCGAGGACCAGAAACTCGAGCATGCGCTCCACAACTCGGAATACCTCGAGTCGACGGCGCAGGTGCTGCAGCGCCACAATGGCCTGTGGTTCAACGACGAGAGCTTCATAATCTCCCGTAAATCCGGGTAGCTGACAGCCGGCTTCCGGGCTTGCCAGTCACTGAATTCGGCGTGGTCGTCAGATGCGTGTCGTGCGCGCGGCAGGCGCCCGAACCGATTTTCCTTACAATCGGTGGATGAGGCCGACGTTCCAAGACTTTCCGGGGATTTGAATATGCTGACAGTCGCAATGGTTGGATGTGGGGCAATTGGCGGAGCGGTCGCTCGCTACCTGGCGAACCACGACAACGTCAGAATTACCGCGGCGATCATCGAGCCGGGCATGGAGTCGCGCGCACGCGAAGTCTTTGGCGAGGAAGTGGAGATAGGCCATGTCTTCGACGATATTGCGACTTCGGTCGACCTGGTGGCCGACTGCGCGGGTCACCCCGCTCTGAGGCAGCATGGGGAAGCGATCCTTTCCCGAGGCGTCGACCTCGTTTCCGTATCCTCCGGCGCATTGGCCGATAGTGACTTGTATGATCGGCTGGCTGCCGCTGCGCGACGCGGTGATTCACAGCTACGGGTGGTCTCGGGCGCCATCGGGGCCCTTGACGTGCTGTGCGCAGCCAGCATCGGCACGCTGACCAGGGTCACGTACCGTGGTCGAAAGCCGCCGCAGAGCTGGCGAGGCTCTCCTGCCGAAACGAAACTCGATCTGGATACGCTTTCCGAGGCCGCGATCCACTTCAGCGGCAGCGCCCGAATTGCGGCGCTGGAATATCCCAAGAATGTCAACGTGGCCGCATCGGTAGCGCTGGCAGGCATCGGTTTCGACGAGACCACGGTTGAACTCATTGCAGATCCGGCCCTCGAGCGCAACATTCACGAAGTCGTCGCCGAGGGGGAGTTTGGTCGTTTCGAATTCCAGATAGAGGGCAGGCCACTGCCCGACAACCCTCGTTCATCGGCGATTGCGGCGATGAGCGTGGCGCGTGAGATACTAAGGCCCACGACGCAAATCGTAATTTGATGGAGGAGTAAGAGACAATGGCGAGACTTGCTGCTTTCAACTTTCAAGCCTGGATCGACGAGCACCGGCATCTCCTGAAGCCGCCGGTAGGCAACAAGCAGATCTGGGAAGACGCCGGCATGATGGCGTTCGTCGTCGGCGGTCCGAACCAGCGTACCGACTACCATGACGATCCGGTCGAGGAGTTCTTCTACCAGCTTGAAGGCGACATGGTGCTCAAGGTCTTTGATCAAGGCGAGTTCTATGACGTCGTGATTCGCGAAGGCGAGGTCTTCATGTTGCCGCCACATGTTCGACACTCGCCGCAGCGCCCGATGGCGGGGAGCGTCGGACTGGTCATCGAGCCCAAGCGACCTGCCGGCGCGAAGGACGCCTTCGAATGGTACTGCTTCGAGTGCGGCAGCCTCGTGCACCGCGTCGAGGTGCTGCTGAAGTCCATCGTTGATGATTTGCCGCCGCTCTACCAGGCGTTCTATGCCGATGACGAAGCGCGCACGTGCCCCGATTGCGGCGCCAGGCACCCGGGCAAAGAAGTTCCCGAAGGCTGGGTATCGCTCCCCGAGCAGGGCTGACGGGGCGTAATGCAGTACGAATCGACACTCGAGTTCGCCCGGGCACAGGACGAGGCCGATCCACTGCAGGCCTGTCGTGACCGTTTTTACTTTCCGTCCCTGGGTACGCCCGAGATTGTATATTTCACGGGCCATTCGCTGGGGCTGCAGCCGAAGACCGTGCGGGGCGCTGTCGAGCTGGAACTCGACGAGTGGGCAAAATACGGCGTCGAAGGCCATTTTCATTCCACGAATCCGTGGTACAGCTACCACGAGCGCCTGACACCGCCGATGGCCGGGATCGTCGGCGCCGAGGAGTCGGAGGTCGTCTGCATGAACTCGCTGACGACCAATATCCACCTCTTGTTCGTCTCGTTCTACCGCCCGACCCGGAAGCGCTACAAGATCATCAGTGAAGCGAAAATGTTCCCGTCGGACCGTTACCTGCTGGAGACGCAGACGCGGTTCCACGGATTCGATCCCGAGGACGCCATCATCGAGGTCGCGCCCAGGGATGGCGAGCGACTGATTCGCGAAGAAGACATCCTGGACACGATTAATAGCCATGCGGACGAGGTCGCACTCGTCTTTTTCGGCGGCGTCAATTATTTCACGGGTCAACTGTTCAATATGCAGCGGCTGACCGAGGCCGCGCACGCCGCCGGCGCCGTTGCCGGATTCGACCTCGCGCACGCGGCGGGCAACGTGCCCCTGTCGCTGCATGACTGGGACATCGACTTTGCCGCGTGGTGCTCCTATAAGTACCTGAACTCGAGCCCGGGCAACGTCGGCGGGATATTCGTTCACGAGCGTCACGGGCGGAACTTCGAGCTGCCGAGGTTTGGCGGCTGGTGGGGTCATGACAAGAAGACGCGATTCCAGATGAAAAGCGGATTTCAACCCATGGAGGGCGCCGAAGGCTGGCAGCTCAGTAACGTGCCGATCCTGGGTATGGCGGCAATGAAGGCATCACTCGACGTCTTCGCCGAAGTCGGCATGCCCGCGCTGCGCGAGAAGAGTGCAAAACTCACGGGGTACCTGGAGTACACGGTCGACGAGCTGGCATCGGAGTTTCCGGATGCCCACATCAGCATTATCACGCCACGTGACCCGGACCAACGCGGTTGCCAGCTATCGATCGACATCGCCGGGCGTGAACGCAAGCTGTTTGACGCGATGATTCCGGCAGGCGTGATCGCGGATTATCGTGAGCCCTGCATTATTCGCATGGCGCCGGTCCCGCTCTACAATTCGTTTGAAGACGTGTACACCTTTGGCCAGATAATGCGTGGTCTATTGGCTTAGGGGCATCCGGTGACGACAAGAGGAAAATTCACAGTGGCAGGCGGTGGACCGGTAGGGTCGTTGCTCGCGATCCTGCTGGCACGGCACGGCTACCAGGTCGGGCTGTACGAGGGGCGTCCGGACTCTCGCGTGACTAATATCTACCAGGGCAAGTCGATCAACATTGCGCTCTCCGACAGGGGATGGCACTCGCTGGCACAGATCGGCATTGGCTCGGACGCCAAGGACCGGGCGATCCCGATGTATCACCGTGCAATCCACGGCGTGGATGGCGCGCTCAGCGAGCTACCGTATGGCAAGGAAGGCGACGCCATCTGGTCGGTCTCGAGAGGCGGCATCAACGAGCAACTGCTCGATATCGCCGAGCGCGAGCCGAATGTCGAGACACACTTCGAGCACCGGCTCGTCAATGTCGATTTCGAAACAGCGAGTGCCGTTTTCCAGGTTCAAAGTAAGCACGAGCTCACTGTCGAGGCGGATTATCTTTTCGCTGCGGATGGCGCAAACTCGAAAGTGCGCCGCCTCGCGCACAATCTGCCGAGGTTCAGCTATAGCCAGACCTACATGCCACAGAGTTACATCGAGCTGAATATTCCTGCGAATCCGGACGGGTCGCACAAGCTGGAAAAGAACGCGCTGCACATCTGGCCGCGCAAGCATTTCATGCTGATCGCGCTACCGAACCCCGACGGGTCATTTACCTGCACGCTGTTCCTCAACTATTCGGGCGACCCTTCATTCGAGTCGCTTCAGCAGCGAGCGGACGTGGAGCAATTCTTCAACGAGAACTTCGGCGATGCGATGGAGCATCTCGAAGACCCCGTCGATACGTTCATGGAAAAGACAGCGTCACCCTTGTTTCTCGTTCATGTATTTCCGTGGTCCTTCAACTGCAGGGTCGGCCTGATCGGTGATGCGGCCCATGCCATCGTGCCGTTCTATGGCCAGGGCATGAACTGCGGGTTCGAGGACTGTGCCGAATTGAACCGCCTGATCGCGGCAAACGATTATGACTGGGACAAGATCTTTCCGGCGTATGAAAATGCGCGTAAGCCCAACGGAGACGCGATCGCGGAATTATCCAGACGCAATTTCATCGAGATGAGTGACCTGTCCGGCGACAAGCTGTTCCAGCTGCGAAAAATGATCGAGGCGAAATTCAGCCGCCGCTTCCCCGAACTGTGGACGCCGCTGTATTCAATGGTGACGTTCTCGCCCGAGGTGCCGTATTCGGAGGCGCTCCGGGTCGGTGACGAGCAGCGGAGCATCATGGACCAGATCATGCAGATCCCGGATATCGAATCGGACTGGGACGAACAATACGTCATGGATCGATTGCACGATCTGTCAATCGAGACATTTGGAGAGCGGCAATGAGCAAAGAACCGCAAAATTACAGAGAGATTGAAAAGACGATACACACCGATCTCGAGGACAAGATGACCTATGGCAAGTACCTGCACTTGCCGGAGGTCCTGAATGCCCAGCACAGGATCTCGGACGAACACGACGAGATGCTGTTCATCATCATTCACCAGGCGAGCGAGCTCTGGCTGAAGCTCGCCGGACACGAGGTTGAGGCGGCGATACGCAATATCAGGGACGAGGACTTTCGACACGCGTTCAAGGTGATTGCCCGCGTCAAGCTCATCCTGATGCAGCTCACCCAGTCGTGGTCGATACTCGCGACGATGACGCCTGTCGACTACCTCAAGTTTCGCGACGACCTCGGCCCGGCTTCCGGCTTCCAGTCTTACTGCTACCGCAAGCTGGAGTTCCTGCTTGGCAACAAGAACAAGCGGCTGGTCGATGTGCACCGGCACGACCCGGAGGTGTATGACGAGCTCATGCGCGTGCTCACGGAACCGAGCCTGTATGACGTCGTGCTCCGTACCTTGAAGAATGCGGGTTTCGATATTGACGAGCGAAAGCTCGAGCGCGATTTCAGCTTGCCCTACGAGCCCGACGATTCAGTCAAGGCCGCCTGGTTCGAGATCTACCGCAACCCCGACAAGTACTTCGAGCTGTACGAGCTTGCCGAAAAACTCGTCGACATCGAAGATGCGTTCCAGAACTGGCGATTCAAGCACATGTACACGGTGCAGCGAATCATCGGCAGCCGGCGCGGCACCGGTGGGTCATCCGGCGTGCCGTTCCTCAAGAAAGCGATCGATACGAGTTTCTTCCCGGAGCTGTTTGCGATCAGGACCGATCTCTGAGTAGTCGAGTCACACGATCGACATACTGTGCGAGATGTTCTTGACGATCATGTAGTTGTGCAGGCCTTCGGTGCCGCCTTCACGGCCATAGCCGCTTGATTTCACGCCGCCGAACGGCGTCTCCGGCAGGGACGCTTCCAGTGTGTTGATCGACACATTGCCGGCCTCGATGCCCTCGATCATGCGGTCGACGTAGTCCGCGCGGTTGGTGAAGCCGTAGGCGGCGAGGCCGTAGGGCACCGAGTTCGCCTTCTCGATGCCCTCATCGAGCGATGCCACCGGGTTGATGACAGCCAAGGGGCCGAAGGGCTCCACCTGCATCACCTGTGCGGTGTCCGGCACATTGGCCAGCACGGTCGGTTCGAAGAAGTAGCCTTTCTCGCCCATCTTCTTACCGCCAGTTCTGAGCTCCGCGCCCTGCGCAACCGCGTCTTCAACCAGCTCCGCGAGTGCCGCGGGCCGGCGTTCGTTGGCGAGCGGCCCCATCTCGACACCTTCATCGAAACCGTTGCCGACAATTGTCGCGGCGGCGCGGCGGACGAAAATCTCGGTGTACTCGTCGAAAATGCTCTCGTGCACGAAGAAACGTGTGGGCGACGTGCAGACCTGGCCCGCATTGCGCATCTTTCGCTCGGCGCCGCTGATGGCGGCCGCCTCGACGTCGGTATCCTCGCAGACGATGACCGGGGCATGACCGCCCAGTTCCATCAGGACCGGCGTCATGTGTTGCGCCGCCAGCGTGGTGAGGTGCCTGCCAATCGCGGTCGAGCCCGTGAAGGCCACGAGCCGTACCGGGTCCTGGCGGATCAAATGGTCGGAGATCTCCGCAGGCGTGCCAAACACGAGGTTCAGCACCCCGGGGGGCAGCCCCGCGTCGTGCAATGCCCGGGCAATGTGCAACGCGCCGGCGGGCGTCTCTTCGGCCGCCTTGAGGATGATCGAACAGCCAGACGCAATGGCGCCAGCCACCTTGCGGCACGGCTGGCTCATCGGGAAATTCCAGGGCGAAAATGCCGCAACGATGCCGATCGGCTGATGATGCACGATATATCGAATGCCCCGCGCACTCGGAATGACGCGACCATAGGTGCGCGTCGCTTCCCCGGCGTCCCATTCGAAAAATTCGCAACCGCGGATGACTTCGAGCCGGGCCTGGGGGAAGGGCTTGCCGTGTTCCGTGGTTATCGCAGTGGCGATCTCATCTTGTCGCTCGCGCATGATTGCCGCTGCCTTGAGCAGAACATTGGCCCGCTCGACCGGCGCCGCTGCCCGCCAGGTCTCGAATCCCTTTTCAGCCGCTTCCAGCGCATCGTCGAGGTCACTCTTTTCGGCGTGCGGAAGACGGCCGATCTCCTCCTCCGTCGCTGGATTGACGACGGCGAGGTCGTTGGCGGTCTTGCGCCATTCGCCATTGATATAAAGATGCAGGTCCGGATAAGTACTCATAGGAGCAGTCGGGTAGGATATAGAGGCCCGATTATAAGAGAGGT
>WVYQ01000022.1:3103-7063 GCA_011772865.1 Woeseiaceae bacterium | reverse complement strand
CTCAACGAGGCGGGCCTGCGCGCGAATATCCGGCACTGGATCGACGATCTCGACATCCAGGGGCTGTTTATCGCCGGTAAGCAAGGTGAGTTTTTTTCGATGAGCCTCGAAGAGCGAAAGCGCAACTTCGAGATCGCGGTTGACGAGTGCGACGGCAAGGCAGGCGTGATCGTCTCGGTATCCGATCAGAACCTGGATACGGCGCTGGACCTTGCGCAACATGCCCAGGATTGTGGTGCGGACTACATCGTCGTTCATGCGCCCGTATTGAGCTTCGTGCACGATCGCGGCGAGGTTCTGTACCAGTACTACAAGGCGTTCTGCGATCGGCTGGATATTGGCATCGCCATGTGGAGTCATCCGGATTCGGGCTACCTGATGCAGCCCGAGGAGTGCGCGCGGATCGCCGAGCTGCCGAATATCGTGGCCATCAAGTACTCGGTCCCGCGCGAGATGTATGTGCAGTTGACACACATGGTTGGCGACAAGATCCAGGTCTCCACGTCGTCCGAGGACGAATGGCTCGACAATATCGAGGAACTCGGTTGGCAGCTCTATCTCTGTTCCTCACCGCCGTACCATCTGCAGACCAGGAACGACAAGCGCATGGACGAATACACGCGCCTGGCCTTCGCCGGCCAGTTCGAGGAGGCCCGGCGTGTCCGCGACAGCCTCGATCCTGTGCGCGAGGCGATGGCGCGAACAAGGCCTGCCGACAAGCCGCAGGCGTTCGGCAAGTACTGGCAGGAGTTGCTGGGACAGGTCGGGGGGCGTGTGCGGCCGCCCATGCTGGAACTGACAGAGCCTGAAAAAGCGGCGATCCGGGATGTTTTCGGGAACTGTGGCCTGAATCTGTGAGTCGCGTCGCAGTCTAGGGTAATTCCCTTGTGAAATAGTGACTTCCGGGCTCGGAGGTTACGACATGAAAGCATCTGGATACCTTGGTCTGACTGCGGCGATCCTGCTGATCACGGGCTGCGATGCGGTCAATGAAGCCGTCGATCAAATTGACGACATCGGCAATAACGCGGACGTTTATTACTACGTATCGCTCGGTGACTCCCTGGCGGTTGGCGTGCGGCCCAACAGCAATGGGGTGCTGCTGCCAACGGATGACGGCTACCCCGACCAGCTGTTCGACATGATTCGGCCGGGTTTCGAGGCCGGAGCGGCGAATCGCGAATTGCGCCTGGTCAAACTCGGTTGTCCCGGGGAGACCGTGGACGACATGATCAATGGCGGGAGCTGCATCTATGTTGCGGGATCCCAGCTCGATGCGGCGGTCGACTTTCTCGATGACAACAAGGACAAGGTGTTCTTGCTGACACTCGACATTGGTGGCAACGACTTCCGTAATGCCGATTGCATCACCGATGCGGTCGATCTCGGTTGCGCCACTACCGTGTCGGGTCAGATCGCAACCGATCTGGCGACCGTCCTGGCGGCCCTCAACACTGCCGCCGACCCGGCCACGACGATCGCCGGGATGAACTACTACAATCCCTACCTGTCGTCCTGGCTGGAGGATGCGGCCGGCCAGGCGCTTGCGATGGCGTCGGCCGAGGCTGGCGTCCTTTTCAACGATGCTTTAAGCACGACCTACGCCACGGCGGGAGTTCCCATGGCGGACGTCTATGCGGCGTTCGGGTCCAGTGACTTTACGACGATGGTGCCGACATCGCTGCCGCCTCCGAACGACATGTTGCCGCTGAGTGTGGCCAATATCTGTGCATTTACCTATATGTGCGATGCGCCGCCGGTAGGCCCGGATATACACGCCAACACGGCTGGCTACAGCCTGATCGCCAATACGCTGGCGGATGTCCTGCCCTGACCTAGACCCGATCCCGTCACTCCGCCAAAACTTTGGTGTTCTATGTGTCCGTCAGCATGGTCGATCAACGTTACGACCCTTCCTACATTCACGAGAAAGATAGGATTCGCGGATGTCCGATCGGCAAGATCTATGAAGCCACGCCCGAAGAACTGATTGAAATCAAGGAACTCAGCAAGTCGGTTGCTGCCGCCGAGAACCTGCCGCAGGGCGCCTGAGTTTCGAGTCAGAGACCGGGCCTTAACTCGAATTCGGCGTAGACGCCGAGAAACTGATGGCAAGAGCCATTAGACTGCGTCCTGGGAATGTCAGTTACCAGAACGAGCTGGCCGACATTCGCGAGCGCCAGGAGTTCCTGGCGTCGGACCCAGATTGATCGGGCGTAATTCTAGCCATCCGGAGGTCGCAACATGTTGATGAAGACGCCGCTTCTCGCGATCGGCAGTGTCATGATCGCCGCCATTCTCGCCGGCGCTGCCCCGTTCCTTTTTGAGTACGGCGCGAAGAACACGCAGGGCAAGATCGTCGCGTTTATCACCAGTCCGTACATCATCGCGGGCATGATGACGTACGTGACCGTCATGGTTTTTTTCACTTACGCGTTTCGGCTGGGCGGCACGGTCCGGGTGCTGTACCCGATCTATGCGACGATGTTCATCTGGGCCGCGATCATCGCCTGGCTCCTGCACGGCGACCCGATTCGGCCCGTTCATGTTCTCGGCATGGGGCTGCTGCTCACCGGCATCGTCCTGATGACAGCGTAGCAATGGCCGGCAAGCCCGGTTCGGAAAGCACTCTGCAGCACGTGCTGCTGCATCCGCTGATCTCGAGCGGGTTCGGGAACCTCGTGCGGCTCGTTGCTGCTTATGGCTGCGATGCCCGATATGCGCCGCGCCTGGCCTACCTCCTACTGGTAACATTGCTGCGCCAGCCGGTCATCTGGTGGGAGGCCGCGAGATACGGGCGGCGGGTGCGCGAGCAGCGCATCGTGCCGCCGGTATTCATCATCGGTCACTGGCGCAGCGGCACGACGCACCTGCACAACGTCATGGCGCAGGATCCGCAGTTCGGCCGCGTGACGCTGCTGCAGGCCGGCATGCCGAACGACTTCCTGACGCTGTCCCGGTTTGCGATCAAGCGGGTTGCGGGCCAGCTACCCGACAAGCGGCTCATGGACGATGTGCCGGTCTATGCCGCCGCCCCCTGGGAGGAGGAGATGGCGCTGACCAGCACCGGGCGCATGTCCTTCTACCATGTGTCGTTCTTTCCTCGAAGCATGGGCCGTATCTTCAATGAGGCCGTCATGTTCGACGGCGGCGACCCGGCATTGCAGGCAACGTGGAAGCAGCAATATCTCGCGTTTCTTCGCAAGGTCCAGTTCGCCGAACACGACAAGCCGCTGCTCCTCAAGAACCCGGCCAACACGGCCCGTATCACGCTGCTCAGGGAGATGTTTCCGGGTGCGCGCTTCGTGCACATCCGTCGTAATCCCTACAAGGTCTATGTGTCGTCGATTCACCTGTACCTCAAAGCGCAGGAGGCGTGGGGGCTGCACAAAACCAGTCGCGAAAGTGTGGCGGAGCAGATACTGGACACCTACCCGCAGCTCATGAACGCGTACTTCGAGCAGCGTGGCGAGCTTCGCGAACACGAGCTCGTCGAAGTCAGGTACAAGGATCTGCAAGACAATCCGATGGAACTCATGGCGAGCATCTACGAGCAACTCGACCTGCCGGGTTTCGCCGACGCTGCGCCGCGATTCGAGGCGTATCTCGACAGTCAGCGCGACTACAAGAAGAACGTCCTGCCGATTACGCCCGAGGAAAAGGCCCTGGTCGCCGAACGCTGGCGGCCAATTTTCGACAAGCTCGGTTATCCTCTCTGACCATGGCCAACAGCCCAGTGACACCGAACTACCGGATCGGCGCCTACTACGGCCTGGGTTCGATCCCGGTGGCCGCACTGGGATTCGTCAGTGTGCCCTGGGGTGGAATCCTGCTCTGGGGCGCGTTGGGACTCGCCCTCCAGGCCGCCGGCTATTTCGGTGCCGGGCCCGTGTTCTACCGCAAAAGAAACGGCCGGCTGTCCTGGTTTTCGAAGCTGCTGCTCGGCCCGATCGTGTTGGG
>WVYQ01000022.1:0-3091 GCA_011772865.1 Woeseiaceae bacterium | reverse complement strand
CAGCTGCTGGACGAGGACAAGGCCCGGGCACTGCTCGACAGCGGCGCTGTCGCCGTGCTCGATCTGACGACCGAATTCAGCGAGTCGGCGCTGCTGCGTGACCGGACCGATTATCACAACTTGCCCATCCTCGATCTGACGGCGCCGACGCCGGCTCAGCTGCAAAACGGCATCGCATTCATTCGCGACAACATCGGGGACAAGACGGTCTACGTGCACTGCAAGGCCGGCTACTCGCGCACGGCCGCGGTGGTTGGCGCTTACCTGCTGGATTCCGGGTGCGTCGATGACGTCGACGCGGCGATGGCGCACATGCGCGATGCGCGCTCGCCGTTCGTGATACGACCCGAGGTCGTCGCCGCTCTGCATCAATTCGAGGATTCACGAAAGTGACTCACGACGAATTCGAGGATTTCGTCAAGGACACGATCGACAGGCTGCCGGGCTGGGTGCAGGAAGCCCTGCACAATATCGAATTTCTCGTTCACGATGAGGCGGATGAGTACCTGGACCCGGAGGGCGAGGGCCTCCTGGGACTCTACACCGGCGTGCCGCTGCCCGAGCGCGGCACGGACTACGCGGGCGAACTGCCGGATGTCATCTATGTATTCCGGCAACCGCATCTCGAGATGAACCTGCCGCCCGAGGAACTGCGCGAGGAAGTGGCGAAAACCCTGATCCACGAGATCGCGCACTACTTCGGCATCGACGATGATCATCTCGACGAGATCGGCTGGGGATGACGGTTCGATCAAGCAATGTGCGCCTGTCCTGGTGATGTTGTTGCCGGCAGCCGGATGTTCGCGGCGAAGTGGTATGTCGTGCCGGGAATTGACAGCTAACTGTCAACGGCGAAGCCGCTGAATTGACGGGTCGTCTCGCATGCTTGCGAAGAGCGGGCTCGCCAATTTGTACTGGTCGACTTCCGATCCAGAGTCGGCGATCTCGTCGAGGACAGCAGAGGCTTTGTCGGTTTCGCCGCGCCATGCATACAGCGCGGCCAGGCGCACAGGGTGCTCGGCGCCAAAGGTATCGACAAAACGCTGCAGCGCCTCGCTGGCGGCCTGTTCATTGCCCAGCGAAAACGCGATTGCAGCTTCAAGCTGGGCCGTCTTAGCCGCGTCTTGGCCACGGTTCGGATCCACCAGCCTGATCCTCGCAACGAGTGAATCTGCGGCTTCGGGCGCACCCCTGGCAAGCTGAATCTCGGCGAGGTTAGTGAGTCCAAATGCATCGCCGGGCTTAATCTCGAGCAATCTGTGCGCCCATCTTTCCGCGCCATCGAAGTCGCCTGCCCATATGTAATAGCTACTCAGGTTGCCGAGATTGACCGGGTGCAGAGGATCGAGGCTCACCGCGCGCTCCTGGTATGCGATGCAAGTCTCGAAGTCTCCACGACCGCAAAAGGATCCTGCGACGATCGACATTACCAGCGCGTTGTCCTGCCCGATCTCCAACGCCCGGGCCCACTCGGCGTCGCTCTCGTCGATTCTGCCCAGCCAGTGAAGCACCCCAGCATGACGGATGACGGCTTCAGGGTTTTCCGGTTCCAGCTGCAATGCATTTTCAACGGCCTGCAGTGCCTTATCCAGGTCGGGCTCGCCCCGGAAAAACAGGTAGAGAGGGACGAGCCCGATCCAGGCAGTGGCGTTGTCGGGATCAATCTCGACTGCCCGACGGAACCGCTCGAACGCGAGGTCGGTATCGCCTTCATCGCGACGGTTGTAGAAAAACCGGCCCTGCATGGCGAGTTCGTAAGATTCGGTGTCTATGACTTTTGAATGACCCGCTTCCCCGAGCAGTGTAATTCGTAATTCTTCGGCGACAGCTGCGGCGATTTCATCCTGGATCTTGAAGATGTCGTCAAAGTCGCGATCCCAGGTATCTGACCAGAGATGAAAACCGGTCTCGGTATCGATGAGCTGCGCGGTGATCCGAACCCGGTCGCCGCTTCGCCGTACGCTGCCTTCGAGGACGTGCGCAACAGACAACTGACCGGCGATCTCGAGCAGCGGAATCGTGTCGAGCTTGTTTTTGTAGAAGAACGACGACGTTCGCGCGGCGACTTTGAGTTCCTTGATGCCTGCCAGCAGATTGAGTAGCTCCTCTGTGAGTCCGTCGGAGAAAAATTCCTGCTCCGGGTCCGAGGACATGTTGACGAACGGGAGCACGGCAATCGACAGATCCGGGGCGGCGGTGCCCTGAGCCACGGGCGATGCCGGCCCGGGACCCGCGAAACGGTCGAAGGCGAACAGACCCACGGCAAGCACAAGTATGACGATCGTGATGATATTCAGCCGGCGCGCAGCAATCGCTCGCGAGGGCAATTCTCGGTCGAGGTCCTTCTCACGTTTCAGACCTTCTGGCGTAATCTCGAACGCCCATGAAAAGAACAGCACGACCGGGAAACCGAGAATCAGGAGGTACGCCAGCAGCGTGTCGGCCCAATCGGGAAGGAGCAGCGTTTCTTCGAGCGTTGAACTGATCTCAATGAGCAGCCACGCGGTCACCAGGTAGGCGATCGCGACGCGGAAGACATTTCTGCGCTTGAGTTCTGCAAAGAACTTGCCCACGACTTCACCGTCAGTGGCTGTTCTGGCTGCTCAACATAGCAGAAATCGGTGTATCTTGGGTCTGTGAACCCGTCCGTATTGATAATCAGCAAGGATGCTGAAGCCCTGGCCGGGCTTGTGAATCAAGGCGCGCCGTCGATCGACGTGGCGATCGCGCGTGATGCAAGCCAGGCAAGATCGGCCTACCAGGACCAGGGCGTTTTGTTCGGCAGTCCCGACAGCATCGCAGCAGTGTTGACTGACATGCCCTCGGTTCAATGGGTGCAGTCGACCTGGGCAGGGGTGACCCCCTTGTTACAGGTCAACAGGCGCGACTACGTGTTGACGAGCATCAAGGGCGTTTTCGGGCCGCAGATGGCGGAATACGTACTGGGCTACCTGCTGGCGCATGAGCTCAGGATCGTACGGCGACTGGATGCGCAGCGGGCGCACGAATGGTGGCCCGGCGAGTCAGGAATGCTGAGCGGCAAGCGGCTGGGCATTATGGGAACTGGTTCGATCGGACGGGCCATCGCGGA
>WVYQ01000046.1:118866-126530 GCA_011772865.1 Woeseiaceae bacterium | reverse complement strand
AATGATCGCCAAATCAGAGACTTAGTGGGAATAGAACGCGCAGGAAATCTGTTTGGACTCCATTAGCTCGCGCAGCGTCGAAACGACCATCGCATCACCTGAATTGTGTTTCTCGAGCAAGCCGAGAAGTAGTTTGTCTTTCTCTGCCGCGGGAACCATCCTACACACGGCGCCCGCCTGTTTGTCCTCCGCACCCGGATGCAACGGCCGTTTTTCGTTCTTCAGGGCTCAATGACGCGATAGAATTTCCTGTCCTTGATTGAGGAACAACCAATGCCGGCCAAGTCAGTGAGAGCGAATCTGAAATTTCTTGCTGACCTTGAAGGTGAGCTCGTTTACATCCCGTCAAAAGGCGGCGGCGATGAGACCGCGCACGTGGGCAACTTCACGCACGAGCAAGTCGACATCCTCGACGCTCGCGAAGCGTTTTCATCAACCGACCTCGACGCAGAGGGATTCCGGCTGGTAGCGCAGCCAACCACGGTGACGGATTTCTTTGACGATGACCAGATTCGGTCTGTCTATGAATCCGAAGTGATTGACCTCATCAAAGAGCAGACGGGCGCGTCGCGCGTCGAGATATTTGATCACACGCGGCGCTCGTCGTCGCTGGAGCAACAGCAGCAGTGGCAAATTCGTGAACCCGCCGACATCGTGCACAACGACTACACAGCGGCTTCGGGTATCAAGCGGCTGCGCGATTATTTCGCCGACAAGTCTGAAGATGTGAAGGAACTGCTCAATGGACGCTTCGCCATCATCAACGTATGGCGCTCGATGGCCGGACCCGTGCTCGACCATCCGCTTGCGTTTTGTGACGGAACGACCGTCAAGCCCGACCATCTCGTGCCGGTGGAAAGGCGCGCCAAAGAACGCATCGGAGAGCTGCAAACGGCCTTGTACGATGCGGCACAGCGTTGGTATTACTACCCGGAACTGCAGATGGACGAAGCGTTGCTGATCAAGACATTCGACTCAGAATCAAGCGGCGTGACCCGGTTCACGATTCACACCTCGTTCAAGGACCCGCGAGCAGGCACGGATATTCCGCCGCGGCAGAGTCTCGAAACACGCTCCCTCGTGTTCTTTTGAGAGACAAGCCGCAAATTGTCCAATCGGCCCACTTAACCTCATGACAATGCTATGCTTTCGCGCATTCTTGACCAAGAGACGATGAATGTCTGAGTCGGGGGGGAATGGGCTCTTCAACGAGTTGAAGCGGCGCAACATCTTTCGCGTTGCGATCGCTTATATCGTTGTTACCTGGCTACTGCTGCAGGTCGTCGATATCGTCGCACCGATGTTGGCCCTGCCCGACTGGGTCGGGCGCCTCGTCTTGTTGCTACTGGTCATAGGGTTCCCGGTTGCGCTGCTGTTTGCCTGGGCGTTCGAGCTGACGCCCGAAGGAATAAAGCGCGAAAAAGACGTCGATCGAAGTGAGTCGATTACACATGTGACTGGACGCAAGCTCGACCGCATCATTATCGGCGTACTCGTTATTGCACTGACCATTTCGCTGTACGTCAATTTCTCGGAAGAAGAGCAAGCTCGCACTGACGTAGTTTCAACCGACCCGCAGCCGACCCCGGAACCAGGCGAAGTAATTGCAACTGAGGGCAAGCCTTCGATCGCCGTCCTGCCCTTCGCCAATCGGAGCGCGAACGAAGCCGATGTGTTTTTCGTCGACGGCATGCACGACGATCTTTTGACGCAGCTGGCCAAAATATCAGCGCTAAAGGTGATTTCGAGAACGTCCGTGCTGAAGTACCGAGACACGGACCTGTCGATGCCGGAAATTGGTGACGAACTCGGCGTCACCGCGCTGCTGGAGGGCGGCGTTCAGCGCGCGGGTGACAGAATTCGCATCAACGTGCAGCTCATTGACGCCGACACGGACGAGCACATGTGGGCCGAAACTTACAATCGCGAGTTGACGGCCGACAACATTTTCGAGATCCAGGAAGAAATCTCGTTAAAGATTGCAAGCGAATTGCACGCCGCCATGTCACCGGACGAGCAGGAACGAATAGTCGATCGGCCGACGGACAGTCTGAAAGCGTACGAAGCGTACATGTTTGGCAGGCAGCGACTGGCGACACGAAACACTGATGCAGTTGCGGAATCGATCGAATATTTCCAGGTCGCGATTGATGAGGATGAGAACTTCGCGGACGCCTACGGTTCCGTGGCCGAAGCGTACATAATCCAGGTAAATTCTGGGGTGCTCGAATTGAAGGACATGCTTGACAAGGCAGGTCCGGTAATTTCGAAACTCGAAGAACTTGGCCAGGAAAGCGGCATCGTTTACAACGCGATGGGTGGATTTGCCGAGTACAGTGGAGACCTCGAATTAGCAGAGGCATACTACCGCAAGGCAATTGAAGTAAGCCCCGGGTACACGACCGCGTATGTCTGGCTTGCGCTGTTTCTAACAAATTTTACAGGCGATTTTGAAGGCGCTTTACAGCTTTACCAAACAGCCGCCGATCTGGATCCCGTTTCCACATTGCCGCGTTACAACCTGGCGACGCAGCTGAGCTCTATCGGTCGTCTCGACGAGGCAATGGCCGAAATCGAGAAGGGAATAGAGATTGACCCAACAGTAGCGACGTCATATTCCGCTGGCGGCTGGCTACTAAGGAATGGCTTTGGCCGTGTTGCGGAAGGCCTAAAGTGGTCGCAAAAGGCAGCAGCAATGGATCGCGCCAATCTGGGGTTCGTTTCTTCTTTTTACTTATCACTTGGTGATTTTGAATCCGCGAGAACCTGGCGCGAGGCTTTCACTTCCTTCAATCCCGGTACGAGTTGGGCTGGCCAACAAGAAATCGAGTTACTGTGGTACGAGGGCAAGACACAGGAAGCAGCCGAGTATGCGATATCTCTTCTCGATCGCGCTCATGACACAGTTTATTTTCCTGATGTCTTAAGGGGTATACGGGACCACTTCCTGAGGGTAGAACGCGAGGACGATGCGCTCGACGCCTACCGCAATATCTATCCGGAGCTATTCCACGATGTACCTAATGTGAACCGGTCGAACCTGCAGGCAGCGGTGGATCTCGTTCTGCTGTTGCAAGAGGTTGGCGAGGCGACAGATGCCTCGACACTTGCCGGAAATACGTTGCCAGTTCTTGAGATAACGCCGGTTTTCGCTGTGTATGGCAAAGGTCTGCTGGATGTCGAGTTGCAGGCGATCCTGGGCAATCGTGATAAGGCTATCGATGCACTGACGGCAATCGTTGATTCGGGCTGGAATATGTACATAAGCCCGCATAATCTCAACTTGAAGAGCATTGCCGATGACCCGGAATATCAAAGATTGATGGGTGTAATTCAGCAACGAATCCATGCGGAGCTTTCCAAGGTGCGCGAGATGGAAGCGAGCGGCGAGCTGGCACGCACCCCGGACGAATTGGCAAATATTGATTTTGATCTGGGGTTGTAACCGCGGCCTGGCCCCATGAGCCTGTTCAGCGAACTCAGACGACAAAATGTCCTGCGTGTCGCTGCGGCGCCAACATGCGCATCATCGCAGTCATCGATCACGGCAGACCCGTAAACCCGGTACGCCGGCTGAAGGACTGAACCGAGTCACTGTTGCCGTGGCGATCCTAGAATTGCCAGGAAATACTCAGGCCTGCGCGTAGTCGATCGTATGCGCCGCGCGGGCTGCCCTCGGCAATTGACGTTCACGACATTGTGATCCCTACAAAACCGCGTCCCGGTTCAGTCCACGCGTCGGGACACGAACCGATTCGGCGCTCGGAGCATTGGCCGATCAAGCCGATGTAATGCATTCGGCACCGTCCGTGCCGAATCGTGATCGTCTCACCACAGCAGGGGCAGCTGATGGGCTGTTCTGCCCGCCAATCAAACATCCATCGACTGCATTTTTTTCAGTTCGAGTTGTTCGTATCGAGCTGACAGGTTGCCACGCAGTTTTCCGAACACGACGGCAAGTATGATACCGATCAGCAACAAGGGGTAATAAACCGCATAGGGCTGAGCGGTGGCGACCGCCAAGATGCCACCGGCAAAGCTGGCGATGCCGATAACGAGCAGCACATTCGCAGAACCAAGGACGAAGTGCCGCGCCTTGCCGCGCGCGGCCAGGATGCCGATCAGCGCTCCCCATAACCCGATGAGGCTGCCGCCGATTGCGCCGAACAACGCGGCACTGCGATCGTCAAACCATTGCCCGGCCGCTTGCAGCGGATCCTCACCGCTGGCGTATTGATACAGGCCGACGTCTCTGATCGACACCGACCCTGCACCGGGAAGAACGAGTGACAGTGTCAGCTTGTCGGGCAGCGGCGCGGCGCTGTCGGCCTGGCCGCCGCTGTTGGCGTAAAAGGGCAGCACGAACGGTCGCCAATCCGAGCTGCCGCTCAATTTGCCAAGGGGACCCGCTGGCGCCAGGCTCTTCGAAAAAAATGTGCCTGCTTCGCCAAAATGATTATCCAGTTGCAGAAAGCCATCGCCCTCTACGCCGTCGTACCGAACCATTCCCTTCAGTGCATAGACGGGCAAGGTAATGCCGGGGTCGGGCAACTCGAGCAGCAGTTGCTGTTGTTCGCCAGGCACGGCGGTAACCGTCAGCGGTTCCTCTGCAAAGGATACGGCGCGGACCAATTCTTCGGCCTGCAGCGAAACTGACAGCAAGAGTAACGAGAATGCAACGATTATTGTTTTCATGACGGCCCTCTCCTTCCTGAGTCGGGTTGCTTGTCCAATTCCTTTTGATGTGCGGTGAGCAGCGCATTCAGCGTTTCCATGTCGATCTTGCCTTCGGCATAGCGGGCCCGCAGCGTGCGCTCGAACTCTGAGACGATCTCCTGGCTATCCAGCACTTTGATTTTTTCGATCAGGCGATCCAGGCGTAAACGCACCGTGGGGTAGCTGATGCCGTAGGCTTTGGCGAGCTCTTTGAGCGAACCGGAGGCCACGACGAATCGCTTGATAAAAGACACATCCTCGTCCGAGAGCTGTTCCAGCCAGGATGCCGCCATGAGATCTCAACTAAGTAATATTAAAATTAAAATCAATTATATTTATAATAATATTAATATCAAGTTTAATTTTACTTAAGGCTGGATGTCGGAGAAGGCCTTCCGGAACCGACGAGTTATTCGATAACGCGCTGGTAGGGATCAAGACCCAGCTTTGCGCGCTCATCGTTGGCGCGTTTGACGAGTATCGCGTTCAGCTTCTGAAATTCGGCATTGTCTGCCATTCGATCGTACAGAGGTGTGTCGACGATATTCACACCAACACCATTGTTGTCGATGAGTCTTTGTACTTGAATCAAGACCTCTTCATCCGTTCCCGTCAATGCCGCGAGATCCATCGAATTGAATATCGATCCAATGGATGTGTCCCGCGCGACTTCCCGGCGCGCTTCGGCTTCCGCGAGTGCATCGGTCAGTATCTTGAACTCTTCGTCCCGACCTGCCTGCAGATAGGAATATGCGAGTGGCGCCAGGTAGCCACTGTTTGAGCCGTCTGCTCTCTCGAACTGCTGCAACATGGCGTCCAGGCTTGCGAAATTTTCTTCGACGTAGCGTATCGCCTCGTCGTACTGGCCGGTGGCCACATAGTGTTCCGCAAAGGCAGATATGATCGCGTTGTTCTCGTCATTGCCCGACGTTCCCAGCGAGATGGTGTCAAGCACAGCCCGGGCTTCATCATGTCGTCCCAGGTGGTCGAGCCCGGCGGCAACCTGTACCGGTCTGCCCACCTCGATCATCGTCTCGAACTCGCCGATTGCCTCGAGTGCCCAGGCATACCAGACCTGATTGACGGAATCTCGAGGATTCACTTCATAAGACTTTCTGAGATGACGAACGGAGCGCGCTACATCACCCTGCGCAAGTGAGATCGTTCCCCAGGATTGGTTCACATCATCGTTTTCACCGACGATGCGCTCAACCCGACCAACCAGGGCGTTGGCAAGATCGAAATCCCGGGTGCGCAGATATGCTTGAATCAGGTTGTTGAACGCCGGTCCGTACATCGGGTCGCGTTCGACCACCGCCTCCAGCAGTACTCTTGATTCTTCGCGGCGGCCAGCCTCTGCGTACGCAGTTGACAACCAGTTTCGCGTATTGTCGAGATTCGGGTTCAGGCTCAGCGCGTACTCGAGCACCTTAGTTTCTTCCGCGTTACTCCTGCCCAGTTCATCGCCCATTATCAAGCCAGACACCGCGTGTGCGTCGGCAAGCTGCGGATCAATGGCGAGGGCTCTATCAACAATAAGCCTCGCGGCAGCAATTGCCTCGTCGGCGGGAATATCGCCGTAAGCGCCAGCAGTGTCCGACATCAGGTAGGTAACCAGCGCTTTTTGTGCCAGTGCCGGGGCGTAGTCGGCGTCGATCTCCAGTGCCTGATCGAGGAGGCGCGATGCCTCCTTCATCTCATCGATATCGCGCGTGTAGATTTTCTGCCTGGCGACCAGGTACAGGTCGTAGACTTCGATCGACGTCTCAACCGTCTCCTGCACGGTGGCGCCGACCAACTCGGTACGCAGCGCGCTGGTGATCGCGGCGGCGATCTCATCCTGCACGGCGAAGATGTCCGTCAGGTCGCGATCAAAAGTATCTGAATACAGGTGAAAACCGGTCTCCGCATTGATGAGCTGCGCGGTCACTCGGATCGTGTTGCCTGCTTTGCGAACGGAACCCTCGAGAATATGTGCGACGTTGAGAATCTCGCCGATTTCCCTGAGGTCCCGGTTTTGTCCTTTGAAAGCGAACGAAGACGTTCGTCCCGCGACCTGCAATTCCGGTATTCGGGCAAGGACATTGAGCAACTCTTCGGAAAGGCCATCCGCAAAATACTCCTGGTCACCGTCAGCCGACAGGTCTTCAAATGCGAGTACGGCTATGGACTTCTCTGCCCTGACCTCGGTTTGATCAGCGCTCTCGGCAGCAGGTTGCGGTGCTGATGGCGCAAAGTAAGCCCGGTCTATCACGACAACAGCGATAAGGGCGATGACCATCGCGATCGTTATCTGGTTGAGCTTCTTGCCCGTGTGTTGCGTGATGGAAGCGGAACGATCGACGTCCTGCTCCTTCTTTATGCCCTCGGGTGTCAGCTCATACGCCCACGAGAACAAGAGGACAAACGGCAGACCCAACACCGCCAAAAAAAGCAGGGACTTGAGCACCCAGTCAGGCGCTCCAATGGCCTCGAGCACGAATTCTGAGACTTGCAGCACCAGCCACGCCGCAATCACATAAGCGATGGCTACTCGAAAAACGTTGCGTCGATTAAGCTCCGAGAAAAACGACATTCGAATCTATTTTCCGCCGAGGACGCCACGCATCATACCGCTATTTCAGGAGCAAGTGGGGCTGGCAGCAGCGGCGTCCTCGTGACGCAGTCAATCGCTCTCGCCCGGATCAAACCACGATTCATTTCGTTCGACGCGCCTGTATTTGGTACCGTTCGTGAATGGATATTGATAAGAAAGGCCAGCTCTATATTGGCCGCGAGAGCGAGGGTGGCGAGCCGGTATTGCTGAAGGCCAGCGCCCTGACCACCCACGGCGTCATTTTCGGCATGACCGGCTCGGGCAAGACCGGGCTCGGCGTCAACATCCTGGAAGAAGCGTTGCTCGGCGGCACGCCCACGCTCATCCTCGATCCCAAGGGCGACATGGGCAA
>WVYQ01000046.1:48260-118818 GCA_011772865.1 Woeseiaceae bacterium | reverse complement strand
CTTGCCGGGGACGGCATCACCCCGGAACGGATCGCAAAGCTTCGCGACAACACCGAGTTCAAGATCTACACCCCGGGCTCATCGATCGGTATCCCGATCAACGTGCTGGGGTCGCTCAAGGCGCCCGACCTGGACTGGCAGGACAGCGCCGAGACCATTCGCGACGAGATCGAAGGCCTGGTCTCGTCCATTCTCGTACTTGCCGGCATCAAATCCGACCCCGTATCCGGGCCCGAGCACATCCTGATCGCCACGATCATTGAAACCTGGTGGCGCCAGGGCAAAGACCTCGACCTGGCGACGCTGGTTGGCCAGATTCCGAAACCGCCGTTCCGCAAGCTGGGGGTGTTCGACCTCGAGATGTTCTTCCCCGAAAAGCAGCGCATGAAGCTGGCCCTGCAGCTCAACAGCCTGCTCGCCTCCCCGTCGATGGCCTCGTGGCTCGAGGGCGAGCCGCTCGATATCGAAAACATGCTCGGAGCCGACGGTAAAACGCCCTGCGCCATCATCTACATGGCGCACCTCAACGAGAAAGAACGCCAGTTCGTCGTCACGCTGCTGCTGTCGAAGGTGGTCACCTGGATGCGCTCGAAGCCGGGCACCTCCGAACTGAGCGCACTGATCTACATGGACGAGGCCTTCGGCTATGCGCCCCCGTCCGCCGAGCCGCCGTCCAAGAAACCGATCCTCACCATTTTGAAACAAGCCCGTGCCTTTGGTGTCGGGCTGGTCCTCGTCACCCAGAACCCGGTCGACATCGACTACAAGGCCCAGTCGAACGCCGGCGCCTGGATCGTCGGGCGCTTGCAGACCGACAACGACAAGCGCCGCATTCTCGACGGGATATCGGGCGGCATGCCGGATCTCGACGCGCGCATCTCCAACCTCGAGAAGCGCCAGTTCGTGCTGCACCTGGCCAAGAAGAACAAACAGACCGTGCTCAGCCGGCGGCACTCGATGTGTTACCGCTTCGGACCGTTTACCCGGGCGCAAGTGACTGCATTGATGGAGCCGTACAAGAAGGACGCTCCACAAGCGCCCGAGGCCGAGCAACCTGCGCCGGTCGCCGAGGTCGAGGCGACGGCGGCCCCGGCAGCGATCGCCCCGCCGGTCGCCGCGGGCATCGAGGTGGTTTACCTCGACCCGGCCGCGCCCTGGGCCGCGAACCTCGGAGCCGATCCGACCGGAACATCCTTTGCACCGGCGGCTGCCGTGAACGTGCAACTGCTGTACGACGAAACCCGGGCCGATGTCAGCCACAACGAAGTCTACGAGGCCGTGATCTTTCCGCTGGACGGCCTCATCGATGTCGAGGACGTCCTGTCGGTCGATCATGACGATCGGGATTTCCAGTCAGAAGCGCCGGCTGGCGCGAGTTACCAGCTGGGCAACACCAGGCTTCAGAACAAGACGTTCTGGACCCGCCTGCGCTCTGACATCAAGAACTACCTGGCCGCCAACCGCAGCATCGAGATCTGGAAGTGCCCGGGCCTGAAACTGTATTCGCGTGTCGGCGAGAGCGAGGAGAACTTCAGGGCACGATGCGAGCAGGCCGCGGACGAGGCTGCCGACGTCAAGGTCAGCCAGTTGCGCGATAAATACGCCAGGCGCATCGACCGTTTGCAGGACCAGATCTCGTCGGCCGATGCCCGGGTCACCGAACTGCAGGTGGATGTATCGACCCGCACTCAGACCGAGGTGATGTCGGGCGTCGGTGACTTGCTGGGCGGCCTGCTGAAAGGAAGAGTGAGCTCGCGAACCTTGAACAGGGCCGCATCGCGCAGGGCGGCGTCAAAGAAAGCCCAGGTCCGGCTGGCGACCGCCCGGCAAAAAGCCGACGCAAAGCGGAAAGACCTGATTGAACTGGAACGCGACCTGCAGGATGAGCTGGTGAGCATCCAGCAGGAACATGACGAGCTGGCCGCCGCGATCGAAACGCTCGAGATTGGTCTCGAGAAGAACGACATCCGGGTGGCCGAGGCCAAGCTGGTGTGGGTTCCCGTGGCCTGAGCGGCGCAATAGACTCGCTTCGTTCGGCCTTCGGGCGGCTGCCGTGTCAGTTGCCGAACAGCGCCCGCAGCAAAACGTGGCCCGGTAACTGCAGCACCAGTGGTACCGCAATCATCAGCACCAGCATGTGCTGTACAGCCGTGAGCCCTGCGCCCGCGGCGAACGGAAACCGGTATACATGATTAATGTTTCGTTCCGGTATGGTCAGCCAGCGCGTCAGCGGCAGCACGATCCAGGTAATGAGCACCACCCACGGATATACCCCGGGTTCGTAACCGAGTCGCCACGGGGCCCAGATGATTACCGCCAGTAACGGCACGTGGAACAGCGACACCGCGCGCAGCCACAGCGGCGTACCCTGGTCGAACATGTAGTCGGCCAGGCCGATCACGCGCGGCAGGTGCAACAGCTGGCCGAAAAAGCTCACGCTCCATAACAGCTCCGCAACCAGCACCAAGCATGCCGCAAAGCTGACCAGGAACGAACTTTCCAGCCACAGCCCCGGGACCAGGACGAGAAAGGTGATGTCGGAAAACCAGAGAAAATTGGCCGGGCCGCGATGCCGCCAGTAAATCAGGACGATGACGATAACCATCGTGGTCCACGCGACCTTGAGCCATAACGGCACCAGGGTGCTTGCCAGCAGTTGGTCGACCATCTGTTCCCGCCTGTGTTGCCGCGCCGATCGGCGGCGTCAATACCCGTATACGGCCGCCGATCGTTTACATTGAGGAATAGTGTACCCGGAGTGTGCAAGCACGGGGTTCGCTGCGCTACATTGGGCGGAGGAGGAGCCTGCCATGCGTCATCGAAAGTCACTGCCAATCAGTTTGATACTCGTCCTTTGCGCTGCGTGCGCGGCCCCGCCGGCGGACGACGATGTCGTCGTTACGCTCTTGTTCACCAACGACATGGAAAGCGCCTACGACCCGGTGCCCGCATGGTGGCGAGACGACATCGAGCGCATCGGCGGCCTCGCGCAACTGGCGACATTGATCAAAGAGATCCGCCGCGATGAACCGAACGTGTTCCTGTTCGACTCGGGCGATATCTTCACGGGCGCATTGTCGCAGGTGACCGATGGTGAACTGATGTTCGAGTTCATGATCACGATGGGCTATGACGCGATGGCCATCGGCAATCACGAGTTCGATTACAACGAGACCGTGCTCGAATGGCAGAAGAACCGCGCCGCGTTCCCCGTGCTTGGCGCCAACCTGTTCTACAAGGACACGAAACACCCCTACTCCCAGCCGCACGCAATCATCGAGCGCGGCGGCGTTCGCATCGGCGTCATTGGCACACTCGGCCAGGACGCGGCAGCGACTGCGATCGCAAAGGACCACATCGATGAACTCGACGTCATCTCCCCGGCCGTCGCCGCGCAGCGCTCGGTCGACGAGATCGCTGATGATGTCGATCTCGTCGTGCTGCTGACGCACCAGGGCCACACGGCGCCGATGCAGACCGATGCCGAGGCGGATCCGCGACTCGACCGCGACATCGACAAGGACATTGCGCTTGCCGATACGGTCACCGGTGTCGACGTGCTCTTCGGCGGCCATGCCGATGCCGGCACCTGGGAGCCGGTCGTCAGCCCGAAACACGGCACGCTGATCATGCAGACCTTTGGCCAGGCCTTCTACCTCGGCTTCCTCCAGCTGACGCTCGACGCCGAGACCCGGCAGGTCGTGGGCTACGACGGCAAACTCGTACCCGTCGATGCGGGAAGGCTCGAGCCCGACCCGGTCATCGAGCGAAAGTACACCGCGTATCGTGCCGCGCATCCCGCGATCACCGAGGTCGTCGGTCGCGCCGAGTCGCGCATGAACCGCAAGTACTTCGACGAGTCGACGATCGGCAACCTCATGACGGACATCATGGCCGAAATGACCGGTGTCGACATGGCGCTGCTCGGATCGGGCGCGATTCGTGCCGACCTGGCGGCTGGTGACGTCGAGATCAGCGACGCGCTCGACATCAGCCCGTTCGTCGACCCGACGGTCGTCACGCGCATGACCGGGGCGCAATTGATCGAAGCACTGGAGCAATCGTTCACACAGTTGCGAGGGCTACTCCAGGTCTCGGGGCTCGAACTCGTCTACGACCTGTCGCAGCCCGAGTACCAGCGAGCCGTATCGATAAAGCACAACGGCCGCGAGATCGATCCCGATGCAATGTACGACGTCGCGGTGGCCCGGTTCCTGGCCCTTGGCGGCGATCATTACGACGTGTTCACCGAGACGACGATCATCAGCGAGCATGCCGCGCTAGGCGACCTCATGATCGAGTATTTCAGGAAGCACGAAAGCGTGCCCGCACCGACGCTCGGGCGCCAGACGGATCGGTCAGCGGCCCGGCCATAGACCGGCCACCCAAACGCGTATAATCGCCGAAAAACCGGGGGCCGGGCTTGAAGGCATTCCTTACAGAACTCAAGGACCGCAAGGTCTTTCGTGTCGCGATCGTCTATCTCGTGGCCGGCTGGCTGGTCATGCAGATCGCGGACGTCATGTTCCCCGCCCTCGGGCTGCCGGAGTGGTCCGTCACGCTCGTTGCGGCCTTCCTGATCGTGGGCTTTCCGGTCGCGCTGGTACTGAGCTGGGCCTACGAGGCCGGGCCCGGCGGCATTCGCCGCGACAGGCGCGACACGGACAATGCCCCTGCGAGCGCCGACGACAAGTCCGTCGGCGTACTGCCGTTCGCCGATATGAGTCCGGGCAAGGACCAGGAGTATTTCTCGGACGGCCTGACCGAGGAGTTGCTCAACGTCCTCGCGCAACTGCCCGGCCTGCGCGTTTGCTCGCGCACCTCGAGTTTCTCGCTGAAGAACGCGAACGCCGACATCCACACCGTGGCCGAGAGGCTTGGCACGGCTTACGTCGTCGAAGGCAGTGTGCGCAAAGCCGACGACAACCTGCGAATTACTGCGCAGCTCATCGAGGCCGCGTCCGACACACACCTGTGGTCACAGACCTACGACCGCGAACTCGACGACGTGTTCGCCATCCAGGACGACATCGCCCGGCAGATCGCCAGGGTCCTGCAGGTCAAGCTGCTGCCCGACTCCCTGCCATCGCCTACGACGGACGACGTCGAGGCCTACGAGTACTTCCTGCGGGGCCGCAATTTCTTCAACCGTCTCGGTCACCAGAACATCCGCAATGCCATCGGCATGTTCGAGAAAGCCACGATCGCCGACCCGGAGTTTGCCCGCGCCTGGGCCGGGCTGGCGCTGGGCCACGCCTACTGCGTCCTGCTCTACGGTGCCGGTGCCGCCGACATGCATGCGGCCGACGAGGCAAGCAGTCGCGCCATCGCGCTGAGCCCGAAACTCGCTGACGGCTATGTGGCCCGCATCGTGGTTTGCTCAGCCGGTTCGCGCGGGAAGGAAGCCGAGGCGGCGTTCAGGAAAGCCGTCGAGCTCGATCCCGACAACTTCGAGGCCTACTACCATTTCGGCCGCTACATGTACAAGCAAGGCAAGCTCGAGCGGGTCATCGAACTCTGGGAGCGGGCGCGCGAGATCGATCCGGACGACTTCCAGACGCCTAACGTCAGCGTCGGCGTTTACGAGCACCTGGGTGACACGGACGGGGCGCTCCAGGCCGCGCAGGACGGTGCCCGTACGGCCGCCCTGTACGTCGAACAGCACCCGGAAAACGCCCGTGCCTGGATGCTTGGCGCAAACGCCTTCTATCACCTGGGCGACAGAGACAAGGCAATGCAGTTCGCGGAAGCCGCGCTGCAGGCCGACCCGGACTCCGAAGACACACTCTACAATGGTGCCTGTCTCTATGCGCGCGCCGGTGAAATCGAGAAGTCGCTGGATTGCCTGGAGCGCGGAGGAGTCCACGACACCGACTGGATGGACAACGATCCGGATCTCGATCCCTTGCGAGGCGAGCCGCGGTTCCAGGCTTTGATGGCGAGGCTACGCAGCAACGCCTCCTGACACGCGGAGATTCAGTCTCCCGGCTCGTACCTGTTCAGCCAGTCGTTGATCTGGCTCCGCAGCATGATCAGGGTCACCGAGCCGTTGCCCAGCGCCTGGTCGTGAAACTCGCGGATATCGAAATCGTCACCCAGTGTGGCCTCAGCCTGGCGGCGCAGGCGGATAAACTCCAGCTCGCCGGCGCCGTAGGTCGTCATCTGGCCCGGCCAGACGACGATCCGGTCCACGTAGGTGGCCGCCGCTTCCGGGGTCCAGTGAGTCTGCTTGCTCAGCGTGTACTCGATCGCCTCGTCCCGGCTCCACCCCATGGCATGAATGCCCGGGTCGACGACCATGCCGGTCGGCAGCCCCGACAGCATTTCCAGGGTATTGCGATCCGAGGAGTACAGGCCCATCTCGTTCGCGAGCGTTTCGGTGTACCTCGCCCAGCCCTCGATGAAGCCCGAGTTGCCGATATAGCGCGTGACCGGGTGAGCAGCACTGCGTTCCTGCGCCAGCGCTATCTGCAGGTGATGGCCCGGATACGCTTCATGGAAGGACAGGCTTTCCACGGAACCGCGAGTCTGTTCTTCGGGCTGGAACAGGTTGATAAAGTACGTGCCGGGCAGCGCCCCGTCATCGGATGCGGGGACGTACCGGGACGTGGAACTCTGCTCCTGGTATTCGGGCACGGGCTTGATGACGACGTCGGCCTCGGGCACTTTCCCGAACCACAGCGGCGTTGCCTCGCGCGCCCGATTCACGGCAGCAGTCGTGTACTCGAGCACTTCCTCTCGCGACTCGAACCGATTCGACTCGTCATCGTTCATGCGTGTTCGTATTTCAGCCAGATCGCCGGTTTCGAAGACGCGTTCGCCCACAACCGTGATCTGCTCTTCCCGAAGGGCAACAGCCTCCTTGCCGGCCTCGAACATCTCTTCGGGCTCATAGGGCAAGGTGGTGTATGTCCGCAGTTGCGCCACGTAGCAGGCTGCGCCGTTCGGCAAGGCCGCAACAGCAATTTCCGTGCGCGCACGGTCGTGGTACTCGTCGACGAGAAAGTCGCGATAACGCTGCATGGCCGGGTAGATGTCATCCTCAATCAACTGCGCCAGCGCTTCGCTGAATGCGTCGTCTTCTGCCGTGACGGCCGGGGCATATAGCGGGGATTCGCTCGAATTCATGCCAAGCAGGCTGTCGATCTGTTCGACGACCAGGCTGACATTGCGCTGCGGTGCGCTGTACCCGGCTCCCAGTCCGTCCCTGAGGTTGTCGATTTCGTTGTCGATATACGCAGGAATCCGCTGCCAGCGGGCCAACGCCCATGCCGTCTCCTCGTCTGTCGACGCCGGCTGTGCGGTCGCCAGCTCACCGAGCCAGATCTGCCAGCCCCACACCTGGTCGATATTCCAGCCGTGGGTTTCGCATACCCGGGAATCGCGCGATGCCTCGAGGCTCTCGAGCAAAATGCCGTAAGGCAGCCAGGCATCCGACCCTTCCAGCAGATCAGGATCCACGGACGCAAGATCGGCAAGCAGCTGGTCCTCCACCGCCTGCCACGCTGCGCGACCTTCGGGCGTGTTGTCGGTCAGGCGATCGTGGGATTTGCCCTCGATCCGGTAAAACGTCGCCATCTCCGGAAAATGCTCGAACCACGCCTCTATATAGGTATCGGCTGTCGCCATTACTGCCGCCTCGGCGCTGTCGGTCGTTTCGGCTGGCGCTTCAGTCGTCTCCGGGGAGCAGGATACGAGCGCCAGCCCCAGCAGGCATGTAATGGTCAACTCAAAAATTGGTTTTGGCACGACGTATGCCTCCAACAGCCAGGGAATTGGCTCCTGCCTATTTTTCTTTCGCCAGCCGCGCTTCGGCTGCTTCGACCATGGCGATATAGCGCGGTTCGTCGCGCAGCAGCTCGAGGTCCGGGTCCGCCTTCGCATAGGGCAGGAAGGTTTCGGTAATCGTTTCGTAGACCGGGCCCATCATTTCCAGCGCTGCTTCCTTGTCCTGCAGATATACACACAAGGCGCAGCCGAAGTTGTAACGCATGTTGAGGTTGTCGGGGTCGATCAACAGCGCGCGTTCCATGCGAGCCTTTGCGCGATCGCCCTCCCCGAGCGCTGCCAGCGCATAAGCGCTGTAGCCCGCAACCATGGAGTTGTTCGGGTCGTGTTCGAGGACGGCCTCGGTGCGTTCGAGCGTCATCTCTCCGGCGCGGCGGGCGCCGGCAGAATCGCCCAGCGCCGTGTATATGCTGATCAGGATCGAGGAGGAGTTGAGATCCGTTTGCATCAGGGCGGCCGCTTTTTCATAGTAGCGCGCTGCCTCGGCGTATTCGTGAAGCTGGTAGTTCAGGCGGCCTGCCGAACGATTGACTTCGTAAGACTCGGGATCGGCCTCGAGCGCAATGGCGACCTCTTTCGCTGCCTCTTCGGCCTCACCGTCGCCCAGCAGGAGCTGGGCCTTGATCGCATGCGCTTCGGCAAGGTTGGGGTTCAGTTCCAGCGCACGATCAACGGAGGCCATCCCCTCGTCCGACGTACCACCGTGAGCCTCGCGCAACCGCCGGTACCCGATCGCCATCAGCGTCCAGGCCAGCGCATACTCCGGATCGATCTCGATAGCCCGTTTGCAAAGTCGGATGATGGCTTCGGAAGCGCGCGGGTCAATGTCGTTGCTGTTGACGTAAGCTTGCCGAGCCATCAGGTAAAAGTTGTGGGCCTCTGCGTTGCCGGTGCTGCGCCGCTCGATGGCTTCCTTTTCTTCCGGCAGCAACCTGAGCCTCAGCGCCTTGACGATAGCTTCCGAAATCTCGTCCTGCAGCGCGAAGATATCGCTCGAGTCGCGATCATAGCGCTCTGCCCAGATGTGGTTGTTGGTGCTGGCATCGACCAGCTGGGCACTGATGCGAACGCGTCCACCGGCCTTGCGGACGCTGCCTTCCAATACGTGACTCACATTGAGATCGCTGGCCACTTTCGGAATGTCGACATGCTCACCCTTGTACATGAACGCGCTGTTTCGCGAAGTGATGCCCAATGCCGAGACCTTGCTCAGGTCCGTGATCACGTCTTCGGTGATGCCGTCGCTGAAATACTCCTGCTCCGGGTCGCCGCTCATGTTGACAAAAGGCAGCACGCAAATTTTGAAGAGCGGCCCTTCCTTTTCCTCGGGCGACGCCGCGCCGCCCGCCGGGCTCCCGGCCTGTGCCGGGGCGCGCGCAATCATGCCGCCCAGCGCGTCCAGCAACTCCTGCACTGGCGGACTCGAGGGATCTTCGCCCCAGCTGTCGAGATCGATCGTGTGGATAGCGCGCACGTCCATGGGCAGACGCGCATTGTCGAATCGGACCGGCACCAGGATGCCGCGGTCGGCGCCTTCACGTGCCTCGCCCCGCACCCATCGTGACGCAACCGACGTCGGTGTCCAGACGACCACCACCGCCTTGGCGGCATCAATCTCGGCATCGATCTGGTCATCGAATTCCTGGCCCGGCGTAATTTCGGGATCCCACCAGACCGTCCATCCTTTTGCGAGAATGGCCTTCACCAGCGGCGCGACACGGGACTTGTCGCTGCGAGCATAGGATACGAAAACATCAGCCATGCGTGGCCGATCCTGGGTTCATCTGTTGCCCCTGTTATTCTTGTTGGGCAAGGATAACCCAGCGGCGAAGA
Source organism: Woeseiaceae bacterium (assembly GCA_011772865.1). Classification (GTDB taxonomy): domain Bacteria; phylum Pseudomonadota; class Gammaproteobacteria; order Steroidobacterales; family Woeseiaceae; genus UBA1847. The sequence goes on along the minus strand of WVYQ01000046.1, from coordinate 109,197 downwards.
TTGCGATAGCAACGGGAACGTCACTCGTTCTCAGCGTCGCGGGCTCATCGCGACCCCATTGACGGGCATTTTATTGGCGCCGATTGCCGGGCCGAGCGGAATCCACCAGCACCTGAGTGACGCCCGGGTCCGGATATCCGACGATAAGCGAACTGGCCTAAGTCATTGATTTTAATCGCCGTTGACTCCACAACACTGCGTAAAAGCAGTTATGATGCGGCGTATGGGGCTTTTCGCCGAACTCAAACGCCGGAATGTTATCCGTGTTGGCACGGCTTACGCGGTTACGGCATGGCTACTGATCCAGGTAGCCGCCACGACTTTCCCGTTGTTTGGTTACGACGAAACACCGGCGCGAATCGTCGTCATCATTTTCGCCGTCGGCTTTATCCCGACACTGGTCCTCACCTGGGTATTTGAACTCACGCCAGCAGGTCTCAGGAAAGACTCCGAGGTCGACCGGTCGCCGAAGGTCGACGTGACGGCCGTCAAGCGATTCGACCGCATCGTAATGATCATTCTTGCTGTCGCCGTCGCGTTCTTCTCCTTTGACCGCTTCGCATTACAAAAGCAGCGTGAACTCGAGTTCGCCAAGAACATCCGAATTGAAATTCTGTCCAGCGCAATCGCGGCCTACCAGACCAACAAATCGATCGCCGTCCTCCCGTTCACCGATCTGAGCGCGGACAGGGACCACGAGTACATTGCCGATGGCATCGCGGAAGAATTGTTGAACCAGCTCGGCAAGCTCGAAGAACTCAACGTCGCGAGTCGACGATCGTCTTTCACCTTCAAAGGCACGACCGAAACCTCGGCTGCTATCGCAAGCAAGCTCGGCGTGGAGTACTTGCTCGAGGGCAGCGTGCGCAAGGATGACGAGCAGCTGCGCGTTACGGCGCAGCTCGTCGAGATTCGTGAAGGCGCTGAGCGACAAGTCTGGTCCCGGTCATTCGACGAGACATACGGGAATATCTTTTACGTCCAGGAAGAAATCGCCAAAGCCGTTGCAGCCGCGCTGAGCATTGCACTCGATGTCGATGGGCGAAACCATCTACCCGGCACCGGTACCGACAACATCCAGGCGTACGATGCTCTCCTCGAAGGGCGCGATGCCATGGCAAGACTGGGCCCTGCTTATGCGGAACCGCATTATCGAAGGGCAACCGAGATTGACCCCGAATATGCCCAGGCATGGCTCGCCAGTGGCGTCTCGGTGGGTCTGCAGACCGACAAAACAGCACCCGCGGATACACAGCGGCATGTTGAACGCGGTCGCGACCTGGTCATGCGGGCTATCGAGCTGGATCCGACGCTTGCGGAGGCCTATGCGCGTCTCGCCGCGTTCAATCGCGTACTGGGCGACTTTCCCGCAGCGTTCGATGCGGCAAACACAGCGGCGGAGCTGGCGCCAGGCGATATAACAATCCAGATGTCGCGAAACGGCTTCTTCCATCGTCTCGGCCACATCCGCGAAGGCATTCGCGGGGCCGAACTTCGACGCCAGATCGAGCCATTGGCCTATTTTCGCGCACAGACGCTGGCGGAGCTGTATATCCAGAACCGCCGGTATGACAAGGCGCGGGAGATTCTCGAAATCTCGAGCAGTTTCCCTGCCCGGGACGAGCCCAGCATCATCAAGCGTCACTTCTTCATCGCGCTTGCCGAGAAGGACAATGCTGCAGCCGGAGAATTACTGAGAGACTATGCGAATGCTGCGCCGGTCGACGCGCCCTTGCTGTCCCCGGTTATCGACGCATTTGACGCACCGCCCGCACGCCTGCTCGAGACCCTGAAGAGTCGCTACGCCGAAACGGTGAATCTTACGGGCGAGGGCCGGATCATCACGGCAAGTATCGCGGCGCATTTCGGTGACCCGGACTTCGCGCTCGAGGTCCTCGCGGAAGAATTCGAGGTCGCGTTCGGCCGCTTCCACCGCGTGTGGCACCCGTTCTTCAGCGACATGCGTAAAAAGCCCGAATTTCGGCAGATGCTCATCGACATGGGACTCGACCGGATTTATCGCGAATACGGCTGGCCCGACCTGTGTCGGCCACTGCAAAACGACAGCTTCGAGTGCTTTTAGCCCTTATCTCAATGAAATCAGACAGCTAGGTCGGCATAATAAGGTCAGGGGGAGCTCATGCAGGTACTTCCGCGACAATACGCCTTGCCCGGCCTGTCGATGGCCATCATAGGCCTGACACCTTTGGGTGGCCCCGCACTTGCGCAGGACACGTCGGCTCGCGACGCGCTCGAGGAAATCATCGTCGTCGGCACCCGCCGCCAGGACCGCGCGGCAACCGAGACCCCGGTGCCGATCGACGTATTCGACGACCGCGATATTCACAGCGTTTCGTCGCCGGAACTGCTGGACGTTCTTAATAAACTCGTGCCATCCCTGAACGTGGCACGATGGCCGCTCGGCGACGGAGCTTCATTCGTCCGGCCATTCCAGTTGCGAGGGCTGGACTCCGACAAGTCGCTGGTGCTCGTCAATGGCAAGCGACGGCACAGGTCTGCACTGGTCCAGCTCGGCAACTTCGGTACCCATGGCCCCGACCTGGCTGCTATCCCAGGCATCGCCCTGCAGAATGTGGAAGTCCTCCGCGACGGCGCATCTGCAATGTACGGCTCCGATGCCATTGCCGGTGTACTGAACTTCAATCTCAAAGATACACCCGGGGGAATTGAACTGCGCGCGCAGTATGGCGAGTTCGAGATTGGCGGCGAGAACGCCATAATCATCGCCGGTAATGTCGGTCTACCCCTGGGTGACAAGGGTTTTGTAAATATTAGTGCCGAATGGAATGATGCCGAGGCTACGTCGCGAGGCGTGGAATATGACCGCACTATCGCACAGTCAGGGCTGACACCTGCCGAGGCTGCTCTCGTGTCAGGTGTTTTCGATCACGATGGCGATCCGAACACGCCGGACCAGCAACGCTTCGGGCCCGATGCCGCCACCGAGATATACAGCGGCGGCCAGCTCGTGTCGATTTTCCGCGGTAGCGACGGTATTCCGGACGATATCGATACGCGTTTTGCCGACAACCTCAGGTTTGCCGAGATAAGCAAAAGCGAACTCCTGCAGGTATGGGGCCGGCCCAACCGCGACGCGTTCCATGCCGTGATCAATGCCGGATACGACTTGTCCGGCTCGATGTCGCTTTACGGCTGGGCCAACTATTCCGACAGCAATGCAGACCGGAATTCAGGCCATCGGCGTGTTGGCACCTCCGCCCTCGCCATCGTCAGGACGCCTGACGGATCGATGTGGGACCCGCGCGACGTGTTTCCCGCCGGGTTCACGCCGAGGTTCTTCGGTAACGTGATCGATCAGGGCGTGACGGGCGGCGTTAAAGGGCAATGGTCGAATGGCCTGAGTTACGACTTTGGCGGTCGTTATGGCAGCAGCGAGATACGCTACGACATAAAGAATACCTGGAACCCGTCCCTTGGCCCGGCATCGCCGACAACGTTTCATGCCGGCAATCTGATATCGACGGAGACCGGGTTTACGGCCGACTTCACCAGGCCGCTCGAAGTCGGCTTTGCCGACAATGCGTTCCTGGCGTTTGGGTTCGAATTGCGCGAAGAACAATATGAAAGTGAATTCGGCGACCCCGACTCCCATGCGGCAGGTCCATACAACGTCGCAGACCCTTGGGACCTCGAGACCTCGGCTGAGGAAGCGGCAAATGGCGAGAACGGCGGAATTATCGAGTGCCGTGTCCCCGGACTCGAAAGTGTAGGCACGCCGTGCCCGGCACGGGACCCGATCAACAATGTCATGTCGGTCGGGTCGCAGGCTTTTCCCGGCTACGGGCCCTTCTCTGTATTCGACTACGACCGTAACAGCTGGGCTGCGTATGCTGATCTCGAGCTGGATATTACGGCCAGGTTGCTCATCACCGGTGCAGGTCGCTACGAAAAATTCTCCGATTTCGGCGATAACTTTAGCTGGCGGCTGGCGGGCCGGTACGAGTTCACGGATAAATTCGCGGTTCGCGGCTCGGCGGGTACAGGGTTCCGCGCCCCAACCCCCGGCCAGATTGCGACCATCAATGTATCGGGACGCCCCGGCCAGATTGCCGGCGATCCGTTGCTCGTCGGGGTCTTCCCCCAGGATCATCCGGCGGCGCAGGTATTCGGCGCGGTGCCACTCGATGCGGAAACGTCCCGACAATGGACTATCGGCCTGACTTCGAGACCTTCTGAGCGGTTGTCGATAACGCTTGACTATTACCGTATCGATGTCGATGACCGTTTTTTTATGTCGAGTGACTTCCAGGTCGGCCCGACGGAACGCGCTATACTCGTTGCGACCGGAGTACCGGGCGCCGCATCTATCGAGATCGTCAGATTCTTCACGAACGACATCGACACGAAGACCGAGGGCGTGGACCTGGTCGTAACGTATACCAAGGAGTGGGCGGCCGGCGTAACGGATCTGGCGCTCAGTGCCAATTGGAACGAGACGACGGTTACCCGCAGAACGCCGCGACCTGGTGGATTCTTCCTGAGCGATGAGGGCGTATTCGACCTCGAACGAGGTTCGCCACGGCCGAGGGCGATATTCGATATCAGACATTCCTGGGGTGACAACTGGTCGCTACTGTTGCGCGGCAATTATTTCGGCGGTTACGAGGTTATGAACTCTCGCAACCCGAGCCAGATACAAGAGTTTAGTGCGCTGGTGCAGACCGACGTAACGCTGAACTGGAAGTCTGTTGACGACCGTTACGGTCTGACGTTAGGCGGCAACAACGTGTTCGACGAACAGCCCGATCCTGCAGAATTTGGTGCCTGCTGCGGGTTCGTCGTCTTCAGGAGCTCGCTCATGGACTGGCAGGGCCCTTATTACTACTTGCAGGGCCGGGTTCGCTGGTAGCCGCCCCAACCACGTCGAAGACTCTGCGCGTGACACGGCGCAGAAGCAGCAGGTTACCGTGTCGCGATAGAATTTCCTGTACTGCGGACTACACTTCAGTGACGCCATCCCCTGTGTCTGTCGACCGAGCGGGCCTCGAATCAATCGCCGACACGCAGCTCTTCGGGGCACCTGTCAGACATAACGAATATGGTGACTAAAGACCGTACACCACCGGTAGTACGATAGAGAAGCCAGCCCACAAAATCAGAATTAACGGCACGCCCGCCTTGAGAAAGTCGGCAAAACGATAACCGCCCGTGCTCAGGATCAACAGGTTTGTCTGGTAGCCAAAAGGCGTGGCAAAACTCATGTTCGCGCCAAATAGAACCGCGAGGACAAACGGCAGTGGATCGACCTGCAATTGTTGCGCGGCTGCAATTGCGATCGGAGTGCCGATAACAGCTGCTGCATTGTTGGATACGATGTTGGTCAGCACTGCCATGATAAGGATGAATGCACTCAAAATTGCCGGTATCGGCAAGCCTTGCGCAGCGTTGACAAAACCAGCCGCGAGATATTCCGCCATGCCGGTCACAATCAGCGCCTTGCCCATTGCCAGGCTCGCGACGATCAGCAGGATAATGGCGACCGGGAGAGATCGACCGACGTCACGCCAGTCAAGGCATCCGGAAACGATCATCAGGCCCACGCCGATAAACGCCGAGACCGAAATCGGCAGCAGGCCGGTCGCTGCAGTCCCGATCACCAGCGCCAGCACGAATAGCGCCCGCTTGGCACGATGTCGCCTGGGAAGGTCGGTCGTGCCATCAACAACCAGCATCTTGCGATCGGATTTCAGGGCATCCAGTGCCTTGTGCGTGCCCTGCACCAACACAACGTCACCGGCACGCAGGCGTACCGAACCCGGAACCGGCGCCGTGCGCTGGCGCGGCAATCTCGCCCTATGCACCGCCAGCAGAATCAAACCCAGAGAAGAACCCAGGGCATCGTCCGACATTCTCCGACGATGCAGGGGCGAGCCGGCGGTGATGACGATTTCGGCCAGCTGCTGCTCGCTCTCTTTCGGCAATTCTGAACCCGGCTCATCCGCAGAGTCGAAAAGTGTGGCCCCGATTTCCGTCTCGAAGTGTTTCAGATTCTTCGGCGTGTCTTTGACGCACAGACGATCGCCGGCCTGTAGTACGACCGAAGGCATTTTCGCCAGCAGCAAGGTTTCACCTCGCCGAATTTGGTCAACGCGCATTTCGCGTTGCGTTTTGTCCAACACTTCCTTCAAGGTCTTGCCCACGGCAAATCCATCCTCGCGAATGGTGAGCTGGGCATCGAACAGGCGCGGCTGGGTATCAATCATCGGCATGGCCCGATCCGGCAGTAAGCGCGGCACAACCAGCCATATATAAAGCAGCCCGACCGCGCCCACTATTACTGCCGGGAGCGTGATGTCGAACATTGCGATATCGGCGATGCCAAGATCTCGCGTAATCCCGACGACCAGCAGGTTCGTCGAAGTACCGATGGTTGTCGTCATACCGCCAATAATGGTTGCGAGCCCCATCGGCAACATGAAACCTGATACCGAAAGCTTGGCTCGCAAAGCGATACCGACGAGAATCGGAATCATCAGTACGACGATTGGCGTGTCGTTAACGAACGCACTCATAACAAACACGGCGACCAGCATGAGCAGCAGCGCTGCTTTTGGCCGTTTCGACCACAGCCAGGCTGCAAATACGGCCACCGGCTGCAGTGCGCCCGTGGTCTCGAGGGCTTTACCAATCACGATCAGCGAGCAAATCGCGACCAATGCCTCATTGCCGAAGCCGAGCAGGAACTGTGCCGGGTCGACCGGTACTCCGTCTACGTCGTAAGTAAAGAAATGAAATCCGACAAGCAGCAGGACAATTACGGCGAGACTCGAGGATTCCAGCGGCAGCCTGTCGCGCGTAAACAGGATCAGCGCCGTCACGATCAAGGCGACGACGGCGATTCCGTGTGCATCCGGCGTAATCGTCTGCGTAGACATATCGCGGTACACCGCTCATTGAGGAACGAACGTTTGCGTGGCACCCAAGCTACCAGTTTATAGCAAACGGCAGCACCGCACATGCGGCCATTGTGGCAAAGCCTTGCATTTAGTTGCAGTAGCGCTTTTTGACTCCACCCAGGTGCCGCCGTTGTAACGGAGAGCTCCAAACTGCCGCCGGGCGTCTCTGGCAGGTGCTGTTCCAAATGGCTCGGCACCACCCTACTATTCACCTTATGTTCCTGATCCTCATCGGCGCCATCATCGGCGCGCTTTTCGGTTCGCTGCCGGGCGCGATCATTGGCGGCCTTATCGGCTACGGTGCCGGCATTGCGCTCAGGCAGTCGATCGTTGGTGGTTTGCGTGTCGCGCAGTCGCAGCTCATCGACTCGACCTTTAGCGTCATGGGTGCGCTGTGCAAGGCCGACAATGTTGTTACCCGCGACGAGATCAAGGCCGTGGAACGCGCTTTCGAGATGTTGAACCTCGACAGCGAGCAGCGCGAGCAGGCTAAAGCCGCCTTCACCCGAGGCAAGCAAGCCGATTTCAATCTCGACGCCGCCGTCGACGACTTCGCACGATTAAGCCACCGTCGCGGCCCGCTCGTGCAGCTCTTTTTGCAGCTGCAGATCATGGCCGTGGCGGCCGACGGGCGTATCGACCCGGCCGAGCACACGATGATGGTGCGCGTCGCACGCCGGCTGGGCCTGCACGAGGTCGACGTGTCGCGGCTCGAGGCGCTGCTGCGCGCCGCAACCGGCGGCCCGTCAGCGGCCGGCGCGCCGCCGCCAAAGGACCGGCTGGCCGATGCCTACGCCGCACTCGGGGTAACGCCGGATAACAGCGCGGCCGAGATCAAGCGCGCCTACCGCAAGCTCATCAGCCAGAACCACCCCGACAAGCTGGCCGCCCGCGGTCTGCCGGAGAGCATGCGCGCCGTCGCCGAGGAACGCTCGCGCGAGATCAACTCGGCCTACGACCTGATCAAGGCCGCTCGCAGTGACCTGAAATAGCGTCGCCGGTTTTATCTTCAGACCGCGACGACACTATTGTGCGATGGGCTGGTATGATGCTCGGCCCCGACATCACTGCAGACCAATCATGACCAGACCGACCAGATTCCTGGCTGTCGTGGCGGCCGGCCTGGTGCTGACCGCGTGTGGCAAATCCGAAGACGTGGCCGACACGGCCGCACCGCAACCGCCGGAGTCCGCGGCAGACACCGCGCTTGACCTGGGCCTGGCGGCAATAAGCCGGGACCGAATCGAGTCTCATCTTGTCTTTCTTGCCGGTGACGACATGCAAGGACGGATGACAGGCACGCCCGAGTACGACGAGGCGGCGGCCTATGTCGCCCGACAGTTCGAGGAAATCGGGCTCGAGGCCGGCGGTGAAGATGGCACCTGGTTCCAGGCGGTACCGATGCTCGCGCAGCGGATAGACGTGGACTCGGCAAAAGTCGTGTTCCACCGCGACGGAGAGCAGATGGCGCAGCGTTGGCAGGAAGATTTCGTCATGGCCGGCGATGTCGTCCGGCCGGAGACGGCAGTCACCGCGGAGGTGGTGTTTGCCGGTTTCGGCGTGCATGCGCCCGACATGAACTATTCGGATTACGACGGCATCGACGTCGCAGGGAAAATTATCGCTGTCTTCGGCGGCGCGCCGGATTCTTTCCCGCACAATGAGCGCGCGTACTACTCGTCGGGGCTGACGAAAGCAGAAGAAGCCGTGCGTCGCGGCGCCATCGGCTTTATCGGGCTGCGGTCACGAACCGACCAGAAACGCTATACGTGGAAACGGGTATCGGAGAATGCGGGCGTTCGCCCGGGCATGTCGTGGATCAACCTGTCGGGTGATGTGGCCAACTATTTCCCCGAACTCGAGGGCGGCGCGCTGATCAACGTGCCGCCGGCCGAACAGCTGTTCAGTCGTTCGCCTATTACGTTCGAGGACGCACTCGACGCCGCCGATGCTGGAACGCCGATGTCGACGCCACTCGGTGTTGAAGTCACGCTCGCGAGAAAGACGAACCATGAGTCGATCACCAGCCCGAATGTTATCGGCATTCTTCGTGGCAGCGATCCCGAACTCGCCGACGAGTACGTTATCTATACCGCGCACCTCGACCATGTCGGTTTGGGCGTGCCGGTTGACGGCGACACGATTTACAACGGCATGTACGACAACGCGATGGGCTCTTCGCAGCTCATCGAGACGGCGCGTGCGTTCGCTGCGATGCCCGAGCCGCCCAGGCGTTCGATCGTTTTCATCGCACTCACAGGCGAAGAACGCGGACTGGTCGGATCCGACTACTACGCCCACTATCCGACCCTGCCCGGCGACGCGATCGTGGCGAACGTCAATCTCGATATGCCGTTATTCCTGTTTCCGCTCGCCGACATCATCGCGTTTGGCGCCGAACATTCATCCCTCGAGGGCGTGATCAGCGAGGCGATTGCCGCGGAGGATTTTGACCTTACGCCGGACCCGATGCCCGAAGAAGTCATCTTCATTCGCAGCGACCAGTATTCCTTCGTCAAACAGGGCGTCCCTGCCGTTTTCCTCGTGCCCGGATTTACGTCGTCCGACCCCGACATTGACGGCCAGCCCGTGTGGCGCGATTTCCTGCAGACCCACTACCATCAGCCGAGCGACGACCTCACACGGCCGATCGACTGGCCCTCGGCAGAACGATTTGCCCGCGCGAATGTCCGAATCGGCTTCGCGATCGCCAATGATGATGCCCGTCCGACCTGGAACGAAGGCGACTTTTTTGGCGAAAAATTTGGTCGGTAACTTCGCCCGCTCGTCGCTATTGCGAGCCCGACGAAGCCGCGCGGTGCAGCGGCGAAAACTGCATCAGGGGAGTCTGGCCCGCGGATATTAGCTGCGCAGCCGCATTAGTTGCGCGAACTCACCCGCATCGAAGAACGAGCCCCTGCAGGAAGTGCATTCCTCGTACTGGATGTGTAGTTGCTTCGGGTCGACCCTGCGCAACATACCGCCATCGCAGCGCGGACATCGGTAGCGGTCGATCATGTTCGTTTGCACGCCCGTTGAAGGATCGCCGGTATCGATGGCTGCCGCCGCCTCCTCATGTCGCAGCCAATCACTTTCTCCTGCGTCAAACCAGATGCCCTGGCACGACTTGCAGCGATCGACCTCGACGCCCTCGTAGACGAAGGCTTCCATGTCGCTCCGGCATTTGGGACAAATCATCGTATCTCAGGCTGTCGGGTTCGCGGAATTGGTCATGGGGTTCTTCGCCATCGGCTAGAATTGCGTCATCTTACATCGTCGCCTGCGGAGATTTGGTCTTGCTCACCCAACTCAACGACATAGAGGCCCGGGTTATCGGCTGCCTCATCGAAAAATCCGTCGTCACACCCGATCAGTATCCGCTGACGCTGAACGCCCTGACGAACGCCTGCAACCAGAAGTCATCGCGCAATCCCGTCATGTCGCTGACGCAGGGCGAGGTGCAGCACGCCATTCGCGAACTCGAGGCAAAGCACCTCGTGCGGACCGACGAAAATTTCAAGAGCCGCGTCGAGAAATACGTGCAGCGGTTCTGCAACACGCGCTACAGCAACCTGCAGTTCAGTGACGCCGAACTTGCCGTCGTCTGCCTGCTATTGCTGCGCGGGCCGCAAACACCGGGCGAACTCCGCTCGCGTAGCGGTCGCCTGTACAGCTTCGACGACAACGCCGATGTAGTCCAGGTCCTTGCGGGCCTGGTCGAACGCGAGCCGGATCCACTTGTCGTCAAGCTGCCGCGAACGCCGGGCCGCAAGGACTCGGAGTACATGCACCTGTTCTCAGGGCCGGTCGATGTCGAGGCCCATGCCAGCCAGGCTCGCGAAACCCGGTCGGAGAGTTCCCGCGAACGGCACGGCGATGCGGAGTTGGCCGAGCGCGTCAGTCAGCTCGAAGCCGAGGTCGCCGCGATCAAGGCAAAGCTCGGCTGATACGCCGGTACCTGTTCCATCCAGGTGAGAATCAGCTCAACCGTATCGGTAGCTCGCGGACGCGCTTGCCCGTCGCCGCAAAGATGGCATTCGTGACGGCAGGCGCAACGGGCGGCAAAGGCCCTTCGCCAAGGCCGCGCGGCGCATCGGCGCTATCGGCGAAGTAAACGTCGATCTCCGGGATCTCTCGCATGCGGCAGAACCGGTAGTCGTGGAAATTGCTTTCCTGGACGATGCCGTCGCGGACCGTGATCCTGCCGTGCAATGCAGTCGACAGCCCCTCGACGATGCCCCCTTCGACCTGGTTGCGCGCACCCTGCGGGTTGATGACGCGACCGCAGTCCACCGCGCACGTGATCCTGTCGACGACGACGTTGTTGTTGTCGACCGTGACCTCGGCAACTTCGGCCACCCAGGCCCCCTGGTTGTAGCTCGCCGCGATGCCGCGACCCCTGCCCTCCGGCAACGGCGTGCCCCAGCCCGATTTCCCGGCGGCGAGTTCGACGACACGCCGTAGCCGGGACGCGTCGAACCTGAAGTCCTCGCGCACCTGCACGTACTGCTCGTCGCCGATCAGTGCGAGCCATAACGCCAGCGTGTCGATGCCATGTGCATGGGCGAGTTCATCGATGGCGCTCGAAACGACGAAGACGTTGCCCGAGTGCTCGGTCGCCCGCCATTGCCCGAGCGGGATTCGCGCCGGCACCGCGACGTACTCGAACAGCAGGTTGGCGACAAACCCGGCCGGGAACTCGAAGTTGTAGATCTCGGCGGGCGAACCGTCGCGCTCGAGGTAGATCTCCCGGGGATGACTCACGACCTTCTGGTGCCAGTCGCTGATGCGCCCGTCCCGCACCGAGGCTCGCACACGCTGCACGTTGCCCGGGCGGAAGTAATCGTGGCGAACATCGTCTTCGCGCGGCCAGACGACCTTGACCGGACGCCGGAACTGCCTCGCGAGCAGCACCGTGTCGGTAATGAAGTCGGCGTAGTAGCGCCGGCCGAAGGCGCCACCCGAGCGCATCACGTGAATCGTGACATTGTCCTGCGGGATACGCAGCACCGTGGCGACGGCCTCGGCCGCCATCGGCGGGTTCTGCGTCGGCGCCCAGACTTCGGCCGCGTCCCCGTCCACGCGCGCCGTGCAGTTCATCGGCTCCATCGGTATGTGGGCGAGATAAGGCAGCTCGTAGACGACATCGATGTCGGTATCGGCGGCGACCGCGTCACCGTCGCGCCGCACCTCGAGCGCCTCGTCGTCGAGGCCCTGTTCAAACTGTTGCATCAGTTCATCGATGTCGTCGCCATCATCCGGCATCTGCCACTCGACCTCGAGCTTGCGTGCGCCCTCGAGCGCTGCCCAGGTGCTTGTCGCGAGCACGGCCACGCCCGACACGAAGTTCGGGCAGTTCGGGAGGATGATCCGGCCGCCGTGGTCGACGTTTTTCAGCATATGAAAGTCGACAACGCCCGGAACGGATTTCGCGGCGGTCGCATCGAACGAGACCGGCTGGCCATCACCATGGGGGCAGCGTTTGACGACGGCATAGAGCATGCCCGGCAGCTGCAGGTCGAAGCTGTACTGCTGCGCCCCCGTCAGCATGGGCTCGAGATCGACATCGGGCACTGACGTGCCGACCAGCGTGAAGTCGTCCTCGCTTTTCAGCGGCGGATCCGCCGGCACCGGCAGGGATGCCGCCTTAGTGGCGAGTTCGCCGTAGCCGAGCCGTGTACCTGTCGCGTCATCGACGACGTAACCATTGCGTGTGGCGAGATCTGTCGCTGGTGCGTTCAACCTGTGTGATGCCGCGCCCAGCAGCATCGCCCTCGCCGTCGCGCCCGCCTGGCGCATTGCCGCGTAATTGAGCCGGATGCTCAGGCTGCCGCCCGAGAACTGGTTGTCGAGGCGCGGATCCCAGTCGGCCTGCTCGACGCGTACCGTGTCCCAGCCAACATCGAGTTCCTCGGCGATGATCATCGGCAGCGCCGTTTTCACACCCTGGCCCATCTCGGGATTCTGGGCATACAGGGTAATAACACCGTCTTCACCAATGCGGATCAGCGGGTGAAGCTCTGATACCGCGTCGGCCGCGCGCCCCAGTTTAGGAATTCCGATCACGAGCCCCAGGCTGCTGACAGCGCCCAGGCGGATGAAGTCGCGACGATTAATCACAGTAATACTCCCCGGCGTGCCTGACAGGCTAGACCACCCGGGGACCGGGTGCCACCCCGATCGTCGCTGCAAGCAAGCGGTTCGTCGCAAGCAGAGGATGCGCGACGAGAGTGCGTGACACGGCTTACGCGCTAAACGCCCGGTAGTCTTTCTCGAGCCCGGCCAGGGCCTTTTTGAAGAGTTTCTCACCCGCCTCGGGACTTGCCAGCGACGGGTTGGAGCCGATGCGCCCATCCGGGAATCGGCGCCGGTAGTCGGCAGCGTCGTAGAAGGGACCGGTCGGTGCGATCGGCGGGTCCATCTCGGCCGACTTGATGCTGTGCGGGTAGACGTACTGCGTCAGCGATACCTCGCCACACGTCGCGTGGCTGCCCTCCGCCTCGCCAAACAGTTCCTCGCTCAGCGCCATGACGCCCTCGGCCTGCCACCAGTTGACGAGCTTGCAGCGCACTTGTGACCGATCCGCCGCGGTCATTGCCATGCTCGATTGCGCGTAGATCTCGGCAAAGGCTGCGTTCACGGTGGCCACGTTGCCGCCGTGCCCGTTCAGGAAGTAGAAGCGCTCGAAGCCGTGCCGGATCAGCGAGTTGACAGTGTCCTGGATCACGGCGATCAGGGTCGAAGGGCGCAGCGTGACCGAGCCCGCGAAACCGAGGTGATGCTGCGCCATGCCGACGGCGATCGTTGGCGCGACCAGCGCGCCGGTCTTTTCCCCGAGGGCGACGGCCAGCGACTCGGGGCACAGTGCGTCGGTGCCGATCAGCCCGTTGGGGCCGTGCTGTTCCGTGGAGCCGATCGGCTGAATGATGGTCTTGCTGTCCTGCAGGTAGGCATCCACCTCCTGCCAGGTGGAAAAACGGAGTTCCATGGGTGCTCCTCGAGTACTTCCAGGCCACAGGATAAGGCAAAGCAGCCTAGCCCGCCCGCTTGCCTGCCTCGACCGATCTGGCGTCGAGCCGCCGGTCGAGCATCGGCACGAGCCAGGGTATGAACCGGGCGATGTAATGAATGACCGGTGCGTGCCTGTCCGGGAAGACATGCAGGCGATTGCGGCGCACACCCTTGATCACGCGCGCGACCACGTCGGCAGGTTCCGAGATCAGGGACTCGGGCACCACGCGCGGTTCGTCGTAGCCGTACTGCGGCGAGTCGAGAATCGGAGTGCGACTGAAGCTCGGGTAGATGTTGGTCACCTGCACGCCCGTGTCCTTCAGCTCGTAGGCGAGCGACTCGCCGAAGCCGCGCAGGCCGAACTTCGATGCGCAATACGAGGACAGGCCCCGCGCCCCGATCCAGCCCGCGAGCGACGAGATGTTGACGATGTGGCCGCTGCCGCGCTCGATCATGGCCGGGATGAACAGGCTACACAGCCGCATCGGCGCCAGCAGGTTCAACTGCATCAGGGTTTCCCAATGATCCTGCGGGACATGGTCCGTGCGCCCCGCAACAGCAATGCCCGCGTTATTCACGAGGATATCGGGGATAGCGTCGCGAGATGCGCAGAACTCCGCAATCGAGCTGCACCCCTTTTCCGTTGCAAGATCGGCGACCACGGAAGCTTTGAGGTCGCTGCCTGCATCCTCGATAGCATCGCGCAACGCATCATCGCTGACGTCGGTGAGTACCAGTTTCGCCCCCGCGGCACGGAACTGGCGCACCATCTGGCGGCCAAAGCCGCCGGCGGCACCTGTGATCAGGACGGTCTTGTTGAGGGGGTCGGTCATGGGCAGCCGTGCGGACAGGACATTTCGCTGCGGGATAACATACAGTACATCGGGCCGGGTGTCTGACCCCGTTTCAAATCAAGGCTGCTCGTACAGGACGCCGGTGATCGGCAACCTGACTCCCCGGCACATGCCAATGCTCGATGCCGCTCAGATCAATTGGTCGATGCTGAGCTGCCGCACGATCGAAAACCGGCATTCACCGCAATTTCCGGTGTGATTCTGGCTATTATCGGGTTATCGGGGCGGAGGGTACTCCTTGCATGTCACTGATTGCCGAGCTCAAACGACGAAATGTCGCCCGCGTGGCCGTAGCCTACGCGATCGTGGCCTGGCTGCTGGCGCAGATTGCCGACCTCCTTTTCGGCGCCTTCGGCGCGCCCGACTGGGCGCTCCGGACCTTCGTGATCCTGCTTTTACTCGGCTTCCCCGTCGCACTGCTGCTGGCCTGGGCCTTCGAACTGACGCCGGACGGCATTCGGCGCGAGTCTGCGGCCAGGGCCGACCGGCCAGCCGCAGCGCCCAGTCGCAAGCTCGATGCGGTCATCTTCGGCGTCCTTGCTCTGGCCGTCGCCTTCCTCTTGCTCGACCGCTTTGTGCTCTCCACCGACGACGATAGCGGGAGTGCCACCAGCGCCGAACTTGAGGCATCCATCGCCGTGCTGCCGTTCGACAATCGCAGCGCAAATCCGGAGGACACGCACTTCGTCGACGGCATCCACGATGACATCCTGACCCAGCTCGCCAGGATCAATTCCCTCAAGGTCATCTCGCGCACATCCGTAATGCGCTACCAGGATTCCACCAAGAGTATCCCGGAGATTGCCGCGGAATTGCACGTCGCCACCATTCTCGAAGGAGGCGTGCAGCGCGCCGGCGACTCGGTTCGCATCAACGTGCAGCTCATCGACGCCGTTAATGATGAACACCTCTGGGCCGAGACTTACGATCGCCAGCTCAACACGTCGAATATTTTCGAGATCCAGAGCGAAATCGCAGCCTCGATCGCCCGCTCCTTCCACACAAACCTCGGTTCGAATCTGACGGCCCAGACCGCGGCGGCGCCCACCGACAACCTGCGGGCTTACGACGCCTTCCAGAAAGCCAGCGCCATCCTCGCGACGAGCAACTGGCGCACGTCCAGGGAAGCTGCGGCGCTGCTCGAGGATGCGGTGCTGCTCGACCCGTCGTTCGCGCTCGCCTACGTCGAGCTCGCCCAGATCTATGTCAACCATTACTGGTATTGGAGAGATGAAGCGAACCTGCAACGCGCCAAGTCGGCATTGGATACGGCGCTCGATCTCGTTCCCGGCATGCCCGAAGCGCAGATTGTACTTGCGGACTATTACTACAAGGGATTCAGCGACTTCGGCCGCGCCCTGGAGCTGCTCGACGACGCCATTCCACGCGCACCGCAGTTATCGAGCGCTATCTCCAAACGCGCGTTCGTAATGCGTCGCAGCGGCAAAGTCGAGGAGTCAATCGACCCGCTGAGGGAGGCGGTCGAGCTGGATCCATTGTCGGCCAACAGGCACTACAACCTCGCCCAGACGCTGCATATGGTCGGCCGCTTTGAGGAAGCCAGCGACTACTTCGACAGAGCCGTCGCGCTAGCGCCTGACGACTACACCATGCATGCCGCCAGGGCATACAACCTGCGCGCAATAGACCCGGAATCGACGGCGATCCGCGACCTGTTGGATGATCCGAACTTCAGGGATCGCCAGAGTGTTTTCTGGTTGTTGTATCGCTGGCAGATGGCGCTGCTCGAACGCGATTACGATGTGGCGATGGCGACGCTGCGCAATACCACGTCCAGTCTCCTTGATATCAACCAGGCGTATTACCCCATGGACCTGATGGTCGGCCTGACAGAGTTCCTGATCGGCGACCGCGATGCGGCTCGTACCCGGTTCGAGTCGGCGAAAACCATGCTGCAGAAGGCACGGCAAGAGTCTCCAGAGGATCCGCGAATCCTGGATGCTCTCGCTCTCGCGTATGCGGGCCTTGGCGACGCCGGGCAGGCGAAGGCCGCAGCCGATGCCGCCATCGCCCTCGAGCCCATCAGCCGTGACAGCTTTGGAGGCCCGGCCCGCCTGCTGAATCGGGCCCGGGCGCTTGCAATGCTCGGCGAGGACGACGCCGCACTCGAGGATTTGCGAACCCTGATATCGGTCCCGCTCAACTGGATGCTGGGTCCCGTCATGATTCAGAACGACCCGGCGTTCGAGCACCTGCATGCGAGGCTGGATTAGGCGGCTAGATTATCCAGGCCCGAAGCCACAGCCCCAGCTGAGTGCTGTAACCGATGTCACGCCTTATGACGCGATGCGCGCTATCCAGCACGTAGTAGGACGGAAAGGCCCGGATCTGCCATTGCCGGGCGACATCGGAGTCGCCGAGCACGACCGTGACATTGAGATCGTGACGCTCCACGTAATCACGTACCTCCTCCACAGTGGTCCAGTCGAGAGCGACCGCAACGATCTCGATGTCATCGGCATCCCGCCAGCGGCGCAGCCGGTTCAGGTTGCCGGCGCTGGCCGCGCAGATCCTGCACCAGGGCGCAAAGAAGTAAACCATCGCGGGCCGCGCGCCCACATCCTCGAAGTTGTAGGGCTCTCCCGCAATCGTTACTCCCTGCAACGCGGGCGCAACCTGACCGTCGGCCGCGAGCATGCCGCGCATCTGGAATACGAGCACGCCGAAAAACACAGCGGCCACGAGGCCCGCGTTAAGCAGGAACGAGCGGATCTTCTCCAGGTTCATTGACAATCTACCGATGCGCCCGTCGGCCCGAGGCTGAAGATTCGCCGGGCACCCGTGGGAAATAAATGCCCGATTCTACCAGCGCCGACTTGCGAAATTTTTCGCACGAGCCAGAATTGGTTGACAACAAGAATACCGGGGAAACGATGATGCGGTCAGGCTGTAACCCGATCCCTTTTGGCTGCCTTGGCCTGGAGCAGGCGGCGGGTTCCAAGCAAGACCAGCGCGCCCCGCATCGAGATGGAGACTGAACCTTGACTACGGACACAGCGGCGACGACGGGATCGACCGTGTCGTATGACGCGCCCGGATGGGCGCGCACGATGCGGCGCCTCACAGACTATCTCGTCCTGGATTTCCTCGGGGGGCCGCGGCCCTGGAAGTTCTCCTGGGTCATCAACTTCCAGAAGGCCGGCACCTTCGTTTTCCTGCTCGGCCTGATGGCCTGGTATGACAATTTCTCAGCAGCCGCATGGATCTATACGGCCATGCACGGCAGCTACGGCCTGGTCTGGATCCTCAAGGACGTGGCATTCCCGGACCCCAGCTGGCAGAAGCGCATCACGATTGGCGGCGGGATCAACGCCTTCGTCGGTGTGCTCGGATGGTACTGGGTGTTCGGCTGGCTGCTCGTATCCGGCGTGGCCCAACCCGACTATCCGTTACCCGACTTCGCGTGGTACGGCCTTTGTATCAGCCTCTGCATCCTCGGGTGCGCTATCATGATCGCTGCCGATGCCCAGAAGTACTTTACACTGCGCATCCAGAAAGGACTGATCACCGACGGCATGCATCGCTATGTGCGGCATCCCAATTATCTCGGCGAAATCATGGTCTACGGCAGCTTCGCGCTGATGGTGTGGCATTGGCTGCCCGTGGTTGTCCTGGCATGGGTCTGGCTCGGCATATTCGCGGTCAACATGGCGATGAAAGAAGCCAGCATGTCACGCTACCCGGAATGGACAGGTTACAAGCAACGAACCTGGTGGTTAGTCCCGTACATCATCTAGAGCGACAAGAACAATAATAAGGAGCAGTTCATGGCAGCCACGTTAACGCTCGCAAACAGCGAGCGAGTTCGGTATGCAACCGGATCCATCATGTATTTCGCCCAGGGCATCCCCCATGGCCTGCTGGGAATCGCCATACCGGTATGGCTGGTGAGCCAGGGCGTCGGCCCCGGGGACATCGGTTCATACCTGGCGGTCATCACGTTGCCCTGGGCCTTCAAGCTAGTGACCGGACCACTGATGGATCGTTACGAGTACCTGGCGATGGGCAAGAGACGTCCATGGGTTCTCGGTGCACAGGCCGGACTGACGCTCTCCTTGCTGGCGTTGACACTCATCGACCAACCCGCGGAACAGGTCGGCCTACTGATGCTGATTGGCGTGCTCATCAACAGCTTTGCGGCGACGCAGGACGTCGCTGTCGACGGCATGGCGATCGATCTCACACCGGTGCGGGAGCAAGGCAAGCTGAATGCCTTCATGAGTTTCGGCAAGACGATCGGCTGGGCCGCGACCGCGGCAGTAACGGGTGTGCTGCTCACGACTGTCGGGCTCGGGACGACGGCGATCATGGCCTCGATCGTCGCGGCTCTCGCCCTGCTCGTCATGATCGTCATTATCGAGCGCGACGGTGAAAGGACACTGCCATGGTCCAAAGGCGTCGCCGCATCCGTGCATCGCGCCGAAACCTCGTTCCGCGCCGTGTTCAAGGAGCTCAACACGGTCCTGTGGGTGCGCACGAGCCTGATCGTAATGGCGATCATGTTTTTCGACGGTCTCGTTTACGGGTATGGCCAGGCCCTGATGCCGATTGCTGCGGTCAACCTGTTTGGCTATTCGACCGCGCAGTGGTCGCAGCTCGTGGCGATGATGGGACTCGTGGGCGCCGTGCTCGCCCTGTCGATCGGACCCGCTATCGATCGCATGGGCGCAAAGCGCATGATGCTGCTCGCCGTTTCATTGCTTTGTGTTCACGCATTCCTGATCGCCCAGACGCAGCATCTGTGGCAGAACACGCTCTATGTGCGATTGATGCTGTCGATTTGGGTATTGATGCTGCCGATCGTCATGGTGTCGGCGCTTGCGCTGGCAATGGCGATTTGCAAAAGCGTCAACTCGGCCACGCAATTCGCGATTTACATGTCGGCTGCAAACCTCGGCCATTCGGCGGGATCGAAGATCTACGGCCTGGTCGCCGAGAAGTCGACCTATGTGCAGTCCTATACGATGCTCAGCGCCCTGTTCATCGCGCTGATCATCGCGATTCTGCTCCACAGGCACCAGGCTCACGACGACAGCGGTGGCAAACGCAAGCATGCCATGTACACGGTGGGCATGGGCAGCAATGAAGCCGGCATGTTCGTGTCAGGCGCGATGCGCTGCCCCAAGTGCCGAGCCGATA
The DNA here is from genome assembly GCA_011772865.1 of Woeseiaceae bacterium. Classification (GTDB taxonomy): domain Bacteria; phylum Pseudomonadota; class Gammaproteobacteria; order Steroidobacterales; family Woeseiaceae; genus UBA1847. The sequence continues at coordinate 89,234 of WVYQ01000046.1, read as the reverse complement.
TGGAACCCATCCTCTATGAGGGCACCGAAGTGGACCGGTGCACGATCTGCCACGGCATCTGGTTCGATGCCGGTGAGATAGAGGCCCTGAAAAACAAGAAGGCTGCCGCCGCGCTCGATATTGGCGACAGGAAAACGGGTCGAGAGAGCAATGCGATCGATAGTTACGATTGCCCGCGATGCGGCGGCGCCATGGTGCGGGTCGTCGACCCGGTCCAGCGTCACATCTGGTACGAGACCTGTGGCGGCTGCAATGGATCGTATCTCGATGCGGGTGAGTTGAAGGACCTTTCGACGCGAAGCATCGCGGATTTCTTCAGGGATCTCACCACGCCGGAGCGCCGGTAGCGGATTGACGAGAAAGGCCGGACCGCGACGGTGGGGGAAATCGCGATCCGGCCGGGGGGCCACACTTCGCGTGTGGTTGACTAGTACGCGGGCCCGTCTTCGTACTCGAGCCCTCGCTTGCCGGCCTGCTCCTTGACGGTGTCGTAGAGCTTCTGGTCCAGCGAGCTCGCCAGGCCGCCGGCCTCTTCGACCTTTTCGCGGAGGTAGCCGTCGCGATCTTCGGCCAGTTGCCGGATCTGAGCTCTCAGCTCGTCCCGTTCAACGGCAAGCTCCTCGATGTGCGCCTGTTGCTCGGCGGGCGCCATGGCGGCGATCGATGCCGGCAAGGCCTCCGGCTCGAGTTCTTCGAGCTCGACCTCGCCACTGACTACGGCGTCAACCAGCTCGTTGTCGCCCAGCATGTTCAGGCGGCCGGCGGTCGAGGCATTGAAGACGCCGCGGCGTGCGCGGGCCGCATACGAGGCGATTTCGTGCACTTTTTCAGTCGCGGCCACTTTCTCGGCCATCTTTTCCTTTTCTTCCTCGGTGCCGTAGTAGAGCCTCGTGTCGTCCAGCCGCGCGGACAATTCGGCAATTTTCTCGTCGTACGGCGTCGTGTAAGCCACGGCGCTGCCCGACTGCTCGACCTGGAAGAAGTTGCCTTGCCCCAGGGCGGCGATCTGTGTCCACGGTTGAACGGCCGATTCGATATCACCACACTGAATCGTATTGACGACAATCCCTTTCTCCAGCGCAGACGCCACGATCTCGGGGTACTGGACCTCGTTGTAGTCCATGTGAGGTGGCGCGTCGCCGACCAGGAAGATCACCTTGTACGCCTGGTCCTGTTCGCTCCACGACATCGCGTGAACGGCATCGTAGAGCGCCTTGTTGACACTCTCGGGCGTATCGCCGCCACCGTCTGCCTGGAAGTCCATCAACGTGGCATAGACCGAGTCGAGGTCATCGGACAAGTCGACAACCTTGGTCACGTAGGCATCGCTACGGTCGCGGTACGCGACGAGCCCAATGCGAATGTCGGGCGTCTGCTGGGCCGATGACATTGTTGTAGCGATCGACCAGATCTTTTCTTTGGCCGTCTGGATCAGGTCCGACATGCTGCCCGTCGTGTCCAGCACGAACACCACGTCGATCTTCGGGTTGGCCGTGATGTGGTGCGTGATCGGGTCGACCGGATCCACGGGTTGGGTCTTGGCTGACAGCTGCGGGTAGTACACGACTGCGCCGAGTGTCAGGGCGAATAAGGCAATGCCTATCAGTTTGGTTTTCATGATTCGTTCCTCTCTCTCTGAATGGGTTTATTGCGTGAATAACTGGCGCAAGGCTGCATCGGCCTGGCGCCTTGCTGCATCAAAGCGTTCGTTGTCGGTTCGGGTATCCGTCTCGGCGCTGTGCTTGCTGCGAATCGCCGGCGGGATCGTCACGAACAACGCATGCACCAGGAAAAAGCACCAGGTCGCCAGGAAAATGCTGCCCGAGCGGGTCAGCGCCCAGACGGTGGCGGTGATGCTCAATGCGCTCAATCCCAGGTCCATCAATGCCGGCATCACACCGGAATAGAAGTACAGCGAGCGCAACAACCAGATGGCTGTGACGTGAATCAGCAGGTACAGCGCGATCGGTGGCGCCATCCACCACGCGACGGCGGCCATGACGGCCCACGCGGCAAGCGCCGTAACGCGACCGAGGCGCTCCGTGCTGCGGCTGAACAGATACAGCAGGTACGCGAGTCCCAGCGCCGGGATCACGAGTCGCACTACGCTGCCGAACCCAACGAATGGTGTGAGTGTCGCGACGATCGCGCTTGCAAAGAACGCAAGCACGGCGGCAACGGCCACGCCGTGAAGAAATGTCGGCCGTTTCATGACGCACTCCTCAGGTCTTTCTCACGAAGAAACGCGATCTCGACCTCGTTGTCGTCGACGGTCATTTCCCGCGACATCCAGGCGGCGTCATCGAACTCGGAACGAACGTCGGCCCGAACGGAAGACCGTTGCGCGAACAGCTCGGCCTTCTGCCGCAGGCTCTCGAGCGTTGCCGTGTTGTCGTCGAGCATCTTCTGTTGCTCATCGAGAAAGCGCTCGTTCGATTCGACCTTGCTGTTGAGCCGCTTCGACAAGCGCTCGGCCTCGAGCTTCTTGCGGATCAGGCCCTTGGCCAGGTCATCCTTGCCGGAGTCGAAACACAGATCGAGTTGCGTATCGATCTCGGCGATCGAGTTTTCGAACTCGGCGCTGCGCCTTTTCAGGGCATCCTGTTCGTGCGCGCAAACCTTGATGCGCTGCTCGGTGTTGGCCAGGTCATCCTCCATGTCGCGAATGGCCTGCTTGAGCAACGCCTCTGGCTCCTCGATCTGGTCGAGTACGGCGTGAAAGTCGGCTTTGAACAGCCGTGAAATGCGGTTGATGAGTGCCATGTGCTGCCTCCTTGGTAGCGGGTACATGGAGGCATGGTAGAAAGACCCGGCACGATTAATAAGACATGAAAACGTAAAATCTCGAGCCGGAAATTTACAAAAACGTTACACGGAATCACGCACTTAACGCGGCTTGGGTGCTAGCCTAGGCACACTATGACGAGGCCGATTCGCATTCTGATCGTAGAAGACGAGGCAGCGATCCGGGAAGGCCTGATCGACGTGCTCGTCTTCCACGGTTACGAGGTGGACAGCGCCGCAGAAGGCCCTGACGGCCTCGACAAAGCGCTGACGGGCCGTTTCGACCTGATCCTTCTGGACATCATGCTGCCCGGCCTCGATGGCTACGAGATCTGCGAGAGAATTCGGGCCGAAGACCGCCACCAGCCCATCATCATGCTGACGGCAAAGTCATCGGATGACGACATTATCCACGGCCTCAAACTTGGCGCCGATGACTACGTGCCGAAACCGTTTTCGATACAGCAGCTGGTTCTGCGTATCGAGGCCGTGCTCCGGCGCTCGCAGGTCGGTCTCGAACAGGCGCGCACATTGAGCATTGGCGACGTCGTGATCGATACCGAAAATCTTTCCGGTATGAACGGCAACGACGAAATCGCCTTCACCAGGCGCGAGATCGAAGTGCTGTGCTATCTCGCAGAAAACCCGGAACGGCCCGTGTCCCGGGAGGAGCTGTTGTCCAAGGTCTGGGGCTATGCCAAGGGTCTCGATATCGAGACCCGCACAGTCGACATTCATATTGCGAAACTGCGCCGCAAGATTGAAACCGACCCCAAAGCACCCGAGAACCTCGTTACTGTGCGCGGCGCCGGATACCGGCTCATGACAGGGTCCAGCTGATGTTGCCCAGGTCTATTGTCAAGGGCTTCAGCCGGACTCGCCTGCGCAACCTGCTCGTGCTGTTCTTCGTTGCGCTCGCGATTCCGACAGCCATCCTGATATGGCAGGCATACGGGCAGCTCAAGTGGGAAGCGTTTCACCAGTATCGCGGTGACGCCGAAGAGCTCACCCGTCGTATCGACCAGCAGCTTAACAACATAGTCGGCATCGCCGACTCGTATGCGTTTGCCGACTACTCGTTCCTCGTCGTTACGGGCGATCCGGAAGCCAACTTCGTGCAGCGTTCGCAGCTCTCGGGCTACCCGGTGACGGCGGGTCCGCCCGGTGTCGTGGGTTTCTTCCAGGTCGACTCAACTGGCACGTTGAGCACGCCGCTTCTTCCGCCTGCCGGAACCGAAGTGAGTGATCTGGGCATTGGCGACCGTGAACTCTACGCACGGCAAAATCTCGCCATCAGAATCCAGAACATTCTTGCGAACAATGCGTTGGTCCGCTTCCGGGCGGACGATGGCGGATTGGGCTCGGTGGCAAGGCTTGAGGCCGCGGCGCCGCAGGCACGAGCCGAGGAGGCAGCGCCGTCGGTAGCAACATCAAGTGTCACACCCGAGTCGCTGGACGAAATAGAGGCGGAGCCTGAGGACGACCGGGCCTATGACCAGGGCGTGTTCGACGAGCTAAGGCAACGCCAGAACGAGCCCCGCAAGGTGACTGGTTTTCTCGAGTTTGCCGACGTGGAAGAAAAAAGCGAGACGCTCGAGCGCGACCTGGCCGAAGAACAGGCGCTCGGCGGAGAAGCCGACAGCTTGGTGTCCCCGGGGCGCAGCAAGCGCAAGGAACAAAGCGCATTACCCGAGTCTGTGTCACCGGCAGAAGCCGAACCGATCCAGAACCTGGCGGGGACAGCGGGTCTGCGCATCAGCACATTCGAGAGCGAGATCGATCCGCTGGAGTTCAGCCTGCTCGACGACGGTCACCTCGTGTTCTACCGCAAGGTATGGCGCAACGGCGAGCGCTTCATCCAGGGATTCATCGTCGACCAGGCGCAATTCGTAGCCGAGGCCATCGGTTCACCATTTGCGGGTACCGCGTTGTCCGCGATGGCCAACCTGGTCGTCACGTACCAGGGCGATGTCATACGGGCGTTCGAAGGCACGAATAACTACGCCTATTCCGACACCGGCATCGGCTTCGAAGGCGAGCTGCTGTATCGCAGTCGTCTGAGCGCGCCGCTGGAAAGCCTCGAACTCGTTTTCGGCATCAATCGTCTGCCTGCGCCGGCCGGCGCCGGCGTCCTGGGCTGGGTCACTTTGGTACTCGCCGTTGTTCTCGTCGGCGGCTTCATCGCCCTTTACCGCCTGGGCCTCGGGCAGATCAACCTGGCGCGCCAGCAGCAGGACTTCGTTGCCTCGGTGAGCCACGAACTCAAGACCCCGCTTACCTCGATTCGCATGTATGGCGAAATTCTGAAAGAAGGATGGGCCGACGAGGAAAAACGCAAGCAGTACTACGACTATATCCACGACGAGTCCGAACGCCTGTCACGACTGATCTCCAACGTGCTGCAACTCGCAAAGATCTCCAGGAACGAGCCGCAGTACGACATGCAGCCGATCGCGATCGGACAACTGATGAGCAATACCGAATCGAAGATCGCCAGCCAGGTCGAACGCGCCGGCTTCGAGCTTCGCTTTGTGAATGACGCAAATGACGTGTCCATTTCTGTTGATGAGGATTGCTTTATGCAGATCGTCATTAACCTCGTCGACAACGCCATCAAGTTCTCGCGCGACGCCGCGGAAAAAGTCGTCGAGGTACGCAGCAAACAGACCGCCGATGGCAATGTCGTGCTATCCGTTCGCGACTACGGCCCCGGCGTCCCTCAGGATCAGATGAAAAAGATCTTCGAATTGTTCTACCGCTCCGAATCCGAGCTGACACGCGAAACAGTGGGCACGGGAATCGGACTCGCGATTGTCTACCAGCTCGCGACTGCCATGGGCGGCAGTGTCGATCTCGTCAACGTCGACCCGGGCGCGGAATTCCGGGTCGTGTTCAAGGCAATTTCGTAGTCCTGGTGGATTGACGGGCTTCCAGTCGATACCCTGAGCCGATGGCGCAATGCTCCAACTGCAACACGCAACTCAGCGGCCCGTTCTGCCCGAAATGCGGCCAGAAAGACGTCAATCTCGAGCGCCCATTCCTCGAACTGCTCGGAGAGATCACCAGGGAAACATTCGACGTCGACGGGCGGGCCTGGCGGACCCTCAAAACGCTGTTTGCGCACCCCGGCCAGTTGACGGCCGAGTTCCTGGCCGGCAAGCGCAGAAAGTACACGCCGCCACTGCGCCTGTACCTGTTTATCAGTGTCGGGTTTTTCATCCTGATTGCCTGGATCGCCGGGCAGGGTCTGCTGCTCGACCAGGGGCAATCCGCCGAGACACACGCCGAGTCGCAGGCAAGGTTCATGTCGGACGACATGCCGCGACTCATGTTTCTTTTGTTGCCGGTGTTTGCGCTGCTCCTTAAAGCCGTCTTCCCGCGACGGCTGTATTTTGATCACCTGATATTCTCAGTGCACCTGCACAGCGCGGCGTTTGTCATTCTCGCGCTGATCCTGCCATTCGAAAAGATCGCGAACCAGAACCTGCCGGCGCTGGCCCTGCAGGTCACACTGATGGCTTACTTCATCTTCTATCTCGTCACTTCAATGCGGCGGGTGTACTCGGTGACCTGGCCGGGAACGATCGGACGAGCCGCAGCGGTGTTGTTCGGCTACCTCGTGGTGTTCTCGCTGCTGATTGAGGGAACGAGCTCGTACCTGATCATTTCGGATTGAATAGACGCCCATACCGGCACCGGTCCTGATACACAGCTGCGCGAAACTCGCGTGGCGGCGTCAGTCGTTGCCAGAGCGTGTGCGGGTCCTCTGTGAAGACAAGTTCGTCCGACGCCGGCACGACATGCCAGCTGCCGCGGGCCATTTCGTGATCCAGCTGCCCGGGGCCCCAGCCAGCGTAGCCGATGAAGAATCGCAGGCTGGCCGGATCCTGCGGTGCATCCTTCAGCCAGTCGTCCATGGGCACCTGGTGCACCGAATCGACGATCGCCTGCGCGCCCTCAGGCGGGGTGTCCGTGCGCAGCAGGGCGCGCAGACTCCCTACTTCCACGGGCCCGCCCCAGAAAATTGTGCCCTGGTAATCGGCAACGGCATCGAGCCCGGCCAGTAGCTCCTCTGTCCCCATTTCGGTGGGGCGATTGACGACGAGCCCCATCGCGCCGGTCTCGTCGTAATGCAGGAGCAGCACGATTGTCTCTTCGAAGAAATCGCCCCGCACCAGCTCGGTGGCCACCAATAGTGTTCCCTTCGCGGGCCGCTGATCCGCGCCGGCGAGCGCCGGCAACAGCCAGGCCGCCAACATCAGCCATGCGAGGACTCTGACCATCATGATCACCAGTATAGGCTCTCTGCACTCGAGTGCCAGATAACAACACTCACCGCGCACGACGTGAAAGCCAAACATGCTGCAACGGGATATCTGGCCGTAACAGAGCGTCTCTCGCGCTACAATCAGTCGGCGATGTTGAAACTGCTGTTTATCGTCGCAGGCGCTTACCTGCTGCTGGTGGCCTTCATCTACATGACACAGGCCAGCATGCTGTACCTGCCTGGCATACCGGGCCGGGAACTCCTCGCCGCGCCCGACACGGTTGGGTTGAGCTACGAGAACGTAACCCTCGAAGCAAGCGACGGCGTGAGTGTGCATGGCTGGTTCGTGCCCGGTGAGTCGCAGCAGGTGTTGCTCTATTTTCACGGCAATGCCGGCAACATTTCTCACCGGCTTTACTCGATCAAGGAGTTTCACGACCTCGGGCTCTCGGTGTTCATCATCGATTACCGCGGTTATGGTCAGAGCGACGGCAAGCCGACGGAGCAAGGCCTGTACCGCGATGGTGAGGCGGCGTGGCGATACCTGACCGGCGACCGCGGTATTGTGGCCCAGAACATCATCCTTTTCGGCCGCTCACTCGGCGGCTCCGTGGCCTCCTGGCTCGCCGCGCGCGAGCAGCCTGCAGCGTTGATCGTCGAGTCGTCGTTCACGTCGGTTCCCGATATCGGGCAGGAAGCATACCCGTGGCTGCCCGTGCGATTGTTATCGCGCTTCCGGCATTCGACTCTCGATCAGGTGACAAAGGTGGCGTGCCCGGTCCTCGTCGTGCACAGCCGTGATGACGAGATTATTCCGTTTCATCACGGCAAGGAGATTTTCAGCGCTGCGAACGAGCCAAAGACGTTTCTCGAGATACGTGGCGGGCACAACGACGGCCATGCCATGTCAGCGACGGTCTACCGCAACGGTATAAAGGACTTTCTGGATTCGCTCTGATACCGGTCCTGACGAAATCGTCAAAGGCCCACTCGAGTCGTCGGGACGTACAGGCGGCAAGCAAAAGATCCGCAAGGCACAGCTACCGCTATAATGCCGTCACGAATCTTCCAGGACCTCGAAGGCCAGTCCGGCGTTCTCCTGAAGCCTCGTCAATAGCGCATCACCCATCGCCGCTGCCGGTGTCAGCACCCCGCCGCCGGATTCGAGTTCGTCCTGCGCCAGGCAGACACCACTTTCGGCCAGCATCTTGCTCGTTGAGCCGTAACCGGGGTCGCGGTCGCCCGTAATCCGACTCTTGATGACGGTGCCATTCGGCAGCGTGCCGAATTGCCGGAGGTCGAAGAAACCGCTCTCCCGTTGCTCCAGGTTCGGGCCCTCGCCGGGCTTGGGCAGCACGTAGCGTTCGAGCAGGCGCCGCGTAACTCCCAGGCTGGCTGCGCCAACGAAGACTCCGAGTCCCATGGTCATCAAGGTTGCTTTGAGCCAGCTGGAAAGTCCCTTCCCCATCATCACGGCTTCGCGGTAACGGAAGTAACGGCCGAAAGGGTAGCCGAGCAGCGCCTGGCTGCGACGCACAACCTTGGTGTTGATGCCGGCCATGATGAACGGTGCAGTCCAGGCATCGGCAGTCCCGTCGAATCGCACATTGCGCTGGTCCGGCTTGTCGGGGCCCTCGCGTTCGTCCGTTGGATTGAGGGCATACGGATTGCCGAGTACCCGCGCTACGTCGCGGTCGGCACGTGCTTCCTTGATCAGGTTCAGAATGCTCGCCATCGTGCCACCGCTGGGACCACCTTTGGTCGCCTTGACGAGCATCGCGATCGTCGAGCAATGCTGATCGTAGCGGCGCATCGCCTCCTGCTGCAGGAACCACACGCCGATGTCCATCGGCACCGAATCGAAACCGCAGCAATGCACGATCCGCGACCCGCTTTTCGCAGCGGCCTCGTGATGCTCATCGATCATATGCCGGATCCAATGCGCTTCGCCGGCCAGATCGCAATAGTGTGTGCCGTTCGCGACGCACGCAGCGACCAGCTTTGACCCATATTTCGCGTAGGGGCCTACGGTCGAGATGACGACTTGCGTCTTCGCAGCCATCGCGTCGAGCTTTTCCTCATCAAAACTGTCGGCGACGACCTCGGGCAGCGACACCGCCTTTGGTCCGAGGGCATGGCGCAGCGCTTCGAGCTTTTCTTCGCTGCGGCCGGCAATCGCCCAGCGCAGGGACTCGCCGACGCCATAATGCGAAACCAGGTACTCGGCCACGAGCGCGCCCGTGAATCCGGTGGCACCCCAGACAATGATGTCGAAGTCACGGTCAGTCATGTTGGGCAGTATAGCCGCGAGTTCGGCCGCGACGTAGTAATCTTCACGAATGAATGCTGATTTGATCCAATACGACCTGCAAGACGGCGTGGCCACGATCCGCATCGACGATGGCAAGCGCAATGCGCTCTCGCCCCGGGTGCTGCGGGAAATCTACCGGGCACTCGACCAGGCCGAGTCGGACGATGCGATCGTGATCATCACCGGGCGCGAAGACGTGTTCTCGGCCGGCTTCGACCTCAATGTCATGAAACGCGGCGGCATGCATGCGCTGAGAATGCTGGGTAGCGGCTATGCCCTGACCGCCCGGGTCCTCGCCTACCCTCGCCCGGTCATCGCGGCGTGCAACGGCCATGCGCTGGCAATGGGCGTGTTCCTGATGCTGTCGGCCGACCACGTCATCGGCAGCCGGGGCGACTTCAAAATCGCGGCTAACGAGGTAGCCCTGGGGCTCACGATGCCGCGTGTCGCCGCGGCCGTGTTGCACCACCGGCTAATCCCGGGTGCTTACCAGCGCGCGGTGACGCTGTCGGAGTACTTCAACGTCGAATCGGCCCTCGGCGCGGGTTTTTTCGATGAACTGACCGAACCAGCCGCCTTGATGGACCGCGCCAATGCCCTTGCAGAGCAATTCAAGCGGCTTGATGCGCAGGCGCACGCGAAAACCAAGCGCCGGATCCGCGCCAGGCTGATTCGCAAGATTCGCTTTTCTATCCCGCTCGACCTCCTCGACGCCCTGCTCCTGGCCCTGCGAGGTGGTAAACCGCGCTAGCAATGTCGGCAGCGCGCCATTTGCGCGGATTACGTATGTCTGACAAGGCCAACCGGGCGCATCATAACTACGGAGTACGGTATGGCCGGTCATTCGCACAGGAGTCCGCGGTCGGCGAAACTGCGTGGATCTCGAAGGCGCCTTCGCAGAGCCAGTGGATTCGCCGTAATTCGTTATGTGCGGTCCATGGCGACCGACACTCCGCTGGTCAGTTTCGCCGTCCTGCTTGTGGCGTTGTGGTTTCTCTTTGCGGCCGCGCTGTACTTTGCCGAGCAACGGGCGGCCGACCCCGTCATAAGGACTTTTGGCGAAGCGTTGTACTGGGGAATTGCGGCATTCTCGACAGCCGGTATCGCCGACATGCCATCCGCGCGCCTGTCGCAAGCCATTGGCGGCGCCTGGATTGTCCTGGGCTCCATGATTTTCTTCGGCATCATCGTGGCCACGGTCACGGGGTATTTCATGCGGCGCCTGCAGCGGCCGGTGCATCGCCTCGTGGAAACCATCGAGTACAACCTGGAACACCTGCAGGAACTCTCTGTCGAGGAACTCGACTTGCTGAAGGAGACGGTCGATTCGCTCATATTGCACATGGAACGAATCAAACAGCGGGAACCTGAAGATCCCGACCATTGACCAGGGCCCCTTAGTTCCGATCGAGCAGTCGAGGCCATAACCGGTCAATTTTGGTATTGTTTGGGCTGTCTTAGGGTCATGCGGGGTCCCGTATGCGGGGGTTCATCGAGGAGCTTCGCTATCGCAATGTTTTTCGCGTTGCGATCGCCTACATCGTTGCGGGCTGGCTCGTCGCGCAGGTGGCAGACCTGGCCGCCGACGCCTTCAATGCGCCTGATTGGTTCATGCAGATGCTCATCGTCGTGCTGCTGCTCGGCCTGCCTGTCGCGTTGTTTCTCGCCTGGGCCTACGAACTGACGCCGGAGGGCGTGAAGCTGGCGAAAGACTTGCCGGCGGACACGCCCAAGGACCCCCGATCAAAAAAGACCCTCAACCGCATCACCCTCGTGGCGCTCGTCATCGCCGTTGCGGCGCTGGGCTGGGACAAGCTGCAGCGGCCTGCTGCCGAATCGTCTCCTGAGCCTGCCAGCGCCGTCGTCGATAAATCGATTGCCGTATTGCCGTTCGCCGACTTCAGTCCCGACAGCGACCACGCCTGGTTTGCCGACGGCCTGACGGACGAAATCCTCAATGCCCTGGCGCGCACCCGGGATCTGCGAGTGGCGTCCCGTACCTCCGCCTTTGCCTATCGCGACTCGGACAAAGACGCAAAAGCCATCGCAGCAGAGCTCGATGTGGCCCATATTCTCGAAGGCTCGGTGCGGCGCGCCGGCGATCGTATTCGTGTAACCGCTCAGTTAATCCGGGCATCCGACGATGCGCACCTGTGGTCGGAGACCTACGACGCGAGCAGCGATGACTCGATCGATATCCAGGAAAGAATCGCATTCGAGATCGCGTCACTGCTCGATACCGCAATGGATCCCGAAGAACTGCGCAGAATGGTAGCCGCCGGCACCGAGTCCATTGCAGCCTGGGAGTTATTCGTACAGCTGCGCGAACTGACAATCCGGATTCTCGACGAAGTGGACCTGGCGGCTGCGGCCGAGCAGCTGCGCCTGTACGAGAACATCATCCGCGAAGACCCCGAGTTCGCCGAGGCACACCTGTTGTTCGCCACCATCGTCTACGGCTGGATGAGCCCGGCCAATATGACGGCTGCGCCTGCAGATCTCTCCGAAACTGAACTGCAGGACATATTCGCAGCAGCGTCGGCCAGCGCGATGCGCTATGCACGCGATGACGATTCGAAACTCGGCGCCGAAATTATTCGCGCCCGCGCCCAGATGCGCCTTACCGATATCGTCGAGCTCACGCGCGCCCAGCTCGAGTTCCACCCTTATGAGCGCGACTTCTGGGTTGACCATATTTCTGCCCTGATCGAAGTTTCGCGTTTCGACGATGCCAGGTCTTTTATAGACGAGGCTGTGGCGCACGATTTCGAGAACAACGACCAGATGTCGAATTTCTATGCGATCGTAACTCGCCTCGATCTCGAGGCCGGCCTGGCTGGCGCAGAAAGAATGCTGGCGCTCCCGTCGCCTGCAGCCGGTGACTACTACCAGATCCATCGAATCCTTCTTTACGGTGACAGGGTCAAGGAGGCGGCGGACATCGGTCAACGCTACATCGACAGCGCGGATGATCCGACCTGGAAGCTCATGGTGCGGATTCGACAGGCCTGCGCCGAGGGTCGCGTGGCGGACGCCGACAAACTGTACGCCGATTTCGACTTTTCACCTTACTCAATAGAAAACAACAACATCCAGTGGCTCGCGCTGAAGACGCTGGGTCGCGTCGAGGAGGCGCAAGCTGTGCTGCAGCCACTCGACCGACCCGAATTCCTCGGGCGTCTCATCCAGCTACTGTCGTATACGCATTTCGACCCGGCGCCCTACTCCAACCTGACCAGGCACCTCGAGGAATTGGGGGTGATGCGGCACGAAGTCGCATCGCTCAGTTTTGCCTGCCAGCGCGCGGCATCGACGCCCCCTGGTCAATGGATCATCGGCTTCATGTACGACGACACGAAGCAGGAAGAAGGCAGACCGCTCAATCGCCTCGATCTCGATGCGGTATCCACCGAGCACCCGATCATGGTCGGGCATCGTGGCGAACACGGTTATATACGGTATTCGGACCCGAACCCGATCACTTTTTCCACAACAATCTGAGGGCGATTGGCGTTGCCACGGTCGTCACGATTGCCATGATAACGATCGCGGAGAAGAGGCTCTGGACAATGACGCCTGGCGGGTCCGGCTGCAGGAACAGTCCGGCCTCGAGCGCGACGCCTGCGATAACGAGCTCAACGGCCCCCCTGCCGCTCATACCGACGCCGACCAGCAGTGACTCGCGTTTTGTAAACCCTGTCCAATAGGCGGGGATGCCCGACCCGATCAACTTGCTGGCGAGCGCCAGGGCGGTCAGTACAACGACAAATCCCGGCGCCGCGGCAACGCTGCTGAAATCGAGATGAAAACCCACCGAAACGAAGAAGATCGGCGCCAGGAAGCCACGTGTCAGGCCCGACATCTGCTGTTCTACCCGGTCGTAGATGCCCCGCTCGACGACCTTCGGGTGGAAGAACATACCGGCCATGAACGCACCGATGATCAGATGCAGGTCCAGGACTTCTGCAAGCACGGCGTATGACAGCGCACCGATCAGCAGCATGCTGAAATCGACTTCGGGAAAGCTCAGGTGCCGGAAGGATTTGCCGATCAACGGAAAGACATACAGGCCGACGGGGATCGTGATGACGAAGAACAGCAATACCTTGCCAATAACGGGCAAGATATTATCCAGCGAGAACGAACCGGTAGCCTGACTGCCGATTGCAGCCAGCAGCAGTGCCATCAATAACAGGCTGAGAACGTCGTCCCAAAGTGCTGCGGCGATAACGGCCTTTCCGATCCGGGTCTCCAGGGCATCGAGATCCATGAAGATTCGAACCGCGACCGGCACCGCGGTAATCGCAAGAGCGACACCGATGAACAGGGCCTGCGCATTCTTGTAATCGGACTCCGGCAGAATCGCCTGACCCAGGAAAAAACCGATGCCTACCGGGAGCGCCATGCCACCCAAGGCAATCAGGACAGCTGACTTCGACGATCGCGCAAAATCCAGCGGCTCCATGCGGATACCGGCCAGCAGCATCAGGAAAAACATGCCGAGATCGGCAAGCCCTGCGAAAATCTCGCTGTTTGCAGCGAACCAGACAGAGGGCGCCAAAGCCTGGAAGCGCTGCAGCAAGTAACCCAGAAAAATACCGGCCACGAGCTCGCCGACCAGCGCCGGCAGACGACCACGCTCGGCCAGCTCCCCGAACGTACGGGTCACCACCAGCAGGATCAGGATGATCAGCAGTATGTTCAGCGCCCTGTCCTTTGTGGCCGAACACGGCCACACTTTACCTTTAAGACATCAGGGCGCCGGAGGCAATAAGTGTTTTACGCGGCCTGCCGATATATCCACCGCAATTGCAGGCTGATCCCGATCAGGAAAAGAACGACCAGGACCAGGTAGCAGGTCCTAAGGATCGGGTCGTCAAGCGAGGCAACCACCGGATCGCCTTTAGGCAGTCGCATCAGGCCGTCGGTCACCGCGGGTACGGTGTGAAAAAGCAGTGTCGCGGAGTAGCTGATCGCCTGCATATAGCGGGACAACTTGCCAAACAGGCCCGTTGTGGCTGCGACTGTGCCGGTCGCCAATGCCAGTACGGTCGCTATGGCCAGCGCATGGCCGGGTCCGAATCCACCATGCTGAAAAATACCCAGGGCGGTTGCCGCCGTAACCAGTGTCGCGAGCAGATAGATCTTTCCCGACCCCGTCCGCAGCAAGATTTCCTTGTATCTGGCCAGTGTGTAGACACCGCTCGATAACGCGACAATGCCCAGCGCGGTATGAAACCAGCCAAGAGGCGTGATCTCTGGCATGATGAGTTCTCCGGTCCGTCTGCGGAGCGATGCTATCACGGCGGGGGCATGGCTTTGGCGCTTACCAGCCCTGGAAGAAACCCCCGTCCGCGAAATCCCACAGCAGCGTCATGTAGTACCGCTGGTCCCACGACTGATCGGATAGCGGAAACTCGACCCCGAGATTGAGCGCGACATGGCCGCCGCGCGTGAGCCCGATTCTGACCTGCGGCATGGCCGTCCACTCGAGGTCGCCGTTAGAGGACCGGAATGGATTGGTGGCGACGATCTCGAGTGCCGGGAAGACACGCCGCGGCCAGGGCGAATGCACGTAGTGGACGATGCCGGCCAGCTCGGCCTCGCCGTCGCTCGCACCTTCGAACGGGAATTTCAATCGCAGGCTGCTCTGAAATATCCAGGACGGGGACAATACCTTGCCGTACGCAAGGTAGGTCTGCAGTTCGCCGTCACCGTCGGCCTCGATCGGGATAGCGACGACCGCTGCCGCAGACAACACGTGTGACCTGCTGAACGAGACAGCGTGCTTGTAGCCGATCTCCGCCTCGGCCAGTTCGCTCACCGATCCTTCCCGCTCATGGACGAGCTCGACGATGCCCTGCCCGGCCTTGCCGATGCGTTTTTCATACTCGAGGACCTGCTTGAAGGCGTTATCGCCGTCCTGCTCCGTGTATCGCCCGACGTAGACGACCTCGTCCTCGGGAAACGCTTTCTTGGTCCGGATCGCGAGCATCAGGTTCATTTCCCCGGGCGGGAAAGCACTCGTGTCCACGACGGACTTCAGGTACGCCGTGACGTCAGCTATCTGCTCATCATCCAGAGCCTCGCCCTGCGCCGGCATTTGCTCGGAGAGGCCAAGGGCATGGCCGCCGTGCTTGATGACCATCTCCCAATCGGCCGCGGGCTCGCGGCTGTTGAAAAGCGGATCCGAGAAATCGGCAGGCGTGACTCCGAGGCCCTGGATCACTGGGCTCGACGGGTCGAGCCTGGCGCCCGCGCCGTGGCAGGACGTGCAATAGGTATCGTATATCTGCCGGCCGTTGTCGATGTCCGCGGCATGGGCAGCGGAAGGCAGCGCGAGGAACAGCGCGCTGATCGTCATCAGGACGTTGCGAAAATCTCTTATCACCACGGTCTCCCGGAAAACAGCTGCCTGTCACAACTATTTTGACGGTGCGAGTAACCCCGACAACTGTGGTTTACCGCAATGCCCTGGCGCTTATTGGTCGGGCACCGGCCCCAGTTTTTGCCGGTCGCCGCCGCGGAGTCCCGTGAGGACTGCCTCACCGTCGTCATTGACAGCGAGTTCCCCGTAGACCGCGCCTTGATAGGTCGGCCATTCGCCTTCCTCGAAGAAAAAGGCGTCGCTCGCCAGCCGTACCGAGTCGCCGCGCTTTCGGAAACGCAGCAGCAGCTGGTTGGCCATGAGTTGCTGTCCGTCGTAGATCGCTTCAAACGCCGCGACGCGGTCCTCATCGAGGCGAATCACAACGACACCGTCAGACAGCTGTGCGTCTCTCGCCGCGCTCGCCACCTCTTCGGCTATCCTGTATCGAAGCGCCATGTAGTCGCCCTGTAGAAGCGAGCGCGGATCCCGGGGAGCGAGTCGCAGGAGCACCACGTGACCATCAGCAACAATGGCCTCTTTGCTCATTATCTGGCTGTTGACCAGCCCCAATATTGCGAGCGGCGTAATTGCGAGCACGACGAGACGTGCTTTCTGCGGGATACGGAACGACAAATCAAGCATCGGATTCCTCCCCGCGTGCATCGCGGTCGATAAGGGTGAGTAACAGCCAGCGAGCCAGAAGCAGCACGACGCCCGTCGCGACCAGGCTGATCGACTTGGTGAGCATCGTCACCTCGATACCATAGAAATAAGTTGCGAGAAATATGATCAGGAACCCGGTGCCGACGGCCGCGAAGTTCCGGTCACCCGAATCGGCCCCGAGTATGATGACGATGAGCGCGAGCAGGATACCGGGAGCCGCATAACAGCTCGCCGTAATGGTCAGTATCAGCGCAATCAGCATTGCACTGTTCTGCCTGCTTCCCGTATTCCCGATCCTTGACCACGTGCGCGCACCGACCCACAGGAGCAGCGCTCCCAGCAGGATCGTCGAGACCCAGGGCCGCGGATAGATTCGGGTATCGCCCCCGGACAACTCGGGCAGAACGTAGATCGTGGAGATCAGCAGCAAGCCGAACGCGGCGAGCATCAGTCCGTTCAGCAGCGGCTTGACATACTCACCGTACCCGGCCGCGATGAGCCTTCCCTGGCTGATGTGCAGGACGATCAGAGCGAAAGCAAGCAACGGGCCGAGGGCCGGCACGAGATCGTTGAGGTTCACGAAGTACAGCAATGCGGTGGCACAGCCCGCGGCGAGCAGCACCATGATCACGCGGTGAATCCGGTCCGGCATGACGAAGAAAAGAACGGAACTCATGACGACCACGAATATGCAGAAATTCTCCGGCTCCTCCTTGCCGATAGTCTCGACAAATCCGAACGCAACGAGCGCCTGCCCCGCCAGGCTCAGCGCCAGCACGCTCTGCACCATGAAGTCGTTGTCGAAGCGGTAGCGCGCGATCACGGCGGCAACGATGAACACGATGCCGACGAACGCGTATCCACCCTCCATTGCGAAAGTGAAACTGCTGACAAAGCCAATCAGCAGCAGGCTCGCAAGCCAGGCCCCAAAACCGACCATCGTCCGGATGTACCAGGGCTGCTGAACCGGCCGGTCTTCAACGTAGGCAATGGCCGATTGCAGATCATCGCCGGCGAGCAGTTGTTCAGCGGCCAGCTGATCGATCACCTGTGCCATTGTCTTGCTCACGCCTCATCCTCCCAGCGGCGCGCAATGTTTCTGAGCCACCAGGCCGCACCTGCGACCTGGCCGATGATCAGGATGGCCAGCAGCAATAGCGTCCCGACGCCACCCATCGAGTAGCGGATGGAAAACGACGTGATCACGAGAATGGCCGCGAACAGGCACAGCGTCAGGATGAAGAGATCGCGTCGCCTGAACTGGTAGTACCACAGGCAGGCGGCCGTGGTTATCGCCAACAGGAGCGGAGACACGAAATGCAGGTTCGCATTGTCGTCCAGCGCACCGACGAAGATCATAATCAGGCTCGGCGGCAGCACGGTGCTAAATGCCATCATCGCGATCAGGCCGGGCAGTACCCGCCCTTGCATCCACCCGATACCGCGGTTGGCACCGACCTCCCAGGCGACGAGTGCCACGGCGTTGAGCGCGAACAGGTAACTCGCCAGCGTCGAATCCATCACGGTGCTTGCCAGCCAGACGAGCGGCCCGAGGACCTGGGTAAGTTGCCACCAGCCGTCGGGCGGATTGAGCACCTGCGTGTAGTACATGATCAGGCTGAGGTTGAGGAGAATAACGAACAGGATCCACAGCCCCGCCTGCCGCCCAATGAGACACAGCGGCGCGATCAGCAGTGCCCAGGTAAGAAACAGGCCGTACGGGTCGGCGCCCGTCTGGTAGACCTGCCCGTATACCGCGAGCAGGATACCCGTGAGCGCAGCCGTTGCGAACAGGGCGGCCCGCCCCGCCGCAGAATCCAGCGACAGGCGCCAGGCGGCGATGGCCGTTGCCACGATGCCGAGCTGGATGAGCGCGAACTTGTGGAGGTGATCGAGATCCGCCCAGTTCCAGGCGAAAAATGCCGCGACGCCCGCGACGATTAAAGCGGCGCCAACCGCGATCAGAAACGTATCGATGTAACGCCGCCAAGTGAATCGATCGGGTCGGCAGCCGGCAATCTCGAGTGCACGATCGTAGGCAGCTTCGCTCATCTTCAGGGCGACGGCCATTTCGCGCACCCTGGACTGGCTGGCGGTCTTCGGCAGACTCACTCATGGACTCCCGTTCGACCCGTACAGGTTACCGCATTGTTACTGCCGCGTCGCGCGAAGCGGTGAACCGACGGCCGCTATTTGGCGCCGCAGCGTATCTCCAGCGAGGCGAAATCGTAGATATAGGCCGGCGCTTCCGAAGCCTTGACGCCGATGTTGCCATTGCCGTTGGTGCCGGAGCGCATCCATGGGCCGTATTTATCGTCGCCGTTAACGTGATACACAGGACGGACCGACCAGCGGTAGTCCCGGCAGGACTCCAGTTGTGCGGTGACCGTGTGCCGGGGGTCCGGGATCCGCCGCGCCGAATACACGGGCTGGCGCAGGTCGTAGATTTCCAGGTCGTAGTAGATGTTCGACTCATCGATCGTGCCCGCCCAGGCCGGATCGTCGTCACCACCCGGCAAGTCCAGCTCCCAGGCCAGCGTCGGGCTCAGCTTCTTGCTGCTGGCGTCCCACGGATCGTCCTTGCTGACCTTGACGTCGCCGGTCCTGACCGGCCTGAGGGTCTGCGCGACACCCGCCGATTCGAAAACGAGGTTCGCGATCTCGCGTCCCACGTAATGCCGCGCGAAGTTGGCATAGTCGTGCCACACAGCGTTGTCGTTCTCGGTCCAGTTACTGAGCGTGTCACGGTCCTGGTAAATCACCGCGGTGCGGTAAACGTCTTTCTCGTCGCTGAGCCGCGTCACCGTTGCATCGACCGTCGCCGTGATGACGGCCTCGTTTTTCTCGACGTGCAGGAAGAGCTCCTTGACGCTGACATAGACGACAGCGTCGGTCGCTGCAGGCACTTGTGTCTCGCGTGCGAACACATCGGGTTCGAGGCTCGGCGATGTCCTGATTTCGTTGTAGACGTCAGCCGCAATCTTGTCATTGACGATCTGCTGGCTCGACGCCTGGGCAAGATCCTCGGTGAGGGCATCACGAAAATCCTGGATCTCTTTCTGGGTGACGCCCGCGATGCCGCCCGCAAGCATGGCTGGCAATTGCAGTATCGGGATCGGAACTGCGACGTTGACGCCGCCGACCTGCGTATTCATGACCGTGCCGCCGGCCCCGGCCACCATGCCACCTTCGAGGCCGTAGGTCTCTTTCTTGTACGTTCCGCCGACTTCCTCTTCGGCGGGGCTCAGGCCGGGCTTGATAACGACTTTCTTGATGGTCGAACGAAGAGCCTCGGACATCGGTGGTCCCGTTTCCAGCAGCGGGTTCTGCTGCTGGGCGCACACCACGCCGGCCGCCAACGCCACACCGAGCACGAGCGGCGCTATCCGGGTCCTGGACGTCCTGTCTGATTCGCCGTTTTGCATATGAGGATTGTGACTCCAACGCGCGACGAGGGTTCCGGTTTACCCGGGCCTGCCATCGGAGCGGAGCCGCTCATCGATCCACGCATTGGCCTGAACGACAAACTTGTTCATCTCCTGCCGCTGCCTGGGCTGCAGCAACCCACGGAAGGGTCCTGTAAACAGGAAGATCGCGAGACTCACCGAAGCTGATGCTCTGGAACGCGTACTGCGCTTCATGCAGGAGTTGTTCAGCTTTGGCCATCGGCAAAGTGTAGCCGATAGCCCCTCCACCCAATGTGAGGAGGCGCAAGAAACGAAGACTGCGAGTACCTTACTTCGCCGCGGCCAGCGCCTGGTCGATATCCTCGATAATGTCGTCGATGTGCTCGATGCCGATCGACAGTCGGACGAGGTCGTCAGTGACTCCGGAGGCTTCGAGTTCCTCGGGCGCCAACTGCCGATGCGTTGTCGACGCCGGGTGACAGGCCAGCGACTTGGCGTCACCGATATTCACGAGTCGCGTAATCAGCTGCAGCGCGTCGATAAACTTCGTCCCGGCTTCGATGCCACCCTTGATGCCGAAACTCAGGATGCCCGATGCGCGGCCGCCCATGTACTTGTCGGCCAGCGGTTTGAACTCGCTGTCGGGAAGTCCCGCGTAACGCACCCACTCGACCTGGTCCTGCCCCTGCAGGTGCTGCGCGACGGCAAGCGTGTTCTCGCAGATGCGATCCATGCGCAGCGGCAGTGTCTCGATACCTTGCAACGTCATGAAGCTCGTCATCGGCGATATCGCCGACCCCATGTTGCGCAGCGGCACAACGCGGACGCGACCAATGTAGGCGGCGGCGCCGAGCGCTTCGGTGTACACGACGCCGTGGTAGGACACGTCGGGTTCGTTGAGCCGCTTGAAGCGGTCCTTGTTCTTGACCCAGTCGAACTCGCCCGAGTCCACGATCACCCCGCCGATGATCGTGCCGTGGCCGGCCATGTACTTGGTCAGTGAGTGAACGACGATATCGCAACCCCACTTGAACGGATTGTTGAGATACGGGCTGGGCACCGTGTTATCCACGATCACCGGGACGCCGTGTGCGTGCGCCATATCGGAGAGTGCCTCGAGGTCCACGACGTTGCCGGCCGGATTGCCGAGCGACTCACAGTAAATCGCCTTGGTGCGATCGTCGATCAATGCCGCCATTCCCTCGATGTCATCAGGCGCCGAAAAACGTGCCTCGATGCCTATCTGCGGGAATGTATGCGCGAACAGGTTGTAAGTACCGCCGTACAGCGTCGACGTCGTGATGAAATTGTCACCGGCCTCGGCGATCGTCAGCAGCGAGTACGTCGTCGCCGCTTGTCCCGACGACAAGGCGAGCGCCGCGAGGCCGCCCTCCATTTCGGTAACGCGCTGCTCGAGAACCGCGGTTGTCGGGTTCATGATGCGCGAATAGATATTGCCCTCGACCTTCAGGTCGAAAAGGTCGGCGCCGTGTTGCGTGTCGTCAAACGCGTAGGCCGTCGTCTGGTAGATCGGTACCGCGACGGCATTGGTTGTGGGGTCTGGTTCGTATCCGGCATGTACCGCCAGCGTCTCGATCTTCATTTTTATTCTCCCTGTTTTGGCGATTCTTGAAGAACTTGTTTCGTGACAGGGTACAGCAAAGTGATCAACCAGAAGTCGCGTTTTGAAGAAAAGATTCGGCAGACGCGAATATTTTTTCGCGCCGTTCCGGCGCCAGTCGATCGAGCGCGCGAGGCATCAGCGCCAGCCGCGGATTGCTTGCAAAAAATTCACGATGCTTGTCGATAAACCGCCAGTAAAGTCCGTCGACGATGTCGCACCAGGTCCCCTTGCCGTAGTCGCTCATCTTGAGCAGGTAGTTGGAACCGCAAATATACGGCTTGGTCGCAAACACGCCCCCGTCGCTGAAGAGACCCATGCCGTAAACATTGGGCCCCATGACCCACTCCGACGAATCGATGAACATTTCCATGAACCAGCGATGGGCGGATGCGGGCCGGATCTCGCAGAGTGTCATCAGGTTGCCTAGCACCATGAGCCGCGGGATGTGGTGCGTCCAGCCGAGCCGCTGCGCCGTCCGGATCGTGTCGTCGAGCGGCAAAATCCCGGTCGTGCCGTCGTACCAGGCGTCAGTGAGCTCCCGATCGTGCTGCCAGAAGTTCGTTTGTTCCTGATGCTCACCGAACTCACGGTAAACACCGCGCACGAACTCGCGCCAGCCGATGACCTGGCGCACGAAGCCCTCGAGGCTCTGCAGGGGAACCTCGGCGGCGCGATGCAGCACCTTTTCCATTAGCTCTTCGGGGGTCAGAAGACCCAGGTTGAGGCAGGGACTCAGCAGGCTGTGAAAGACCGTTGCCGAGCGCGTCGTCATGGCGTCTTCGTATGGGCCGAACTGCTCGAGGCGCTGAGCTATGAAGTCGTCGAGCCAGTCCTCGGCCTCGGTACGCGTCGTCGGCCAGCAAAAGTCCGCCGCGCTGCCCGGATGGTCGGCGAATTCTTGCTCGACGAGATCGATGACCGCCTCGACGTGCCGGCTGCGACTCGTCGCGGGCATGTCGGGCGGGCTGACGTCACGCGGCAGCTTCTTGCGATTGTCTGCGTCGAAACTCCAGCGCCCGCCCGTCGGCTGACCGTCGTCCTCGACCAGGATGTTGAGTCGCTGCCGCTGCTGCCGGTAAAAATCGGCCATCAGCAGGCGCGACTTGCCCGATGCAAACCCGGCGAACCGGTCGCGCGAACAGGTAAACATCGGCGACGTCAGCTCCTCGCGCTCGACGCCTTTCGCGTCGGCGAATTCGATGATCTGCTGCTCCAGCGGCTTGTCTTCGATCTCGAAATGCACGAACCGCTGCGCGCCATGCTCTTCCAGGGCCGCGGCGAGCTTCTCGGCATAGGGCCGGGTATCGCTGGTATCCAGCGACAGGTAATGCACGTCGTAACCGGCCTCGCGCAGCTCATCGGCATAAGCGCGCATCGCCGCAAGGAACAACACGATCTTCTGCTGGTGGTGTCGCTCATAGGTACAGAGCCCGATGTCCTCGGCCATGAAGACGGTCATCGAGCCCGGTGGCGGCAGGTATCGCAGCCCGAACAACTGGTTACCCAAGATGACCAGCATACCGCGATGAACCGAGCGCAAGCGGCCGGCGATCAGCCGGAAACGAGAATGAACAGAATCGAGAAACAGGCCACGGCTGTCGCGACAAAGCGCATGGAGAGATAATGCTGGGTAATTACCTCCCTTCTCATGAGCTGGTAGTCAACCGCGAGCAGCAACAAGAATGCAATCAGCTGCGTGGCAAGAGCCCAGTTGAGGCTCGATGCGACGTACGCGATGAACACAGCCAGGAATACGACGTTGCTGCCGATGAATAGGTTGATTGGTATTGGCGAGCGCTCGTAGAGCTGTGTCGCCCAGTGGATACCGGTCAGAAAGCACAGGATGGCCAGGCCATAATCGGCAGCCAGCTCATTGAGCGGGCCAAGCCGGCCGAACGAATTGATTCCGGCCGCGGGAAGCAAGGCGCAGGCCAGGAAAGGAGAGGCCCCGGCGATCATCAGCGCCGAATAGATGCGTCTATCGTCCATGGGTAGAGGCTAAATGAGTTCGCGGTTGCGGACAATCATCGTTACACATTGTTACGGATTTAGCATGGCGCTGGCCAGCGGTCCGCGGCAGGATATCAGCCTGGATTTTACGGAGTGACTCATGCGTTTTCTGACAGGAGTTTTATTCATTATGGCAGTTTCAATGTCGATTGCCGCAGACCGCGCTCTGCTCGACCAGGAATTTCGTCGCCTGGCCTCGGACGAAGTCATCAATCTCGGTGACGAGTACCAGGACAAGGTGTTGCTGATCGTCAATACCGCGTCGAAGTGCGGCAACACCCCGCAGTACGATGGCCTGGAGAAGCTATACCAGGACTATGGCGACAAGGGCCTGGTCGTACTCGGCTTCCCGTCCAACGATTTCTTCGGCCAGGAGCCGGGCACCGAGGAGCAGATCCAGGAGTTCTGCCGCCTGACCTACAAGGTGAAGTTCCCGATGTTCGAGAAGGTCACGGTCAAGAAAGGCAAGGCGCACCCGTTTTATGACGCGCTGGCGGATGCGGCTGGAACCTATCCGACCTGGAACTTCCACAAGTACCTGGTCGGCCGCGATGGCAAAGTGATTCGCGAGTTCAGCCCGCGCACCCAGCCTTACGACGAGAAGCTGGTTGCCGAGATCGAGGCAGCGCTCGGAACCTAAAGGCCGGCACGACGCGCGATTTCGCGCGACATGCCTTTGAACAACAGGCTGTGTATCGGCAACGTCAGGTACCAGTACAACAGTCCCCAGGCTCCCGCCGGGTGCCAATAGCCGTGAACCGATACGCTGCGGACCTCTCCCCCGTCCCGTATCCGGTATTCGAGTACACCGGCGCCCGGCGCTTTTTTCTCCATCATCATCGTTAGTTGTTTATTGGTCTCTATCGCGATAACACGCCAGGCGTCGACGACATCGCCGACCCGCAGTTCTGTCGGGTGCCGCCGCTTGCGCCGAAAGCTCGGTCCACCGAGTACCCAGTCGATGGCTCGCCGCAACCACCACAACGGGCGGCCATAAAAGAAGTCCCCACCGACGCCGATCCGGCAGACGACTTTCCAGATATCTTCCGCCCTGGCGCTTGTCTCCGCCGTGCCACTGGCCTGCTTGGCGTAGAAGCTGTATTCGGGCCGAAAACTCTTGAAGGCGATCGAGCCTTCTACCCAGCGCACCGGCACAGCGTGCTGCCGATCGGCATTGAGTGCATCGGCGGCAGCCTGTTCGACCGTCATCAGGTCCTGCGGTATCAGCGTCGCAAGCCGGTTGTCGCGCGCGATCACATTCTGCGACAGGCCGTCGATCAATGCCCTGGCAATATTGGTCGGCACTGCAGTCACGAGACGCAGCCAGTATGACGATAGCCTGGGCGTCAGAACCGGCACCGGGAGAATGACCGGCCGCTTGCCGACGAGTGCCCCATAGGTGCGCATGATCTCGGCGTAGGTGAGTTCATCGGGACCTGCGACATCGTATATCTCACCGGCGCATTCCTCGTATTGCGGCACGTCGGCAAGGTAGCGCAGCAAATTGCGCAACGCGATCGGCGTCGATCTCGACTCCACCCAGCGCGGCGTGACCATGAGCGGCAGGTGATTTACGAGGTCGCGCACCACTTCCCAGGCTGCCGAGCCGGGTCCGATAATCATGCCCGCGCGCAACTCGGTCACCGGAACGGTCCCTTCACGCAAGATATCGCCGGTCTCCCGCCGCGACTTCAGGTGATCGGATTGCGGGTTATCGGGCGTCAGCCCGCCGAGATAAATGATGCGGCGCACACCCTGCTCTGCCGCCGCGGCAGCAAAGTTGCGGGCCGCCGTGGAATCGATTGCCGGGAACTCGCGGCCTGCCGCCATCGAATGCACGAGGTAGTAGGCGGTATCGACGCCCTCGAGCGCCGGGCCCAGCGTATCGGGCTTGAGTGCGTCGGCCTGGCAGATCTCCACGCCCTCCCATTCGCGGGCCTCGAGCACTTCGATATTGCGTGCGCTCGCACGCACAGCCCGGCCCTCGGCATGAAGAAACTCGACGAGATTGCCGCCGATGTAGCCACTGGCGCCGAATACGAGGTCTGGTCCGTCGTCCATGACGTGCCTGGCCCTCAGCCCGCGACACAATCGACGGCGGCCGGCAATACGCTTGCACAGTCCTCGTCGACCTTGAGTCCGGCGATGTCGTCGGCGCGCGTGCGGCCGCGATTGACGATCGCCAGCGGCTTGCCCAGCTCCCCGGCCCGGCGCGCGAAACGAAAGCCCGAAAACACCATCAGCGACGAACCGACCACGAGCAGCGCGTCGGCCCGCTCGACGGCTTGCATCCCCTCGTCGACACGGCCTTGCGGCACGTTTTCGCCGAACATCACGACATCGGGTTTGAGGATGCCGTTGCACGCCGTGCAGCCGGGCACGTTGAAATCGGCCTCGGCATTCTCGACGAGTTCCGCGTCGCCATCGGCCCGAAACTGTTTCGCCTGTGCCGTCCAGCCGGGGTTGGCTTCTTCGAGCGCCACCTGGAAATCGCTTCTTTCGGTTCTGGCCTCACAGCTCATGCACCGCACTTTGCTCAGATCGCCGTGCAGGTCGATGACTTTGCGGCTGCCCGCCTCGGAATGCAGACGGTCAACGTTCTGGGTAATGACCGTATCGACCTTGCCCGTCTGCTCGAGACGCGCAAGCGCATGATGCGCCGCGTTGGGTCTCGCGCCCGAAAATCGCCGCCAGCCGATGTAGCTGCGAGCCCAATAGCGACGGCGCGAACTCGCGTTCGCCATGAAGTCGCCGAACTGAATCGGCTGGCTGTGCTTCCAGTCGCCGTTGCGGTCGCGATAGTCGGGTATGCCGGAACCCGTGCTGACGCCGGCCCCGCTCAGGACGACGAGCGAGCGCACGTCGGCCAGGAAGTTGCGGAGCGAATCGGTCATCGGGCTCATCGGCCTATGGAAACATACATCGGTATACTGCGAAACCATGAAACCGTCTACGCTGCGCATCGGCCGCCGTTATCGGCCCAATCGGCTGGATCCCGACTACGACGCCCTGATCATCGGCTCGGGCATGGGCGGCCTGACGACCGCGGCCTTCCTCTCCGAACTGGGCTGGAAAGTCTGCGTGCTCGAGCAGCACTACACGGCAGGCGGCTACACGCATTCGTTCGAACGCCACGGCTACGAGTGGGACCCGGGCGTGCATTACATCGGCGACGTCGGCGCCCAGACGCGCAACAAGCGCATGTTCGACTTCGTGTCCGAGGGCCGGCTCGAATGGGCGCCGATGGACAACGAGTACGACCGGTTCTACGTGGGCGACAAGGTCTTCTGCGCCCGGGCCGGCAAGACCAAGTTCCGCAACAATCTCGTGCGGATGTTCCCGAATGAAGAACAGGCCATCGACCGCTACCTGGCGTTGCTNNCTGATGTGGCCCTGGCTGCGCCTGCAGAAGCCGGCGTGGCTGTACCGCAAGACCTACGACGTGCTGAGCGAGCTCACCGACAACCAGGACCTCATAGCCACGCTGTGCGGCCAGTGGGGCGACATGGGGCTGCCGCCAAAACGCTCGCCGTTTTTCATGCACGCGATGATCGCGCGGCATTACCTGCACGGCGGCTATTACCCCGTCGGCGGCAGCTGGAAGATCGCCGACAGCATCATCCCCAAGATCCAGAAAGCCGGCGGCGAGGTCTTCACCTACGCCAGCGTCGAGCAGATCCTCGTCGAGAACGACCAGGTCAAAGGCGTGCTCATGGCGGACGGCCATCGCATCGCGTGCGATTGCGTAATTTCGTCGGCCGGGGTCAGTAACACCTATGGCCGACTGTTGCCCGACGGCCTGGCCGAGAAACTCGGCTACACCCAGCGACTAACGAGCGTGCAGCCGAGCTTCGCGCACCTGGGCATCTATATCGGGCTCAAGCACACGGCCGAGGAGCTCGGCATCCCGAAGACCAACTTCTGGATCTACCCGAGCAACGACTACGACGCAGCCGTCGAGAAATTCATCGAGGACGAGCACGCCGAGTTCCCGGTCGTCTACATCTCGTTCCCATCGGCCAAGGACCCGGACTACCTGAACCGGCACCCGGGCACGGCCACGGTCGAGATCGTGGCGCCGGCCCCCTACTCGTGGTTCGAGAAATGGCAAGGCAGCACCTGGGGCAAGCGAGGCGATGACTACGAGGCGTTCAAGGACGAACTCGGCGAGCGGCTGATGCGTTACCTCTATGACAAGCTGCCGCAGCTCGAGGGCAAGGTGGACTACTACGAGGTCTCAACGCCGCAGTCGACCAACTGGTTCTCCGCGTACCAGTACGGCGAGCTCTACGGCCTCGACCACACGCCGGAGCGCCTCAAGCAGCACTGGCTGGGCCCGCGCACCCGGATCAGGGGGCTATGGATGACGGGCCAGGATACGCTCACCTGCGGCGTCACGGGCGCCATGATGTCGGGCATGCTGACCGTGGCGGCCATGGTCGGCCAGCGCAGGATAATACCGGTACTCAAGCGCATCTATAGTTGAATTGTGAGGCGATTTTTTTCCATCATAATCCTCGCCCTGCTCGTCTCGGCAACAGGCGCAACAGGCGCAGGCGATCTGACCGTCAACGTTCGAGATCTCGAGTCGAATGCAGGCCAATTACGCTTCGCATTGTTCGACTCTGCCGACACGTTTATGAAGCAATCCGTTCGATCAAGCATCGTTCCGGTCGAGAACAGCGGCGGCACGTGGGTGGCCGATGACCTTCCCTACGGCACCTACGCGTTGATCGTGCACCACGACGTCAATGGCAACGGCGAGCTGGAACAGCACTGGTACGGCAAACCGAAGGAACCGGTCGGCGCCTCGAACAACCCGAAGATGCGATTCGGACCGCCGCGCTTCAAACACGCCAGGTTCGAGCTTGGGTCAGCGCAACTGACGCTCGACGTCGTCGTGAAGTAATCCGCTCTTACCGCGCACCCGCGGGCTGCAGCACCGCCGGTACCGCGCAACGCCAGGCCAGGCGAGGACGGATTATATTAGTTTTTTCTAAATTACTCTGTTCTGAAATTAAGGATTCGCGAGTAGAAACGTGTTGTTACAGCCGGGCATTGCCCGCTGTTTCGATATACCGCAGAGTAGCGGGCTATGCCCGGCACACCGATTGAAATCCAGCTACGCGCACTGTCTCGCCGGTTTCGCGAAGGCGAGCGCGAGCATGTCGTGCTCGACGGGCTCGACCTCGATATACAACAGGGCGAGACCGTGGCACTGCGCGGACGCAGCGGTTCGGGCAAGTCGACACTGCTCAACCTGGTCGGCGGCATCGACGCCCCCGATGCAGGAACCGTGACCGTCGCCGGCGTGGACGTGACGAGTCTCACCGAACACGACCGCACCTTGTTTCGACGCCAGCACATCGGCTTCGTTTACCAGGCCTTCAACCTCGTTCCCACCTTGAACGTCGCCGACAACGTGCGGCTGGTCCTGGAGCTCAACCAGGTGCCGGCTGTGAAAGCGTCATCGCGCATCGATAAGTTGCTGGCTGCTGTCGATCTCGCCGATCGCGCCGGCAGCTTCCCGGACGTGCTCTCGGGTGGCGAACAGCAGCGTGTCGCCATCGCCCGCGCCCTCGCCCACGAACCCGCCGTGCTGCTGGCCGACGAGCCGACGGGCAATCTCGACGATACGACGGCCGACGGCGTGCTGATGCTGCTCGACAAGCTCGTGCGAGACAGCGGCCGGACGATGCTGATCGCGACCCACAGCCAGCACGTCGCCTCGCACTGCGACCGCGTGCTCGAGCTGCACAACGGCAAACTTGAATGATCCCGGTCACGTATCGGGCGAGTTTTTCTTACCTGCTGCGGCACCCGTGGCAGCTCGTTCTGTCACTGATCGGCATCGTGATCGGCGTGGCCGTAATCGTCGCCGTCGACCTCGCGAACTCGAGCGCACGCAAGGCCTTCCTGATGTCGATGGACGCGATCACGGGCCAGGCCACGCACCAGGTCATCGGCGGTCCGCTGGGTGTGCCGGAATCGGTTTACGCGGACCTGCGTGTCGAACATGGCATTCGCCAGATCGCTCCCGTTGTCGACGGATCAATCAGCATCGGCGGTGCTTCCGCCCAGTTACTCGGCATCGACCTGTTCGCCGAACAGGAGATTCGCGGTTTTACGGGCGACGTGCGATCCGCCGAGACCGATGCGTCATCATTGTTCGTCGACTTCCTGGTCGAGCCCGGTGTCGTTACCACGTCCGAACATACGGCCCGGGAACTCGGCCTTGCCGTCGGCGATACGCTCGAGGTCTCGGCTGGCGGACGGCAACATGAGGCCAGACTCGTTGCCGTCTTTCCAGACGATGGCAACAGCGGTCTCGAACGGATCGTCGTCACAGATATCGCGACGGCACAGGAGTGGCTGGGCCAGGCCGGATGGCTGAGCCGAATTGACGCCCGCGTCGGCGATGGCGACGCAGACGCCCTGATGCGACTCGAGGCTGCCCTGCCCGACGGCCTGCAGGTGCTGTCGGCCGCCGGCCGCACCCGCTCTACCGCCGACATGAGCCGGGCGTTCATGACCAACCTGACGGCAATGAGTTTGCTTGCGCTGCTCGTCGGCCTGTTCCTGATCTTCAACTCGGTGAACTTTTCGGTGTTGCAGCGACGCGGGCTCATCGGGGTGTTGCGCGCGCTCGGACTGACGCGCCGGCAATTGCTCGCAATGATCCTGATCGAGGCCGGCGTCATCGGCCTCGTCGCCGCGACTTTTGGCGTGGTGTTCGGCGTCGCCCTCGGCGAGCAGCTGCTCGACCTCGTCTCGCGCACGATCAACGACCTGTATTTCCGCGTGAACGTGACCGATGTCAGCATCGAGCCTTTCTCCGTGATCAAGGGACTCGTTGCGGGCGTCGGTGCGGCACTCGTCGCGGCCGCCGTGCCCGCGATCGAGGCCACGTCCTACCCGCCGCAGCTTGCGCTGACACGCTCGACCCTCGAGCGCCGGGCCGGCCGTGTGCTGCCGCTGGTTACGCTGATCGGGGTCGCAGGGATGATCGCCGCGGTCATACTCGTCCTGATCTCGGGCAGCGACCTTGTCGCCGGGCTCACTGCGGTGTTCCTGCTGATACTCGGGTTCGCGTTGTGCATACCGCTCGTCGTTCGGGCCGCTTCGACGATCGGCGCTCCGCTGGCCGGCAAGATCGGCGGCTCTTCGGCGCGCATGGCGGTGGCCGGAGTCGCGTCCGGGCTGTCACGCACGGCCGTGGCCATCGTCGCGCTGGCGGTTGCCGTATCAGCAACGATTGGCGTCAGCGTCATGGTCGACAGTTTTCGGGGCTCGGTGAGCCAGTGGCTCGAGCAAACACTGCGGGCCGACATCTATACGGGCAGCCTGCGCGAAGGCGCGATGGACCCGGCGCTGATCGAGGCGATTCGCAAGCTCGACGGCGTCGAGACGATCAGCACGCGCAAACGCGCGTCGCTCGAAGACGCGAACGGGCGAACACAGTTGCGCGTGTTCGAATTGCCACCCGCCGCGTTCGACGGATTCGAGATTCTCGATGCCGACCCGGCCGAGGTCTGGCTGGCCTGGGAGCATGCCGACACGATTCTCGTGTCCGAACCTTACGCCTACCAGAACCAGGTCGGCGCAGGCGATCGGTTGACACTCCCTACCGACTTCGGCCCGCGGGACTTTCGCATTGCCGCCACGTTCCAGAGTTACGACATCAATGCCAGCGCCGTCACGATGAGTCGCGCGACGTACGCGAGGCACTATCGCGACGACTCCATCGACTCGCTCGGACTTTACCTCGCGGATAGCGCCGACATCGATTCGGTCATTGCCGCCGTCGAGGCATTGAGCGCCGACGGGCCGCGGCTCTACGTGACGTCCAACGAAGGCCTGCAGACAGAATCGTTGCGTATCTTCGATCGCACGTTTGTCATCACCGACGTGCTGTACTGGCTCACGCTCGGCGTTGCTTTCATCGGCATCCTCTCGGCCATGGTCGCCTTGCAGCTCGAGCGTGCCCGAGAGTTTGCGACCTTGCGGGCGCTCGGCATGACGCCTGTCCAGGTGGGCGGCATGATCACGGCGCAGACCGGCGTCATCGGCTTGTTGAGCGGGCTCGCCGCGGTGCCGCTCGGCGTTGTCATGGCCTATGTGCTCATCAAGGTCATCAACCGCCGCGCTTTCGGCTGGCAAATCGATATGACAGTCGCCCCCGACATCCTCGGCGTTTCGGTGTTGTTCGCCATTGGCGCGGCGCTCCTTGCCGGGCTCTACCCGGCCTGGCGCGCCGGCCAGAGCCAGCCGGCCATCGCGATGCGGGAGGAATGACGTGAAGTTATTCTTATATATAGGAGTGCTGCTCGCGTTAACGCCCGTTTTGGCCGACGAAGCCGCAGAGCCGCCATCGCGCCTCGCCGAACTGCTTGCAAGCGATGCCGAGGGTTTCGCCCGGGCGACCGAGCCACGCGACTTCGTGTTCCCGGCAGACCACGGCCCGCACCCGGAGTTTCGCAACGAGTGGTGGTACGTCACGGGCAACCTCGATGGCGATCGTGGCGAGCGCTTCGGCTTCGAACTGACCTTCTTCCGCTTCTCGCTTGCGCCGTCGGCGGACCCGTCGGACTCCGACTGGCGCACGAACCAGGTCTATATCGCGCACCTCGCCTTGACGGACGGCGAGGACGAGCGATTCCTCGTCGCTCAGCGTTACTCGCGCGGCGCACTCGGGCTGGCCGGCGCCGAGGCTGAGCCCTTTCGCGTCTGGATCGACGACTGGCGCATCGAGGAGCAGTCTTCGGGCGACTGGCGGCTGAAGGCCGACGACAACGAATTCGGTCTCGACCTCATCTTGTCTGCATCGAAGCCGCCGGTCCTGAACGGCATCGACGGCCTGTCACAGAAGTCTGCCGATCCCGGCAATGCCTCGTATTACTACTCGATCACACGGCTAGAGACTCAGGGAATCGTCCGCACTGGCAACCGTGATTATTCGGTGTCGGGACTGGCCTGGCTGGACCGCGAATGGTCGACGAGCGCGTTGGCAGGCAACCAGGTCGGCTGGGACTGGTTTGCGCTGCAGCTCTCGGACGGCTCGGACCTGATGTTCTATGGCCTGCGGCTCGACGACGGGTCACAGGACCCGCAGAGCGGCGGCACGTTCGTCAGCACCGGTGGCATCGCCTCACACCTGGGCCGCAGCGATGTCGAAATCGAGGTGCTCGACACCTGGGACAGCCCCGAGGGCGGCACCTACCCATCGCGCTGGCAGCTGAGAGTCCCGCGCTTCGGGCTCGACCTGACCATCACGCCCGTGATCGCCGACCAGGAACTGTTCACGACCGTGCGCTACTGGGAAGGCGCCGTCGATGTCAGCGGCAGTCGCGATGGTAACTCGATCGCTGGTCGCGGTTACGTCGAACTGACCGGTTACGCAAGGTAGCGGCGCGGCTGGTCAATCGTGCATGCGGCTGCCGGCTCTCTCGCCGAATCAGGCTTCGTTCTCGGCCCGTACGGTTAGCAGCACATCGCCCTCGTGGTCGACGGCCACGTCAAATACGATCGGCCGGCAGCAAACCTGGCAATCCTCGATGTAGTTCTGCTCGGGCAACGAATCATCGATCAGAACCGAAATCGATTCGCCGCAATACGGGCAACTGACTTCCTGTTCGATCAAGTCCGGCACATGCGCAGTATGCAACGCCTCGTGGCGTGGTCAAGCCGCTGATATTCACCGCATTCAGCTTTCGTTCAGCGATCCGCAGGTAGCGTGTTTCGAGATCGCATAACAGCAAGGGAGAAGGCGATATGGAACCCTGTACCCGATTACGCGCGGTTCGCGGCGCGCTGTTCATGTTCGCCATGACCGCGTTCGGTTTCGCCAGCGCGGACACCACGACACCCACGATTCGCTTGTTCCCGACCACAGTCGTCGAAGACCTGCGGCAGACGAGTTCTGTTGCCCAGGAAATGGAAACCGGCCTGCAGGAAGTCATCGGCCGGCTCGACCAACAGCAGCAGCTGTATCTCGAGAGCAAGTGCGACGGCGCCGAGGACGACCCCGGTTGCCAGCGTCTCGCGAAGCAAATCGGCGCCACCTACCTCGACATGCTCGGCATCATGGAAGAACGCCTGCCCGACATGGAACACACGGTCAACAACACGCGACTGAGCCTCGAGAAGCGCCTGCGCTCGGAACTCGGCAACAAGATGACGTCATGGACGCTGCAGGAAACGCTGCTCGGCGGCAATCCGCCAAAAACGGCATCCGATTCTTCGCCGAGCCTGCGCGGCCGCTCGGGCATGCGGCTTTCCGAGCGTTTCAAGCAGTACTACAAGCTCGTCGCATCGTCGAGCAGCAACTCGGACCAGTCGCTCGCCGTGCTCGCCTCGGATATCTATCTCGACATGGAAGAGACCAGCACGCTGATTGCGCGCACCCGTGAGGAGATCGCGCGCGCCACCCTGATCGAACAACTCAACCAGTCGTTCGGCACGATCACGCCCGAGATGATGGAAGTCGTCGGCGGCGTGAAGTCGATCCTGTTTGGCGACGAGACTTCGAATGTCGTTATCGCCGGCCCGCCGCCGGGCAGCGTCGAGCAGGCTTATCGCAGCCCGCTGGAACAATAGGAGACCGAGCCATGAAGATGACATCCCTGTTAGTCGTATGCGCCACCTTCGTCCTCGCGTCGTGTGCTTCCGAACCCTCCTGCGAAGGGCCACAGTCGCGCAATCTCTCGACCGCGGTTGACCAGGCCAAAAGTTCGCTGGCCAACGGTTGCACGGCTTACTTCGACAGCTATTACGACACTCTCTTGCGCACAGCCGAGGGTGACCCCAAGCCCGAGAACAAGCGCGTGTTCAGCGAGTTTCTCGTCTGGGCCGCTGACGAGGGCCTGCTCAGTCAGCGCCAGGCCAAGGAGTACTACAACCGCTACTTCAACGTGAAGTTCATGACGCTTGTGAGCGATTACAACAACTGTTCGCACACCTGCCCGCGCCGCGACCGCGTGTTGCTCGACATGGAACGCGAACTCAGCGACAAGGAACGCGGCTTGCTCAAGGTCAGTCTCGACAACGACGGTTACTACCGGGCCGACGAACTGTTCAAAGAGGTCGAACTCGTCCTCGAGGCGACCTGCACGGCGTGCGCCGCAGGCCGGTAAGTGGACCCCGCCCCATGCGTAACCGTCACGGACGACAGTTTCTGCGTGGGTTTACGGGCGGCGCCGTCGGCACTCTCGTCGGCGGCGGCGCCCTTCTTTATGTCCTGAGCCGTTACAACATCATCGTGTTCGCCGACGACCGGATACCCAGTCTCGGCGACTGGCTCGACTGGGCGTACATGAATCTCGGCTCGTCGATCCCGGTGTTCGCGGCGCTGCTGCTCGTATTCTTCTTCACGCTGGGCAGACTCAAACGCCTGCTCGAAAAAGACGGTCGAATCGACCGGATCATCCAGCTCGATCAACTCACTGATATCTGGACCACGCTGTTTTTCGGCACGGGCGTCATCTGGACCGCGATCGGGATGCGCAGCGCATTGATCTATGCCCTCGGCGACCCGGACGCGTCCATCCAGCAGGGCGCGTTCGCGATTCTCGAACGCATGGTCCAGGGCGGCATCCTGCTTGCGTTATCGACCACGATTTTCGGCGGCATCGGCGGCTACCTTATGCGCGTTTACAAGGCCATTGCGCTCGGCACGCGCCTGCAAGCCCGGTACGACCGGGAAGCGCGATCAGACACGACCAGCATGCGCGACTCGCTCGAGCGAATCGAGCGACACCTCGACAAGGAGGTGCAGGCGTGACTCGTTCACCTTACTGGTACGGCATGCATCGCGGTGCCGACGCCGAGGGCGGTGGCGCGGCCGACCTGCAGACCGACGTCATGCGGTTCATTGCTATCCTCGCGATCTGCCTCGTCGTGATTTTCGCACTCGTGCAGAGCATTCCGCTGGCGCCGGTCGAGACGGTCGCCGTCGAGCCGGACCCGGTACCCGAACCCGTCGCAACGATTGAGGCCGCAGCGGCGCCAGAACCCGAACCGTTGCCGGAGCCGGTCGTCGAGACACCGGCGCCCGTCGTCGACCCGCCTCCCCCGCCGCCTCCGGCAGAAGAACCAGGGTTCACGTTGCGGTTCGAATCGGATCTCGCGCTCACGCGCCTGGTCGCCCGCAATGTGATCGGGCTCTATGCCATTGGCGACGACAGCTCACTGCGCATGAACTACAGCCGCGGCCGCATCAGCTTCTGGGAGGCATCGACACCGAACCAGTTCCATGAAATGGAACGCGCGACCGTGCCAGGCAATGTCATGCAGGCGTTGCTGCGCACGGCCGAGGTCGACCCCACGACCGTCAAGTGGGGGGTCACGTTGCCCGCCGAGATGCAGCGGGACCTGAACGGCTATCTTGAATCGGCCGACAGCGGTTCGTTAATCATCGCCGCCAACGGGCGGCTGCGACTGGAGCAATGAGATGAGCCGGCTTCGCCTGGTAACACTATTGCTCCTCGCCCCGACCATGTTTGTAGCATCGGGCGCCGCGGCGAAACCACGCGATGCCGAGACCTGGGTGTCGCTGACCGTGGCGCCGGCGCTCGTCCGGGAGCTGGCGACACATCCCCGGTTCAGGGCCGAGAGCATTCGAGTCGTCGTATTTGCCGACGACCGGCCTGCCGCCAGCAGCAACGCATTCGCCTTGTCGCTGCGCGACCGGCTGGCGAATGCGATCTTCGACACGCCCGGCATCCGCATGGCCGCAGAGCGCGACCCGGGCAGACGGCTCGACTGCACGCTAAACGATGTGGATTACTTCATCGGCTTGCAGATTTCATATCTCGGCAACGACGAATATCGCATCGACCTGCGCACGCTCGATATTGCCGACCAGGCTTTTGTCACCGGGTTCGAGCGAACCTGGCAGGGCCAGCTGACGCAAAGCCAGCAAAGCAAACTGGAAATCAGCCAGTCGGACCCGTGGTTTCGCGGCGCGCGTAGCGCACCGTATGACGAAAAGCAGTCCGATCTCCTGGCAGCGGATCTCGCGCACGAACTGGCCTGTGCGTCCTTGCGGCAGACGACCGGCGAATACGTCGTACTACTCGAGTCCAGCGAAAACGAGCCGCAAAATCGTGCGACCGAACTCGTTGGCAAGAATCTCACAGCGCTTGCGTCGCTGCAGTTCACCGACGATCCCGCGCAGGCCAATGCCGTGCTGCGTGGCAAGTCACACAGCGTCGATGTGGGCCTCAACCAGTACTGGGCGACAATCGTCCCCATCGATACCGCGTCGGAATTGCCGGCGCTGAGTGCGAACGCCTATGTACGCTACGAACCACCGGAGATCGACCCGCTCGACGCGCTGCTGAATACACAGGCCGTGCTATCCCCTGCAGCGCTGGTCGATGTCCCGGGCCAGGGCGTGGCAATGCAGGTCCAGGCCAAGCGAAACGCGGTCGTTTTCTTCCTCAATCACCAGCAGCGCTACGGCCTGGTTCACCTGTCCGGCCGTGAGTGCCGATCACGACCCGAAGCCCGCGTCGTGCGCGCCGAGGAATCGCTGAGCCGCGCGTTGCCGGTGTCGACGCTGATGCCGGATGCCGCCTCTGCGACGAACGGCTGGTCGCTCACTCCTCCGGGCGACACTTACTACGCCATCGCCGTGAGCGACAGCGCGGCCGCCCACGCGCTGTCGCGGCACATCCAGAAGCTGCCGCAACGCTGTACGACGGCGGCACGATTCGGGTTGCGCGACGAAGAACTGGAAGAGTGGCTGACCGTGTTTGCCAGCATCGTCGACAGCCAGCGCGAGCACGTCGACTGGCAGGCCATCCAGGTCCGCAACGTCTACTAGGAGAATTGCATGTTCAGGCTGGCAGGTTTGTTGATCGGCTCGGCATTCGCAGTAGCCCTGATACTGCTGGTGCTCGGCATGCCCGAATTGCCGGCGCCCGTGGAACCGGAACCGGCGCCGATCGAACCTCTGCAGGCCGTCGTCGACCCGCCGGAACCTGCACCCGAAATATTCGCCGAGGAGCCCGAACCGGAACCTGGCCCTGAACCTGAGCCCGCATTGCAGGAGCCGGAGCCGCCGCCCTTGGAGCCCGAACCCGTCCAATGGCATGCATTCTGGAGTCCGTTCGGCAGCCGTATTGCCGCCAATGGATTCGTCACCCGCCTCGAGTCCGTAACCGGATTCGACTATCGCGTCGTCAAGGTCGACAACGGCGCATTCGAGGTCGCTTTCGCGTACACCAACGATGCCGAGCGCGAGCGGATGTTATCCACGATCGCCGCGGCCACGGGCCTCGACCTCCCCGACTCATGAATACGCCAAGGCACGCACTTCTGGCATCACTGGCCGTCGTTGCGGTCCACTGGGCTGCAACGGCGGCGGCATCGGTGGATGTCGACCCCGCCCAGGCGTGGCAGCACTATTCAGCCACGTCACAGTCATCAGTGCCGGGCTACCGTTTTCCGCACGAGACCTGCTTCAAGGCCGCGGCGCTGGCCTACGACCTGCCCTACACATTGCTTCTGGCCGTGGCGCGCGGTGAGAGCGACTTCGATCCGATGGCCCGCTCGAAGGCCAACGCACATGGCGTCATGCAGATCCTCTGGCCGACGACGGCAAACCACCTCGGCATCTACCGCCTGTCGCAGTTGTACGAGCCCTGCACGAACATCGATGCCGGCGCGCGTTACCTGCGGGAGCTGCTCGAGCGCTTCAGCGGCAACATTCATCTCGCGCTGGCCGCCTACAACTATGGGCCCGAACGTATCCCGCTCGACGGTGAGGACATCCCATCCGGTGCGACCTGGTACAGCGGCTACATTCTGCGCCACCTGAACTACGTGATTGGCGGTGAAGTCGCCGCACCCGATGCGGTGGGCCGGCTTTATTCCGACTTCGGGCGGTCGACGTTACTGGTATTCGGCGAACCCTATCGCGCTGAAGCCTTCGTCACCGGCCTCGAACAACGCGCACCAGGGCTGCAACTCGACTGGTTCCGCCAGGGCACCGGCGAGTTCGCCGTGGTCCTGATCTACGAAAACCGGGACGCCTTCGATCGCAGCGCCTCTCTCCTGCGCCACGCCGGGTTTCGCCTCGACAACTAAGTGTGCAATAGTTCGGGACTTCGCTCATCCCGCGGGAGATCCGGAAACTGGCTACACCGGTTGTGACATTTGACGGCGCGCCGCCGCCGGGCACCATCAACTTCGGCGTGGGTCAGCCTTCGGCCGACCTGCTGCCCGTGGACCTCGTGCGACAGGCGAGCGAATCGTTTTTCGCGGAGGCGCAGCCGTTCGACCTCAATTACGGTGTGCCGCGCGGCGATGCGCGTTTCCTGGATTTGCTTGCGGAATTCCTGACTCGTTACTACGGCGTGCCGGCATCGCCCGGCGAGCTGTTTGTCACGGGCGGCAACTCGCAGGCGCTGAGCCTCGCCTCGACCGTCTACGCGAGGCCGGGTGACACCGTGTTCGTGGAGGAGCCGAGTTACTTTCTCGCCTTCAAGATCCTCCGCGACCACGGGCTGAAGACCGTCGGCATCGACATGGACAGCGACGGCCCGAAGATTGCAGCGCTGGAGACTGCGCTGCGGGAGCACCGGCCCGCTTTCTTCTACACGATACCCGGTTATCACAACCCGACCGGCATTTGCTCGAGCGCCGCCCGTCGCCGGGAGCTCGTCAGACTGGCCCATGACAACGACTTCCTGATTGTCGCCGACGAGCCCTACCAGTTACTGCACTATTACGACGAGCCACCACCCGCAATGGGAACGATGGCCGCAAGCGGTGTCGTCGTATCGATGGGCTCGTTCTCGAAGATCCTGGCTCCGGGCATGCGGCTCGGCTGGCTGCAGGCGCCGGAATCGTCATTGCAGAAAATTATGCGCATAGGTCTTATTCACAGCGGCGGCTGCATCAATCACATCAGTTCGCAGATCGTGCGCCACGCCCTCGAAAACGATTTGCTGGATGCGCACATCGACAAGCTGCGCACGACCTACCGCGGCCGCGTCGAAGCGATGGATGACGCGCTGCATGAGCATTTCGACGATATCGCCGAATGGCGGAAACCCGACGGTGGCTACTTCGTCTGGCTGCGGCTGGATGAATCTGTCAATACAACGCCGCTAAAGGACAAGGCACTCGAGCTCGAGACCGGGTTTACCGCCGGATCCCTGTTTTCGAACCACGGCGCGCTCAAGAACTACCTGCGCCTGAGTTTTGCGCACTACAACGAGGACGACATCCGCGAAGGCATCGCCCGACTTCGGCCCCTGTTCGACAGTTGACCGATCAGCGGCCCTTGCGATCGCGCAGTCTGCGGCGCGTGTGCTTGTCCGGCCGACCCTCCGTTTTCGGCATCAGCAGACGGTCCTGGCGTAAAGCCGCCGTCTTGTCCTCCCGCTCGCGAACCGATGCCTCGTCCTCGACATAGCAACGCCGCGCTTCGAGAGCCGGGCCCCGCCGTGTGGGAATGCCCGTCACCTCGATCGAGTAGTCGAGCCTCTCACGAACGAGGTGGATGCGGTCGCCGACCTGCACCCGGTTGCCGGGCGCCGCCCTTTCGCCGTTCAGGCGAACGTGACCGCCCGTTACCGCAGCCGACGCTTTGCTGCGCGTCTTGAAGAAACGGCAGAAGTACAGCCAGCGATCGATGCGCAGCGCCTGGGAGGACTCGGACATGGTTGGATTAAAACAGAATTTGACGCTGGTGGAGCCGAGGAGGATCGAACTCCCGACCTCCGCATTGCGAACGCGGCGCTCTCCCAGCTGAGCTACGGCCCCACCGTGCGGGAGAATATAGCGCACGCCCGGTGCAAAGCTTTATCCGTATTTGCCGCGGTAGAATGGCCGGATGCGACTGCCCGTGCGAATACTCGTTCTCTCTCTGGGCCTGGCCTGGGCCGGTGCGTCTGCCCAGGATGGGTCCTCCGGCAGCGCGCTTCGCATCTTGTCCTGGAATATCTCGAGCGACGCCTTCGCCGCTGAAGCAGGAGAATTCCAGGCCCTGGCCGGCTGGGCGGATCCCGACATTGTGTTGCTCGACGAGGTGTCACCGGCAGTCGATATCGAGAGGCTGCGCGAGGCTCTCGATCGCTTCGAACCCGGTACGAAGCAACCCTGGTACATCAGCACTGGTAAGAGCGGTGGCCGCCAGCGCGGCGTGATTGCAAGCCGGGCGCCGCAGGAAAACGTGCCCGAGCTCTCGGGGATCGTGCCCTACCCGGACGACGAGCGACGCACGTTGCTGTCAATGATGCCGGCCGGGGATCTCGATGACCGAAACTGGAGCATGGACGGGGGAATTCCTGTGAACGCGGCGATCATCGAGACCAATGATCGACGCCTGCTCGCGATCATAGCCGACCTCCAGTGCTGCGGCGACGGGCCCGACAGCTGGCATGAGCACAGGCGCCGGGTTGAGGCCGCGGAGATCCGGCGGCGAGCCGTCCTGGTGCTCGAGCGCACCGACGTGGATGGCATCATCCTTGCTGGCGACTTCAACGTCGTCAACGGGCCGGCACCGCTCGACTTGCTTGCTGGCCCTTA
>WVYQ01000046.1:37182-48202 GCA_011772865.1 Woeseiaceae bacterium | reverse complement strand
TACAGTGCCGGGCAGTTGGCGCAGACGTCGGGCCTTGTCCTGGACACGGAAACGGCGACGCCTGAAATGCTCGAT
Organism: Woeseiaceae bacterium; assembly: GCA_011772865.1. GTDB lineage: Bacteria > Pseudomonadota > Gammaproteobacteria > Steroidobacterales > Woeseiaceae > UBA1847. The sequence continues at coordinate 48,127 of WVYQ01000046.1, read as the reverse complement.
GAGATCGGCCTCGAGCCGCTCTCGTCCAGGCAGACCGGCAGACACAGGCCAATCGTAGGTGATTACGAGTGGAAGGCTGCAATCAGTGAGTGACGGCAAACTGTATCACCTGGCTGCCTTTGCGCAGGGTGACAAAGGCGGCAACCCGGCCGGCGTATGGGTGGGTGACCAATTGCCGCCACCGGAAGAGATGCAACGGATCGCGGCCGATGTCGGCGCCTCCGAGACGGCTTTCGTGGCGCCTGCCAGCGGGGAGAGGCGCACGGTTCGCTATTACAGCCCCGAGATCGAGGTTTCGTTCTGCGGTCATGCGACGATCGCGACAGGTGTCGTTCTCGGTCAGGAGGATGGCGAAGGCACCTATACCCTCGACACGCTCGTTGGCCCGATTGAAGTCACTGCACTCGGAAGTGGCGACAATATGGAAGCTTCACTGCGTTCGATCGATACAAAACAGGAGTCCATTACCGACGAGTCGCTGCAGGAAGCACTCGACTGCCTGGGCTGGTCTTGCGATGACCTGGACGAATCCCTGCCAGCCGTCAAGGCCTGGGCCGGCGCGTGGCACTACGTCATTGCTGTCACCGACAAACACCTGCTCGACACGCTTGACTACAACTTCGACAGACTCAAGGCGCTGATGCGGCGCGAAGGTCTGACAACGCTGCAATTGATCTGGCGCGAACGCGAGGATCTTTTCCATTCGCGTAACCCGTTCCCGATTGGTGGCGTCGTTGAAGACCCCGCGACCGGTGCCGCCGCCGCGGCATTTGGCGGTTACCTGCGCGATGCCGGCCTGATGGATGCTCCAGCGTCATTCGTCATCCGGCAGGGCGATGTGATGGGAGTGCCAAGCGTGATCCGCGTCAACGTTCCGGAGCGCGGTGGTATTGTAGTGTCCGGTTTCGCAAGGAGTCTCTGACATGGCGGGCGGATTCGCAAAAGACGGTGCTGTCCAGGACCAGATCGACGCGACGGTCGAAGACGCGGTCAAGCGTGCTCGCTCGGGTATTCCGAAGGGCGAGAGCCTGGCTCATTGCGAGGAGTGTGGAAAGAAAATCCCGCAGGCAAGGCGCGACGCCGTGCCGGGAGTGCGTCTGTGCGTTGGATGCCAGACCGAGCTTGATAAAGAAGAGGTTTTCAGCGGCTACAACCGGCGCGGCAGCAAGGACAGCCAGTTGCGGTGACGATGCCATGAGAAAACTGCTTTTCAACATGATGATCGTCATCGCCGCCTCTTCTGCGACGGCGTATGCCGACCAATACATCAACAACCATGAAAACCTGCCCGTCCCGTCTCGGCCGGGCGGCGGTGACTTCTCGCTGCAGGAAGTCCAGATGCTCATCTCCAAAGGCTGCTCGGAGCGTCGTTGGACGCCCATCCTGGAGAGAGAGGGCCTCATCACCTGCTCAATCATCGTTCGCGGCAGGCACTTCGCGAAGGTAAAGATTCCATTTACGACATCTGCGTACTCGATTCTTTACCTAGAGAGTGACAATCTCGACTATGACCCGACACGCCAGACGATCCATCGCAACTACAACAAATGGGTTATCAACCTGTCACAGATGATTGTTCGGCAATTCCGTGATGCGGCACGCGAAGAGCCCGATGACCTGTTGGCGAGCGGCGTCTCCATCGGTAAAGAGGACGATCGCTACGAGGCGCTCCTCAAGCTTGGTGACTTGCGCGACAAGGGAGTCATCTCCGAAGAGGAGTTCCAGGCGGAGAAGGCCAAGCTGCTCGAACAGACTGACTGAACCGTTAGCGAATTTCGGCTGTACCCCAGAAGTTGTAGCTCAGGATCCGGAGCCCGGGGATATACATCCGCTCGTCCATCGTGAGCTTGAAGCCGCCCTCTTCCAGCAGTCCCGGAATGTCACGGTTCATGTTGCAGCCCCCGGCAATCTTGCTCCAGGGCGAGTTGAGCCGGTCTTGCCACTTGCGCACGTTTTCGTCGGGCGCGACGCCGTGCTCACAGAAGATCAATTGCCCGCCGGGCTTCAAGACCCGCCGCATGCCCTCGAGCGCCGTTACCGCATCGGGAATCGTGCACAAGGTGTAGGTAACGAGGACCGTATCGACACTTTCGGACTCCAGGGGGATCTCCTCACCGGGAAGGTCGATAAACTCGACGTCGATCTCGGATGCCTCGACCATTGGCCGGGCTTTGCGACGCATGCCTTCGGAAGGTTCCAGTCCGAAAATCTTGCGCACCTTGGAAGCGTCGTAATACGGCAGGTTCAGGCCGCTGCCGAAGCCGATCTCCAGCACGTCGCCACGCGCCAGGTGCACGATTTTTTCCCGTTGCTTTCGTTGCGGCCGTGTCGAGCAGGCCAGGTTGATCAGGTGAGGCAGTACGCGTTCTGCGTAGAAGCTCATTGCCGGTGCTTGATCGCCACGATGTTGTGCATTGCGCGCGAACGGCGAACGTCATCGAGATTCTTGAGCGTCAGCGTATCGGCCCTGCGAATCTTTTCGGCCATCTCGTCACTGATGGCCGGCACGTTTTCGACTTTGAGTCGATGCTGCCCGAGAGAGATGATGTCGTTATTGCGCAGGACCGCCTTCTTGGTTTCCACCGAATTCACGAGCGTGCCATTGGTGCTGTTGAGATCGAGCAGCACAATCCCGTTCGCATATAACTGCAACATGGCATGAAGCTTGCTCACGTAGGGGTCGTCGATCTGGATGTCGGCCATCTTGTCACGGCCGATGATCGACTCGCGTTTTGTCACGTGGTACTCGGCAATCGTCTCGCCATCATGCGTGACAATGACGAGCGGAACCGAACGTGCATCCCTGAGCTCATCCATGCGACCCATCGATTCGAGCGCAAAGTCGTTGAGCCTGCCGGGCCAGCCGCGCGACAGTTCGTGCAGGTTCTCGCATACGTCCAGCGGAAAAATTTCCTCAGCGTTATCACCACCGGCAACGATCATGCGGGTACGCAGATAGATCACGGCCTCGCGCTTGGTAAGCGGGTTCAGTGCAAACACGGCCGGGTGGCGTCGCTCCAGGTGCCGCATGCTGTGCCTGGCTGCGAGATCGGCGAGCCGTTCCTTGCCGGTGAGCACGATGCGCAGCGCCCAGCGGCCCTTCACGTCCAATGCCGCGAGCCAGTTCAACAGGCTCAACGTGCTCGAGCCGAGCCGATCGGCATTGTCCACGATCAGGATCGGCGCCGTGCCCGATCGGGTCTGCTGTGACACATAATTGCTCAGCGTCTGCAGCATCTGCTCGTCGTCTTCGGGAATGACGTCCACGCCGAACTGGGAGAGCATGCCGCTTACGAGCGGGCGCGTGGCTGCCCTGCCGCCATCGAAAAAGGCGACAGGGGCCTCGCGCCTCAGCCAGGGGATATGCTCATTGATGATTGTGGTTTTCCCGGCCCCGCGCGGTCCCTGCAGCATCGCGATGCCGTTCGCCGCATCGAGAGAGGACGATATGAACGAGTGAGCCGCCCGGTGGGACTCGTAGGAGACAATGAGGCCATTGCCGGCGCCTTCCCCGAACGCCTTCCTGGCCAATGAAGATCCGTCGGTTGCCATCGGTCTTCCTGTTGTTGTTATTACGTGATTATTACGTTTATCCGGGCCCCAGCGTACCCGAGATTCCATAATACAGGATGTCGACGGCCAGAAATCCTCCGGCCGCACGACCTCGCCGCCGGCTTCCATCCCTCGAACGCTAGCGAGCTGCTCTGCAGGGCCGATTATACGGGTGTTTTGCCGGGTATTGGGGGCTGCGCGACGCGGAGCGCATAGTTACCCTTGTTCCTCACCTTGATTCATCCAACCAAGGAGGGAACGATGAACAAACTCGCAATAATTGCGGTGGTGCTGTTGGTCGCCGCCGCGATATGGCTGTACGACGACCAGCAGAATCCGGCACCGGAGCCAACAGACGCGCCGCAAGCCGCTGCGGCGCCTCGGAACGCACCGGCCGACGACGCACCGGTCCTGTCCGTCGACGGCAATGTCGTCACTGAATCCTTCGACGACGGCACCGAGATGGTGCTCGGCATCCGCGTCCGTAAGGACCGTAACTGCAAGGTCGAGCTGAAAGACTATGTGACACCCGATGGCGAGATGTTCTCGGCATACACGTGCACACCTTTCGAGCCAGCGACCCCACACCCTTACGCAGACTACACCGACGATACTCTCGCAGAACTGGCCTATGCCGACGCGGAGGCGGCCGCATTGCTGGGCCAGCGGCTCGTGGGCAGAGACCGCGACAAGTCTTACCAGCTGCTCATCAGAGCTACGGCGCTCGACGGCGACACGCGCCACCTCGCATGGCTCTCGACCATGGCGTTTCCCGGCTATCGCGTCGATGGCGAACTACAGGTTGATGACGTCAAGGCGCAATACGAGCTGGAAGCGCTTGCCACCCGGCTCGGCAAGGATCCGGCTTTAGCCAACTTCCTTCGCAACGAGCTGCTGGGCGCAGGCGTCGACACCGCACAGCTCGACCTGCTCGACTCGCGTGTCGATGAGCTCCTCGACACAGTTCGGGACATCCAGCTCACCGTTTACGGCGAGGTGCGGTACGGAGGACAGGACGATGCGTAGACTCAAACTGATCCTGTTGCTCGCCATTCCGCTGGCCGTCACAGATGGTCAGGCGCAATCCGGTGCCATGGACGTGTTGTGCGAACCGTGCCGCGATCCGCTCGAGCACCCCGAGGACTGGGCCAATTTCGCGTTCAACCAGGTCTATGGCGAGGATGGCTGGATGGACTTCGACCAGGCCGATGACTTTTTTATCTATAACCTCGACGGCGATCGAGTGTACGTTGACGTCGACTTTGTCATGGGTGGCATCAATCTCTTCGGCAACACGCTGCCTCTGTGGCCGGAAAACATGCTCATGATCACGCTCGCGCTGCCCAATGGCACAGTCGTCCATTACCTGCGCAGCGTGTTCCTGCACCCGCTGCCCGTACCCTCTCCACCCGGTCCCGAAAGTGACTCGGACGGCAACGATGCGACAGCCGGCGGAGGCGGCGAGAGTGGTGATGACGGCGTCGACGACGAAAGTCTCGACGAGGAAACCGAATGGCCGGAAATCGAGCGCGATGGCACCGTGAGAATTGTCGACCCGGACGAGGACGGCGAGTTCCCCGATGCTGACTGGTGCGAGGAGTGCTGATTCGATTTCAAAGCCCAATTAGCGTAGCTTATGCCCCAGCGGTCGCGGCTCCGGTCGCGACTGTCCACCGACAATTAATAATAACTAAGGAGAGAGCGATGAAACTACGTCATATCGTTGTGGGCCTGGCGCTAACCGGATTATCGAGCGTTGCAGCGGCCGATCTGGAGCCATGGGTCGACTACGAAGTCAGTGAAGGGGTTTCAATGGTCACCACGGTCAAGGTCGATGCAAACATGGTCGACAAATATCTCGAAGGCCTGAGCAAGAGCTGGGTCGTCAGCAACGAGCGCGCCAAGGAACTCGGCCAGATCGAGGATTATTCGATTTGGGTCAGCGATCTGCCTAACAGCGGCTACTTCAACGTCCTTTTGGTCATCCGTCTTGCCAGCGCTGCGGACATGCAGCCCAACAAGGCGGACTACGACGAATTCCAGGCCGGTTGGACTGACGAGAATGAAGAGTTGAGCGAAGAGCAGGTCCAGATGTACCCGAGCATTCGCAAGATCAACGGCCAATACCTGATGCGTAAAGTAACGCTCAAGTAGTCGTACTTTTCTGACTGAAACCATCGAGGCCCTGCATCGCAGGGCCTCTTTATTGTTTGTCTTCGAGCGACCTTTGCATGAGATAATCGCTCGCCTTATGCGTGCCCTGATCATCACTCTTGTCTTGCCGGTATTGGCCGCCTGCGCCAGCAAAGGGCCCGTTCTCGACACGACCAATCCGAGCTTCGAGGGCGATATGCCCGTGAACTTCAGTGGCTCATGGGAGCGCGACTATGCGCGCAGCCAGGACGTAAACGGCGCCCTGAACGCAATGTTCCAGCAGCGACAGCGCGAAGTCATGCAGCAGCAACAGGCGAACTCGATGTCACGCGTCGGGCCTGTCCAATCCGGGCTGTCGCAACGCGAAGTCAACGCCATGATCGACCTCGCGCGACTCATCGAGGAGATTACGCGCCCGGAGGTACTCACGATCTCACAGGATGCCTACGAGGTTCGCATTGCGAGAAAGGACGATTTCGCGATGTCATGCGCTTTCTACGACGGCGTCGCGCAGGGTACCGACAGCCAGTACGGGGCCGAAGTGTGCAGCTGGGAGGGCGATGACCTGGTATCGCATCTCGTGCTGCCGGGCGGACTGATCATCAGCCGCCGGTACACGTTGTCGCCCGACGGTAACCAGCTGCGTGAGATCACAACGGCAAAGTCGAGCGCCACACGATCGCCGCTCGTGCTGCATCGTTACTATTTCAAGTTCGAAGCGCCGGCGCGGGCCTTCAACTGTGTCGAAACACTCAGCATGAAACGCGTTTGCAGCACCGGCGAGCTGAACCCGTGAGGCAGCTCGCAGCATTGCTGTGCCTGTTGCCGGCGTTGGCATCGGCACAGCTCAATGTGTCGATCGCCATCTTCGATCCCGGTATTCCCGAGGACTACTCGCTGCACCAGGACCTCGAGGTCTTTCCGAAAATACGCAAAATCGAATCACTGTTCCTGCCCTTCGTACTGCGGCAGGCGCTTGTCGACTCGGGTGAATGGGGTGCCGTGCGCGTCGTGCCCGAGGCCGACTCCGCCGCAGAGCTGCTCATCACCGGGACGATCGGGCATTCCGATGGTGAGGCGCTCGCGATTTCCCTGCGTGCGGTGGACGCTCGCGGTCACGAGTGGGTGCAAGGGACGTACACCACGGACGGGCATTACGACCGGATCTTCGATGGTTTCCTGGCCGACCTGCTCGCGAGCCGCGGCCAACTCGACGATCGAACATTGCGCGGTATCGTCGGCCTGTCGCTGATGCGCTACGCGGCCGCCCTCGTTCCGGATGCCTACGGTGAGTATTTCGAATCGTTGCCCGACGGCACCTACCGATTGCTGCGTCTCCCTGCCGAAACCGATCCAATGATGGCGCGCGTCGAACGCGTCCGGAGTGTCGAGTACGTGATGACCGACGCCATCGACCAGAAGTTTCGCGAGCTGCACGACGAAGCGGACGCCGTTTACGAGATCTGGCGAGAGTACCGGCGCTGGTACACCAATTTTCGGAGCCAGGAAGCCAGGCGTAACGAACTGGCAACGAGCAGTGGGGAAAGCGGCAGTTACGAGGCCATGCGCAAGGCGTACGACAATTACAGGATGGACCGGCTGGCGGCGCAGGAGCAGGACAAGTGGATTGTCGGTTTCAACAACGAGATGGCGCCGATCATCGACAAGATGGAACAACGCATTGCCGAGATGAACGCCTTCGTCGAAGAAGGCTACGCCGACTGGACCCGCATCCTGGGTGAACTTTTCGAGATCGAGGGCAGTCTCGAGTAAGGAATTTCGCTAAACTTCGCGTTCATTTTTCCGGGGGAAATTTCATGCGCCACTTGCTGACGCTCGCCTTGTTGGTATCTGGCCCGGCGATCGCCGACACACCCGCAATCGACCGTTCCGGCACCTGGGACGTCGACGGGCCGCTCGGACCTTCGCGGATGCTCGAGTTTACGACCGACGAAGGCACCTGGATGAATCTCGACGTCCATCCCGACGGCAGCGAGATTGTTTTCGACCTGCTGGGTGACCTGTACGTGGTTCCGATAGAGGGCGGCACGGCCAGGCGACTCACCGAAGGCGCCGCTTACGACATGCAGGCCCGCTATAGCCCGGACGGCAGCCAGATCCTGTTCAATTCTGACCGCGGGAGCGTCAAGAACGCATGGATCGCCGACTACGATGGCGAGTCGCTGGGCGAACCCACGGCTGTCACCGAGCAGAACGGCAACATGATCAACGCGGCCGTGTGGATGCCCGACGGCGAATGGATCCTCGCTCGCAAACGCATAACCGACGTCAGCTCGATCGGCATGGGCGAACTCTGGATGTACCACACGGACGGCGGCAGCGGCGTACAGATCTTGTCGGAGGGTGGCGAAGTCGATGCTTTCAATGCGACCCGTGACGGTCGCTACCTGTACCTCGGCCAATCCGGGCCGTTCAGCTACGAGCGCAACCCGTACACGGCGATCTGGTCGGTCGTTCGATACGATCGGGAAACCGGCGAGACGCGGCCTGTCACGGGCGGTAACGGCAGCGCCGTGGCGCCGGTACTGAGCCCCGATGAGCAGTCGATCGCGTTTGTCCGTCGCGTCGGAACGAAGACCACGCTCTGGGTTCACAACCTGCAGGACGGCTCGGAGCGCCAGGTCTGGGACGGTCTCGACCGCGACATGATCGAGGCGTTTGGGGGCAACTACATCTACCCGGCCTATGACTGGACGCCCGATGGCGAGAGCGTGATCGTATGGGCAGGCGGCAAGATCAATCGCGTCGCGGTCGACGGCAGCGGCACGAGTGTGATCCCGTTCGAAGCGGAGGTTTCGGTTCGCCTTCACGATGCGCTGCGCGCGAAACAGGATCCTGCGCCCGATACGGTGCAGTCAAAGCTGATCCGCTGGCCCGTGATCAGCCCCGATGGCAACACGCTCGTTTTCAACGCGATGGGTCACCTGTATTTCATGACTTTGCCCGATGGCAAGCCGCAGCGCATGACAACCAATAGTGAGTTCGAATTCGCACCGACGTTTTCGCCCGACGGCAACCATGTGGCATTCACGACCTGGGACGATGACGACGGCGCGACGCTGCGCAGCATCTCGATGCGGCGCGGGACGCCGGGCTCGGAATCCGTGCTGTACCGATCCAGGACCCAGCTCGTCAACCCGGCTTACTCGGGCGATGGCAGCAAACTGCTCGTGGTCGCTGGCAGTGGCGCAAACCTGCGTGACCAGATCCTGCTATCCGAGTTGCGCCAGGACATCCTGATGCTGAATGCAAACGGCCGCGGTGGCGTGACCGAAATAACGTCGACGACAAATCGCGGACCGACCATGCGTGTTACACGTCCGACGTTTTCAGCGGACGGCGAACGAATCTGGTTCTTCGACAGCCAGCCGATTCCCGGGCAACAACGCGGGAAACGCACGCCGCCGAAGACCGTGTTGTTTTCGATCAAGCTCGACGGCACCGACCGCAAGGAGCACATCAAACTGCGTTATGCACAGGACGCCATGGTCAGCCCCGATGAGACGCTCGTCGCCTTCACCGAACTGCACAACGCCTACGTGATGGCGCTACCGAAGATCGGCAAGCCGGTCGAATTCAACCCGGACGGGGCGGCGGTATCGTTCACGCAGCTCAGCAAGGACGGCGGCGAGTGGGTGACGTGGAGCCCGGACGGCAGCCACCTGAGCTGGGGCTATGGCGCGCAGGTGCATCGGGCACGGACCGAAGACCTGGAGCTCGGACCAAAGGCGACACCGCGCGACTCGGGGGATCACGGCGTTCACGTCGACACCGTGATGCTTAATGACGACGGCAGCTTTTCGGTCGGCGACGATAGTTACGACCTCGATGGCCTGAAGGCCTTGCTCGAGCCCGGGTGGCAGAGTTCGGCTCACGTTCGGGTGGACGTGGAAGTCAGCTCGGGCGCGACGCGGAGCGCCATCAACTCGCTGACGGACTGGCTTACCGATTCCAAAGTCGGTTTCAAGGTCTCTGACGTCGAGGCCGAAGAGGACGAAGAGGCTGCGGACGAGGACGCGAAACCCGAGCGCGCCGAGTACGACATCGATCTACAGGTGCCTGCCGCCAGGCCGGACGGCATCGTAGCGCTCGTCGGAGGACGCATCATTACGATGAATGGTGACGAAGTTATCGAGAATGGCGCAGTCGTCATCGATGGCAATCGAATCGTTGCTGTGGGCCCGGCGGACAGCGTTTCCTTCCCCCGTCGAGCCCGCGTGTTCGATGTGAGCGGCAAGACCCTGATTCCCGGGCTCATCGACGCCCACGCGCATTTCAGTTACAACGCCCTGGACGTCAATGCGCAGAGAAACGCCGCGTACTATGCCAACCTCGCCTACGGCGTAACGACCGCACACGACATCTCTGCGCCGACGCAGGCGGTGTTCACACAGTCGGAAATGGTCAAGGCGGGGATCATGGTGGGCCCGCGCGTCTTCTCCACGGGCTTTATTCTTTATGGCGCGCTAATGCAGGACATGGCCAGGATCAACAGCTACGCGGACGCGTTGTCTCACGTGCAGCGACTGAAGAGCGTCGGGGCCTTTAGCGTGAAGAGTTACATGCAGCCCCGTCGCGACCAGCGCCAGTGGCTCTTGCGTGCTGCGCTTGCCGAAGACATGCTCGTCATGCCTGAAGGTGCCGGCGACTTCCCGATCAATATGGGAATGATCATGGATGGTCACAGCGGCATAGAACACGCACTGTCGGTGGGGCAAATCTATAATGACGTGATCACCCTGTTCGCGGAATCGCGCGCCGGCTACACGGCCACGCTGCTGGTCGCTTATGGCGGGCAAAGCGGCGAGAACTGGTTCTACCAGCACTACAACGTCTGGGAGAACGAGAAGCTGGCGCAGTTCTTTCCCGACCGCAGCATCGAGTCGCGCGCACGCCGCCGGCAGATGTCGGCCGAGGACGACTTCAACCACAAACTCGTCGCTGAACACCAGAGACAAATCGACGATGCGGGTGGCCTGATCACGCTCGGCTCGCACGGCCAGTTACAGGGCCTCGGGGCCCACTGGGAGATGTGGGCACTGACGCACGGCGGCATGAGCCCGATCGATGCGATCAAAGCGGCCACGATCAACGGCGCGAAATACCTGGGCATGGACACAGACCTCGGTTCTATCGAAGTCGGCAAGCTCGCGGACATCGCCGTGATGGACAAGAACCCGCTCGAGGCCATCGAAAACTCCGACAGCGTCAGCCTGAC
>WVYQ01000046.1:16849-37159 GCA_011772865.1 Woeseiaceae bacterium | reverse complement strand
AGCAGGCGTAACGTCTCGTAAGCGGCGAGTGACAGGGTAACGAGGCAGATGGTGAATGCGGCGCTGGCGACCGACAGCGTCGCAGCCTGCCCTGCCCCGATTCCGAAGGCCGCCCAGCCGACTACGAGCGCGAAGGCGACATCGTTGCGCCGCAGCGTGACGACGGCTGTTATCGCGCCTGCGGCGGCCAGCTTGACGAGCGTCCAGCTCACCTCTTCGAGTCCCAGGTGGTTCCAGCCGAGCGCCGTTTGCACCGAACTGATGTTGGCGATGGTGGCCACCGTGATCCAGCCGAGATAGACCGAGAACGGCAGTTGTACGAACCAGCGCTCGCCCGCCGAGGCCGCGCGATTGACGACACCGAGCGAGCGGTAGATGGCGGCCAGCGAAACCAGCAACAGGATCATGAGCAGAAGCGCGACCATGATCCACTCTAGGTGCCAGGCGAACATCCACAATGCATTCGCAGCGCAGCCGACCTTGAACCACACGCTGATACGGGCTAGCGACTCGTTGTCGCGCTGCGACGGCAGGGACTGGTAGACGACAAATATCGCCAGCAGCAGGTAAATCAGGGACCAGATCGCGAACGTGAACCCGGCCGGGGTGAACAGCGAATAGTACCTATCCGATACCTCGCCGGTGGTATTACCACCGAAACGAAGAATATTGGCCAGCGAGTTGACCGTGATCACAATGACTAGAGCGACGATATTTCCCGCCCAGTCACCAATCTTTCGCTTCATCAGGACCTCGAAAATCTGTGGTTTTGTGAAATCTCTCATATTCCATAATGCCTTGCTCGGCGATAATTTGCGGCATGATCGAATCCCTGAGCCCACAATTTGCGCTTATTTTCACGGTCGTCGGCCTCGTCGGGGTCCTGCTCGGCTGGATAATTGGTGTCTGGCAGGCCAGCGCCCGTACCCGTGCCATGCGCGACGACTGGCAGATCAAGCTCGATAATTTCGTGCGCGAACGCGACCGGCTGACCTCCGAGACCGCACACCTGCGCAATACCGTAGAGCAGCAGCAGGGCGCGATCCATCGCGCCGAGGTGGCGTTGTCCAAGGCCAGGACAGAGCTCGACTCGCTGCGCGAGCGTAACAAGCAGTTGAACAAGGATCTGTTCACGCTCCGCTCCGAACGTGAGGATTTCAAGACGCGCGTCCGTGAGATCCAGGACCAGATGTCGCACATGAAGTACCAATCCGAGGAATTGCAGACGGAATTCATCAAGTCGCGCGAATTCTACAAAGGCGAATTGACCAAGGCATTCGAACGACGTAAGGACCTGGAAGAAAAGCTCGAAAAGACACGCGCCGAGCAACAGTCATTTGCCACCTTGCTCGAATCGTCACAATCCGAACACGAATCGGTCAACAAGATGCTGGTCTCCGCCCAGAAGCGGCTGGGGCAGATGGATATCCTGGAACAGGATGTTATCCGCCTCGAAGCGGAAAACGCTCAACTCAACCACGACTACACGCTCGCCAGGCAGGAAGTCGAGACATTGCAACGCGATGTTGCGGAAATCGACGAACTCAAGGTTCAGAACAAGGAACTGGCCGAGGTTCTCAAGTCGATGGAGAGTAGCCGCAAGCAGTACGAGATCGACGCGAAGCGGTATCGTGAAAACGCCGAGGACGCCGAGAAGAAGTCGGAAACACTTCGACTGCGGCTCGATGACGTCGAGAAAAATTTCGTGGAAATGGAAAAGCAGCAGCGCCATGCGCTGAAAGAGGCCCGCAAGTCTCCGGTGCCAAATGAAGTCAACGGGAAAAAGAAGAAAGTCCAGAAAGACGACCTGCAGGAAATCATCGGTATCGGCAAAGTGTTCGAGCATGCGCTCAATGAGCTGGGTATCTACACGTTTGCCCAGATCGCCAGCTTCGACATCAATGATATCGCCCGCGTCAATGCAGTCCTCAAAGGCTCGGAGGGCCGCATGGAGGCCGATGACTGGATCGGCCAGGCCAAGGAACTGCACTTCAAGAAGTACGGCGACACCGAATTCGCCTGATGTCACCCCGTCCGATGGAACCTTTTTGCGCGCGTTTTCGTGTAGAGATTAATGCTGCAACGGAGATTTGCTGTGCGCGACGAGAGAAACAGGCCAAGGCGGGCCGATAACGTCATTGTTATGCCCGATATCTATGCTGACCGGCTCCAGCTCCAGGAAGCCGAAATCGAAGACATCGAGCTGGAATCGTGCAACGACGACCCGGCCTTCGGCTTCGATCCCTACGACACCGCCCGCCTCTACAAGAAGAAAGCTCGCTAGAGACTCAAATCCACAAAGAACCGGGCACGTTTGATGTGCTCGGCGGTAATATCGCCGCCTGCTCCGAATGCCGGATCCAGGTTGCCTCTGCGCCAGCGTGAGAAATGCACCTCACCTTCGCACAGGCGGGACTCATCCAACGTTCCTATCGGAATGACGGCATCAACGGGCAAGCTCGTGGATAGGGATATCCTGACCCCGCGCAAAAATATCGTTCGTCTGTGGTGCCTGAACCACAAAGCCCTCGGGCACCGGAATAGAGTCGACATCGCCGACAGCGAGTTGCAGGCTCGTCCCGCCGATGCCGCCGTCGCCAACCTCCATCTCCACGTCGACGGTCGTTCGTCCCGATCCGTTGGCGAATACATCGATATCAGCGTTTATGCCAGCCGTCGCGACATTGTCCTACGTCGTACTGCTGCAAGCTGACAGCAGCACGATTCCAGGCAATATGTATAACAGAGATTTCATTGGCGTTTGAGGACGTCGATAGATTCCAGAGCTTGCAGGTATTCAGCGACGTATTCCACCGACACGGTCCCCATTTCAGCAACAAGCCAGTCGCGAATATCACTGACCGTGCGCTCTCCATCGACGAGGTTCAGCGCCTCGTACGCAAACATCCCGCCCGATCCATGTTCCGTGCTGTGCCCGAGCAGGCTCAGTTCGGCGACTGCATCGACGCCGAGCTTGTCTTCGAGATAGGAATAACCGAACGCAAACATCGGACCCTGTACCTCCGGATTGCGCACGTAGACGGTCTCGTCGCGCGGAATGTAGATCGCCGGCACCGGGATCAGCATCACCGACCGCAGCGGGTCCAATGATGACAGCGCCTGCTGCTTCCAGGCCGGCGGCAGTGACGCAAATCGCTCGATACTCTCTATCTTGGCTTGTTCATGATCAAAGAAGATCTCGGTTACCGCAGCGGGATCCAGCAGGCTCAGGTCTTCGCGGAACTGCATGACCTCGGCGCTGCGACTGACCGCATTGCGGCGCAGCATGCGGAGCACTGGCGCGACGTCGTCGTCAGACATGTTCGCGAGAAACCAGGCTGCCACAGCGCCGATGAATGCGGAGCGCTTGAGCTTGGTCGGGTCGATGTTGGCTGCGACATCAAAGTTGGTATGGATATAGCGGTCGGGCCAGTCATGCAGGTACATACCCGGAATGCCCCAGGTATTTTCAAAGAACACGTCGTGGTCCGAACCCATGTCGAGCCCTTCCATCAGCGCCATCAGCGGTTCCTTGCCACCTTCAGGCGCCGTCAACGGAAAAGCCACGCTTTCACCGTCGGCATGGCGCTTCGTCTGGTCATTGACGAAAGCAGTAATCTCGTGCGCTAGGTCACTGACGAAGGACGGCACGCTCATCGGTCCGCCCGAGACGCGGAATACGGCTTTGGTCACCGGCCCGCCGCCGACCATATCCATGTGGATATTGGCCTTGATGCGCGACGGATCGTCGTGCTCGACGAGGTACATGATGCTGCCCTCGATTTCGGGCGGCCACAGGAAACGGATGCTGCGCGACGGACGCGGCAGTATCTCTGCACTGACCAGCACACTCAACGTTCGGGCCGCCTCGAGGATCGACACGCAGCCGGAGGCATTGTCGTTCGCGCCAGGGCGCGGGTGGTCGAGGTGACAGGTGAAGTGGATCTCCTCGTCGGCGGTGCCCGTGCCCTCGATGGCAGCCGTCACAAAGCGGTATTCGCCGCGGCTGTGGGATGCGTCTACCTTCGCGTGCAACAGGATCTCTTCACCGGCGGCCAGTCGCGCCTGCAGCTTGCGGGCCTCCCCGAGCGAGATCATGAAACCGAACGACTCGGTAATTGGAAAGCTGCCCAGGTGTCCCCACCGTACGAGGCGATCGTCTTCTTTCCACCACGCCGAGCGCTGGTTCGGTGCATAGGACACGATGCCGGCGGCGCCGAGCTCGCCGACCGCACGATCGACCACCACACCGGGTTGGCTCGAAGTCAGCACGAGCTTGCCTTCAATGTCCTGTCCGGCGTAATCGGCATCCGAGGTACCGGCCCCGATGTCGACGAGCGTCGTTGTCACCTCGCCGGACAAACTGTCCTGCGCGAGCGATAGCGGGACCGAATCCCAGTCCGCCAGACGGCGCACGCGCCGAATCTCGCCATCCTGATCGCGCACCTCCCAGAGCTGAGCAAAGGAAGCGTTCCAGACGGGCCGGGACTTCTGTGTGCCATACATCGTCTTGCCGTCAGCCTCGTAGCTCAGCATCTCGACCTTGTCGAAACCATAGCTGCGCAGCTGTTCGTAAATGTGCTTCGTCGCTGCCTCGAACCCGGTGCTGTTTCGCATCCGATGCTGCAGCGTGATGGTGTCCAGATTGCGCTTGGCCGCCTCGCCTGAGGTCTCTTCGGCGATTGCCCGAAGAATTTCCTCGTCAACGAGATCCGTAAGGTCGGCAAGCGCGGGTGACGACAGCAGTACGACGGCGAAAATGGCTAACGGAATTCGAATCACAGGCGGTCCTCAGTTCGTGAAAGCAAGTTTATGTAAATGTCGCATTTTGGAGACGGTTGCAGCCGATCGTGGCGGTGCTAAATTGGTTCTACGTCCCAACAACAAGAACGCGAAAATGGACTTTACCAACAAATCTGTTCGGCTGTTGCTGGCCATGCTGGCCACTCTGTTCGTACTGTCGTCATGTGGCGGCTCCGGCAACTCGGGTCCAACCCCGACAACGGGAACGGTCGCCCTGCTGTTCACGGATCGCCCGACCGATGAATTCAGTGCAATCAAGCTCGACGTCGTCGAGGCCATTTTGATCGGTGGCAATGGTGTTGCGGGCCAGCAGGTCCTGTTCCGGGGTTCCGAGCCGATCGACCTCCTCGACCTGACCAACTACAGCGAGCCGATCGTGTTCGGTGAAGTCGAAGCAGGCATCTACACAAAACTACGACTCGTGATCGATAATCTCGAGCTGGTTCCCAACGACGGCGGACCGTCGCAATATCCGGCATTACCAGCAAACGGCCGGATCGACCTGTTGGATCCTCGAGGTATCGAAGTGCTGCCCGGGCGCACGCTGCTCGTCGAGCTGGATATGGAGGCCAACAAGGCACTGCACATTGTTGGCGCGGGCAATAGCGGGCGATACCAGTTCCGGCCCATCGTGAAAGCGACGTTTACCGACGGTGACGCCGGCGTGCTTCCGCTCAAGCTTGCGCGGCTCGAAGGCACGGCCAGCGATGTCGATGGCAACGGCGACTTCACGTTGTGCGACATCGAGACGCCTGACAGCTGTGTCGGCGTATCGACCGACAGCAGTACCAGTATTTTCGGCAGTGACGGGACCCCGACCGGCTTCGGCACACTCATGAACGGCGACACGGTTGTTGTGATCGGCAGTTACACCGTCTCCGGCGGCATCACGCTGAACGCCGTGGTTCTCGAGATCGGTGGCAATGCCAGCCAGGTACGCGGCCAGGTAGTCAGTTCTCCGGCGAACGAGCAATTCCTCGTGCTGCGTTCCGGCGGCGAGGAGATTGTCGTCGAGCTGCAACAGGGCACGAGGTTCTATGATGAGAACGGCGAACTCGATGCAAGCGCAATTGCCGTCGGCGCAGACGTCGAGGTCGAAGGCGTAATGCCACCCAAGGCGGATGCGGCAGACCCGGACCTGATTCGGGCGGCACTCGTATTTGTCGTACCGCAGGACGATGAGCAGGCTGCCGGTACGATTATCGAACCGCTGGATGCGGCCACGCGCAGCTTCGGCCTGACGGGTATGGGCGGCGGCGACATCTGTGTGCGCGTCGATGCAGACGCAGATATCTTGCTTGTCGATATTGCGGCATCAGAGGTCACGATGGGGACGTTTGCCGACCTGGCGCTAGGACAAGTCGTCGAGTTATTCGGTGTAATGAGTGACTGCTTCGATGCCAATGAGGTTATCGTCGACCTCAACGCCGGACCTTAAGCGCTAACCGCTGCGATTCTTTTTGCCGAGCATGCGCCGCCGGGCGCGCTGGCGCCGTAGATCGACCAGGTTCTTCATCTTGATCGTATCGGGCGCCTTGAGCAGCTCTTCGACATCGGCGCTAATGACCGGCGCGTTCTCGATTTTTACGCGGTGGTTGCCCAGAGAGATGATGTCGCCGTCCTTGAGAATCGTTTTCTTGACCTTGACGGAATTGACAGTCGTCCCGTTCGCGCTGTTGAGATCGAGCAATACAAGCGCATCCGAGTACAGCAGCAGCACTGCGTGGATCTTGCTGACGTAATCGTCATCGACCATCACGTCAGCGAAATCCGAGCGGCCAATCAACAGCTTGTTGTCCTTGAACGCATACTCGCCAAGCGTATCCCCATCACGGGTTACGATGAGCTTGGGTGGCATTCGGGTGACCGCCTCCTTCTTGCCGAGCACAGGAATCTGCTCGCCAGTGTCGGCAGTCTCGCCCGGCGCATAAGTGCTATCGACGCTGACAGGGAAACCGTCGGAACGCTTGATGGCCTCGAGGGCAAAACGATTCAGCTGGCCCGGCCATCCGCCCGACTGCTCCCGCAGGCGGTCGCAAACATCGAACGGGAAGATCGTGTCAGAACGCTCACTGCCCGCCGCTTGCATGCGCGCATGGAGATAAATCATCGTCTCCTTGGACGACAATGGAAGTAACGAATGAGTTACCGGGTCGCGTTGAATCAGGCTGGTCATTCCGTCCGACTCGACCAACGTCTGCATTGTCTTGTCGCCAGTCAATGCGAGGCGCAGGCTATACCTGCCCTGAATAGCCAGTGCCGCGAGCGTGTTGAGAATTCGCAGCGTACTCGGGTACATCCTGTCGACGTTGTCGATGATCAATACCGGCGCCTGCCAGGACCGGGTCTGCTCATTCGCAAATTCTGTGACAACACGCAGCAACTCGTCGTCGGCATCCGCCGTGCTCTCGATGCCGAACTGATTGACCATCTTCGTCAACAGGCCATTTGGTTTCAGTTGCCGGCCATCGACAAAGGCGACGTCGGAGTCTATGGAAACCTGTAATGCCAGCTCGCGCGCAACCGTGCTCTTCCCCGAGCCGGCGGGGCCATGCACAAGGCCGATCCCGTTCGGATTCCGCAGCGCCGACTGCAGGAACTGCAGCGCCTCGTGGTGCGAACGATACTTGATCACTGTCAGGTTGTCGGCGTCCTCCCCAAACGCCCGACCGCCCAAGACGGAGTAGTTTGCTTGCATTGATACCCAGCGCAGGTTGCCAACCTGCCCCTATTATTCCCCCAATTTCCACCCCATCGCTGTGAAACGTTCCATAATCTGGTGCATTTTTTGCCCAGGAACGGTCATAGACACGTATGTGTGAGGAAATTAACAGGTTCAGGGCTGCTATAGTCGCGCCTGTGCGCGCCTGTCTAGCCAGCCTGATCCTGCTTCTGCCAGCCAGCCTGCCGGCGTCCGAGCTCAAGTTCAACGAAACCGTGATCGGGGCCGGGTTCCGCATCGAGCAGCCCGTCCTCGTAGCCAGTCTGTCAGGCGACGGCCGGCATGTCGTGCTCGGTGGCCGCACCGATGACCACCGGCAGCGCGTGGCCGTCTTCGATATCGACAACCCGGACCGGGCGCTGCTCTCGCTCGAGGCAGGCGCACACCTGATCGCCTACGACGTCGGCCGCGTTGGCGGCGCGGATGCCCTGTTCTTCATAGAGCCGGGCCGCATCATGCGTTACGACTTCGTCACCGATGAGATCGTCGAATTTGTCGAAATTCGCACGATCTATGGCCAGCAGCGCGCCGGCATGATTATCCCGATCGATTTCATTCGCGATATCAACGGCGACGACCTCGACGATATCGTGGTTCCCGATACCGCCGGATACCGGGTTCGGCTGCAGCGGCTCGACGGCACGCTGGGCAACGAGGTGGTCTTGCAGGGAAGCAGCGCGATGACTGTGTCAGACGGCCGAGTCAGTTTCTCGAGCCGTCCGCTCGTCAGCGGCGAAATGACCGGTGACGACCTGCGCGACCTTGCCGTATGGCGCGGTGACGAATTGCAGATCTATGCACAGTTGCCCGACGATCGATTCGATGGCGAACCCCGTGTCATCAAGCTCCGCCTGGGGCTGCAGACCGAAGCCGAACTGCAGGTACGTCAGGACGGCTTCGGCGCGGTCAACCAGGATGGTCTCGTCGAAACCCGAATATGGTCGATCGAAGACCTGAACGGTGACGACCTGCCCGACGTCCTGACTGAGTCACTGCTCAACAAGGGCGTCTTCGACAAGGAAAACGACTTTCGGATGCACCTTGGGCGGCTGGATGGCGAGAACATCGACTTTTTCGAAACCGAAGATGCACTGCTCGCGTCTTCGGGACTTCAATACGGCATCGTTACCAGGGATTTTGATGGTGACGGCCGAAAAGATCTCTTGCTGCGAAAAGTGCAGATGAGTTTTGGCCGCGTCATTCGCGCCCTGCTATCCGGCAACGTTTCATTGCAACTTCATTTCTACCGAATGACTGACGACGACACGTTTGCCGATAAAGCCGACTACGTGGCGAAAACCAACGTCAGATTCAGTGTCGGCAGCGGCCAGGTCGATATTCCGGCGATTCGAGTGGCTGACTTCGACGCGGATGGACTCATGGACCTGATGATGCAGACGGATTCCGACGAACTCAGCTTCCAGTTCGGCATTCGGGAGAAACAGCTTTTCGCGAAGAAGGCCGTCAAGAGGGATGTGCAACTGCCGCGCAACGGCGAGCTTGTCACGATTGAAGATTTGAACGAGGACGGCCGCGCCGATCTTGTTATCCGCTACAACGAGTCGGACGGTGACGCTCCATCGAAAACCATCCGAGTACTGATAACCGAGTAAAAACGCGTTCTACTTGGCGAACAGCATGTTCGCGAGCTGCCGGCTGAGTTCCTCGCGACCGCCGCGGGCGTTCATGTGATTGATATCGAGGTAGCACTCGGGTGCGAGATCGAATTCCTGCCACGGCAGGACCTCGACCCCCAGGCGGCCGACTGCATCGTCAAGGACCTCTGCAAGCCGGTCCGGGCCGCCGCTCCGTTCCAATTCCTCGAGCATCTCCCTGTCGGCCGGATGCACGAACACGACAAGCCTGTCCGCAACCTCCAATAGCGCCCGGCCGCCGCGCAGCCAGTCGGCGATGGCTACCGGGTCGAAGTCGATCTCGCCGAAGTAGGCGCGCGCGATCTCCTCGTCGCGGGCACGCGCCCACTTGGGCTTGCGGGCTTTCTGCCGGTCTTCATCGGGTGCGTTCCAGGCGCCCGCAGTTTCCGGCAGCCACTGGAATTCGGGGCTCGTTCTTTTTCCGCGCAACGAAATGACATTGCCCGAAAAATAATCCGGGCCAAGATCAATATCTCCGCTGGGCGGCCGCGTGCTGGCGAGCATGACGTCGAATTCGTAGACGACCAATGGAAACCGCACGCCTGCCGCGAGGCACTGGTCCCGGACGAATTCCCAGAGCATCGTCTGGCCGGATATGTTGACCGCGGGAAAACCTGCATTCAGGGCAGTTACGTTTGCGCCATGCTTCATAGCCGCCTGCGTGAACGCGGGCGGATAGAATGCGCGGAACACGCAGGACGAGCCCACGATGATGACATCGGTCGCTCCGTGCTCCGCGAGGAACGCCGGAAATCTTTCGATGAATTGCAGCGCCCGGTTTGCGCGTGGCTTGTGAATGATCCGCGGAAGGCCGAGGGCCTTTTTTATCCTGTCGAGCAACGACAAGCGCTCGGCATCCGCATCAATGCTGCTTAGCTTATGCGTTTCGCCACGCACCTCGCGCAGTATTTCATCGAAGGACAATTCCGCGAGGAGCACGACATTCTCCTGGTTCAGCGACAACCCGAATTCACGTTCGATGTCCGTGGTGACATTGATGAAAGACAGTGAATCCATTCCGGCATCGAACAGGTTCTTCGCCGTCATGACGCTTTCCCGGTCGAGCAGCGGCGCATGCGTGTGAATCGACCTCAGTAGCGTCCGCGCGTCTTCCGGCAGGTCCAGGTCCTCGTCGTCGACACTGTCCGCCAATGCCGCGAGTTGCCCGGCCAGCGCCAGCCGATCTACCTTGCCGCTCGAGTTCTTCGGAAACTCGGGCAGACAGACGAGAACGGATGGCACCATGTAATCCGGAAGCGTCTCGGA
Organism: Woeseiaceae bacterium; assembly: GCA_011772865.1. Classification (GTDB taxonomy): domain Bacteria; phylum Pseudomonadota; class Gammaproteobacteria; order Steroidobacterales; family Woeseiaceae; genus UBA1847. Next base: position 26,713 of record WVYQ01000046.1, on the reverse strand, counting down.
GGCCTGGTCCAGGATGACAGCCGAGTCCGCCGTGTCGCACTCGAGCGCGGCAATCACCGAGGTCGCAATTTCAGCATCTGCGGGCCACGCCAGCGCGACGGAATTCTTGCCCCCCGACAATTTGCGCAGCACGCCCTCGATCTCGCCGAGTTCGATTCGGTAACCGCGCACCTTGGCCTGGTTGTCGACACGACCGAGAAACCGCGCGATTCCGTCGGCCTCGTAGACACCCCTGTCTCCCGTTCGATAAACACGCTTGCCGTCCTCCGGCAAGTTGAGGAAACTCGCCTGCGTTCTCTCCGGGTCGTTGAAATATCCGGGCGCGACCTGGTCACCTGCGAGAAACAGCTCGCCAGGAACGCCGGGCGCACAAGGCTGCAATTTGTCGTCAAGAACCAGTAGCTCCATGCCCGGAAATGCCTTGCCAATCGGCACCATGTCGAACCCTGCTTCCTGCGCCGAGTCGCCGAGCGTATACCTCGTGCAGGCAACGGTTGCCTCCGTCGGCCCATACCAATTCTCGACCCGCGAATTCGGAGCAGCCGCGGCCCACTCCCTTGCCAGGACGGTCGGCAGCGCTTCGCCGCAGAAAAAGCTGAATCGCAGATCGGGAAACGCGCCCGGGCGCAGTTCCCCCTGCAGGCGCATCTGGTAGGCCAGGGACGGTACCGACGCCCAGCAAGTAACACCCCGATCGCGGACATAGGCCGCCGGCACGCGCAAGTCCTCATCGGAGGGTACAGCGAGCGTGGCGCCATGCTCCCAGCAGACCCACAGGTCGTGAACCGAAAAGTCGAACGTCAGGTCGGCGTTCTGAGAAAAGCAGTCCTCAGGCTGCGCTCCGATGAAAGACCCGGCAACCGCAACATAGCTTTCGAGCTCTGCGTTGCGAATGCCCACGCCCTTTGGCTGGCCCGTGCTGCCCGACGTAAACAGGATGTACGCATAATTGTCCTGGGACTGGGGCGCCTCCGCGGACAGCGATGCGAAGGAACGATTCCCGCTTAGCCCGTAACCGGCCTTGTCGTCGGCACAGTCGATGATTGGCAGTTCGGCTGCCTGTGCGCCTGCAGAATCGATGATGTCGGTCAGCACGTCACGCGCGCGGTCGCCGCAGATGACGCGCTGCGCACCCGAACGAAGCAATATTTGGGCACTGCGCCGGGCCGGATGATGGACGTTTAGTGGTACGTAGGCATGTCCCGCAAGCCTCGCCGCGAGCACGGCCGCGTACGACGAAACGTGACGCTGCGCCATGACGGCGGTTACGGGTTGCGGCTCGCCCTCGATCACCGGCGGGAACGCGTCCGCAATCTTTGCGGCGGCCTCGACGAGTTCCCCGTAGCTCCACTTATCGCCGCCGATCAGCAACGCGGGGTGGTCCGGGTGGAGTCTCGCGTACTCGAAGATGCGCCTGCCTGCGAGATAGCCCGGCGCGATAGTCTCAACCGTTGCCTGACTCATTTACTTTTCTGGATCGTGGCGGCCCAACGCTATAGAGAGCATTTCATTATAGGGATTATTCGCGGCCGTGCTAAGGTCACGCAATCCTCACTACCACTGATCGCACGGAAACCATGAGAGTTGTCGCTATCTCCGGCGCGGGCCGATCCGGCAGCACCTTTCTTTCACTTTTGTTGTCCGAGCATCCCGACGTGTTCAACCTCGGCCAGCTGCGACACCTGTGGCGTTCGTACGAAAATGCCGAGAGCTGCAGCTGCGGCGATACTCTCGTTAACTGCCCGCTCTATGGCGACATCGTGCCCGATGTGCACTCACGGCCCGGAGTTGCGCCTCCCGAGCGCATGCACGCGCTGGGGAAAGCCTTCATCGAGGATGCCGACAGGCAGCAAGACTGGAGCGACGAGGATGTCCGGCGGCAACTGTCGGAACGTCACAAGGACTATCTCGCGGCGATGCGGGATGTGATCGGCGCCGTCGCCGGGCGAACCCGTTGCAAGGTCATGGTGGACACCTCGAAAGATCCGGCGACCGCCTTGGCTTTCGAACTGCTTCCCGGCATCGAGCTGTTCCTGCTGAATCTCGTTCGCGACCCGCGCGCCGTCGCCGTGAGCTGGCAGCGCCGCAAGGGCAGCGCGCGCAATACCCTGGGCCGTGTGCTGGACTGGAAGCAGCGACAGCGCCGGCTCGAACGCTGGCGTCCGGCTCTCGGCGAGCGTTTTCTCACGCTACGCTACGAAGACCTGGCCGCGGCGCCGGCCACGACGATCCGGGCCGTCGCCGAGCGCTGCGGTATTCCGCTGCCGGCCGACCTGTTCGTCGAGCCGGATCATGCCGTCGTCGACTGGGGTACGCAGCACCTGTACCCGCCGGCAAACGAGCACGTGCTCGCTGCGCAGGAAAGCGATATCAGGGTCTCGGTTCGCGAGGGCTGGAAGGATTCGAAGTACCGCTGGATACACACATTGACGCAGCTGCTGGCCGGTGGGCAGATGCGCGACTATTACGAACGTTAGGCGTCGGCGCCGACCTCCCACTCGAGCATGCTCAGGTAACCGCACTCGGTAACTGTCACCGGGCTGCCCAGTACGCCGATATAGTCCAGCACGCCATAACGGTTCGCGTGCCGCGACCTTTTCCTGATGTCCTCGGAAGGCAGTTTGACGGCCAGCGAGATCTTCTTTGTCGCCATCGCCTTGATGTTCTCCAGAGCGGACCTCAGGTCATCGATTTCGAGGATGTGATGCAGGACGCCGATCGCGACAACATTGTCGTACTCGCCCCGCCGCTCTTTCGTGATATCCATCGTATCGCCGACGACGAGATCTGTCGCGGCGACGTCGTATCCCCAACCCTCCATGACTTTTGTGAAATACCCCGTGCCGGCACCGATCTCGAATACGGTGCCTTCGACGAGCGACTTCCTGAGCGCAGCCTCGATAAGCGTGCTGTCCAGCGTGTGACCCTCGAACCCCTCGCCATATTTCCTGGTCCAGTGTCTTTTCATGTTTGGGTTGAAGATCACGTATCACCTCGACGTGCAAATGTCCGGCCCGGGTTCTTATAACAGATATGCACCGGAACTCTACCCCTGATCGTTCCCTGTCACTACCTGCCAGACGCGAAAGAAATTGCCGCCCATGACCTTGCCGACATCCTCGGCGCTGTATTCGCGGTTCAGCAGTTCGCTGGCTATGGCGTGAAACCTCGCCTCCTCGTCGAAACCGACCACATAGCTCGAGATACCGCGCAGGTCGGAGCCAATACCGACGTGATCGATGCTGCCAACTTCGATGACGTGCTCGATGTAGTCGACCATTTCGGCGACGTCCGATATGTGCCGGCCATGCGGCCAGATGCCGACGACGCCACCGTTTTCGGCAATGGCGCGTATCTGCTCGTCGGTGACCGCCCGGTCGTCGTCGGTATAGGCGCGCACGCCGCCATGGCTGAAGATGACCGGGTGTTCCGACAACGCCAGGATATCCATCATCGTCTCGTGGTTCGCGTGCGCCATATCAATGATCAGGCCGAGTCGATTCGCTTCGAGAACCACCTCGCGGCCGAATTCGGTCAGCCCCCCCGGCGAGTAGGGCCAGGTCTGCATGTGGCCGAGTTCGTTGTTCCGGAAGTGGATGAGCTGGATCAGTCGCAACCCGTTGTCATACATCGAATACAGGTTCTCTATGTTGCCCTCCAGGGCATCGGCCCCTTCGAGCGCCGGCAGCACCGCGACCTGGCCGTTGCGGCGGGCCTCGAGCACCGTGGCAGGTCTGTCGGCGTGCACGGCATAGCCGAGGTCGACGGTGTGCTTTAGTCGCGCCAGGCGGTCCGCGGCCAGGGCATAAGTCTCGCCGGGCTCCGGCTTGTATTTCCCCTCCTCGACGAAGGTGCCGTCACGATTCGTATAGTCGCCGTCGTAAGCCATATCGCTGCTGATGTTTGCAACGACGAGATCCATCGTACTGCGGCGGTATACCTCGATTTCCTCTTCGGCAATCGACTCAACATTCTCGCGGTGGAAACGGCTCGGATGCGCATGCATATCGGCGAACACAGTCGTTTCATGGATTTCCAGAACACGCGGGTCGGTGACGGGCTCGATCTCGAGCACCGGGGGCGTCTCGGCGGTACAGGCGGCGAACAGGAAAACGGAAATCAGGATACCCGGGAATCTCATCAGTCTCTCCTACAACCAGAGCACCGATTATAGCCGTGTACGGGAGTGCTATATTGGCTGAACGGAGGCGCGTATGAAGACGAAAATCCTTGTCCTGATCCTGGTCTGCCTCGCCAACACCGAGGCGCTGTCACAGGAAGCAATGACCGGCATGTTCCGGATGACCCATACCGTCGACGAGATCCTCGGCGACCAGGTCGCGCAGGCTCTGAGCGAGGTCATTCCAGCGGGGCAGGAACTGGATTGGCAGATGTACGTACCCTACAACTACGACCCCACCCGCCCACCTGGGGTGTTTATCTATCTCGACCCGAACCGATACGGCGGCATCCCCGATCCGTGGGTGTCGGTATTCAACCAGCACAACCTCATCTGGATCGGGCCGAGGTCGGGCAACCGGCGCCAGAACGACGAGCAGCAGGTATGGCATGCCATCCTCGGGCTGCGCGCTATCGAAGTGGAATACGCAATCGATCTCAACCGGATCTATATCGGCAGCTCCCGCGATACGACCGTGACAGCCTTTCGCACGCACCTGGCCGCCAACGAGATCCGCGGTTCGGTCTATATCCGCGGATCGGCGATGTGGGTGACGATCGGCGAGGATCAGCTGGAGCAGTTGCGCCGCAAGCGCCACGTTTTTATCACCGGGACCAACGATGAAGCCAAGGCCCAGGTGCGCAGGCATTTCGAAGCCTACAAGGAAGCCGGTATCGAGGACGTCAAGCTCATCTTCGACACGCAGCGCATCGAGGCTGTGCCCAAGTCCGAGCACATCGACGAAGCCATTCGATTCCTGGATGCGGGCTGAGTAAGTAGAAGCCCGACTTGAATTCTCGCGGAATCGGGCGACAGTGGTCAGGCTGGGAGGTGATATTGATGATCTCAACGAGGTTGTATGCTCTATCTCTAGTCGCAACAGGCGTGCTGCTGACCGGCTGCGAGCAACAGGTCAGTTACACCGAAGACGTTCAACCGATCCTGTTCGCCTCGTGCCTGTCCTGCCATGACCAGGACTCGGAAGGCTATCTGAACAGCGGCTTCAGCCTGGATAGCTACGAAGCGGTCATGAAAGGCACGAAGTTCGGTGCGGTCGTCGTGCCCGGCTCGAGCGAGTCGAGTTCGCTCTACCTGGTCGTCGCACACAAGACTGCATCCGAGATCCACATGCCGCCACACACGGATGATGCGCTGGCCGAGGGTCGTGGTGTATCGCTGACCGACGAACAGATCGAAACGCTGAAACTCTGGATCGACCAGGGCGCATTGAATAACTAGGACCGCGTTCACGTTCGGGCCGGCGGGCGCATGCTAGGCTGGCCTGATGTTTGTTCCCGTCAAAGCCGACTTCAACCTCCCGGCCTGGCCAGTACTGACCGTGCTGGTCTGTGCCGTTTGCATCGGCGTGTTCCTGAAGCAGGAAAGTGACTGGCGGGCTTTCAGCTTGTCGATCGACCGCTACTGCGCCAAGCCACAAAGCCACATCACACAAATGGTCATGACGCGCGTGGCGCAGTTGAAGAACGCCGACTTCTGCGGTGAGGTGATGTATCACCTGAGCCGCTCTCCGAACGAAGCGGAGGAAATCGCCGAGATCGCAGTATCGATCAGGCCCTTGTCCGGCTTCAGTCCGGAAGATTCGCGCCTGTACGTCGAGCAAATGCTAATCGACGAGCTGCGCCAGTTCCGCTCGATCGTGCGCGATGATCCCGGCGACAATTACGCCTATCACACCGAGTCCTGGAATCCCTGGCGCATGATCGCAGCGAGTTTCGCGCACGGCGACTGGGTCCACATTATCTTCAACCTTGTTTTCTTTTTCGCGTTTGCTGCGACAGTAGAGGCGCTCATCGGCCCGGCCGCTTTCGTCCTGTTTATTGTCATTAACGCGCTGGTGATTGGCGTGACGGACTCTGTGGTCTCCGAGCTCGCCGACAACCATCACTGGACGTTGGGGCTATCGGGTATAGTCATGGGCATGATGGGGCTGTTCGCCTACCTGCTGCCGCGCGGCAAGATTCGATGTTACTACTGGCTGGTCGTTATTCTCGGCTCGATCGCCGTACCCGGCTGGATTCTTGCTCTCTGGTACATTGGCGGCGACATCTACCGGCTCTTTACAGTCGCTGACCATGGTGCGATCAACGTACTCGCACACGTCGCGGGCGGCGTCAGCGGATTCCTCTACGGGCTGTTCTTCCTGAAGGGCTCACGCATGCTCGCAGCGAGCCTGCAGCGGGATATGGACAAGGCAACACTGAGCGCGCGAGTCTCCTAGCGAATTCTATAAAATGCATCGATGGCCGGGTTTCTAGACGAACTGAAGCGCCGCAAAGTCATGGCGGATCGGCAATAGCTGCTAAAGCGGCAGGTAAACGACCGTATTCGTCAGCAGGATCATGATGAAGACCAGGCAGGTCACCATCGGGCCGAGGTAGATCCTGCCCGTCATGCGGAAGAAATAGCGGTTGAAGTACGGCAGTACGAACATCATCGGCACGACCGCGAACAGCAGGTTCACGTAAAGCCAGCCGTCGGTCCAGTAGACCGTTCCGGTCCACCAGAACGTCACGTATTGCACGACGACGATCAGCAGCAGCCCCAGCGAATTCGCGAGCCCGGCGATCAACATGCCCTTCCATTCAGGCTGGCCTTCGGTGCGCATCGCACCGTTGACGCGCAGCGAATTCGACAGGAAAAAAAGGAAGAAAAATGGTGCGTAGACAACGAGCAACGCGAGCTCGACAGGCCGGAAGACGCGCACGCCCATGAACAGGAATCGATAATCGGCATGAAACAGCCAGTACATGCCGGACAGCAACAGGTAGTAGATCGCAAACAGCGTGAGTGCCAGCAGGAACGTCTTGCGCAGTTCATCGCGCGTGATCCGGGCGCCCCACATGTCGGGGAACACGCCGTGCTGCCTGCCATGGAAGCGCCACGATAACCAGAACATCAGGAAGCCGACAAGCCCGTTCAGGACGGCCCACATCATGACGGCATTGTTCATGCGTTGCGGGAAGAACCACGTGATCTCGCGATTCGACGCCTTGACGAACAGCACCTGCGACAGCTCGGCCATCGGGATGTACGAGAAGCACGCAATCAGCGCGCCGATCACGAACATGCTCCAGAACACTACCCTGCCCCGGCCGGCTGGTTTCGGCAGCGGCGGCGGAACCGGGTGCACGAGCGGAGCGAAATACGGCAGCCGCAAGAGAGCCTGTCCGAGCGGGATCAGCATGACAACGGCCGTCACCAGCGAAACGAGGCTCAGAATCTCCTTCCAGAACCAGACCTGGTCGCGGGCCGACAGCCCACTGTCGATGCCGAATACGTGCTCGAAGTACTCGACCTGGTTGGCCATGGCCTCGACGATGTAAGGCTGGAACGGATGCAGTACGCGTTCGTTGTGCACGACCCGGAAGGTGCGGTTGTCGAGATTACCGTAGTGCCTGCCGAGGTCGACCTGTTCGACCGGCGGCAGCGACGGGTCGCGACCGAGGTTGACCACGCGCAGCGCCTCCGGGGCCACGCGCATGTCACCGTTTTTCAACTCGTTCCGGTAAGCACCTTCATCGTAGTACGCATAGCTGACGCCGATATTCGAGCGCACGTCATTGAGTACCTCGTCACGCAATGTCAGCACGTAGCCGGACACGAACACCGAGTGCAGTTTGCTCGGTTCGCCCGTGCGCTGTGCTTCGCGGCCGAAGTAGCTGGCGCCGCGGATCGCCGCATTGCCGCCGGCCGAGTGCCCGGTCGCGCCGATCCGCGAGCGGTCGATGTAATTCAGGTTGGGCGTGCTCGCCGCATAGTCGACGAGCGCAAACATACCGTAGCCCTCGGTGGTCGCCGCGATGCGGCTCAGCGAAGCGCTCGAACCGCCTTGCGCGTACGGGTCGATCAGGATGGCGACGATATTGCGCCGCGCAAGCTCGATCGCCACGTTGGACAATGCCTCCTTGCCGCGTTGGAAACCGGGCACCACGAAGACAAGGGGCGCCGGATTCTCGCTCGACACCGAGAGCGGACGATAAAGATCGGCGACGACCCACTGGCCATTCTGGGTCGGGACCTTGATCGACTGCACCCGGATATCGCCAAACGACGTCTGCACGAGCGACACGCCGAAGCTCGATAGCACGAGCAGTGCGAGCAGTACCCACAACCGGCGGTTCCCAGTAGTATTCACGTGATGTTTCGTCATGCCTTGCTACTTCTCCTGATCGTACCGGCGCTCGCGTCCGCTGGCGACTATTGCGAGAACGACGTTGTCATCATCGATTCCCGGTTCGACGGTGGCCGGCTCGATGATTGTCTGTTCGTGTCGGAAGATTCGGTCGTGCTGACGTTTCGCAACGAGGATTTCAGCGTCGAGGATACCTTCGCCTGGTTCGCGTTCCACATCTCGGCCCGCGATTCGCGCAACGTCGAGATCAAGCTGCAATTCCCGGATTCCTATGCCCGGTTCTGGCCCAAGCTGAGCAAGGACCGCCTTCACTGGGAGCCGGCCGATGAGTCGACCGCAGAACGCAGCGAGATCGGCAAGTCGATGACACTGCGCCTGCCCGTCGACGAAACCGGAACCTGGGTATCGGCCCAGGAACTGCTGACGCAGAGTTTTTATCGCGACTGGCTCGGGCAGCTGGAGGCGCATTACGAGATCGAGACAAGCGTCATCGGTGAGTCCCACGACGGCCGCCCGCTGTACCTGGCGAGTACGGCCGACAAACAGGAAGCCATCGTTCTGATCGGCCGCCAGCATCCCGCCGAGGTACCCGGCGCGCTCGCAATGCGTGAATTCGTCGATGCCTTGCTCGGCACTTCGGATCTTGCGCGCGAATTCCGGGCGCGATACCAGCTGCTGATAATTCCATTGATCAACCCCGACGGCGTGGCCGCTGGTCATGCGCGCCACAACGCCGGACTGGCCGACCTCAATCGCGACTGGGGTCCGTTCACCCAGCCCGAGACGCAGGCCGTCGCGGCGCTGCTCGACGCACTCGACGAACAAGGCATCCGGCCGCGACTGATGCTCGACTTCCATGCCACGAAAGTGACCGACACGATGATCTTCTATACGCAAGTGCCCGAGGACGATACGGACCCCGAGCGATTTGCAACCCGTTGGCTGGAAAGCGCCGACGACCGGTTCGAAGATTTTGAATTCACGCACGATCCACGCGAGCCGTCGGGACTCGACAACACCAAGAACTATTTCTTCAGCCGCTACGGGATACCGGCGATCACCTACGAGATCGGCGACGAGATCGATCGCGAACTGATCTTCGACCACACGCACGTGTTGGCCGCGGAGATGATGCGGACGATGCTGGAGGAACCTACGGCCGATTAGCGCGCAACACTCGGCCAGGACGCGCACCGGTCATCGCCTTGTCGACAAGCACGGGAACGCCATTGACCAGGACGTGGTGCACACCCAGCGCATACTGGTGCGGATCCTCGAACGTCGCTGTGTCGATGATTTCGTCGGGGTCGAACACGGCGATATCAGCAAATGCGCCCTCCTCGATGCGGCCGCGATCATCGATGTTGATCCGGTCGGCGGGCATGCGCGTCATCTTGTGTATGGCCGTTGCCAGTGGCAGCAACTTCCGTTCGCGAACGAACTCGCCCAGCACCTTTGCAAACGCGCCGTAGTTGCGCGGATGCGGCCGGTTGTCGCCGGGCGCCATGATGCCACCGTCCGACGCGATCAT
>WVYQ01000046.1:15715-16815 GCA_011772865.1 Woeseiaceae bacterium | reverse complement strand
ACGAGCTCGGCCGCATTCTCGATCGTGACCTCCATCTCGCGTTGCCGCAGCACGTCGGCAAGGTTGAGACCGTTCAGTGATGTGTCCCAGTCGCACCGCGCAAGGTGTACCCGGGACGGATCATTGCCGCCGCGCTCGTTGACGAGTGCGAAAACGATGCCTTCCTTGACCCTGGCGCGCTGGTCCGGATCGTCGAGCCGCGCCCTGATCGCGTCTGCGCCACCGTCCAGGCTCCAGCGTGGAAATACGGCCTGGAGCCCGGTTGACGACGCAGGATATGGGTACTGGTCTATCGAAACATCGACACCCCGATCGATAGCGGCATCGACCAGCGCCAGCGAATCCGTTGAAGAGCCCCACATCGGCTGGCCCATCGCCTTGTGATGGGTGAGCTGCGCCGGGATGCCGGCCTCCTCGCCGATCCGGATCGTCTCGTTGACCGAGTCGAGCAGGCCGAGCGCCTCGTTGCGCATGTGGCTGATGTAGATGCCGCCGTAGGGCTTTACCACTTTCGCAAGCTCGATAACCTCTTCCGCCGTCGCGAAACTGCCGGGCGCATACAACAGGCCGGAAGAAAGACCGAAAGCGCCGCTCTCCATCGCCTCGCGGACCTCGGCACGCATGAGTTCCAGCTCTTCCCCGGTCGCGGGCCGGTCGTCATCCCCGATCACCTTGCCACGGACGGAGCCCTGCCCAACGAACGAGCCGAAGTTGACGGATGCGGGACTTTCCTCGAGCCGCCGGAAATCGTCTTCGAGCGGCAGGGGTGAATCACCGTCGGGGCCGCCGATCACCGTGGTCACTCCCTGGCGAATCAGGTTCTCGGCATCGGGCCAGCGGTAGATTCCACTCCAGTTCGGGTCGTCGCGCAGGGCGTGGCTATGGATGTCGATAAAGCCGGGCGCAACAGCGAGACCGGAAACGTCGATGCGCAGCTCGGCCGGTTGGCCCGAGAGGTCGCCGACCGCGACGATGCGACCGCCTCGCACACCAACATCGGTGACTATTGCAGCCGCTCCGTCACCAGCGTAGACGTCGCCGCCTTCGAGCACGATGTCATAGGGCTCCTGCTGCGAACAAGCGCCAATCAGCAGGCAGAG
>WVYQ01000046.1:14813-15631 GCA_011772865.1 Woeseiaceae bacterium | reverse complement strand
TTGCTCGTGAGTTCGGTCAGGAAAATCACGAGCGCAACCGCTCCAACGACGAGCACGACCAGTCCGAACGCATTCAACGGCGCAAGGCTTTCGCCGAGCCAGAGCGCGAGCCCCGTATTCGAAACGGCAGCCGCCAGGCTGAGGCCGCCACCCAACAGGATCAGCACGCCCCACGGCAGGCGCATGGCATAGTCCCAGCTCATGAGTTTCGTGCCTTCACTATTGCCGCTCGGGATCAGGAACAACAGCACGCCGGCCGTCATCACGATGCCCGAATCCGACACGCCCGTCAGCCCGATAAGCTCCGTCAACGGACGGCGCAGCATCCACGAGAATATGACGGCGCCAAACAGGATGCCGACGCGCTTTTCGGCCGGTGTCATCGGGCCCATTTGCTCGCGCAGCTCGTGCAGGTGCTGGTTGACGTCTTCGCTGGCCGGCACATTCACCGGGTGCATGAATCTCGTCAATACCCACCAGGCAATCGGCAACATAACGAACGTGACCGGTATGCCCACGGTCATCCAGCGAGCGAAGCTGATTTCGAGACCGTAGTTTTCAGCCAGGTAGCCAATCAGGAACGCGTTAGGTGGCGTGCCCACAAGCGTCGCCAGCCCGCCGATGCTTGCGGCATACGCGAGTCCGAGCAGCATTGCGATCTCGAAATCCGACTGGTTCTTCTCGGACAGGTCGGCGACGTTTTCGCGGATGACACCAATAACCGACAGCACGATGGGCAACAGCATCATCGTCGTGGACGTATTCGTCATCCACATGCTCAGCATCGCGCAGACGACCATGAAGCCGCCGATCAGGCG
>WVYQ01000046.1:0-14782 GCA_011772865.1 Woeseiaceae bacterium | reverse complement strand
CCCAGGAACAGGTAGATGATCGGATTCGCATAGGGCGCGGCCGCATCGCGTAAGGTTGCAATTCCAAGCGGCTCGAAGATGACAAGCGGCAGGAAGGCTGTGGCCGGCACCGGGATGGCCTCTGTCGCCCACCATATTGCCATCCAGAGCCCGGCAGCGGCTGCGCGCCAGGCGAGCGGATCCATGGCCTCCTGCCACGGCTCCGTCACCAGCATCAGAATGAAAACGGCAGGGCCCAGGGCCCTGCCGATTTTTTGGTAACGCTCGTCTTTCAACTAGAAGTCGAGGCGCAGGTCTATGTACCAGGAACGCGGCAGATCGCGATGTACGTCGGACTCATACCCGAATCGTTCGGCGGCGAGCGGCGCGCGCGCACCCGTGAAGTTCACGGCACCGACACGAATTCTTGCATCGGTGTCGCCGAAAGCGCTGAACCGGTAATCGACAGACGCGTTATAGGTGGCCATCGAGTCGAGCACCCACGGCTGACCATCCACAGTACCCGGACGTGATTCGATGACGTCGGTGATCTTGGTACCGCTGATCGAAGCGCCCCAGCTGTCGCTGCGCCAGCTCAGCCGCGCCGTGTGTTTCCAGCGCGGGTTGCCGTCCTGGCGGATCAGGCTGGCGAAGCCGACGACGGGCACATCAGCCGGCAACACGCCCGCATCCTGCGCGTCGAGAAGTTCCTGCGCGGCCGGGCCTGCCGACTGGAAGTACTCGTCCAAGCGGGATCCGACATAGCGGAAATTGAAATTACCGATCGCCGTGTCCTTGTTGTAGTAGATACCAATGTCATGGCCGCTGAGCTTGCGGGTGTCGAGGTTCTGGTAAATATCGACAACCTGGAATGCCTCGCCGACCGGGCAGATGCCCGCATCGAGGAACAGCTGTTCCTCGGGTGAGCCGGCTACCGGAGCCGGATCACGAATCACGGCCGGGTTACCCGGGCTCGGCGACGTCGTACCGGTCGCTGGACAGTTTGTTCCTCCGGCTTCGATCAGGCGCAAGAGATCGAGCGCCGTGTGGTTTTCTTCGCCGAACAGCCCAATGGTGTCGTCCTTTTCGATGGACCACCAGTCGACGGTTACGGTGAAGTTGTCGGTGACGTCCCATACGAAGCCAATCGACGTGTTCTCGGATTCCTCGGGAACCAGGAATTGACTGCCACCCGCCACACGTTGCACGCCTTGCCTGCAGTCGAGCAATGTTTCGTCCGGATCGACGTAAAAGCACACAAAATCATCCCTGGTGTTCGAGCGGGCCACGCCGGTCTCATTGACCGTTACGAGGTTTGGCACACGGTAAGCCTCAGACCAGGATCCGCGGATCATGAGCCGGTCGATCGGGCGCCAGCCGGCCGCAATCTTGCCCACGGTCGTGTCGCCGATATCCGAGAAGTCTTCGTAGCGCAACGCGAGCTGAACATCGAGTGTTTCATGTAACGGAACCTGAAGCTCTGTGAACGCCGAGAAAACGTCACGGCTGCCACTGCTGTTTGCCGTCGGGCTCGAGTTCATGACATCGGAAACCGTCGGGAATGTATTGCCGGCGTTGTCCGTGAAAGTGATCGTGCCGTTGAGGCGCGGATCGCGATCGTCGACAAACGATTCTTCGCGCCACTCGACGCCCGCCAGGAATCCAACCGGTCCAGCCCAGGTGTTGAACAGGTCACCATTCGACATTTTGAAGTCGACCATGGTCAGTTCCGTCTCGTTGTCGCGACGAACATCGATCAGGGTGCGCTCGATATTGGTGCCCATCGCGCCGGCAAACACGTTGTAGCCAGCCGGTGTCGGGTCGTTGAGCGCTTCCTGCATCAGCGTATTCGAGATGCGGTTGTGCGTGATGTCTTCCTTCTCGGCTCGCGACCAGACGACTGCACCCTCCCAGTCCCACTCGCCAAGAGCTCCACGCAGGCCGGTCAGGAACCGGTAGGTCTCACCATCGTTGTCGACGATGCGCGGCGCATCGGTCCAGCGATAATTATCGATCTCCAGTTCGAGGCCCCCGGCCGGCACATCAGGACCGATGATGCTGTCGGGGAGGCGTGCCGTCGTGCCTACGGCGCCTACCGGATTCCAGTATGCGTCGGCCGGAATACGGAATTTGGACACTGCGCTCAGGCGCGTGGATGCATGGCGTACCGTCGTCGTATCGGACATGTAGGCATGAAATTCCGTAAAGCTCTCCATGCCATTGTTGAATTCATGATTCAGAAATACGAAGAGATTGGTACGTTTCAGGTCGGAGTAGAGGTCCCGGTTGCGGTTGTTGTTGTAGCGATAAATCGGACCGCCGTCGGCTGCAAAGCAGACATTCGGATACAGTGCCGCCAGCTCGGGATAGTCTTCCGGGCTAAACTCACAGTTTGGATCGCCGATCGGATAGGTATTGAATTCGCCGCTGCCATCCCAGAAGTCCAACGGATCGGTCAATCCCGCTACGCTCGACCGGATGTCGTACTGGCCATATTCGGAGTTGGCGCTGGAACGACGGAATCGGGTGCTACCCGCGTGCGGGCTATTCTCCGGAATCAGACGACGGAAATCGTCGTCGGCCCACCTCGGATCATCCTGCGAATTGACAGGATCACGATCGTAGTAACTGCCGAAAATGCTCAGGTTCGTGCGCCCGTCGTTGAAGAACGTGCCCCACTCTGCTGTGATCTTGTAGTCGCTGCGCGGCAAACCTTCCCAGTCCGCATAGCGCGCCTGCACACTCAGGCCGTCAAAATCGTCTTTCAGAACGTAGTTGACCACGCCGGCAACGGCGTCCGCGCCATAGATAGCCGATGCACCGTCGCGCAGGACCTCGATGCGCTCGAGACCGAACACGGGTAATGACTGCGAGTTGACCGTGTTGACGGGTATGAAGCTGCCGCCGATCGCTTCGGTCTGGTAGCTCGCGGCATTGACCATCCTGCGGCCGTTGAGCAACACGAGGGTGTTGCCCGTGCCGAGGTTGCGGAGGTTGTAGGCGCCGATGTCGCCGCGCGCAGAGTTGACACCGCCGCTGATGTTCTCGGACTCGACGAAGAAGTTCTGGCCCTGCTCGGCCATGAATTCGAGCAGTTCATCGCCCGAGTCGACACCGAGCTCCTCGATGTCGGCAGCTGTGACAATCGATACCGCCAGCGCGTCACGAATGTTGGCGCCCTTGATCTGCGAACCAACGGTAACAATTTCTTCGATCGGTCCATCGTCGTCGGATTCTTCCTCCTGCGCCACGGCGGTACCCGCTGCAAGCGGAAGGACCAGGATGCTGGCAAGAAGTGTACTCAAGCGGCCGTTGCCGCACGGAAACTGGAACTGGAATGACATGATTTCTCCCCTGCTGTTGCCGGCTTCTTCGGCCGGTCCCGAGCGCGCAAATACGCTCTCGTGACACTAGCAATGCCGGGCGGTTCAGGCAAACACTTTAGATAAGGGCTCCATAGCCCTAAGTTATGGATACTCGACCATTCGGGCACTGGGTCGGCTAAGATAGGTAGAGCCCATAACCACGAGCTATAGGGGCCCAGGAATGCGGCTACGCCAGATTGAGGTTTTCCACGCCATATATACGAGCGGTTCGATGACCAATGCCGCCCGGCTCCTGAACGTGTCGCAACCGTCTGTCAGCAAGGTCCTGGCCCACGCCGAACAACAGCTTGGCTACGACCTTTTCGAGCGCGTGCGAGGCAAGCTCGTACCCACGCCGGAGGCAGACCGGCTGTTCGGCCTCGTTTCCAATGTCTACGACCATGTTGAGCAGCTGCGCCATGTGGCCGAGAACCTGCGGGCCTCTGATGTTGGCAAAGTGCGCGTCGCGGCTACCCCGGCGTTTGGCGTGGATCTCCTGCCGAGCGCGGTGGCGAGCTACCTGGCCGATCACGGGGACACGGTCTTCGAGATCGAAACGCTGCATCACGATGAAATCAACGAGGCGTTGCTCGAATCACGCATCGACATCGGACTGGCGTTCGATGCGGTCACCGTCCCGGGGCTCAGGTCCGAATCGCTGGCGACCGGTGAATTCGTTGTCATTGCACCGCCGAATCTCGATCTCGGGTCGGGCGAGCGTATTTCGATTGAGGCAATTGCGGACCAGCCGTTTATTGGTCTCAGTGCACGTGGTCCGCTCGGCCGGTTGCTCACGTCCTATCTCGGAAACTCCGGCGTCGAACTCCGCCGCGTGGTCAATACCGAGACGTACCACATCGCGAAAGAACTCGTCGCCAGAGGCAGCGGCGTATCGATCGTGGATGCATTCACGGCCAAATCGGGCCATTGCGGCGACGTGCGTTGCTGGGCGTTAAAGCCGCCCTTGCATTATTCGGTTGATGTCATCAGCTCCGACAGCATGCCGCCATCACTGCTCTGCCGGCGCTTCATCAGCCACCTTGGTGACGTCATTAACGATTACCTGGCAGCACAACTCCCATAATCACGGGTTATGGCAACCGCATAAATCGGACTTGGCAGCGACCGCAGTCGCGCCAGTAGTATGCGGTGCAAAATAACAACGCAGGGAGTCTCATGCACGTTGCCGTTCTGGGGGCCGGCGTCGTCGGGGTAACGACGGCGCATTTTCTTGCCGAAGCCGGTCACGACGTCACAGTCGTCGAAAAAGCAACCGGCGTCGCGGAAGCTTGCAGCCATGCCAATGGCGCCCAGCTCAGTTACAGCTACACCGACGCGATGGCGAGCCCGTCGTTCCTCCTGCGCATGCCGGGACTGCTCGCCGGTAACGATGCGGCCATACGGGTACGTCCTCCGCTGGACCGGGATTTGCTGCAGTGGGGACTCGCATTCCTGGCCCAGTGCAGTCGCAGCAAAGCTGCGGCGAACATGCTTGCCAACCTGGAACTCGCATCGAGGTCAGCGCAGTTGCTGCGCGAGCTGCGTAACCTGCTGCCATCGGACTTCCATTATCGTGAAGCCGGCAAACTCGTCCTCCTGCGCACGGCGCGAGAACTTGACGACGCACGTCGGGCGAGCGATATCAAAGCCGAACTCGGTATTCGAGCCAGTGTCATCACTATTGCCGAGGCCGCCGACATCGAGCCGGCCATCGCATATATGAACGGGCCCTATGCCGGTGCCGTCTACTCACCGGGAGACGACGTGGGAGATGCTCGAGAGTTTGCGGCGCTCGTCGCTGAACGTCTCGATCATAAGGGGCACACGCGATTCCAGTTCGAAACCGAGGTGCTGGGGTTCGTCCGGGAAAGCAATGCGATTCGTGGTGTTAAAACCAGTCATGGAGATCTTGAGGCGGACGCCACGGTTGTTTGCCTCGGCGCATGGAGCCCCGGCCTGCTGAAAGACGTCGGAGTCACCGCACCGATAAACCCCGCCCGTGGCTACAGCGTCACGCTGCCGCCGGGTTCGAGGATGCCGAGCGCAAGCGTGACTGATTTCGGCCGCCGGTTCGTGATCAGCCGCCTGGGAGAGAAGGTTCGCATCGCCGGGTTCGCCGATTTTGTCGGCTTTTCCACCGTGAAAGATGAGGCTCGCATCGAGCAGCTCATGGCTATTGCGCGTAATACGGCTCCCGAAGCAGCAGATTACGCGTGCCCCGAGATCAACCCCTGGGGAGGCAACCGCCCGCTAACGCCCGATGGGCGTCCGCTCGTGGGGCCGACACACCTCGATGGCCTGTTCCTGAATACGGGCCACGGGTCGCTCGGGTGGACGCTGGCCTGCGCAACGGCGGAGCAACTCACGAGCGCCGTCTCCGGGGAAGCTAGTTCGAACCAACCCCGCCGTACGCAATACCCGTCAGCCTCGCCATTTCCGGCTGAAACGTCGTCAAGTCGTCCTGGTTGAACTTCGACAGGTGGTCGTGACCTGCAGCCCTTGCGAGCACGGCCATCAGTTCGACCGAAGCACCGAAGAATCGGGCCAGTCGTTCGGCGGCTTCATCGACGGGCAGGCGTTCGCGCAGATGCGGCTTTTGCGTCGCGATACCGACCGGGCAGTTGTTCGTATGACAGGCGCGCATGGCGATGCAGCCAATCGCCTGCAGCGCGGCATTCGAGACTGCGACCGCATCGGCGCCGAGCGCCATGGCTTTCGCGAAGTCGGCGGGATGGCGCAGGCCGCCCGTGATGACGAGCGTGACATCTTTCGCAACAGCATCCAGGTGCTTGCGCGCCCGGGCCAGCGCCGGGATCGTCGGCACCGAGATGTTGTCGCGGAAGATCAGCGGCGCGGCACCCGTGCCGCCGCCGCGCCCGTCGAGAATGATGTAGTCGACGCCGACCTCGAGCGCCGCGTCGATGTCCTTCTCGATGTGCTGGGCCGAGAGTTTGTAGCCCACCGGTATACCGCCGGTCTGCTCGCGAACCTCGGCCGCGAAGTCCTTGTACTGGCGCAGCTGTGTCCAGTCCGGGAACCGCGCCGGTGAAATGGCCGGCGTGCCTTCCTCCAGCTTGCGCACATCGGCAATCTTGCCTTTGACTTTTTCGCCCGGGAGATGACCGCCGGTGCCGGTCTTCGCGCCCTGCCCACCCTTGAAGTGAAACGCCTGGGTGCGCTTGACCTTGTCCCACGAGAATCCGAAGCGCGCCGATGCGAGTTCGTAGAAATACCTCGAATTCGCCTCTTGTTCATCAGGCAGCATGCCGCCCTCACCCGAACAGATGCCGGTGCCGGCGAGTTCGGCCCCTTTGGCAAGGGCCACTTTCGCCTCCTCCGACAACGCCCCGAAGCTCATATCCGAGACAAACAGCGGAATGTCGAGCTTGAGCGGCTTTTCCGCTTTCGGCCCGATGACCACATCGGTACCGACCGGTTCGTCGTCCAGCAGCGGCAGTTTGTGCAGCTGGGCGACGACGAACTGGATGTCGTCCCAGACCGGCAACTGGCTGCGCGGCACACCCATCGCCGCGGCCGGACCATGGTGTCCGACCTTGCTCAAACCTTCGCTCGCGAGTTTTCGAATCAGCTTCGTGTGCGGCTCGATGGCGATGCCGTGGGGATCCTGGTAGCTGCCCTGGTAAGCATCGCGCTTGAACGGCTGCGGGTGAGCGCTCGCCCAGGCACTGATTTCATCCTCGTCGACATACACCTGGCCGTCATCAACCCAGGCATTGAATTTCGGCAGCGTCTCCCGATTGTTGTATTCGCTGACACCGGTATCGATTCGATAGTCCCAGAAGTGAACACCACAAATCAGGTTGTCCCCATCGACATAGCCGTCCGACATCAGCGCCCCGCGGTGTGCGCAGCGCCCATAAAGCACCGACACATTGTCGTCGTAGCGGATGATGACTAGGTCGACATCGGCAACGAGCGCATGGCCGGGCTTGCGGTCTTCGATGTCGCTCCACTTTGCGATTGCCAGTTTCTTCATTCGTAGCGAAACCTTTTGACGGCGACAAAACCAACGACAAGCGCGCCGAGTAACAATATGAAGATGTAGGGAACAGCAGATGCCGGGCCCGCCTCGAAACTGATCAGCTTGTGTAGCGCATCCATCGTCCAGCCTGTCGGCATGAAGTTTTGCAGGCTCTGCATCCAGGGCGGAGTCACTTCGATCGGCCACCAGCAGCCACCGAGGGCTGCGAGCACGCTTGCGGTCAACACGCCGAGCCCGGAGGCCTGCCCTTCGGTCCTGGCCAGGCTGCCGAGCATCAGACCGGCCGAGGCGCAGAACGCGGCCCAGGATGCGAGCACGAGCGCAATCATCGGGACGTCCGGCCCCCACTGCATGTCGAACAGGATGGTCCCGATTGCGACGGCCGAACCGATCTGCAGCATCGCCAGCACCATGCGGCTGCCCCACTTGCCGGCGACGACTTCGCTGCGCGACATCGGCGCGTAGGCCAGGCGCCGCAACAATCCCTGCCGGCGCTCGACAACGATTGCCGCGCTGCCACTGGTCAGCAACACGAGCAGCGTGAACATGACGAGTATTCCGGGAATCGCCTGCTGGAACCCGCTCGGAATCACCTGCCGCTTGCCCGCGGGCGCAACATCGAGCTGCCAGACGCGAGTCTCGTTATTGAGTTCGACCAGCGATTCGGCGGTCAACACGCCGTCGCCGCGAGCATCGGCCGTTACGATATCCGCAAGTGCCGTGTACAGGCTGCGTTGCAGCCGAATGATCTCGTAGTTCCGCGACAAGGCCGAAGCAATAGTATCGAAACTCGCATTGACGACCCGGCCGTCGATAATCCGGTCGCTCAGATTCTGGTCAAACGACAGCACGCGCCGCGGAAGATTGCCCTCCTCATCCGGGACGACTTCCTCGCGCCACTCCGGGTCGAAGTCATTCTGACGCAGCCGCAAGTCGATCTGTTCCCGCAAGAAGCCCGGTGACGCGGCCTCGACGACGACCGGCGTTGCAACACGCCCGGTCATGGCGCCCGAGAAGCCTCCCGTTACCGTGCCGATGAAATAGAAGAACACGGGCGGCATCACGAACACCCAGACGAGCGTCGATCCCTGCCGCAACTGCTGGCGCAGATCCTGCCAGGCAATAAAGATCACGTTGTTCATGCGCGCGCGAACCCGGTCCTGAGACGCCACCCACAGATGACCAGCCCCACGATCGCTCCGGCGAGAACAATGACCCAGCTGGATAGGTCGATCGCCACCGGTGCGGCAGAAGTCACCTCAGTCGTCAGCCGGTCCGCCATGAATCCATTGGGCGAAGCGCGCCCGATCGCGGCTATCCAGTCCGGCAGCACCGCCAGTGGAAAGAAACTGCCTCCGGCCATAAGCAACGGAAATACGAGCATCATCGAAATGAGACTGGCCGTTTTCGGATTGCTGAACAGCATCTGCAACGCAGAAAACCAGGCGAACAGCGCGACACCGGACACCGCTATCCAGACCAGTGATACGGGCAGGTGCACCCAGGTAATGTCGTGGTACAGGAAGCCGAGCACCATCGTGACGCCGCCGACGAGCCCGATAATCGCAGCTGCAGCGAGCGCCTTGCCCGCAAGAAATTCGCCCAGCAGTGCCGGCGACGACACCAGGCGCCGCAGCGTGCCCTGCTCGCGCTCGCGCCAGAAGTCGCTGGCCAGCCCGTTCGCCGCGAACACGACGGCCATCATGATGACGCCAGGCATGAATAGCAGCGCCAGCGGCGGGGATGGTTCTGCGTGCGGTGGTTCGACGACGTCGATCGCGATGGCGGGCGGAAAAAGTCTCGGTGCGACCGACTCGATCTTGTTCTGGATCGCAACGGCCATCGCTGCAACCTGCGCATCGCTTGGCTCTTCGGTCATCGACGTAAGCGTCTGAATCTCGTCGCTGAACAGTTGGTGCGCGTAAAAGCCCGCATCGAGCAGGATCTCGGTAACGTTCCGGATGATGCCGGGCAGGATCGTCTGCGACGGGTTCGTGCGCAGCGTCAGCGTGACCGGCTCGGACTCGATAAATGCCTCGGCAAACCCCTGGGGTATCACGAGCAATCCACTGGCCTCGCCCTCGTTGACGCGCTCGAGACCATCGTCGAAGTCCGTCTTTTCGACGGAAATAAACTCACCGAGTTCGCCGGAACTGTAAGCGCCGACAACGAGTTCGCTGAGGAAGGTTTCGTCCTCGTCGACCAGCAGCAGCACGCCGTGCGGCCTGACCTCGGAACCCATCAGGATCGTGATCAGGCCGCCGAGCATCAGTGGAATCGCGACCCAGATCAGCGTCGCCATGAAATCCTGGCGCCACCGCGCCAGGTCCTTGCGAAACGAACTCAGCGCGAAGCTCATGGCTACTCGCGCAGTTCCTTGCCGGTCAACAACAGGAACAGTGTCTCGAGATTCGGGCTGCGCAGGCTCGTCTCGGTGACGCTGCCGCCGGTTCCGGTCACGGCCTCGAAGATTGCCGGCAGGTGCTGCGATGCCTGCGACAACGTCAGCGTGATGCTGTCGGCGTCCTGGGAGAGGAACTCGAGATCGTCGTTGCCACGCTCGATGAGCGCACTGATCGCCTGCTTGGTCGGCTCGACCGGGAAGTGGCCCGTGAGTTGCAGCACGTCGCGTGCCCCGAGTTTTGCCCGCAACTCATCGACGGTGCCCTGCGCAATCAGCTTGCCGTGGTCGATGATAGCCAGCGAATCGCACAGGCGCTCCGCCTCCTCCATGTAGTGCGTCGTGTACAGCACGCAGGCGCCGGCATCGCGCTCGGCTTCGACCATCTCGAACAGCCGCGCGCGCGACTGCGGATCGACGCCGACGGTGGGCTCATCGAGCAGAATCACTGGCGGCTTGTGCACGATGCCGCAACCGAAATTCAGCCGGCGCTTCATGCCGCCCGAGAATTCCTTGGGCAGGTCTTTGGCCCGGTCGCTGAGACCGATGTGCTCGAGAACCTCATCGACACGCGTGTCGAGCGACTGGCCGGTGAGCCCGTAGGCACGGCCCCAGTAACGCAGGTTCTCGATCGCCGGAAGGTCTTCGTACAACGCGAGTTCCTGCGGCACGACACCCAGGTTGCTGCGCGCAGCCTTGCCGTCCGCGACCACGTCATGGCCGGCGACGGCAGCATGGCCCGATGTCGGCTTGAGGAGGCCGGCAATGCAGTTGATCGTTGTCGATTTGCCCGCACCATTCGGTCCCAGCAGGCCGAATACCGTGCCGTCTCCGGCGCTGAAGCTGATTCGGTCAACGGCGACGAAATCGCCGTAATTCTTGGAAAGATCACTGACGGTCAGCATGGTTGTGAACCATACCGTATCTGGCTGCGGCATAATATGCGCAACTAAGCTTTGGGGTTTCTATCCATGCGCTCAATTCTGTTGTTGCTCCTTGCAGCCCTTGGCGCCGGCAGCGCTGCGGCCGACGTGATTGCGGTTATCGGCACCGGCCGGGTCGGCAGCGCGCTCGGCACCGAGTTCGCCGAGCTCGGTCACACGATCGTCTACGGCTCGCGCGACCCTTCGACGGCAGCCGTGAACGAGCTTGTGGATCGAACTGCTGGCGACGCGCGGGCAACGACACAGGCCGAAGCGGTTAAAGGGGCCGATGTCGTCATACTGGCCGTGCCCGGGATGCTGGCCGGTGACATCACGAAGAACCTCGGCGACCTGTCGGGCAAGATCATTATCGATCCGACGAACCCGCTGAATTTCGCCAACGACAAGATCAGGCACGGCGTCGATACCTCGAATGGAGAAATCATCCAGGCCGTCGCGGCCGACGCATACGTCGTCAAGGCATTCAATGTACTGAGCTGGCAATACATGATCGACCCGGGCTCCTCGGGCGGTCCTATTTCGATCCCGCTGGCCGGAAACGACCCGGACGCCAAGGCCAAAGTCGCGGAGCTCGTGTCCAGTCTCGACCTGCACCCGATCGACGTCGGCCCGATCGACCACTCACGCTGGCTCGAGGGCATGGCGGTATTGCTCATCCATAATAATTTCGGCCCGCTGCCGGCGTTCAACCTTCACCTGCGGGAAATCGAATGAAACGGATGTTTTTCATCGCGTTGCTGCTGTTGAGCGGCGCGCCCGCGCTCGCAGACGACTATGCCGCGTTGTTCGACGAGGCCGCCGCGGCCATCGAGTGGGACATCGAGAAAGACTGGGCCTTCACCGAGACGCGCCGCAGTGACGACAAGCTCTGGGTGTCGCGCTTCGATCCGCGCAAGGCCGGCAGTGCTCGCTGGACCCTGATTTCCGTCGACGGACGCGCACCCGACGATTCGGAGCTGGGCGAATTCGAGGACGACAAGGAAGATTATGAGGCCTCCGGTAACAGTAACCGGATCAAGATTGTCAGCACCGATACGCTCGAGCTGATAGAAGAGACTGATCAATACTGGCGCTTCAGTTTCGTGCCCGATGAAGACGAAGTGGAGTTCGTCGAAAGCGTGGACTCGACGGTGACAATCGTCAAAGACGGGCCATTCATCGAAACGATCAATCTCCGCAATCATTCCGACATCAAGCCCGGGTTTGGCACCAAGATCGGCACATTCCACTTTCGCATGGAATTTGCTGCTGCAGTTGTCAACGGTCCAATCGTGCCGAAACACATGAAAATTCGGGTTAGTGGACGGGCCCTGCTTTTCATAGGATTCGATGAGACCGAGCTCATCGAGTACAGCGACTTCGAGTACGTCGGACAGGAAATCTAATTATGACGACGATCAGACACCTGCTGCTAATCGGGTCCTGCCTGCTGTTCATCGGCTGTGGCCAGGAGGCTCCGGAAACGACACCCGAACCCGAAGCGAGCGCCGTGGAAGCGCTGGCCGACGAGTACCTCGCGGCCGTCCTCGAGCGCAACCCGCAATTGGGCACGCAGCTCGGCCTCGAAGGCGCGCGCCACGACCGCCTGTTCGACAACTCGCTCGAGGCGCTGGCAGAGTGGCAGGAACGCCAGGATGCCTGGTTTGCCAGGCTCAATGCGATTCCCGAGCCCGATGATATTGGCAGCCGCGACTGGATCAGCTACGGCATCCTGCACGAGGAACTCGGGACGTCCATCGCGCTGCGTCTCTGCCGCAACGAACTCTGGCAGGCCAGCGGTAACACGGGCTGGCATCGCAGCCTGCCGTTCCTGTTCGAGGTTCAGCCTGTCGGGACGGCCGAACACCGCGAACAGACACTCGAACGGCTCAGCCAGGTCGACCGCTATATCGATAACGAAGTCGCCAATCTCAGGCTCGGCCTCGAATCGGGGTACAGCGCTCCACGCGTCACGGTCGAAGCCGTTCCCGACCAGGTTCGTTCGCTCATCGGGGACGACAGTATCTTCCTGAACCCGGCGACCCGTATCGACGATGATGCCTTCGCGGCTGCCGTCAACAAGATCTACAACGACGAAATCGTACCGGCCCTGAACCGCTTCGCCGACTTCATCGAAGATGTCTACCTCGCCCAGGCTCGCGAGGACATTGCGCTGAGCGCCAACACGGACGGCGCGGAATGCTATCCGCTGCGAGTGCGGTCATTTACGACGATACAACCGCCGGCAGCCGAGATTCACCAGCTCGGCCTCGAGCAAATAGAAAAGATACATGGCGAGATGCGCGCCACGATCGACGAGCATTTCGGCGGCGGGCCGATCGACGCGTTCCTGCGACGGATCAATGACGACCCGGAATTTACCTTCGAGTCCGAAGACGCCGTATTGCAGTATTCGATCGATGGTCTCGATGCGGCCAAAGCGGCCATGTCGAAGGCGTTCGGCAGGCTGCCGGTCGCCGACGTGATCGTCAAACCCTACCCCGAATTTGCGTCGAGCGGCTCCGGCGAGTATCACTCGTCGTCCGAAGACGGCAGCCGCCCGGGCATCTTCTACATTGCGGTCAAGGACCCGACGCGGCGCTCGCGCTCCAACCAGTTATCCACGCTGTATCACGAGACGTACCCGGGACACCATCTGCAGGGCGCGATCTCGCTGGAGCTCGGCGCTAAAGTGCACCCGCTGGCCCGCTATTCCTGGAACTCGGGATTCGGCGAAGGCTGGGCGCTGTACTCGGAGCGGCTGGCCGACGAGCTGGGCCTTTTCCGTGACCCGATCGATCACATCGGGCTGTACTCCGACCAGGGCGCCCGCGCGGCCCGCCTCGTCATCGATACCGGCATCCACACGATGGGCTGGACGCGCCAGCAGGCCGTCGACTACATGATGGCGAGCACGGGCTGGTCATCTTTCGATATCCAGAACGAGATCGATCGCTATATCGCCTGGCCCGGCCAGGCGACCTCGTACATGCTCGGCATGCTCGAGATCCAGCGGCTCAGGTCGCTCGCCGAGGAAGAGCTCGGAGACCGTTTCGATCTCCGGGCTTTCCACGATCGCGTGGTCGGCTTCGGCGGCATAACGCTGCCGATGCTGCACGCATCGATTCTGGCCTGGATCGAGGAGCAGAAAGCCGGGGATTAATGAATCCGGCTATACGGTAGCGGCAACGCTGAAGAGGATGGTGCCGATAGGGTGACTCGAACACCCGACCCACGCATTACGAAGTTTAAGTTTGTTTTATAACTTCTTGTTTTTAATAGTAATTAGCCGTTGGGCGTCCGTTGCAAAATCAGTACGTTGCACGACAATGCACGATTGAAACACGCAAAACTCCCGCACGCATCTGCGCGCGATCAGGCTACGCGTCTTGCCTTCTCGGCCTTGTCCAGGTCGTAGGTTGCCTGAAGATTCATCCACAGCTTCGGCGATGTCCCCAATGCGTCTGCCAGGTCAAGTGCGGATGCTGCACTGATCCCGCGCTTACCTTTGATGAGTTCATTCAGTCGCGCCGCTGTCCAGCCGAGTCTCTCGGCCAACGCCGCTTGCGTCATACGCGCTGGCTCCAGGAATTCCTCCAGCAGAATCTCTCCCGGATGAAACGGATTCTTGGGTTGTCTGGCCATGTTGTATCCTCAGTCAGTGGTAATCAACGATCTGGACGTCGAATGCATTCCCGCCCTGCCATTTGAACACCACCCTCCATTGGTCGTTAATTCGGATGGAGTGAAACCCCTTCCAATCGCCTCTGAGACCTTCGAGACGGTTTCCAGGCGGTACTCGCAGGTCTCTCAATTCCGCGGCGTCGTGCAAAAAAAGCAATTTGCGTCTCGCTGCCCGACGGAGCTCAGGTGGAAAAGCTCTCGTGGATTTCGTTCGTTCGTCATTGAACAGGTCCTCCGCAAGCGCATTTCCAAAGCTTTCAATCACGTTCCTATCTTATCGTAACTCGATAATTTGTCAATCTGCCAGTTCGCAACGAGCCGAAAAAATCCTGTGGACTCAATTGGTATCTGTCCGCTTCTCACCAAAGCAGTCTGTTGAACGACAACAAACGCATTGCCGTGGCAGTCAGGAGTCGGCCAGAAGCGG
>WVYQ01000036.1 GCA_011772865.1 Woeseiaceae bacterium | reverse complement strand
CACAAAATGGCTATGTTGCTGAGCAGTCATCGCTGCCGATCTGGGTACTGCTTCTCGGCGGTGGCGGTATCGTGATCGGTCTTGCGACGTTCGGTCGCCACGTCATCGCGACGGTGGGCAAGAAAATCACCCAGCTGACTCCGAGCCGCGGTTTTGCGGCCGAGCTTGCTGCCGCTACCACGATCGTTATCGCGTCCGGCACCGGAATGCCGATCTCGACGACGCACACGCTGGTTGGCGCAGTTCTCGGTGTTGGCATGGCGCGCGGTATCGAAGCCATCGACCTGCGCGTCGTTGGACGGATTCTCGTTTCGTGGGTTGTGACAATTCCGGCAGGCGCATTTCTCGCGATCGTGTTCTTCTTCATCTTCAAGAACGTGCTGCCTTAACCAGGGCTTCGTAGTATGCGTCGATTCCTCCTGCTACTGGTGTTGCAGCCCCTGATTGTCGCTGGTGCGGCTCACGCCCAGGGCATCATCTCCTATGACGAGATCAACCATCCGGTCTATGGACAGACTGGCATGGTGGCGGCGCAGCACCTGGTCGCGGCGAGAATCGGCGCTGACGTGCTGGAGGAAGGCGGCAGCGCGGTCGATGCCGCGATAGCCACGGGTTTTGCCCTGGCGGTTACGCTGCCGCGAGCCGGCAACATTGGCGGCGGCGGCTTCATGCTGGTCTATGACGCGGCCTCAGGCAAGACGACCGCGATCGACTATCGTGAAATGGCGCCGCTCGGCGCGACGCGTGACATGTTTCTCGACGAGAACGGCGATCCTGATCCCGAATTGTCGCGTAACAGCCACCTGGCTTCGGGTGTGCCCGGCACGATCGCCGGCTTCTGGTACGCGCACCAGCGGTTCGGCAAGCTACCCTGGGCGCGACTTGTCGAACCGGCCGTCTCGCTTGCGCGAGACGGCATCACGGTCACGCACGATCTTGCGAAACAACTCAAAGCCCGTCAGCCGCGTAATTGCAGGAACGAGGCGACCTGCTCGTACTTCTACAAGCAGGGAGGGGTGCCGTACGAGTTCGGCGAACGTCTGGTCCAAACCGATCTCGCCGATACATTGCGGTTGATAGCCGACGAGGGACCCGATGCTTTCTACACGGGGGCGATTGCCGAGAAGATAGCGACCGAGATGGAAGCCAACGGTGGACTCGTCGATTTACCCTCGCTGGCCGCCTACAAGCCTGTCGTTCGCGAGGCGATCCGAACCGAATACCGGGGCTACGAGGTCGTGACGATGCCGCCGCCGAGCTCGGGTGGCGTGCACGTCTTGCAGATGCTCAACGTACTGTCGCACTTCCCCGTCGCGGAAATGGGTCAGGGCAGCGCCGACGGCGTTCACCTGCTCGCCGAGGTTATGCGCCGTGCCTACGCGGATCGCAGCGAACATCTCGGTGATCCGGATTTTTACGACGTTCCGCTCGAGTGGCTGCTGAGCGAGGACTATGCCGCCGAATTGGCTGCATCGATCGACATGGAGCGGGCAACGCCGTCGACCGAGCTGTCGCCAGGGACGCCACCGGCTGCCGAAAGCGAGGATACGTCGCATTTCTCGGTCATGGACAGCGATGGCAACGTCGTCGCCAACACCTATACGCTGAATGGATCGTTCGGCTCCGCCATATCCGTCCCCGGCGCCGGATTCCTGCTCAACAACGAGATGGAAGATTTCGTCTCGAAGCCGGGAGTTCCGAACATGTTCGGCCTGCTGGGTGGCGAGGCCAATGCCGTGCAAGCGCTCAAGCGCCCGCTGAGCTCGATGTCGCCCGTGATCGTTTTCGATGACGGTAAGCCCTGGTTTGCGACTGGCAGCCCGGGCGGCGCCAGGATTATCTCTGCCGTGTTGCAGATGATCGTCAATGTCATAGACCATAAGCTCAATATCGCCGATGCGGCTCACTGGCCTCGAATCCACCACCAGTGGTTCCCGGACGAGCTGGAAGTCGAATCCGGATTCGGTGCGGATACGATTCGCTTACTCGAGGCGCGCGGCCACAAGGTCGAGGTCAGGGCATCGACCTATACGAGCCTGCAGAGCGTCGCTTTTCGTGAAGGATTTTTCCGCGGTGCTTCCGATCCCAGGCGGCCGAACGCAGGAGCGGCCGCGGCTGCACCCCGGCCGGTCGACTAGACGACGCGCAGGTACCAGTCGAAGTCCACCTCAGTGATCGTGTTGTGGAACTGGCGGCTCTCGCCGCGCCGGTTCAACGCGTAATAGTGGCAGAACCGTTTGCCGAGATAATGCGGCAGGACCTTGCCGCGCTCGAATTTGTCGATCGCAGCGTCCCACCTGTCGGGGATGCGGGTCTTCAGCGTCACTTTTTCGCCTTCTTCGACCATGCGGCCCGGGTCAATCTTGTTTTTCAGTCCATGATGCACGCCAGCGGCGATAGCGGCGGTTACGAGGTAAGGATTGGCGTCAGCGCCGGCAGGGCGATGCTCGAACCGCAGATTGCCGGCATCCGACTGGGGAATGCGAATCGCCACGGCGCGATGGTTGACGCCCCAGTTGAGATCGACCGGTGCAAAGTACTCGGGTTGCAGGCGGCGATACGAATTCGCATTGGGGGCGAAGATTGCGGTCGCTTCGGGCATCGTCTTCAGAAGTCCGCCCACAGCGTGCTGGAGGCGTGCCGAGAACGGCGGGCTGGCAAGCTTGTCGCGGCCGTGCGAGAAGTAGTTCTTGCCGTTCCTGTCCACGAGGCTCATGTGGATGTGCAGACCGTTGCCGGAATCCTCGGCAAACGGCTTGGCCATGAAGCATGCGACGAATCCGTGTTTTTTGGCGATGGCCTTGATCGCACGTTTGAGCAGCACTGCGTGATCGCAGGCAAGCACCGGGTCGTCCACATGCACGAGATTGATTTCAAATTGCGCGGGCGCGTATTCCGATGTCGCCGTGTCGGCGGGAATCCCCTGCGCTTCACAGGCGTCATAGAGGTCATTCATGAATGACTCGATATCCCAGAGGTCATCGGGAATATAGACCTGGGGGCCGGGCTGTGGACGGCCCAGTCCCGGCACCTCGGACGATTTCTGCGTCGGCATGCTCGCATTCGCATCCAGCAGGTAGAACTCGAGTTCGGTTGCCATGACGACGCTGAGCCCCATCTTCCCGAGCGGCTCGATCGCGCGCTCGAGCACAGCGCGCGAGTCGCCAAAAAACGGCTCGCCCGTGACGTCGTACATACGGAACAGGGCTTGCAGGGTCGGTCGTTTCACCCACGGTATCGGCGCCAGGGATCCGGGCACGAGATAGCAGGGTATATCCGGGTCGCCGTCGCCGTCGCCAATCATGCCGGGCAACACTTCTCCGAGCGAACTCATCAGCGTTGTCCCGGCGCAGAAAGAGAAGCCTTCGTCGCAGGTCTTTTCGAAACTCGGACGACGGATGCGTTTGCCGCGCAGGATACCGAGGATATCCGGGAGCAGCAGCTCCATCGTGGCAGTCCTGGGGTGCTTGCGCAGCAAGCGCGAGAGCTCGGCCCGCAACGGGTTCTTTTTGTTTTTTGCCATGGCTGGGCCATTGTACAGCGTGCTACCATGCCGCCAAGCGGTGCGTGGGGCCAATAAAATCAATAAACGCAGCAAGCAGCCTCTTCTTCGACTGATGCTTCTAATGCTGGCGGTGTTGCCACCTGCCGGTCATGCGCTCGATGTCGCTGCGCCGAATATCGCCTTGCAGTCGGTACCCTTCGAGATCGTCGTCACGGATGCCGCGGCGGGGAGTGATGTCTCGCTGGACATCGGTGACACGAGTCATCGAGGTGTTGCCGACGAATCGGGCCGGGCAACGTTTGGCGACCTGACCCGCACCGCGACAGGGACTGTGGCGATAACGGCGAGATCCAACGGCGATGTGACTGCTGTCGACCTCAGGGTTCTGCCGGGATGGATCTCGCTGATGCCGGCGTTTCTTGCCATCGCGGTCGCCCTCATCATTCGCAACGTCGTACCGGCCCTGCTGCTGGGACTGTGGCTCGGTTCGACGGCCTTGCAAAGCTTTTCGCCACTCGGCGCATTGAAAGGCCTCCTCGAGGTTTTCACGGTCTTTATCGTGAATGCCCTCGCCAATCCCGATCATGCGGCGATCATTCTGTTCACGATGATGATCGGCGGCATGGTCGGCATCATCACTCGCAACGGTGGAATGGCCAGTATCGTGCGTGTCGTCGTGAGCAGGGCGAAGACCGCTATCGGCGGTCAGGTGGCTGTCTGGCTCATGGGTCTGATGATCTTTTTCGACGACTACGCGAATACGCTCGTTGTCGGCAACACGGCACGGTCGATTACTGATCATCTGAAGATATCCCGCGAAAAGCTGGCCTACCTTGTCGACTCGACGGCGGCCCCGGTCGTCTGCCTCGCGCTCGTGACCACCTGGATCGGCTACCAGGTCAGCCTGATCGACCAGGCGATGACAGATATTGATGGCCTTTCGGGGATGACGGCCTACTCGATGTTCCTGCACTCGATCCCGTACAGCTTTTACCCGATCCTGGCCGTATTGTTCGTGCTTGCGATTTCGGCCAGTGGTCGTGACATGGGGCCGATGTACAAGGCTGAGGTCAGGGCGCGGAAGGGCCAGGTGCAGCCGCATGCCGTGGATCCCATGCCCGCGATGGACGGCGACACACTGGATGCCAAGCCGGACGTACCGATGCGACCGATCAACGCGTTTCTGCCTATCCTGATCCTGATCGTGGCCCTGGGTGCAGGCATGATCATTACGGGTGAGGGCGAGACGCTCACCGACATCGTCGGGTCGGCCGACCCGTACACGGCGATGATGTGGGCCTCGTTTATCGGCGCGCTGGTCGCAGCCGGCATGTCGATAGGCCAGAAAATCCTGAGCGCGCACGAAACCGTCGACGCCTGGTACGGCGGTGCTCGGGCGACACTGTTTGGCATGATCGTGCTGATCCTCGCATGGTCGATGTCGGCGGTGACGACGGATCTCAACGCCAAGGGCTACCTGATATCGATCCTCGGCGATACGCTGCCGGCCGCTCTTGTGCCTGCGGTCGTATTCGTCCTGGCTGCGATTACGGCGTTCTCTACGGGCACGAGCTGGGGCACGATGGGCATCCTGCTGCCTCTCGTGTTGCCGTTGACGTGGGCGGTTATGACCGTGGCAGGCGTGGCAGATGCGTCGGGCATGCACATCATGTACTCGGCGATTGCCTGCGTACTGGCCGGCGCGGTGTGGGGAGATCACTGTTCGCCCATTTCGGACACGACGGTGCTGTCTTCGATTGCGAGCGGGTGCGACCACATCGAGCACGTGCGGACCCAGCTTCCATATGCACTGCTCGTCGGCATGGTTGCTATCGGCCTGGGCACGATTCCGGCAGGGTACGGGCTGCCGCCCTGGATATCGCTTGTTGTCGGTGCTGCCGTGCTGCTTACGGTCCTGCGATTCTTTGGTCGCAGCGCAGACGAATCGGTAAACTAGCCGCATCCTGATTACAGGTTCTCTGTATGAGTACCAAGCCCGTTATCGGCGTTCCCGCCTGCCGCAAACAGATAGATATCCACCCCTTTCACGTTGTCGGTGAGAAGTACCTGCAGGCGTTGATCGATGGCGCCGACGCACTGCCATTGATCATCCCGGTGATGGCCGAGCATTTCGACATCGATGATGTCCTGGCCCAGGTCGACGGCGTATTCCTGACCGGCAGCCTGTCCAACGTGGAGCCGCACCGTTACGCGGGCGAACCCAGCGAACCCGGCACTCTGCATGATCCGCATCGGGACGCCACGACGCTGCCGCTGACGAAGCGCGTGCTCGAGGCCGGGGTGCCGCTGATGGCCGTCTGCCGCGGTTTCCAGGAACTCGTTGTGGCGCTCGGCGGCACGTTGCACCAGAAGGTGCACGAGGTTCCGGGTTACCACGATCATCGTGAAGACAAGGATGATCCGATCGATGTGATGTATGGCCCCTCCCACCCGGTAAACCTCGTGGAGGGTGGTGTGCTACACGAAATGGCCGGCGACACCCGGGTGAGCGTCAATTCGCTGCACTCGCAAGGAGTCGCGAAGTTGCCCGATGGTGTGACAGTCGAGGCCATTGCCGACGATGGACTGATCGAGGCGTTCACGGTCAATGGCGTACCCGGATTTGCGCTCGGCGTGCAATGGCATCCGGAATGGAAAGTGACAGAAAACGAGTTGTCACTTGCAATGTTCAAGGCGTTCGGCGCCGCGTGCCGGGAGTACGCGGGCCAGCGACAGGTGTAACGTGACTCAAAACGATGTATTCCAGGCGTGGCTGACCGAGAGAGAGATCGAGGATGTCGAGGCGTTTGTCCCGGACATGGCAGGTTCTGCCCGAGGCAAAGTGATTCCCGCAGACAAGTTCGGTGCGGGCAAGATCAAAATGCCGGAGGCAATTTTCGCGCAGACCATTTCCGGGGACTACGTCAGCAATGAAAAGAATGTCGAAGACCGCGATATGGTGTTGGTCCCGGATCCCCAGACACTCCGGCCGGTGCCATGGGTTGCGGATCCTGCGGCATCGGTATTCCTGGACTGCTATCGCAGCGACGGGTCGCCGGTCGATACCTCGCCGCGTGCCGTGTTGCGCAATGTACTCGGCAAGTTCGAGTCACAGGGATGGGTGCCCGTGGTGGCGCCCGAGGTCGAGTTCTACCTGATAAATCCGCACTCCGATCCAAACGTCGAGGCAGAGCCGCCGACGGGGCGCCTCGGCTGGACCGAGGGGGCGCGGCAGCCGTATAGCGTCGACGCGATGAATGACTTCGAGCCGTTCATCAACGATCTGTACAAGTACTGTGAGGACCAGGGCATCCGCATCGATACGCTGTCGCAGGAGATGGGACCGGCCCAGTTCGAGATCAATTTCCTGCACGGCAATGCGGTGGACCTGGCCGACCAGGTGTTCCTGTTCAAGCGCACAGTGCGCGAGGCCGCGATCGAGCACGAAATGCACGCGACGTTTCTCGCCAAACCGATGGCCGCGGAACCGGGCAGCGCCTTACACGTTCACCAGAGCATCGTGAACAAGGACGGAGAGAACATCTTCAGCGACAAGAACGGGGACGCAAGCAAGCTATTTCACTCGTATCTCGGCGGGCTGCAGCGATACATGCCCGAAGCAATGCTGATGTTCGCGCCCTACGTCAATTCCTACCGGCGTTTCCTGAATCCCTGGTCGTCGCCCGTAAATCTCTCGTGGGCGATAGATAACCGTACGGTCGGTCTGCGCGTGCCGGAAGCCGATCCTGCAAACCGCAGGGTCGAGAACCGGCTCGCGGGCTCGGATGTAAACCCGTATCTTGTGATTGCCGGTACCCTGGCCTGCGGTTATCTCGGCATGATGGAGGGCCTGAAGCCGTCAGATCCGGTGGAGGGCAGCGCCTATGGCGAGGATTTCTCTTTACACCGCCACATATACGCTGCCAATGACGCGCTGCGTGAAAGCGACGCAATGCGCAGCATGCTCGGCGAGAATTTCGTGGACCTGTACTGCTCCCTGAAGGATGATGAGTACAAGGAGTTTCAGGAGATCATCACGCCATGGGAGCGTGAGATCCTGATGTTCAATGTCTGAGGAGTCGCGCATGGCGGCTATTGAAAAGATGAGCGGATCGGATTGGCAGGAGCTCGACAAGGAGCATCACCTGCATCCGTTCACGGACCACAAGGCGCTGCACAAGAAGAAATCACGCATCATCACGCGCGCGGATGGCGTTTATATCTACGATGCCGACGGCAACAAGATTCTCGACGGTATGTCCGGGCTGTGGTGTGTCAATGTCGGTTACGGCAGAACCGAGATCATCGAGGCGGCAGCCGCACAGATGAAGGAACTGCCGTACTACAACAATTTTTTCCAGTGCGCCCATCCGCCGTCCATCGAGCTTGCAGCGATGCTCTCGGAACTGAGCCAGCCGCAGTTCAAACACGTGTTCTTTACGGGTTCCGGTTCGGAGGCAAACGATACGATCGTGCGCATGGTGCGGCGCTACTGGGACCTGATGGGGCAGCCCGATCGTCACACGATCATCAGTCGCAAGAACGCCTATCACGGTTCGACGGTAGCGGCCGCGAGTCTTGGTGGCATGAAGCCGATGCACCAACAAAGCGGCATGCCGATTCCGGGCATCGTCCATGTCGACCAGCCGTACTGGTTTGGTTCGGACCGTTCGCTGTCGCCGGATGAATTCGGTATAGCCGCCGCCAGGTCTATCGAGGACAAAATCAAAGAGCTCGGCGCTGACCAGGTCGCGGCGTTCATCGGCGAGCCGATCCAGGGCGCTGGCGGCGTCATCATTCCGCCCGAAACGTATTGGCCCGAAGTACAGCGAATCTGTGACGAACACGGCATCCTGCTGATCTCTGACGAGGTCATCTGCGGCTTTGGCCGCCTGGGCGAGTGGTTCGGCGCCGACTTCTATGGCACGAAGCCCGATTTCATGCCGTTCGCGAAGGGTGTGACCTCCGGCTACCTGCCACTTGGCGGTGTTATGGTCGCGGACCGCGTCGCCGACGTCCTGATCGACAAAGGCGGTGAATTCTTCCACGGTTACACGTATTCGGGTCACCCGGCAGCCTGTGCCGTGGCGATGGCCAACATCAACATCATCAAGCGCGAGAACCTCGTCGATCGGGTGAAGTCCGATATCGGCCCTTATCTGCAGCAGGGCTGGGCGAAGCTCGCCGAGCACCCGCTGGTCGGAGAGACTCGCATGGTCGGGCTGGTCGGCGCCTTCGAACTCGTCAGGTCGAAGGAGACGCTCGAGCGATTCGAAGAGAAGCAGGGTGTTGGCACGATCTGCCGCGATTTGCTGGTCGACAACGGTCTCGTGATGCGCGCGGTCGGCGATACGATCGTCTGCGCACCGCCGTTGACCCTGTCGCACGAGGAGGCAGACGAACTCCTCGAAAAAACCTGGAAGTGTCTCGACCTGACACAGGAAGTGACGGCAGGACTTCAGGAGGATCCGTGACAAAAAAGCGCGGCGGCGACCACGCAATACTCCGGGAGGATCTGTACGGTACGACGCCTGAGCCGACGTATGCGGGCGCCTTGTCCTTCATGCGCCGCAAGTACACGCGTGATCTCACGGGTGTTGATGTTGTGGTAACCGGTATACCGCTGGATACGGCCACGACGAATCGACCGGGTGCGCGGCTGGGACCTCGGGCAATTCGGGCGGCATCTTCGATGCTGGCCTGGGAACGGCCCTACGGGATGCCGTTCGACCCCTTCGAGAAGCTCGCCGTCGTGGACTACGGCGACTGCTTCTTCGACTTTGGGCGACCCGACCAGGTGCCGGACGCGATCGAACAACATGCGAGCGAGATCATCGGCCAGGGTCCTGCATTGTTATCGCTGGGCGGCGATCATTTCGTTTCCTTTCCGCTGCTGAAAGCGCACGCGAAAAAGCACGGGGCGCCGCTGTCACTGATTCATTTCGATGCGCACAGCGACACGTGGGCGGATGAGGACGACCGTATCGATCATGGCACGATGTTTTTTCACGCGGCGAAACAGGGACTGGTAGACCCGACTACATCTGTACAGATCGGCCTCAGGACGACAAATCACGACACCCTCGGCTTCAGCGTCCTCGATGCTCCATGGGTGCATCAGAATGGCATTGCTGCCGTCATCGACAAGACCAGGACCGTGGTGGGTGATCGCCCCGCCTACCTGACCTTCGATATCGACTGCCTCGATCCTAGCTGCGCACCGGGAACGGGCACACCCGTTTGCGGCGGCCTGACCAGTCACCAGGCTCTCGAGATTCTGCGTGGGCTGGCAGGGACGAACGTCGTCGGCATGGATGTGGTTGAAGTCGCGCCGAGCTATGACGTCGGCGAGATAACGGCCCTGGCGGCGACGTCACTGGCGATGGAAATGCTTTACCTGTACGCGTGCCGCCCGGGCGCCTGATCCGCAGTCAGATGACCTTGTCCAGGCTCTCGATGTAGGCAGCCTTCGGACGCACTCCGATCATCGCGTCGACGACCCGGCCCTTGTCGAACAGCATTACGGTCGGGATCGACCGGATGCCGTACTTCAGCGCGATCTGCTGATTCGAATCGACATCCAGCTTGACGATTTTTGCGCGACCGCTGTAGTCCTCGGAGAGGGACTCCATGATCGGGGCAAGCGCACGACACGGGCCACACCACTCGGCCCAGAAGTCGACGAGCACGGGCGTATCGGAATTCAGAACTTCCTGCTCGAACTGGCTCTCGGTCACGGCTATCGGATGTGTCGCTGTTTGGTTCATAATCGGTCTCCTTGTCCCAGACGGACGATTTGGGTCGTCAATCTCGAGTTTCAAGGTACGGACCCGCGCCGATGCAGGATCTGTCAGATCAATTCGATATACGGATATAAACGCGAATTATGAATCCGACGAAGTTGCTGGAGTTTTTTGATACGCGCAGGGAACGCGGGGAATCACTCGTGCTGGTGACGGTCGTCGGAACCGAGGGGTCTACCTATAGCAAGGTCGGAGCCCAGATGCTCGTCGACTCGAATGGCGTCTTTCGTGGGATGCTGTCCGGCGGTTGCCTCGAGGGCGACCTTGCCGTACGGGCGCAGCAGGTTCTCGAGAGCGGCAAGCCACAGGTTGTGACGTATGACCTCGGCCAGGACGACGACGAAATCTGGGGAATGGGCGCGGGTTGCGACGGTCTCATGCGAATGGTGCTGCAAGCAATTCGGCGCGAAGATGAATACGCCCCGTTCGACAGGGTTGCCGCGATCTGGCGCGGCGATGACGCCGCGCAGGTTTCCATTCCAGTCGGCACTGACGGCATCGACGAAGTCACCATCGACGTCGAGCCACCACCGCGAATTCTCGTACTGGGTGCAGGGCTCGACGCCGAGCCTGTCGTGCGTTTCGCCGTGGAACTGGGCTGGCGTTGCACGGTTTACGATCATCGACCGGCGTACATCGACGGCGGAGACTTTGCGGGCGCAGTCGCCACGCACTGTTCTCCGGCCGATGAGCTTGCCGGATCGCTGGAACTCGATCGCTTCGACGCGGCCGTGGTCATGAGCCATCACCTCAAGAGCGACCGCACCTACCTGGCGCAGCTGGCTACCTCCCGCATCGGGTACATCGGCCTGCTCGGGCCGGCGCAGCGGCGAGTGAGACTGCTCGACGAACTCGGAGATGCCGCGGCGCAACTGACCAACAGGTTGCACGGGCCGGCAGGCCTGGACATCGGCGGCAGGGGACCTGCGCCGATCGCGCTGTCAATAATTGCAGAAGTTCAACAGGTCCTTGCCCGACGCTAGCCGGGTTGCGGCTGGTCGCCCGGGAAGAAGACCCGAATAATCATGTCTGCGAGTTCCGAGATTTGCGCGTCGCTGTCCAGGTCGATATCGCTCGTGTGCTGCAGCTCGAGCTTGAGAGCGACCAGTCCACCTGCGCAGACGCGAATCATGTTGAACAGCAGGGCCGGGCTGCCCTGCACGGCGACGCCCATTTCCTGAAGGTTGATCAGCGACTTGTGAACTTCGTCGAACAATGGCCGAAGGTGATTCTGAACGAGCCAGTCGAGCCTTTCGCTCGGGTAGGTGGCCTCC
This sequence comes from Woeseiaceae bacterium, assembly GCA_011772865.1. Classification (GTDB taxonomy): domain Bacteria; phylum Pseudomonadota; class Gammaproteobacteria; order Steroidobacterales; family Woeseiaceae; genus UBA1847. The sequence continues at coordinate 82,071 of WVYQ01000036.1, read as the reverse complement.
TGAAGAATGATGCGATGCAGCGCGGGTTGGCTCCGTGAGTAGCGCAGGTAGGTGCGGACGAAAGCCTCGGCCTTGGCTTTGGGTTCAACATCCGGTATCTCCGCCATGGCTTTGACGAGTGAGATGTTGAATTCGCGAAATATCCGGTCGGTGGCCGTACGCCAGAGCTGATCCTTGTTCTTGAAATGGTAGGTGATCAGCGGGTGATGCACGCCGGCGCGGTCCGCAATGTCGCGCGTAGAGGTTCCCTTGAAGCCGTTCTCGGAGAAGGCCTCGATGGCAGCGTCAAGCAGTTTTTGCTGTGTAACAATGCTTCTTTGTTGTTGTTTTCGCTCAGGTTTTTCAAGGTCGACGGCTGTCTGGGTGTCCAAGAATCGCTCCCCTATCGAGACTCCGAAGCTCTCAAGGCTATCTGGATCGGCAGATATAGTCCAATTTGGAAATAATGTTTGGCCGATCGGTACCTCGTAGCCGATTAGTCGATCGCGAACATCATCCGGACGGCGGCTCGTTTCTGGATGGCCACGCCGTTTTCTATGACTGGCTCGAACTCCCATTTGTCGACAGCATTGGTGGCAGCATTGACGAAGGTATCGCCCGGGTTCGAATCGCGAATAGCGATGTCGGTGACACTGCCGTCAATATCGACGGTGAATATGACGTCGACCCAGCCCGAAACGCCACGCCGCTGTGCTGCGCGCGGGTATTTCGGCGCAACGTACTTCGTACGCTGCAGAGCGCTGACCGCGACCGGTTTGGAAGCCGCTGCCGATGTAGTGGCCTGCTGCGGTGGTTCTGCGACGTCAGCCTGCGTTGCCGTCTCAACGGCGTCACCGGAACCGGCAACCACTGCAGTTGGCTGGGTGAAGTCCGGCGCACTGGCGGCAGATTCCTGGGCGACTGGTTCTTTGGTGACCGGTGGCTGTGCCGGAGGTTCGGCGATTTTGGCGGCTGCGGCGACGGGCGTCGAAGCCGATGTGCTTCCACCCGTGCGTTGTGCCGAGGCAAGTTGAGCCGTCCTCTTTTCGGCCGCCGCTCGTTCAACCGCAGCGCGCTCGGCAGCTGCCTGGACAGCGGCAACTCGCTCGGCCTCGGCTTTTTCGGCAGCCGCCTGTTCCGCTGCCGCCCGTTCCGCAGCCGCTCGATTTGCCGCTTCACGATCACGAGCCGCTTTTTCGGCGGCTGCACGAATTTCCTGCTCGCGCAGGTCGCGAGCGTTCTGAACGGCTGCCGTCGTTGCTGTGACTTCGCTGCTTGAGGGATCGAGACGTCTCGCGTCAGCCAGCAGTTCGTCAGCCGCGTCCAGATTACCCCGATCGAGCTGGCCCCGCGCCTGAAGCACAAGCCTGCTGGCGATAACCGCAAGACCCTGGTGGGCTGTGGTGTTGCCGGGATCATTTGCCAGGGCGAGTTCAAAATAATAACGCGCGTTGTCATTGGCAGGTGCGGTCAGCTTGCCTTCGTCAAGGCGTGCGTTGGCCTGGGCGAGGACTTCATCGGTGCGCTGATCACTCAGGGCCGAGTTCAGTTCGTCGGAAACAGCAATGATCTCGGTCTTGTCGTCAACGTTGAGCCGATTCGCAGCATTGAGCGCGGCTTGCGCGTCCTCGAAACGCGCCTCTCGAATTGCGGCACGCGCACTGTCGAGATTGTCACGCAGCTGCATCTGCGTCAGCTGCGCCCGCAAGAAAGGCAGCCGTGCGTTGCCGGGGTCACCGAGCTCGACGCCCTGCAGTGCGGCCATAGCGTCGTCGGCTCGACGTTCGAGCAGTGCGGATTCAGCCATTCCGAGCGCCTTCTCGATCGCTTCGTCGAGACCCATCTGCGCAACCGGGTCACCCGGCGCTACGTCAAGCGCCTCCAGGTACAATTCGATGGCGTTGTTACCTTCCGGGGCATAGACTTGACCGGCGTTCGCGGCCAGACGCGCCTCGTCAATCAGGTCGTCGATGCCGAGTTCCTCCGGCACCACAACCTCGGTTGCCAGTACGGATTCGCTTGGCGGATCTTCACGCGGCGCTTCGGTAGCCGCTTCAGGACTGGCCGTACCGACGCCGGTTTCGTCTGACCCGCCAAACATCCAGAAACCGAGCGCAGCGACGGCAACCAGCAAGGTTGCGCCGGTGCCGAGTATCTTGGGATCGGCCAGGAAAGAACCGCCCGAGGCTGTGGCCGGATGTTCGATGTCCATGGCCGATGCACTGACCGGCGCTTTCGCTGCTTTCTTTTCTGTGTTCTTGGGTTGGATCGACTTGGCGACAGTATCGACGATGCCCGTCATTGTCTCGGTAAAGCCGGAATCGCTGCCGCCGAATGCGTCGCCGAGTCCTGCTTCGATCGGGGACAATGCCTCGTCGCGCTTGGGCACGATGGCGGCAGCCGACTCGGGTTTCTTCGCCGGCTTGGCCGCAGGCTTCGGCGACTGCGCGGGTTTGGCTGCCGGTGCCTTCTTGGCCGGCGGCGCTGTTTTCTGTTTCGGGGCAGGCTGCGGCTCGGCCTTGGCAGCCGGTTTCGGTTCCGGCTTCGGCGCCTTGGCGGCCGGTTTCGGTTCCGGCTTCGGCGCCTTGGCAGCCGGCTTTGGCTCCGGCTTAGGCGCAGGCGCCGCCTGGCCGCTGACTTTGAATGCAGAGTCCGGAGCTTCGAGGTGATGTTTGACCGAGGCTTCGATGGCCAGGCGGGAGCGTCCTGGCGACACTGGCTTGAGCAGGAAGCGGTACACGCGGCCGCGGTTGATCAGGTCCATCAACATCTCGCCGTCGTCACGGCGTCCTGCAACGATCGCCACCAGCCTGGGCGACTGTGACCGCAAATGCAGCGTCAGCTTTTCGACATTGGTGCCGACCATCGCAGCGTCGACAACGGCGACACCGATCTTGTGCTTCTTGATCGCCTCATCGGCTTGCGAAACCGTGTTCGCGTAGATCACGTTGTGCAAACCGCGTGCTGATTCCTTTACGGTCGCCAGGAATTCGTCGTCATGGGTAAGAACAAGTACGTCTACCGATTGGGCGCTTACATCGGCCGCCGCAGAAATCTTTTCAGGGTCGAGGGCCGGCATGCGTCCCGTGCCATCGGAGATGATCGTCGAGCCATTCTCCGAGGTTTCCATGACGATGTGCTCGGCCGTCATATCCGGGTTGGCCGTCGTATCATTTGCCGATTCGGCAAGCGCGATCAGGCGGGCCTGTCGTGTGGCGTTGTCGATAAGGGTCTTGAGCGACTCCGGGGTAACCGAGCCGCGAACGATTTCGAACACTTCCTGGTCGCCGACCAGTGCCTCGGCACCGGAATTGCCTGCCAGCAGAATGCCGATTGTGTCAGGAGATCGCTTCTTGGCTTCACGCAGCGCCTCCAGACCGCTCATGCCCGGCAATTCCTGGGCCGTAACAATGACATCGATCTGGGTCTCGCCGAGCGTGTTGAGTGCTTCCGAGCCGCTGGTCGCACAGTGCACGGTATAACGATCGTTGAACCCGGAACTCAGGTTGTCCAGGGTATTCTGCTCGCTATGCAGTAACAGCACCTGTGTCTTGAATTGCTCGAACGACACCCGACGGTCTCCCTTGCTTTATGTCTAATCGCACGCACGGTCCTTGCGTCGAGGGAGTATATCCACGGGAGGCCCCGTGATTGCTGGCTTTCAGCGTTTTATCGCCGAATCTGTGACGCGGCGCACAGTCAAACTGTAGGCCGCATCACATTTGGGGTCTCAGCTGCGTTCGCGCATTTCCCGGGAGAGCCGGGCGACGGCATCGTCGAGTGACAGCACTTCCTGCTTCTTGGAACCGAGGCGCCGCATCGCGACATTGCGTTCATCGACTTCGCGCTGGCCGACGGCGAGCAGCACCGGTATCTTCTCGACGCTGTGCTCGCGAACCTTGTAGGAGATTTTTTCATTGCGCAGGTCGGTCTCCGCGCGCAGCCCGGCTTCCCGCAGAGCCACAGCAACATCCTCTGCATATTCGTTGGCGTCGGAGGTGATCGTCAGGACGCGCACCTGCACAGGGGCCAGCCATAGCGGCAGGTTGCCCGCATGGTGTTCGATCAGGATGCCGATGAATCGTTCCAGCGAGCCAAAGATCGCGCGGTGCAGCATGACCGGCGTGTGCTTGTTGCCGTCTTCACCGACATAAGTGGCGCCGAGCCGACCCGGCATGTTGAGGTCGACCTGCAACGTGCCACATTGCCAGTCGCGGCCGATCGCATCGCGCAGCACGAACTCGAGCTTGGGCCCGTAGAAGGCGCCTTCGCCCGGGTTGTGCGTGTACTCCAGGTTGGTTGCCTCGAGCGCCTTCAAAAGCGCAGCCTCAGCCTGATCCCAGACGGCGTCTTCACCGACGCGCACCTCGGGCCGGTCAGCAAACTTGATGCGTACATCGTCGAAGCCGAAGGCTTTGTAAATTCCGAGAATCAGGTCGCAGACGGCGATCGACTCGTCCGTGATCTGCTCGGCCGTGCAGAAAATATGCGCGTCGTCCTGGGTGAACGCCCGTACGCGCATCATGCCGTGTAATGCGCCTGACGGTTCATAGCGATGGCACTTGCCAAATTCGGCGAGGCGCACAGGCAGGTCACGGTAGCTCGTGATGCCTTGCTTGTAGACCTGCACATGGCCCGGGCAATTCATCGGCTTGATGGCGTACTGGCGGCCATCGACCGTCTCCGTCGTAAACATGTTGTCGCCGAAGGTGTCCCAGTGCCCCGATGACTCCCACAATGACCGCGACATGACTTCGGGCGTATTGATTTCCCGGTAGCCGGCCGCGTTCTGCTGTTGCCGCATGAACTCGATCAATTGTTGGAACAGCGCCCAGCCTTGCGGATGCCAAAAGACGGCACCGGGCGCCTCTTCCTGGAAATGAAACAGGTCCATGACCCGTCCGAGCCGCCGGTGGTCGCGCTTCTCGGCTTCTTCGAGCATATGCAGGTACTGCCGTAACTGCTTCGGGTTCGACCAGGCAGTGCCGTAGACGCGCTGCAGCATTTCGTTGTTCGAGTCGCCACGCCAGTATGCGCCCGACACGTGAGTCAGCTTGAAGGCCTTCCCGAGCTTGCTGGTCGAGGGCAAGTGAGGACCCCGGCAAAGGTCGATGAATTCGCCCTGGCGGTAAAGCGTGATCGCCTCACCCGACGGGATGCTCTCGATGATCTCCGCCTTGTACACCTCGCCCATATTGCGAAAGAACTGGACGGCTTCATCCCGGTCCCAGACCTCGCGCTGGATCTCCTCGTCCCGATCGACGATTTCCTGCATGCGTTTCTCGATGACTTGAAGATCGTCTTCGGTAAAAGGCTCCTGGCGCGCAAAGTCGTAGTAAAAGCCATTTTCGATGGCAGGCCCGATCGTCACCTGGGTCTCGGGCCAGAGCTCCTTGACCGCCTCGGCAAGCACATGGGCGGCGTCGTGCCGCAGCAACTCGAGCCCGTCATCAGAGTCGCGCGTAACGACCTCGACCGCGACATCGGAGTCGATATCACGGGTCAGATCGTACATCTCGCCATCGACTTTCACGGCCACGGCATCGCGGGCCAGGCTCTGTCCGATGCTGGCTGCAATCTCGGCGCCGGTGGTAGCAGCATCGAACTGCTTCACCGAGCCGTCGGGTAGGGTGATGGTAGGCACGGCGCGCTATTGTACAGAAAATAACGTGTAGAATAGCGCCCCGTTTGGTTCAGTAGCGAAACATCCGATGAGCGACGCCCCAGGACGGGACTTTATCCGCCAGATCATTTTCGAGGATCTGGAGTCTGGCAAGCACGACGAGATCGTGACCCGGTTTCCACCGGAGCCGAACGGCTACCTGCACATCGGCCACGTCATGTCGATCTGCCTGAACTTCGGTGTCGGCGAGGAGAATGACGGCCGGACTTTCCTGCGCTATGACGATACGAACCCGGGCAAGGAGAAGCAGGAGTACGTCGATGCGATCGAGCGGGACGTGCACTGGCTCGGATTCGACTGGGGCGACCGGCTGACGCACGCGTCGGACTACTTCGAGCGTCTTTATGAGTCAGCCGAGAAACTGATCGAACTCGGAGTTGCCTATGTCGACGACCTGAGCGCCGAGGAGATTCGCGAGTATCGCGGGACGCTGACCGAGCCGGGCAAGAACAGCCCGTACCGCGACCGCAGTGTCGAAGAAAATATCGACCTGTTCCGCCGCATGCGAGCCGGCGAGTTCGAGGATGGCACTCACGTGTTGCGGGCCAAGATCGACATGGCCTCGCCAAACATGAACATGCGTGACCCAACGATTTACCGTATTCGCCATCTCGATCACCAGCGCACGGGCGACAAGTGGTGCATCTACCCGATGTACGACTATGCGCACGGGCTTTCCGACGCGTATGAAGGCATCACGCACTCACTGTGCACGCTCGAGTTCGAGGACCATCGGCCCCTCTACGACTGGTTTCTCGACCAGCTGAAGCCCGAACATCGCCCGCGCCAGATCGAGTTTTCGCGTCTGAATCTCGCCTACACGATCACGAGCAAGCGCAAGCTCGGCCTGTTGATCGAGAATGATGTGGTCTCCGGTTGGGACGACCCGCGCATGCCGACGATTGCCGGTATGCGTCGTCGCGGATACCCCGCGCTGGCCCTGCGCGACTTCGTCAAGCGTGCCGGCGTGACCAAGAAAGACAAATTGATCGAGATGAGCGCGCTCGAGAATTGCGTGCGCGAGGATCTCGGCGACATTGCGGAGCGCCGCATGGCCGTGCTGCGACCGCTCAAGGTCGTGCTTACGAACTATCCCGAAGGCCAGGTCGAGATGATGGAGGCCATGAATCATCCGAACAATCCCGACATGGGTACCCGCGAGATTCCGTTCTCGCGCGAGCTCTGGATCGAGCAGGACGATTTCATGGAGGAGGCGCCGCGCAAGTTTTTTCGCCTCAAGCCCGGCGGTGAAGTCCGACTTCGGTTCGGCTACATCATCAAGTGCGAAGAAGTCATCAAGGACGCCGACGGCAAGGTCATAGAGTTACGTTGCAGTTACGACCCCGAGACACGCAGCGGCACCGGCACGTCGGAGCGCAAGGTCAAGGGCACGATCCACTGGGTCTCGGCCTCTCATGGCATTCCGGCCATGGTCCGCCTCTACGATCGCCTGTTCACGATTCCCGACCCGAATACCGTTGATGATTTTATGGAAGTTTTGAACCCGGATTCACTCGAGACCGTGGACGCGATACTGGAGCCTGCGCTTGCCGACCTCGGTTCCGGTGAAGCCATCCAGTTCGAGCGGCTCGGCTACTTCTGCACGGATAGCACGGAACACTCCGCCGATGCGGCCGTATTCAACCGGATCGTCACGCTTCGCGACAGCTGGGCAAAGATCGAAAAACAGGCAATGCAGTCAGGTTGACTTTACTGTAACGGGCGCGCCGCGCCCGACGCCCAGCCCCTCAGCGGCGCTGCTTTCGGCCAGCGCCACTTCGACGACGCCGAACGAATTCAGGAGCGCCAGGTACTCGCCCGGTTTTACGTTGCCGTAGGTCGTTAGCAGCGGGATGTCCTTGCCGGCGATGTGGACCACGGGATTATCGAGCGATTCGATCAGGTTGGCGTCGATATTGCTGATCAGGTTGCCGAAAGCGTCGACGGTCATTATCGATCCGGATACCTTGCCCGCGGATACTTCGGGTTCTTCCACCCAGGCCGGCGTCCACGAATCAGCTGCAATGCCGATGGATACCGGCGTTGTCTTGCCTGCCGCGAGTTCCGCCGCGACTGGCGCGAAGATGTCCCGGCCGTGAAACGTGTTGCTGGGCGGATCGATTTTCAGTCGTTCGAGGGCGCCAAGGTCGAGCTTGAACACCAACGCGCCTTCGGCATGATCCAGCATCCTGGCCAACAGGCCGTTGTCAGGCGCCATGAAATAGTGGTGATCGTGTTCAACGATCAGGATATCCCGCTCGGTGCCGACGCCGGGGTCCACGATCGCGACATGCACCGTGCCGGGCGGGAAGTACCGGTAGCTTCGCCGGACCCAGAAACCGGCCTCTGGCGGCCACTGTGCCGGGATCTCGTGCGTCAGGTCGATGACTTTTGCCTCACGAAAGCGTTGCAGGATGACGCCTTTCATGACGCCGACAAACGGCCCCTTATGGCCGAAGTCCGTTGTAATCGTGATGACACCTGAAGGCTGCATTTGCTATTCCATGAGCGGCTCGTGGCGCAGGAAGGAACGCCTCGCCCAGTAAACGAATATTGTATCGATTGCCGCAATCACAATCTTGAAGATGAACTTGGCGAACCCGTAAATCAACGCCTGCCGTATGCCGACCTCGTGCGCCCAGATAATCAGGCTGAAGATCGCCGTGTCGAGCATCTGCGAGGCGATTGTCGAGCCGTTATTGCGCAGCCACAGCCACCGCTCGCCGGTAATCGACTTGATCTTGTGAAAAGCCCAGACGTCGAACCTCTGGCTGATCAGGTAGGCCGTCAAGGAGCCGAACACCATGAGCGGTGCGAAGTTCGCGATCGTCACGAACGCATCATGCAAAGGCTGGGAGAAGCCCGCAGCCGCACTCTTGTCCGTGGGCAGGTACATGACGGCAAAGCTCAGCATGGAGAGAACGATCACGCTGACCACGAAGCCCATCCAGACCGCTTTGTTAGCCTCGCGTTTGCCGTAGTTCTCGCTCAATACGTCGGTCGCAAAGAAAATGCTCGAATAAAAGATGACGCCCATCGTCGTCTCGAGGCCGAAGATGACGGTCAGCTTCGGACCCTGGATATTGGCGAGAATAATGGCGGTCGCGATCGCTACCTGCAGCCCTGCCTTCCCGAACAGGCGAAACAGGATTACCGTGAAACCGAGATCGAGAAAAAGCGTCGTAAACCAGAGGACTTCCTGGTTAGCGAGAAAGAATGCAGCGATTGGCTCCGGGATCATCTAGTTGGTGGCGAGCTTGTCGAGGTGCCAGTCGGCGTTGCCGAAAATCTGGCCGATGGCGGTAAGCCGCTTGAAGTAATGCGCGATATCGAGGTCCCAGGTTACACCCATACCACCATGCAGCTGGACGGCCTCCTGGCCGACTTTCTTACCGGCCGTGCCTACCTGGTATTTGATGGCGCTGATAGCGCGGCCTGCGTCATCCGTGCCGTCGGCATTCGCCATGCAAGCCCACAACAATAACGAATAACTTTGCTCACACGCGGTCAGCATGTCCACCATGCGGTGTTGCAACGCCTGGAAGCTGCTGATCGGAACGCCAAACTGCACTCGGCTCTTCGTGTACTCGATCGTCTTCTCTGTCATGGCCTGCATGATGCCGACAGCCTCGGCGCAGACGGCAAGCGTCGCATCGCTCGCGGCGGCTTCCAGCGCATCGTAACCATGACCGACCTCGCCGAGAATCGCGTCCGCACCAACCCGTACGCTGTCGAGCCGAATCTCCGCGGCCTGGTGGCCGTCGACTGTCGGATACCTCGTTCGCGTAACGCCGTCTGCCGTGCCGTCAATCGCAAACACGGTAACGCCCTGTCGATCACCCGGCTCGCCCGATGTGCGTGCCGGTATGATCAGCAGGCCCGCGTTTCCGCCGTTGAACACGACGCCCTTCGTCCCGGTAATGACCCACTGATCGCCTTCCGCGACCGCAGCGGTCCGGATGTCGGCAAGCTCGTATCGACTCTGCGGCTCGGTGACGGCCAGTGCTGCCTGCAATTCACCGGCAATCATTGGCCGCAGCCAGCCGGCCTTCTGCTCGCCGTTGGCCAGACGCCGGAGAATTCCGCCGGCGAGAACGACATTCGCCAGAAATGGTTCGACAAGCAGGCCACGGCCAAAGCGCTGCATCATGACCATGAGTTCGACCGGACCGCCGTCGAAGCCACCGTCATCCTCGGCAAACGGAACGGCCGTCCAGCCGAGTTCGGCAAATGTGGCCCATACGTCCTGGCTGAAACCGGAGTCGCTCGCGGCATACCGTTGTCGCTGCTCGAAGCCGTAGTCGTTAGCGATAAACTTGTCGATGCTGTCGATCAGCATCGTCTGGACTTCGGTAAATGACAGATCCATCGGCGAGAGTCCTAAAGGCCCAGCACGTGCTTGGCGATGATGTTTTTCTGGATTTCGTTCGAACCGCCGTAGATTGATGCCTTGCGGAAGTTGAAGTAAGTCAGCGAACTCAGCGTTTCATTATTTTCCCCAACGCGATCTTCGAGCGGGAAGTCGAGCGTGTACTGGGCCGGTACATAGGGGAGGGCATAGTAGCCCGCGGCTTCGAGAAAGAGTTCGTCGACGGCCTGTTGCAGTTCTGTGCCCTTGAGCTTGAGTATCGACGACTCCGGACCGGGGGCCTTGCCCGAGGCAACCGCTGCCAGCGTGCGCAGTTCGGTGAATTCGAGCGCCTTGAGTTCTACCTCGACGGCTGCGAGCTTGCGCATGAAGCTGCGATCGTGGAGCAGCGGCTCGGCCCCGCGCACGGGTTGTGCGGCCTGCCGGCGCAACTTGTTGAGCCGGTAATTGGTCGCGGCAACTCGCGCCGTGCCCGTGCGTTCGTGCTGCAGGAGCACTTTGCCGTAAGTCCAGCCCTTGCCTTCTTCGCCAACGAGGTTTTCGACCGGCACCTTGACGTTTTCGAAGTGAACTTCGTTCACCTCGTGGTTTCCTTCGATCGTGATGATCGGCGTCACCGTTACGCCGGGCGTCTTCATGTCGATCAACAGGAAGCTGATGCCTTCCTGGCGCCGCGCGACGTCGGTGCTCGTACGCACGAGGCAGAAGATCCAGTCCGCCCACTGCGCCAGTGTCGTCCAGGTCTTGGTGCCGTTGACGACGTAATGATCCCCTGCGAGCTCGGCACGGGTCTTCAGAGACGCCAGGTCAGATCCGGAGCCGGGTTCCGAGTATCCCTGGCACCACCACACATTGCTTTCGAGGATATCCGGGAGGAAGCGCTGCTTCTGCTCATCGGTGCCGAACGTGTAGATGATCGGGCCCACCATGCCGAGGCCGAAGGTTATGATGCCCGGCGCGTTGGCTTTGGCCATTTCGGCACCGAAGATGTACCTCTGAACGGTGGACCAGCCCGTGCCGCCGTACTCGACCGGCCAGTTGTAACCGGCCCAGCCTTTGCGGTATAGCGCCTTCTGGAAGTTGACGAAGTCCTGGCGGTCAAGCGGGACCCCGAGGCGTTGCTTGTCAGCAATTCCCTCGGGCATCTCCTCGCGGAAAAAAGTGCGCGCCTCGTCGCGAAAGGCGAGTTCTTCGTCGGTGAACGTGACGTTCATGAGATCTCTTTGCGTTGTTGGTATTCGGAGCGAAAAAATCATGCAGGATTGTCGGCGCAAAATAAAGAACAACGCCTTCGATTCGGGCAGAATGCGCAAATGAGAGTTCGCGACGCACTCGATCGGCCCATGCACGATCTTCGTATTTCACTGCTCGACCGGTGCAACTTCCGCTGCCCGTACTGTATGCCGGAGACGGAATTTCACGAGGACTACAAGTTCCTGACGAAGTCGCAAAGACTTACCCATGAAGAAATCCTGAAAGTTGCCAGGGTAGCCACCTCGCTGGGCGTGTCCAAGCTGCGCCTGACCGGTGGGGAACCGCTGCTCGACAAGAAGATCGTGGGCCTGATTCGCGGCTTGGCGGGCTTGCCGGGCGTCGACGATCTCGCGCTAACCACCAATGCAATGCTTCTTGAACCGATTGCGCAGAAACTGGCCGACGCCGGCCTGCACCGGGTGACGATCAGCCTGGACAGCCTCGACGAGCAGATTTTCACCCAGATGAGCGGTGGCCGCGGAAAGCTCGACCAGGTTCTTGGAGGTATTGCGGCGGCCGAGCGCGCCGGATTATCGCCGATCAAGATCAACGTTGTCGTAGAGCGCGGTGTCAATGAACACACGGTCCTGGACCTGCTCGAACACTTTCGCGGGACCGGCCATATCGTCCGGTTGATCGAGTACATGGACGTCGGCAACCGCAATGGTTGGACAATGAACCAGGTCGTACCCTCGAAAGAGTTGCTCGAAATGGTCGAGGCAAAATGGCCGTTGCGGCGAATGGATCGTAACTACCCGGGCGAAGTCGCACGGCGCTACAAGTATGCGGATGGCGCCGGTGAGATCGGATTCATTTCGTCGGTCACCGAACCGTTCTGTGGCAGCTGCAGCCGCGCCCGCCTGTCGTCCGACGGCATGCTTTATACTTGCCTGTTCGCAACGCAGGGAACCGACCTTCGCGAACCGATACGCAATGGCGCCGATGACGATGAACTCGCCGATATCCTGTCGCGCATCTGGCTACAGCGGGCGGATCGATACAGCGAACTTCGGCGCCCCGATGTTGCCGAACATCATGCTTTGAGCAAGGTCGAGATGTACCGGATAGGTGGTTAGATGGGCAAACTGAGTCACATTGATGAGAGCAATCGGCCGACAATGGTCGACGTCAGCGAGAAAATCGCGACGGACCGCGAGGCGCACGCGCGAACGATCGTCGAGCTTCCGGACGAGGTCTTGAATGAACTCGAGGGCGATGATATCGCCACGAAGAAGGGTCCGGTTTTTGCAACCGCGATAATCGCAGGCGTGATGGCGGCCAAGAAGACCCACGACCTGATTCCGTTCTGTCATCCGCTGGGGCTCGAGAACTGCAAGATTACAATCGCAGTTACGGGGCGGAACGCGGTCATCGACTGCCGGTGCAAGGTCCATCATAAGACCGGCGTGGAAATGGAAGCGCTGACAGGTGCCTCGGTTGCGGCGCTGACGATCTACGACATGTGCAAGGCGTTGTCTCACGACATTGTCATTCGTGAGACCCGACTGATGGCCAAATCGGGCGGCAAGAGGAACTTTGCCCGCGATGAGTAGAGCACTGCACGGCCTCGTCCTCGCAGGTGGCCAAAGCAGCCGCATGGGGCAGGACAAAGCATTACTGGTCCGCGAAGGCCAGAGCCAGCTCAGTTACATCGCCGCGCTCCTCGAAGGCGTGACCGACCGGGTATTCGTATCTACCCGCCCCGATCAGCAGGGAGACCCCGAGCGCAGCCGATTCGAGAATATCGTGGACCGCTACGATGGCATCGGCCCGGTTGCGGGCATTCTCTCGGCGCTGGATGAGTACCCGGACGCGGACTGGCTCGTTGTTGCCTGCGACCTTCCGAACATCGACGAGCAGACGCTCGAATTCCTGGTAGAGCACTGCTCGGAACAGCAGCCTTTCACTGCGTACAGCAGCAGCCACGATGGATTACCCGAACCGCTGTGTGCAATTTATCGGGCCGAAAGCGACAGCGTAGTACGGCGGTTTGTTGAGGACGGAATTGTCTGCCCGCGAAAGATGCTGATCAATTCCGATACCAGGCTACTCGAGCAGCCAAACCCGGTTTCGCTTGATAACGTCAACACGCCGGACGATCTCGAGGCCAGCGTGCTGGAGGCAGCCTCGTGAAGACGGTGACGGTGAGGTACTTCGCGATGTTTCGTGAACATGCCGGTGTTGACGAAGAAACCCTGTCGATCGACGTCGAGACGGCGGCGGACGTTTTTCGGGCGACCAGGGAAAGGCATGGTTCTGCCGAGCCGAGTGGCCATTGCAAAGTTGCCATCAACGATGTCATGGCCGACTGGGACTCCCCGGTAGGCGACGGGGATACCGTGTTGCTGTTTCCACCGGTTGCGGGCGGCTGACATGATCGAGATGACCACAAGCGACATCCACCCCGATGATCTGCGCAAGAAGCTGTTCGATCCGGGCGCCGGTGCTTACTGTGGTTTCGAAGGCTGGATACGCAACGAGAACGAGGGACATGAGGTGCGGCGGCTCGAGTACGAGGCCTATGAGCCGCTCGCCAGATCCGAGGGGGAGGCAATACTTGCCGAAGCGCGCGAACGGTTTCCGCACCTCCAGGCGCACTGCGTTCATCGGACTGGCATGCTCGAGATCGGCGAATGTGCTGTCTGGGTTGGTGTATCGGCGCCGCATCGTGACGAGGCGTTTCTCGCCTGCCGATACATCATCGATCAACTCAAAGTGCGGCTGCCGATCTGGAAGAAAGAGTACTACGCCGACGGCCACTCGGGTTGGGTCAACTGTGAGCGTTGCGCTAAATCCGCCTGAGGTCCTCGGGCGTGTCGATGTCGATCGATGCGGCTTCGAAATCGATCGTCTTTAGCCCGAAGCGCGCATCCGAGAACAGGTGGCGGCCGCCGTTGTCGCCATCGAGTCCGGCGAGAGCGTCGAAGCATGCTGATGCGAACAGGACCGGCGGTCCGTTCGTTGCGGAAAAAGCGGTTGCTACGATTTCATCGCTCGCTCCGCTCCACGCATCGATCAGGGCCTTAAGATGCTCCGCAGTCACGAGCGGCTGGTCGGCAAGCGTAATCAGGATCGCGTCCGCCAGGTGGCGAATGCTGTTCACGGCTGTCGCAATCGATGCGCCAATCCCATCCGTGTAGTCCTCGTTGACGACGATAAAGCCCGGTAATCCCTCGCAGGCACTGGCTACCGCGGCCGACCGGTGGCCGACGACCACGATCGTGCAATCGCCGCAAGCGCCTGTTGCTACTTCTACGGCGCGAGAAACCATCGGTCGCCCGCGGGTCTCCGCGAGTTGCTTTGTACCGCCGAAGCGCGCAGCACTCCCGGCCGCAAGAACGACGGCATACACCTGTCTCGTCATGCAGTGATTCTAGCGTCGTTCAACAAAAATATCGGGACGAGAGGCTTGCGGGCTTGTGGCCTTCCCTGTATTTAGGAACCGGTTATGCCAATGATCCGATCACTTGACGACGCAAAGTCGCTGGAAGGCCAGGAGGTCGGCCTGTCGGACTGGGCTGTCATCGACCAGCACCGTATCGACCAGTTTGCCGAGGCGACGGCGGACTACCAATGGATCCACGTCGATACCGAAAGGGCGGCGAAGGAGATGCCTGACGGCAAAACAATTGCTCACGGCTACCTGACCTTGGCTCTGATACCTGCGCTGACGAAGAATTTCCTGGAATTCGACAACCTCGAGCGCGCCATCAATTTCGGCACCAATAAAGTTCGCTTCTATACACCCGTTCCCGTCGGCGCGCGGGTGCGCGCGCGTGGCACGGTGCTGCAGGCAAGGCGCCGCGCCGGCGCGCTGCTGCTGACCTCCGAAGTTCGGATTGAAGTCGAGGGCGAGCGCAAGCCCGCCTGCGTGGCCGAGACACTCGGCATGTTTTTTTTCAGCGACTAGCGGCTGTGCAGCCAGCCCGGCAGAAACGAGTACGGGTCCGTATCGACCGACCGATTCCACTCGACGTTGTTTGCCTCGAGCAGCTCCTGGAAACCGCCGTCCCGGATCGCGTCGAAAGTCTCGGTGGCGCCGCCCAGATGTTTCCCTCCTACATAAATCTGAGGAATTGTCTTGAGACCCGTCTTCTGCTCGATCGCCTTGCGGATGTTGCCGCCCTTGTTGCCTTCCTGGTAGGCCACGGAATCGAGGTCGATTGACCGATAGGGAATGTCGTAGGCCGCGAAAGTCTTGCGGACGGACCAGCAGAACTCGCACCACTCCAGCGCAAACAGCACGACAGGATTTTCAGGATCGTGCGTCGCCTGATCGAGAAACTCGAGAGCTTCGGCTGGCGCCTCGACCGCCTGATCTTCCTCGTCCTCGGCCGGTGGAGGCGGTGGCGCCGAGTCGAATCGATAGTTGGGCGTCGACCTCGAGATCTCCATTTCCTCCTCGGTCATGTCCTCGGGAATGCCATCGAAAAGCGGCGTCGACAGGTAGCGCTCGCCGGTATCGGGCAGCATGCAAAGCACATTCGAGCCGGGCTCGGCCTTCTCGGCGACCGCGAGGGCGCCGGCCAGCGTGGCGCCTGCCGAGATGCCAACAAAGATGCCTTCTTCCCGGGCCAGGGCCTTCGACAGCGCGAGTGCGCCGTCGCCGGCGATCGGCAGGATTTCGTCGATCAGTTCGGCATTGACGACATCTTCGGTGAGCTTGGGGATGAAATCCGGGCTCCAGCCCTGCATCAGGTGCGGGCGGAATAACGGGTGACTTTCGGTAATCGAGCCGTCTGCCTCACGCTGCTGCGGGATGCCGCTGCCCAGGATCGCCGAGTTGTCGGGTTCGCACACGATAATCTTCGTATTCGGACTCTCTTTCTTGAGCACGCGCGACACACCCTTTAGCGTTCCACCAGTGCCGAATCCGGTGACCCAGTAGTCGAGACCATCCTCGGCAAACGCGGCAAGGATTTCGGGCGCGGTCGTGCGCGAGTGGGCATTGGCGTTGGCCTCGTTCTCGAACTGGCGTACGAGAAACCAGCCGTGCTCTGCCGCGAGTTCAACAGCCTTGGCCAGCATGCCGCTGCCCTTCAATGCGGCTGGTGTCAGCACGACCCTGGCGCCGAGGAAGCGCATCATCTTGCGCCGTTCGAGACTGAAGCTCTCCGCCATCGTGACGACGAGCGGGTAGCCTTTTTGTGCGCAGACCATGGCCAGGCCGATGCCCGTGTTACCACTGGTTGCCTCAATGACCGTCTGACCCGGTTGCAGTGCGCCGCTGGCCTCGGCTTCTTCGATGACGCCGAGCGCGAGCCGGTCCTTGACCGACCCCATCGGGTTGAAGGACTCGATCTTGACGTACACGTTGACGTCGTCGGGCCCTAATTTGTTGAGCTTTACGATCGGTGTGTTGCCAACCGTCTCGAGAATATTGTTGTATCGATTCGTCATGTTGCGCCTTCAGTCGTCGAACTCGGTCGTTGTCTGGCGTTTGCGATTAACGACAAGCCGGGTGACGTCGGGGCGTGCATAGTGTCCCGCGACATCGAGGCTGTGCCGTTCCTCCAATACTAGCCGATGATCGATGGTCGCGAAGCGCAACGACTCGACGCCGGTCTCGGGGTCGAGCAGCCATTCGCCGGTAGGGCTTGCCAGGCAACTGCCGCCATCGGCCATGATATCGTCAGCCGTCTCGCGCAGCAGGTCCGCATGAGGCAGGTCATCACCGATGTCCTCGCGCCGCATCAGTCCCGACACTGACGCAACGAACGAGCGGCTCTCCCTGGCGATGAAACGCGTGATGTCCTCGGTGTTGCGCAGGTTGCCGGGCCAGATCGCGACGTGCAGGTCCTCGCCCTGGCCGTACAGGGCGGCTCGCGCCAGCGGCAGCCAGTTCTCCCAGCAGTTGAGGCCGCCGACCGTGAAGGGTCCGAGCTTGTGGGCCTTGAGGCCGTGACCGTCGCCAATCGCCCAGACCAGGCGCTCCTCGTGCGTGGGCATGAGCTTGCGGTGCACGGAGCCGATCCGGCCCTCGGGGTCGATGTAGACCATCGAGCAATACAGGCTGTGGCGACCGCGATTGGCGGCCCGCTCCATGACACCGAGGTAGACAGCGGTGCCATGCTTGGCGGCTGCCTTGCAGACACTATCGAGGTCGCCGTCTTCGATCGATACGCCCTGGTCTACGTAATGCGCGTAGAGTTGTTTTTGCAATTGCGAGTCGAATTTCGCACCGTCGGTGCGCTCGACCCAGAATGGATAACCGGGAACGAGCGCTTCACCAAAGATGATCAGCTCGCAGCCCTGCGATGCGCCTTGGGCGATCCGGTCAATGACCTTTGCCAAAGTGGCATCGCGCTGGAGCCAGATCGGTGCGATCTGGCCCAGCGCGATGGTGAGAGTGTTGCCTGAGATTGCCTTAGTCGAAGAGCGTACGCCAGGTAAGTCCGTACGTCGCCGGCTCGGCCGGGTATGAATTCATACGGTCAAAACCAAGCGGCTGATCAAACGATGCGTACCACCAGCGTTCGTCGGTGATGTTGCGGCCCCACAGCGTCAGCTCGGAATTGATGCGATCAAACAGGAAGCCGATACGCAGGTTGACCAGTTCGGTGCTGCCCTGCTTTGTGAACGGATCCAGGTCGCCGTCAGTCCAAAACGACGAGGCGTATGAATATTCGCCGCGGAAGACCATCTGCGTATTGGTGCCGATGTCGACTGACTGGATCAGCGCCAGGAACGCCCGATTCTCCGGGTTAGCGGACAGCGGGTCGCCCGTACGGGAACACTGTTGAGATGTCGGGTCGGTCCTGCCCGGGTCGTCTATGCCGGTGTGGAACGTATACGCATCCCAGCAGGTGCCGCCCTCGAAGTCGTCGTACTCGCCTTCGTTATACGCGTAGTTTGCCTGGATCTCCGTGGAGTCAGTCGGACGCCATACCATTTCGAGTTCGATACCTTGCGTACTCAGCTCACCAGCGTTCTGGAGATTGAAACCCGCTCCGGTGAATGACTGCGCCTGAAAGTCATCGAACACCATTCGATAAAGTGCGGCTTTGAGTTGCATTGGGCCCCATTGAGTCTTCGCGCCAAGTTCGAAGGACGTCGACGTCTCGGCATCGAAAATCGGATCAAATCCCAGCGGCAGTCTTTCTGTGTTCGTGCCGCCCGACTTGAATCCCGTAGTAACAGACCCGTAGATAAGCGAATTGTCCGTCGGGAAAAAGCTGAGCTTTACGGTACCCGTCATCTGGTCATCGGAAAGCTGGTCATTGATGTCTCCTCTTGGCGTCAGTGACCCGAATTCCCACGAACCCCATCCCTCGAACCCGTACGGCAGGAAAATCGCCAGCGTATTCGGGTCAGTGAAGTCAGGTGGCACCTGCAGCGGCGGCGGCAGGGTGGCAAAACACCCTGGCGGCTGGTCCAGCTGGCACGCAATCAGGCCGAGAGCCGCGATATCAGGCGGTGTTGCACTCGAATCCAGTGTCTGCTCGAATACACTGCTGATTTTCTTGGTTTCGTCTGTGTATCGGGCACCCAGTGTCAGCGTGAACGAGTCCGTTATCGACCAGTCGACCTGACCGAACACAGCCCAACCGTCCTGGTCCTGGTTGACGAAATCAAGCCCGTAGACGCCCGGGGGGAAAGGGTCACCGGCAACCGGGTAGGGACTGGCGGGACCACCCGTCAGAGCGTTCACGGTATTTACCAGCGTTATGGCGCTGGTTATCTCCGGCCTCGTAAACACGGCGTAATCTCGCAACGTGCCAATACCCGACGCGTCGCCGGTAAATGTCTCGTTGTAAATTTCCTGGCCGAAGTAATAGGCGCCAACAACGTAGTTGCTGCCTTCACCGAATTCACCGCTGATACGCAGTTCCTGCGAGATCGACTCGACTTCGGCGAGATTGGTTCTCGAGATCAATGCGATCGGCGAGAAGTCGGCATCGATCTCGTCATACGTATCGAAGGTTCGCCAGGCGGTGAGGGATGTGAGAGTCGCGTTGTCACCAAGGTCTTTGTTGAACTCCACTGACAAACCAGTGTCCTCGTTCTGCGAACGCGGCGGGCTGTCGTACTCGACAAGGTAATCGTCAAATCCGACGCCCGTTATGACATTGGGTGGGAAAATCCCTGGCGGATAGGGGAAGTCCGTGAAGACGTTGCCTCCAAAACCCACGATGGCTGCGTCTGAGCCAAAGACAAGTCCGGTTGGGCTCGTCAGGCTGGACTGCGAAACGATGCTGTCTACGCGTGAAATCGCGACGCAACAAACTTCATCGATCTCGGCATAGTCCGCAATGATGCGCATGTTGAAATCATCGCCCGGCTCATTGACAGCAAGCTGCAAGCGCGCGCCCCATCTGTCGCGATCATTGTAATAGTCGCTGCCGAGCACGTTATCATCGACATAACCGTCGCGCTCCGACATAAATACGGTGCCGCGCATCGCGACGTTGTCACCCAGAGAGATGTTGGAGGCAGCGGAAAGCTTGACAAGACCCAGATCACCGGCCGTAACATCGATATATGCGTCGCGCTCCTGGCTCGGGCGGACTGTGCGTACGATGATCGCACCGGAGGCCGTATTCTTGCCGAACAGCGTACCTTGTGGTCCGCGTGCGACTTCGACGGTCTCGATATCGGCGAGGTCATTGACCAATGAACTTTGGCGCGAGCGATAGACTCCGTCGACGAACAGGCCGACCGAGGATTCGACGCCAAAGTTGTTGGAGGTCGATCCGACGCCGCGAATCGAGAAGTTCATCGTTGTCGAAGTCTGGCTCTGGCTAACGATGAGCCCGACCACATTCTGTTGCAGGTCGAACATGTCCTTGATGCCGGCGGCCTGTATCTCGGTCCCGGAGATCGCGCTGACGGCAACAGGAACATCCATGATGCTCTGTTCGCGTCGTTGTACGGTAACGACGATTTCTTCAAATATCGCCATGTCCTCGTCTTGCGCGTATACGGTCGAACTGAATGCCAGGCCTGCAGCCGCAACCGGAAGCAGTGCGCCAAGACGCAGAGTTGCTTGGATTTGCTTGCTCATCGTTCCCCCTCTAAGCACTGAACTGTGACAAATCGGATCTGCGGAAGGATATCACGAATTGCCCGAATCGCCTCTAAATCAAAGGCTTCGGAATGTACGTGCGCAGCGCCGCCCAGCGGGAGATTTCTGTTAAATTATCCGCCGGATCACGAGGCGAGAGACGGATTCATGTTCGGATTGATGATGAACACGCCGCTGTTGATTTCTGCAATTGCGGAACACGCGGCCCGGTACCACGGCGGCAGGGAAATCGTGTCGGTCACGGCCGATAATCCTCGTCACCGCTATACGTACGGTGACTGCATCGGTCGCGCGAAGAAGCTCGCAAACGCGCTAAACGGACTCGGCGCGAAGCGCGGCGACCGCGTTGCGACGCTCGCCTGGAACGACTACCGCCACCTCGAAGCCTATTACGGGATCAGTGGCGCTGGTCATGTATGCCATACGATCAATCCACGACTGTTTCCCGAACAGCTTGTATTCATCATCAATCACGCCGAGGACCGGTGGATATTCACAGACGTCATGTTTGTTCCTCTCCTCGAGGCCATTGCCGACAAGATCCCGAATGTCGAGGGATTTGTCGTGATGACCGACGAGGCGCACATGCCCGAGACGCAGCTCAGCAACGTTATGTGCTACGAGTCATTGATTGCGGATGAGTCCGACGAGTTCGACTGGCCAGAATTCGACGAACAGACCGCTTCTGCGCTCTGCTATACGTCCGGGACGACGGGCGACCCGAAAGGCGTCCTGTACGATCACCGGTCGACATTGCTCCACGCCTATGCCGCGGTCGCGCCGGATGTAATGTCGATGTCGAGCCGTGACGTGGTGCTTCCGGTGGTGCCGCTGTTTCACGTCAATTCATGGGGCTCTCCCTACGCAGCGTTCATGGCTGGCGCCAAGCTGGTCTTGCCGGGTCCGAAAATGGGTGACGGCGAGGTGCTTTGCGAGCTGCTCGATAGCGAGGATGTGACGCTGTCCCTGGGCGTACCTACGGTCTGGCTGGCGCTGCTGCAGTATTGCGAGAAAACAGGCAAACGTCTCGACAAGCTGCAGCGAACCCTTATTGGCGGAGCCGCCGTACCGCGTTCCATGATCCAGGAGTTTCGCGACAAGCACGACGTGGAGGTGCGCCAGGGATGGGGGATGACCGAAACCAGCCCACTCGGTGTCGCCAGCACGCTCAAGGCAGGACTCGAAAACCGCTCTCCTGACGAAAAACTCGACTTTGCCGCCAAGGCCGGTCGAGGCATTTTCGGTTGCGAATTGCGCATCGTCGACGAAGAGGGCAGTGCGCTGCCCTGGGATGGTGAAGCTTACGGTCCATTACAGGTACGTGGGCCATGGGTGTGCAGCGACTACTTCAAGCTCGATGGATCGGCCGGTACGCACACCGATGACGGGTGGTTCGACACCGGAGACGTCGCAACGATCGACCCGGAAGGCTACATGGCCATCACGGACCGGACCAAGGACGTTATCAAGTCAGGCGGCGAGTGGATCAGCTCCATTGAACTCGAGAACACGATCATGGCTCATCCGGCCGTTGCCGAGGCGGCCGTAATCGGCATCGCTCATCCCAAGTGGACGGAGCGGCCATTGCTGGTCGTCGTGAAGGCAGAGGGTCAGGATGTTACCGGCGATGAGTTGCTCGCGTTCTATGAAGGCAGGGTGGCGAAGTGGTGGATTCCAACCGATGTCGAATTCGTCGACGAGCTGCCGCACACGGCGACCGGCAAGGTCAAGAAGATTGAATTACGCAGACAATTCAAAGACTATCAACTTTCTGGGTAGCGGCCGTCGGCCGTTTTAGAACTTCGCTGGAGCAAACATGGGCGACGCCTTGCGTCTTTATGGCTTGAATGCGCTGATCACCAATGGTGCGAGCGGCATCGGTGAGGCTACCGCCCGCACGCTTGCCAAACACGGCGCCACGGTCCTTGCCATCGATACTGCGAACAGCGGTGTCGAGCAGCACTTCCGGTCGGTGAGGGGTATTGAAGGCCACGTGTCGAGCCTGACGGATGCGGCTCGCATGTCCGGCCTGGTCGAGGAGGCCGTCGACAAGCTGGGCGGCGTCGATATTCTCGTTAACGATTTTCCGCTGGCCCCCGACGCGCCGCTCGTCGACGGCGATGCTCGCCTCGACAAGCTGCTCGAGGCGCGCGCCGAGCTGGTCCGGTCGATCTGCCGCGCAGCTTTGCCGCATCTCAAGAAAAGCCCGGCGGGGCGCATCATCAACATTGGTTTCCTGCGCAGCCTGTTTGCGGCGGACGGCAGCGACGCTTATGCGCGATCCGAGCAGGACCTTGCCGATCTGACGCGAGATCTCGGGGCAGAAACCGGCGAGTTCGGCATCACCGCAACCTACATCCAGCCTGGCGCCATCATGACGCCTGTGAGCCGCGAGGTATTCAGGAAAAACAAGTCGTTGCGCGATTTCTGCATTGCCCAATCGGCCGCGCGCCGGCTGGGAGAGCCCGTCGACATCGCCAAAGTCGCTCTGTTCCTGGCCAGTGACGATTCTGCGTTCGTGAGCGGCACCGGCGTGCGTGTCGACGGTGGTCCGAACGGCTGAGGCGAGATGCATCCGGTTCTCGAAGACCTGATCACGCTGCTGCAGCTCGAGCGGATTGAAACCAATATCTTCCGCGGTGACAGCCGCGACATCGGTAGCGCCCAGGTTTTCGGCGGACAGGTGCTGGGCCAGGCTTTATCCGCGGCCCAGCACACGGTCGAGGACCGGGTCGCACATTCGCTGCATGCGTACTTCCTGCGCCGCGGCGACATGGAGGCGCCCATCATTTACGAAGTGGATCGTGCGCGGGATGGCGGCAGTTTTTCGACGCGCCGCGTTGTCGCGATCCAGCATGGTCGGCCGATCTTCAACCTGGCGGCATCGTTCCAGAGCCGCGAATCCGGGCTCGATCACCAGGCGACCGCACCGGACGTACCGGGTCCGGACGGCCTCAAGGATCTTGCGGAGATTGCCTGTGATCACGTCGACAAGCTGCCGGTCAAAATGCGCCGTTTCATGACGGACAAGCGGCCGTTCGATTTCCGGCCTGTAGAGTCCGTGTCCCTCGGTTCGACCGATCCGCGGCCGCCCGTAAAGCACGTCTGGATCCGGGCCGTCGATTCGCTACCCGAAGAACTCGCCCTGCATCAGAATCTGCTGGCGTATGTGTCCGACTTCGAGCTTCTCGGTACGAGCACGCTGCCTCACGGCCTGCCGTTTGCGGAGGGGAAAGTCATCATGGCGAGCCTCGATCACGCACTCTGGTTTCACCGGCCCTTCAGCATCGACGACTGGCTGCTGTACGCGATGGATAGCCCCAACGCGGCCGGCGCCCGAGGTTTTGCTCGCGGCCAGCTGTTCGATGCCGACGGAGTGCTGGTCGCCTCGACGGCCCAGGAAGGCCTGGTCCGCGTCATCGATACACCCAGGGAAACCCGGTCGGATCCGCGCTTGCAGGTCTAGCCGTCCTCAGCCGGTCCCAGGTCCGCGAGATAGCGGGCTGCGTTATCGACATAGTGTCGTGCTGACTCCCGATTTGCTGCGATCTCTTCGTCAGTCAGCTTGCGCGCGACCCTCGCCGGTGAGCCCATTATCAGTGAGCCATCCGCAAACGACTTGCCTGCAGTGATCAGCGAATTGGCGCCGACAAGGCAATTCCGGCCGATATGCGCGCCGTTGAGGATCGTGCTGCCCATGCCGATCAGCGAATTCTCCCCAATCGTGCAGCCATGCAACATGACCCTGTGGCCGACTGTGACGTCATTGCCGATGGTCATCGGGTAACCGGGGTCGGTATGCAACACGCAGCCATCCTGCACATTGCTTCCCTCACCGATCTCGATGAGTTCGTTATCGCCGCGTACGACTGTGTTGAACCAGACACTGGCACCGGGAAGCAGCCGCACATTGCCGATGACAGTGGCGTTCGGGGCGACAAAGTGCTGATCGCCGACGAGTTCCGGTGTGCGCCCGCCGAGCGTACAGATCACTGCGCCTTTCCTTGCGCGGCGACGGCCGCCGCAGCTTTGGCGATTTCCTCAGGGTCACCGAGGAACTCGCGCGACACGGGCCTCAGGTCATCATCGAGCTCATAAGCGAGCGGGACACCGGTCGGGATATTGAACCCGGTGATTTCCTCGTCCGACACCTCGTCGAGCATCTTGACGAGCGCCCGCAGGCTGTTGCCATGGGCCGCAACGAGCACGTCCTTGCCTGCCCGCAGCTCCGGCGCAATCAGTTGTTCCCAGCTTGGACGGACCCGCTCGAGCGTGAGTGCCAGCGATTCGGTGGCAGGCAGGTTGTCGATGCCGGCATAGCGCGCATCGTGGGACGGGTGCCGCTCGTCGTCGACATCGAGCTCCGGGGGCGGAATATCATAGCTGCGGCGCCAGATGTGGACCTGGTCATCCCCGTATTTGGCCGCCGTCTCGGCCTTGTTGAGGCCCTGCAGCGCGCCATAATGCCTCTCGTTGAGCCGCCAGTCCCTGACGACCGGTATCCACATCAGGTCCATCTCGTCGAGCATGATCCAGAGCGTTCGGATGGCCCTCTTGAGCACGGACGTAAAGGCAATGTCGAATTCGTAGCCGAGTTCCTTTAGCAGACGCCCTGCATCGACTGCTTCTTGTATTCCCTGTTCGGTGAGGTCGACGTCTTTCCAACCTGTAAACAGGTTCTTCAGATTCCATTCGCTCTGGCCGTGGCGACAGAGTACGAGCTTGCCCGCCATGATTTCTCCGTTGTGTGTGGTGTCAGTTCGCTATGAGATCGCGGAACTCCTGCGCCGCGACCGACAGGGTAGCAAAGTCGATCTCCGGACGTAGCTTCATTTCCTCGATCAGGTTCACGAATCGATCGACTCTGTCGCTGCGAGCTGCGAGCCATTTGTCGACGGCCTCCGGTATCGCATTTTTGCCCCTGCGACGCAGGATCTGTTCGGCGAGTTCGCGACGCATCTTGAAGAACTCGTCGCGCAGCTTGCCCCTTGCGATGGCCTGCCACCGATCCTCGTATTGCAGATCCTCGGCTGCGACATGGAGCCAGTAAATGCCCAGTTTCTCGTTGGTTGCCGAATACAGTCGGGCCAGATCGAGCGCGTCGGGTTTGTACGATGCGGCGAGATCGGACATGTCCAGAGCCGGCCGCGTCAGCAGCAGATGCGACATCCGGTGTGCAAGCTTCTCAGGCACGCTCCTCTCCATGTAGGTTTCGGCCGCCTTCTGGTGGCGGACGCTTGCCGAGGTCGACATGATCGAACCGGTACGCGTGTATACGGCGACCATGTTGTCCTTGAGACGATCGACTGTCGGCGCGATCGTCAATTCGTCGCCGAAGCGCTCGATGAGCCAGTAGCACGCATGTCGCAGCGAGCGGCTGATCTCGAAAAGCAAGGCAACCTGCACGGCTGCCGGCAATTCATTGTCGAGTTCCTCGATCATCTTCCAGAGCGGACCGGCCTGGCAGATCTGTCGAGCGACAGTGTAGGCGCGTGCAATTGTCACCACGTCGGCACGGGTGTCTACCTGGACGCGTTTGACGAACGACGGTCCCATACGATTGATGAGATCGTTCGCGATCAGGGTTGCGAGAATCTCGCGGCTCAGGCGATGGCCGGGTATGAACTCGGTGTAACGCCGGCGCAACACGGTCGGAAAATAGCGCAGCGGGTCGACGACCAGGAAGTCTTCCAGGGTTTGCCCCGACGCAATGAGACCGTCGTACAGGTCGATCTTGGCGTAGCTGAGCACGACCGCGAGTTCGGGGCGCGTGAGCCCCTGCTTGCGCAATCGCCGATCCTCGATCTCCGCCTCGTCGGGCAGGAACTCGAGTTCCCGGTCAAGAAGCCCCGTTTTCTCCAGGTTCGTGATCAGGCGAGCCATCTCGTCGATCCGTTCGACCGACCTTACCTCACTCATACTGATGGCCTGGGTTTGCAAGTAATTGTTGCGCAATACGAGATCGGCGACTTCGTCAGTCATTGACGCGAGCAGGCGGTTACGCTTGTCGCGCGACATCTTCGTGTGCTTGGCAACATCGCTGAGCAGGATCTTGATGTTGACTTCGCGGTCGGAACTATCAACGCCGCCCGAATTGTCGATGAAGTCTGTGTTGATCTTGCCACCGTTCTGACAGAACTCGATGCGTGCACGCTGCGTCAGTCCGAGGTTACCGCCTTCACCGACAACCTTGCAGCGAAGGTCGTCCGCATTGACGCGCACACTGTCGTTCGTGTGGTCGCCGACGTCGCTATGCCCCTCGCTGCTGGCCTTGACGTAGGTGCCGATGCCGCCATTCCAGAGCAGATCGACCTTCATGCGCAAGATGGCGCGAACAAGCTGGTCGGGCTGCATCGTGATTTCGCTCGCGCCGAGCAGGCGCCGAGCTTCGGCGCTCAGCCGAATAGTCTTCGCCTGCCGCGAGTAGACGCCTCCACCCTTGGAAATGATCGACGCGTCATAATCGTTCCAGCCCGACCGTGGTTTGCGGAACAGGCGCTGGCGCTCGCGAAAACTCGACGCGAGCTCCGGGTCCGGGTCGAGGAAGATGTGCAGATGATTGAATGCCGCGACCAGGCGAATCTTGCGCGACAGCAACATACCGTTACCGAACACATCGCCACTCATGTCACCGATGCCGGCAACCGAGAACGATTCCTTCTGGATGTTGACACCAAGCTCCCGGAAGTGGCGTTTGACGGCTTCCCAGCCGCCACGGGCCGTGATACCCATTTTCTTGTGGTCGTAGCCGGCGGACCCGCCGGATGCGAATGCGTCGTCGAGCCAGAAGCCGTAACTCGCTGACAATTCGTTAGCGATATCGGAGAATGCTGCCGTCCCCTTGTCCGCTGCTACGACGAGGTATGGGTCATCGCCGTCGCGGCGCACCACATTGGCGGGTGTTACGACGACGTTGTCGACGACGTTGTCGGTGATGTCGAGCAAACCACTGACAAAAGTCTTGTAGCAACGGATACCGTTCTCGAGAATCGCATCGCGGTCGCCTTTTGGCGGCCGCTTCGGGAAAAAGCCGCCCTTGGCGCCTGTTGGCACAATGACCGTGTTCTTGACGACCTGGGCCTTCATCAGACCCAGAATCTCGGTACGGAAATCCTCGCGACGGTCCGACCAGCGCAAGCCGCCTCGGGCGATTTCGCCGCCGCGCAGGTGTACACCTTCCACTTCGGGTGAATAGACGAAAATTTCGTACCGGGGTCGCGGCAACGGCATTTCGCGAATAACGGCGGGATCGAGCTTTATCGAAATGTATGACTTACGCCTGCCATCGGCTTCGGACTGGAAGTAATTCGTTCGCAGTGTTGCCGAAATAGCGCCGGAGAACGCCGACAATATACGGTCCTCGTCAACGTTTTGGGCCTTTGCGACCGCGCGGTTTACGGACGGTATGAGGTTAGCGAGCCCGGTCTTGCGTTTGCCGTTCGGAATCGAAGGATCGAACTGCATTTCGAACTGTTCGACGAGGAGGTTGGCGAGCGCCGGGTGTGCGCCCAGCACGTCTTCCATGTAGGACTGGCTGAACGGCATGCCGAGCTGCAGCAGGTATTTCATGTAGCAGCGCATCAGCGTCGTCTGCCTCGAATCGAGCTTCGCGCCGAGTATCAGCCGGTTCAGTCCGTCGGTTTCTACTTCTCCGGAAAGCGCCTGGAGGAAACACTGTTCGAATCGCGGCGCCACGACGTTGCGGTCGAGCTGGCCACCGCCTTTGTGACGCAAATGGAAATCCTGGATCCAGAACAATTGCTCCGAACCCAACGTCAACTCGTAGGGATGCTCCGTGTAGACGTCGACACCCATGTCTTCGAGCACGGGCATGGCGTCCGATAGTGCGAGTGGCTCATCGAAGCTGTAGAGCATGAAGTGCATATGGCCCGGTTCGCACCCTTCCGGTTCGTAGAGTTCGACAGTTCGTTGCTGGCCTTCGGCGAGCATCTTTTCGATGCAGCCGACGTCGGAGCATGCTTCGCGCGGCGAAACATCGTTCTGGTAACCGGGCGGGAAGGCATCACGATACTTGCGGTGCAGTCGCGCTCCTTCATCGGCACCAAGTTCCTTATTCAGTTCATCGCGCAGCCTGTCCGACCAGGTGACGACCACGTCTGCAATCATGTCTTCGATCGCGTTGATGCTGATACGCGGCCGGTCGCCCGACGGCGTGTGCACGATCAAGCGCACGCGGGCCAGTGCTGAGTCCGAAATCTGGACACTCGAATCGACTGATGTGCCACCAAACGCATCCTTGAGAATTTTCTCTACTTCCCGTCGCACACGGGTCGTGTATTTTTCCTTGGGTACGAATACGAGGCAGGAGAAAAATCGCCGAAATGTGTCCCGTCTCAGGAAGAACCTGACCCGTTGCCGATCCTGTAAATTGAGAATGCCGATCGTCGTTCGGGCGAGATCCTGCACCGATGCATGAAACAGCTCGTCTCGAGGATACGTATTGATGATATGCAGCAGCGCTTTGCCGCGGTGGCCGACAGGTTCCAGGTGGGCACGTTCGAATACCTTTCTGATTTTGTGGCGCAGCAACGGAATATTGCTCGGCATTTCGCTGTACGCCGGAGATGCAAATAGACCGATGAATCGGTGCTCGCCGCAGGCCTTGCCCGTTTCATCGTAGATTTTGACGCCGACATAATCGAGATACGCATTCCTGTGTACCGTCGATCGCGAATTGGCCTTGGTCAGGATCAGCCAGTCGCGACTGCGCCGTAGCCGGCGCATCTCGGTCGTCAATTCGATCGTATGACCTTTGCGGCCACGGCCCGACAACAGGCCCAGCGCACTGCCCTCGACAGGTGTCAGGAACACCTTGCCATTACGATCCTTGAGCCGGTATTCGCGGTAGCCGAGGAACGTGAAGTGATCATCGACGAGCCATCGCAGGAAAGCCTGACTTTCTTCGCGCAGCGTTGCATCGGCCCGGCGTGGGCCAAAATTCAGCTGCTCGATCCTTTCTTCCATTCTTGACCGCATCTTGTGCCAGTCACGAACAGCCAGGCGCACGTCCGACAGCACGGTTCGAATCTCGGCTTCGAGTGCTTTCAGTCGCTTCGGGTCAGTTTCCCTGCCAATGGCAAGCCGGATAAAGGATTCGGGCTGTCCGCCCGCATCGCCCGGTTTGCAGACCGACTGCAACTGCCCTTTTTCGTCCCGTTGAACGCGAATGATCGGGTGTACCGTGATGTGGACTCCGAGCTCGAAACGGTTGATCGCCGCGGAAACCGAATTGACGAGAAAAGGCATGTCATCGTTAATCATCTCGACGAACGTGTAGGCAGACACGTAGCCGTGCTCGTCTTCAGTCGGGTTGTAGATTCTGAGCTTGGCCTGACCTTTTCGGCGAACTGCGGCAAAGTCCAGGTGGCTGAGCGCAATACGGGCCATTACCTCGGTTGAGCGACCCTCCAGGTCCTCGACCGGAACATCGGCAACATACTGGGTCAGGAACTCGCGGACCTGGGCGCGGCTGGAAAGGAGATCCGATGCTACACGAGCAGCGAGGATGTCCTGGACGATGCCGGCCTTGCGGTCGCTGCCGCGACGCATTTCTTTTCGTGCCACTCGCTAATCTCCAGGCTTTCTAGTTGCCCAACTGCCGGGCCTTTTCGAGCAATTGCTCGAGAATAGCGTTGAACTTGTTGTAATCCTCAACGCTGATGTCTTCGACGAGTTCCTGTTCGAACGCGAGCGCCAAAGGCGCAATTTCGTTGTGGACATTCCATCCTTCCTCCGACAGGTTCAGGATCGAGCGGCGCCTGTCGGCATCGGCGAACTGCCGGTCAATGCGGCCATTCTTTATCAGCTTCGTTACGGCCCGGCTGACGGCTACCTTGTCCATGAGTGTCCGCTCGGCGACTTCGACCGCCGATAGCCCGGGATAGCGCCCCAGGATCGCAATGACGCGCCACTCGGGGATGGATACTCCAAAACGTTTTTCATACACGCGCGCGATATTGGTGCTGACGGTGTGTGAGGTAATCGACAACCGGTAAGGCAGGAAATCTTCGAGGATCAGTTCGTCTTTCATAATGGTTATTTGTTGCGATTGAAACCGCTCAGGCCCGCAGTTTACGCCAGGTGAGGTGCAGCCAGGTAGTCGGTTGACTGCATTTCGGTGAGTCGGCTGACGGTTCTGTCGAATTCGAACTGAAGCTTGCCGCCGCTGTACAGCGAAGCTGCCGGTGCTGCCGCTGACAGGATCAGTTTGACCCGGCGATCGTAGAACTCGTCGACTAGGGCGATAAATCGGCGCGCCTGGTCCTCGAGGTCATGGTCGAGAGCGGGTACGCCCGAGACGATGACGGTCGGATACCAGCGTGCGATCTCGATATAGTCGTTGTGGCTCCGCGGCCCGTCGCACAGGTCTTCAAATTCGAACCACGCTATTCCTTTCGCGCACAGCCTTACCCGCACGTCACGACCGTTTACATCGAGCGTTGTATCGCGAACGATCTGGCTGGATGCGGAGTCGTCGAACACGTGTTGCAGGCGTTCTCGCGCATTCTCATCATCGGGCGAGATGTAAGTGCCCGCTTGCTGCAGGAGACGCAGGCGGTAGTCGGTCGCACCATCGATTTCCACGACCGCGGTGTGTTCGATGAGACTCTGGATGGCTGGCAGAAACCGCTGCCGCTGTAATCCGTCTTTATAAAGGTCATCAGGATGCGCATTGGAAGTCGCAACGAGAGTGACGCCGCGACGGAACAGGCCGTCCAGCAAGCGGCCCAGGATCATCGCGTCGCCGATGTCGCTGACAAAGAATTCATCAAAGCACAGTACACGCGTTTCCCGGGCGATATCCGCGGCAACCTTGTCGAGCGGATCCTCCGTGTCGCCGAGCAGATTCAGACGCTCGTGAACTTCTCGCATGATCCGGTGAAAGTGGATCCGCTTCTTGTGTTCGATATCCAGCGCTTCGAAAAAAATGTCCATCAGGAACGTTTTGCCGCGTCCAACGCCGCCCCAGATATAGAGACCTTTCACCGCGGAATCTTTTGTCGTCGCGCTCCTCTGAAACAACCGCGCAAAGCCGCGTTTGGGCCGGCGTGAGTGGAGCTGCCGCCGCAACCCTTCGAGGTGGTCGACGATCTCGAGCTGCGCCGGGTCCTGCTCGTGGCCGTGGGACCGCAGGCTTGCCTCGTAAGCCTCGCGAATGGTCAAGATACCGGTTATCCTCATTGCGGCACCGGACGTGCCGACCGCAATTCTATCTCCGAGTCAGCCTGATATGACAGAACCACTAGAACGCGAATCCATGGAATTCGACGTCGTCATCGTCGGTGGCGGCCCGGCAGGCCTTGCAGCGGCATGTCGGCTCATGCAACTCGACGCCAATCTTTCTGTTGTCGTCGTCGAAAAGGGCTCGGAGATTGGCGCCCACATACTCTCTGGCAATGTCTTCGAGCCGACCGGACTCAACGAGCTGTTCCCGAACTGGCAGGAACTCGGCGCGCCCGTGAAAACTGCAGTCAGCGGTGACGACGTCTATTTCCTGACGAGTGCCGAAAAAGGGATCCGCACGCCCGGGCTTTTCGTGCCCAGGCCAATGCACAACAAGGGTAACTACATCATCAGTCTTGGGCGCCTGTGCCAATGGCTCGGCGAGCAGGCTGAAGGGCTCGGTGTGAATGTCTTTCCTGGTTTTGCGGCGTCCGAGATCTTGTACGATGCGGACGGTCGAGTGACCGGGGTCGCGACGAGCGATCTGGGCGTCGGCAAGGACGGGCAGAGAAAAGACTCCTACCAGCCTGGTTATGAACTGCTCGGCAAGTACACGGTCTTTGCCGAGGGCGTGCGCGGCAACCTCGGAGAACAACTGATCGAACGCTTCGACCTGCGCGCGGATGCGGATCCGCAGCATTATGGAATCGGCATCAAGGAGGCGTGGGAGATCGATCCCGAAAAGCACCGGGAAGGTCTCGTCGTTCATACGGCCGGCTGGCCTCTTGACAGTCACACCGAGGGTGGTGGTTTCCTGTATCACGCGGAGAATAACCAGGTCTACCTGGGGCTGATCGTCGCCCTCGATTACAGCAATCCGTACCTGTCGCCGTTCGAGGAGTTCCAACGCTGGAAACTGCATCCGAAAATCCGCCAATACCTCGAAGGCGGCAACCGCATCGGTTACGGCGCGCGCGCCGTGAATAAAGGCGGCCTGCAATCGCTCCCGAAGCTCACGTTTCCGGGCGGCATGCTCGTCGGCTGTTGTGCGGGCTTTTTGAACGGCGTCAAGATCAAGGGCGCCCATACGGCCATCAAGACCGGCATGCTCGCCGCCGAGGCAATTCACGATGCGCTCGCCTCGGGAGATGAAGGTCAGTCGGAACTGGCAGGTTTTGAGGACAGCGTCAAAGCATCATGGGTCTACAAGGAATTACACAGCGCTCGCAATTTCGGCCCGGCGCTCGTCAAGTTCGGAACGTTCTGGGGTGCGGCATTCACATTCATCGACCAGAACATTTTCTTCGGTCGCTTGCCTTTCACCTGGCGCAATCCTCGCCATGATCACGAGACGCTCGACAAAGCGTCGGAGTCGAAGCAGATCGATTATCCCAAGCCCGATGGCGTGATTACTTTTGACCGCTTGTCATCAGTCTTCCTGTCGAGCACAAACCACGAGGAAGACCAGCCATCGCATCTCAAGCTGAAGGACGAGTCGGTCCCAATCGCGAAAAACCTGCCGGAATACGACGAGCCCGCGCAACGCTACTGCCCGGCGGGCGTCTACGAAGTGGTCGAAGAGGCCGGCGAAAAGGTGTTCAAGATCAGCGCATCCAACTGCGTGCACTGCAAAACCTGCGATATCAAGGATCCCGCCCGTAACATCGTGTGGACGGTACCCGAGGGCGGCGGCGGACCCAACTATTCAGGGATGTAGGTGCGCGACTGCGATAGCCGCTTACCTTCATGGCTCGCTGCGCTGCGCTTTACTTCCGGTAAGCGGCTTCTCCGTCGCGCGCCTACTTCGGCTGCATTCGGATGGCGCCATCCACGCGGATGGTTTCGCCGTTCACCATCGACGTGCCGTAGATGAATTCGACGGTGTCGGCATATTCCTCCGGGCGGCCGAGGCGGGGTGGGAACGGTACCTGCTTGCCGAGTGACTCCTGCACCTCTTCGGGCATGCCGGCCACCATCGGCGTCAGGAACACGCCGGGCGCAATCGTATTGACGCGGATACCAAACTGGGCGAACTCGCGCGCAAGCGGCAACATCATGCCGACGACGCCGCCTTTGGAAGCGGAATAGGCTGCCTGGCCGATCTGACCCTCGAAAGCGGCGATCGACGCCGTGCTGACGATGACGCCCCGTTCTCCTTCATCGTCGGGTTCATTCTGGGCCATGAAAGCGGCGGCTTCCTTGGTGACGTTGTAGCTGCCCACGAGATTGACCTGGATGACCTTGTTGAATTTCTCCGTTGGCCAGGGACCCTCGCGCCCCAGCGTGCGGCCCGCTGTCGCGATACCGGCGCAATTTACGGCTAACGTGATCCCACCCATGATTTCGTTCGCACTGCTGATAGCTGCCTTGACCGAGTCCTCGTCGGCGACGTCGGTGCTGATATAGGCCGCACGATCGCCGAGCCTGGCGGCGCTGTCCTGGCCGAGTTCATCATTGATGTCGAGCAGGACGACATGGCCGCCGGCGCTGATGACGCGCTCCGCTGTTGCATACCCGAGACCTGATGCGCCGCCCGTAATGACGGCTTTTGCTGTAGCAAGATCCATGAAATTCGCTCCTAAATGAGTTCCACACCGACCGCGACGGCCTCTCCGCCGCCGATGCAAAGTGATGCCACTCCGCGCTTCATCCCCCGGGCCCTGAGCGCGTAAAGCAGCGTCGTCGTGATCCGGGCGCCCGACGCGCCAATCGGATGACCGAGTGCGCACGCACCCCCGTTGACGTTGACGTGATCGTGAGCGAGGCCGACATCGCGCATGGCGGCCATCGTTACCACGGCGAAGGCTTCGTTCACCTCGTAAAGATCGACGCTGTCGGGGCTCCAGCCGAGCTTCCCATGCAGATTCTTGATGGCGGAAACCGGTGAGGTCGTGAACCAGGCCGGTTCTTGCGCAAAGCTGGAGTGGCCAACAAGCGTCGCGATCGGTTCCAGCCCGCGCTTCTCGGCCTCGGCGGCCGTCATCAGGATCAGTGCCGATGCACCGTCCGAGATCGACGACGACGATGCCGCGGTTACGGTGCCGTCTTTCGCGAAGGCGGGACGCAGCGTCGGGATCTTGTCGATACTGACAGTGCCCGGGGTCTCGTCCGTTTCGACCGTGACATCGCCCTTCCTCGTAGTCATCGTCACGGCCGATATCTCGGCGTCGAAAGTACCGTTTGCCACTGCTGCCTGGGCCCGCGTCACCGACTCGATCGCGAACGCATCCTGCTCTTCACGGCTGAATCCGTACTTCTTCGCCGTCTCCTCGGCATAGTGGCCCATCATTTGGCCCTGCCAGGGATCCTGCAGGCCGTCGTAGAACATGTGGTCGAGCACCTCCTGGTGGCCCATGCGATAGCCCGCGCGAGACTTGGGAAGCAGGTACGGTGCGTTGGTCATCGACTCGAGTCCCCCGGCAACGACCACGGCGGCACTGCCGGCCTTGATCTGGTCGTGAGCCAGCATGATCGTTTTCATGCCCGAGCCGCACATCTTGTTAATCGTGGTGCAAGCGGCACCTACCGGAATGCCGGCATTGATCGCGGCCTGCCGGGCCGGCGCCTGGCCGAGGCCTGCCGGAAGGACACAGCCCATCAGTACCTGGTCGATATCGGCAGCATCAATTCCGCAGTCTGCGATGGCGCCGGCAATGGCCGCCGCGCCGAGATCCGGT
This sequence comes from Woeseiaceae bacterium, assembly GCA_011772865.1. Taxonomy (GTDB): domain Bacteria; phylum Pseudomonadota; class Gammaproteobacteria; order Steroidobacterales; family Woeseiaceae; genus UBA1847. Next base: position 46,900 of record WVYQ01000036.1, on the reverse strand, counting down.
GCCGCAGCCGGGGACAAGACGCCCTGGAAGGCTCCGATGGGCGTGCGCTTGGCCGCGACGATGACGACCGGTGCTGAACTCATTTTTTAATCCTCATTAGAATTCGCGGGCGATACTTTACACAGATCGGGCTCGCCTAGCACGGCCAGTATGTGCTGACGCGCTTTCTCCGCGAGCACCTTGTGATTTTCGAACGCTGCATCAGACGTCGGGATCGGGGGCAGAATTTCAATGCGTGGCCGTACGGGCCACGGCCACAACCGGCCTTCGGGCAGCATTTCACGGGTGCCGAAAATTGCCACCGGTACGATCGGCATATCCCCCTTGACCGCTGCGACAAACGCACCCGGTCGAAAGCGGCCGAGGCCGGGCTCGCCCCGAAACGTTCCCTCCGGGAAAAACGCCAGCGACTGGCCGCCCAGCGCCGCCTTGACGATCTGACGCGCATCGCGACTGCTGGCACTCTGTTCGTGCCGTTCGACAAATCTCGAACCGGACCGGCGCAGCAGGAAATGGGCGACCGGTACATTACGCATTTCTCCCTTGATCACAAACGAGAAACGATAGGGCAGGTATCCTCTGAGCAAGACTCCGTCAACGTAGCTGGCGTGATTGGCAACCACGACAGCATTGCCTTCGGGCAGATTCTCCAGGCCGGCTACCCGTGCCGGGACGCCGCCCAGCACGAAAACGGCCCGCGCCGCGCCGGCGCTCAGGCGATGGCGTAACGTCGCAAACGGGACAATAATTGTTACGAGAAGCCCATATATGCAGCACAGGCCGAATACGAGCCACCCGTAGAACCCGTACAAAGTCCGCAAAAGGTATGTGACCCAGGTCACTTTATGTCAATGCCTTCTGGAATATGTGACAGCGATCACGTCGATTGCGAGGCGTCGTCCCCATACTCAAACCCTTGAAAAATCCGTCGCTTGGCGTCGCCGGCAGGCAACAAAACCGGCGTATGCTACCGCAAAGGATTGCGCGACTGAACAGATGGAATCTATGGCCAGCAAAGACCAGAACACACAGGAATCAGCAACCGTCGCTCGCTCCGAGGAACTCGTGGATCGCTTTCTCGATGCGATCTGGATGGAGCGCGGCCTGTCGCAGAACACGCTCGGCGCGTACCGGGCGGACCTGATGACGCTGGGCCGCGGCCTCGCTGAAAACGACAAAACTATCGAACAGGCGGACAAGGCTGATCTCCTGGCTTTCATTGCTCATCGCGTTGAAGGCGGTGCCAAGCCACGATCGACGGCGCGACAGCTGTCGAGTTTTCGCCGCTTCTTCCGCTACATCATGCGCGAGGGTCTGCGTGACAACGACCCGACTGCCGACATCGAGATGCCGCGTATCGGGCGCTCGCTGCCAAAAACCCTCAGCGAGGATGAAGTCGATGCGCTGCTCAGCGCTCCGAACACGGACGAACCGCTCGGCCACCGCGATCGGGCCATGCTGGAGCTATTGTACGCAACTGGATTGCGAGTCTCTGAGCTGATTAACCTCAAGCAGTCGCAGATTAACTTCAACCAGGGCGTTTTGCGTATCGTCGGTAAAGGCGATCGCGAGAGGCTTATCCCTCTCGGCGAGGAATCGCAGCGCTGGCTCAGGGACTTCATCGATGGTCCGCGCATGGAGATCTTGCTGGAGCGGCAAACGGATTACCTGTTCCCGACGCGGCGCGGCGACCGTATGACCCGCCAGGCCTTCTGGCACATCATCAAGCGCTATGCCGAAAAAGCCGGCGTCCGCAAGAAGCTGTCACCACATAGCCTGCGGCATGCGTTCGCGACACACCTCCTCAATCGGGGTGCCGATCTGCGAGTCGTTCAACTCCTGCTTGGCCATAGCGATCTCAGCACGACGCAGATCTATACGCACGTTGCGCGCGAGCGGCTCAAGGACCTGCACGGCGACCACCATCCGCGGGGCTGACATAGCCCGGCCTTTTGTTACACTCTGCGCGCCGGGGAACCGGCGGGCACCGTAATGGTCCGAGTTAGCGAGGCGCGAATCGCCGTACAGAGTATCTGCAATGAGCCGTATGACCCTGAAAACCTTAGGCAAGACATTTGCGATCGTTATGACCTTCGCGGTTTCCTCGAGCGCGTATGCGCAGAGCACAGATGCGGAACTCGAGGCAGTCCGCGCCAAGGTTGTGGAAATGTTCGACCTGATCGAGGCCGAAGACGTTACTCCGAGCCCGATCGACGGGTGGTACACGATCCATAAAGGCTCGATCGTCGCTTACATTTCGGCTGACGGCCGCTACCTGCTGCAGGGCGATCTCGTCGACCTGCAGCTGCAGGTCAACTTGAGCGAAACTGTCCGCACCGAGTCACGTCGCGAGCTTATCTCGAGCGTCCCCGATGACCAGGCGATCGTGTTTTCGCCTTCTGAGGTCAAGTACTCGGTTTCCGTTTTTACCGATATCGATTGCACCTACTGCCGGCGACTGCATAGCCAGATCGAGCAGTACATGGAGCTCGGCATCGAGGTGCGTTACCTTATGTATCCGCGCAATGGCCCAGCCTCCCAGGCCTGGGGCAAGGCCGAAGACGTCTGGTGTTCGGCGGATCGCCGCAATGCATTGACGCAGGCAAAGCTCGATCGCGATTTTCCGACGGCCAAGTGCGACGCTTCGATCGTTCAGGACCACTATGTTATGGGTCGCGATGTTGGCCTCAGCGGAACGCCCGCGATCGTCCTCGAGGACGGCACGCTGATCGGCGGCTATCTCGCGCCGGATCAACTGCTCGCGACGCTCGAACAATCTGCCGCAAGGTAATCGATTCGGGCGGATTACGTTTTGGCCCGACGCAGCTCGTGCACGTGCACGCCGTTGTTCCGGCCGCGATCCTCGAAATACTTTCTTAACGCGTAGCGTCCACTGTGGAAAGCGATCTCGTCCCACGGGATCTCGTCTTCCTCGAACAGCCGGACATCGAGGCTTTCCTCGCCCGGACTGAAATCGCTGACCAGCTTCGCCGTGTAGAAAAGGTGTATTTGCCCGGCATCGATGACGTCGACGACGGCAAACAAATGGCCGATCTCCACCTCGGCGCAGGCCTCTTCCACCGTTTCGCGCCCGGCTCCGGCCACACTGGATTCGCCGAGTTCCAGGAAGCCGGCCGGCACGGTCCAGCAGCCATAGCGCGGCTCGATCGCCCGCTTGCACAACAGGATTTTGCCGTCGCGCTCCGGCACACAGCCCACGACCGGAATTGGATTCTGGTAGTGGATCAGGCCACAGGTATCGCACACCCAGCGTTCGTGAGTGTCGCCGTCCGGCGTCCGGCGTGATACGGACTGGCCGCAGTTTGAGCAGTATTTAATCTGGAGAATCATAATCAGGAGCTGGTGCCGGAGGAGGGAATCGAACCCTCACTTCCTTTCGGAAACCGGATTTTGAATCCGGCGCGTCTACCAGTTCCGCCACCCCGGCACGCGGGCAAGTATATGCGCGGCAAGACTTCCCTGCCAGAGCCCAAAATATTTCCTCGTTGTGCGACGCTTTTCCGGCAGTAGGCATCTAATATTGCGAGTCATGAGCAAGTTTGCCGAAATCCAGGTAGACCCGGCGATAGTCCGGCGGGCTGCGCGCGGTGACGCGCGCGCTTACGAGATCATCTATCGCGCGTTTGCGGCTCCGGTCTACTCACTGTGCCTGCGATTTACAAAAGTGCCGGCGCAGGCTGAAGACCTGGTGCAGGAAACGTTTATAGAGATCATGCGCTCGATCGCGAAGTTTCGCGGCGAAGCGGCGCTCGGAAGCTGGATACGACGAATTGCGGTATCGAAAGCGCTGATGCACCTGCGATCGGCCTGGACCGCAAAAGGCCAGGCGCTGGCGGATGACTGGCACGAGGTTACGCCGGGTGACGTTTCGAGTCATGGCGTGCCGAGCCAGCCCGACGAAGCCCTGGATCTCGACATGGCGCTGGCAAACCTGCCCTCGACGAGTCGGGCGGTCGTCTGGCTGCATGACGTGGAAGGGTTTACGCACAAGGAAATCGCTGCGTTGATGGGCAGGACCGAGAGTTTCTCGAAGTCGCAGCTTTCCCGGGCTTACCAACGCCTCAGACCGATGCTTTCGGTCCCCGAAGAGGATGTGCAAGGTGAAGGTGCAGCACTGAGAGGTTGCTGAGAATGTCGAAAGACAAGAAGGACAAAGAGATGATTTGTGGATTGACCGCGGATGAACGCGACCTGTTGCAGCAGGAGCTCAGAGAGCTACCGGAGGTGATGCCTCCTCGCGCTGTCTGGCAGCGCATTCGCGAGCAGGCCGAAGCTGAAGGCCTGATCAAGCAGAGCGTGATGCGCCGGCCGATGACCTGGAACGGCGGTTTCGGCCTCGCAGCCGCGATCGCCCTGGTTGCGGTGCTGGTGCCGGCCCTGGTGAACGAGACCAATACGGGCGTCACGGAGCCGCCGATCGCGGCCCGGGACGACAGTTCGAGCCAGGTCAATGTGCTGCAGGCGCTGATGGTCGAGTCACGCCAACTCGAAGACGATCTTCGTGCGATGCCCGAGGCGCCGCGCGTAATGCAGGCCGGCACCGTCGCTACGATCAGCGAGATCGAAGACCGGATCACCGCCATCGATTACCAGCTTAATGATCCGTCGCTGCAGATGACGGATGAGGAAGAAGAGATATTCTGGCGCGAGCGCGTCAGGTTGATGAAGTTGCTCGTCGGTTTGCGCTATGCGCAGGCGCAGCGGACGGGCTATTGATCGAGGAGATACACGCATGAAAGTTTTAAAAGTTCTGATCCCGGTAGCGGCCATGCTGCTGTTCGCGGGGCAGGCCGCTGCGCAAAGCCAGGAAGAGCTCGAGCGCAAAGAGGCGGCTGCTGCCGAAGCAGCAAAGGCTCGCGTCGAAGCACGTGAGGCCGAAGTTGCGAGGGAGCTCGAGGAGCAGGAGCGCCGCATGGCAGAGGCGGCGCGCCGGATTGCCGAACTGACCCAGGAACGCCTGCCCCAGTTCGAGGAGTACGTCCGCAGTTTCGAATTCATCGCAGACGGCAAACCTCGTCTGGGCGTCACGATAGGCAAGGCCGAACAGGACGGTCCGGTCGAGGGTGTCAGCGTTGCTGCCGTAACGCCGGGCAGTGCCGCAGATGATGCAGGCCTGCGTGCCGGTGACATCATCACGGCTATCAATGGCGAGTCTCTTGGCGCCGAAAGTTCCGGCGAGGCAAATCGCCAGGTCCTCGACTTCATGGAAGGTGTCCAGCAGGGCGACATCCTCGAGGTCGAATACCTGCGTGACGGGAAAGTCGGCACGGTCGAGGTCGAGCCACGTCCGGTCGATGTGCGTGCGTATGCATTCGGCGCACCCCGCGACTTCAGCATGCCGGCCGTACCCGAGATACACGTCGCGCCAGGAGCGCCCGAAAAATTTAAAGAGACTTTTGTGTTTGCCTGGCCGGGAAACGTCTGGGCCGATATGGAACTCGTTGAGTTGAGCGATGGGCTTGGCAAATACTTTGGAACCGACAGCGGTGTCCTCGTCGTCAGCGCGCCCTCATCGGATGCGCTGCAACTCGAAGATGGCGATGTCATCCTGGGCATTGACGGGCGCGAGCCGACATCGGTACGCCACGCGCTACGGATATTGGGCTCCTACCAGGCCGGTGAGAGTATCGAGCTCGAAATCATGCGCGAAAAGAGAAAGCGCACGCTCGCGATAGAAATCCCTGATGATCGCAGCAGCATGCGGTGGGCACCGGAGCCCGCGCCGGTCCCGGTCCCGGCCTCGGCCCCTCGCCCGGTGCCTCGCCCGGCGCCCGTCCCACGCAGCGAGAAGACCTGAAGGCAGTTCAGCGTTTCCTTCCTGGTTGCACGGGGTCAGAGCCGCAGGGCTCTGACCCCGTTCTTTTTGCGATAATCGCCGCCGTTATGTTGTTGTCCGACTTTGACTACCTGCTTCCCGACGAACTGATTGCGCGCTACCCGATGGTGGAGCGGCGCGCCAGCCGACTGCTCGAGGTCGGGGATTCACTGCTGGACCGCCGGTTCGCGGAGCTACCGCTTATGCTGCAACCGGGCGACCTGCTCGTATTCAACGATACGCGGGTTATCCATGCGCGATTGCGCGGGCGCAAGGAGACCGGTGGACAATGCGAAGTGCTGATCGAACGGGTGACCGGTGACAATTCGGCCATCGCCCAGGTTCGCGCAAGCAAGTCGCCGAAGCCCGGCACGAAACTGGTCCTTGCGGAGGACGTCGCGGCAACCGTGCAGGGGCGCGCGGGCGAGTTTTTCGAACTCTCGTTTCCACTGCCCCTCATGCCTTTCCTCGAGAAGCATGGCGAGGTGCCATTGCCGCCTTATCTGGAACGCGATGCCGAATCGGCCGATGACGAGCGCTACCAGACCGTGTACGCCCGCGACCCGGGTGCGGTCGCGGCGCCGACTGCCGGACTGCATTTCGACGAGGCGATGCTCGAGGAGACAGCTGCGGCAGGCGTCCGACACGCTTTCGTGACACTGCATGTCGGCGCCGGAACGTTTCAGGCCTTGCGCGACGCAGATGTCGAGGCCAACCGTCTGCACAGCGAACGACTGATTGTGGACGAAAATTGCTGCGAACTTGTTCGCGATACTCGCGCTGCTGGCAGGCGTGTCATTGCAGTAGGAACGACGTCTGTGCGCGCACTCGAGACAGCATCACGGGGCGGAACGATCGAACCGTATACGGGAGAAACCGATCTGTTTATCCTGCCCGGCTACAGGTTTCGTACGATCGACGCCATGATTACGAATTTTCATTTGCCGCAATCGTCACTGCTGATGCTGGTTGCGGCTTTTGCCGGCAAACAACGCGTTCTCCGCGCGTATCGTCATGCCGTTGAAGAACGGTACCGTTTTTTCAGCTACGGCGACTCGATGTTCCTGACTCCCGAGTCGAGCGCATGAAGCTCGAGATCAGCCATACGAGCGGCGCAGCGCGCACCGGGCAGCTGACCTTCGGTCGCGGTGTCGTCGAGACTCCGGCCTTCATGCCGGTTGGCACCTACGGGACCGTCAAGAGCGTGACGCCAGAGGAAATTTCAGAATCGGGTGCCGACATGATCCTCGGCAACACGTTTCACCTGATGCTGCGGCCGGGCACGGAGATCATTCGCAAGCACGGTGGCCTGCATGAATTCATGCACTGGGACGGACCGATACTGACCGACTCGGGTGGTTTCCAGGTATTTTCGCTGGCGGCGATGCGCAAGCTGAGTGAAGAAGGCGTGACGTTTCAGTCGCCGGTGAATGGCGATGAGGTATTCCTGACTCCCGAAAAGTCGATCGAGGTACAACACGTGCTCAATTCGGACGTCACGATGGCCTTCGACGAGTGCACGCCATATCCGGCCAGCGAAACGGAAGCTCGCGAATCGATGGAACTGTCGCTGCGCTGGGCGGCGCGCAGTCGCCGACGTTTCGATGAACTGCGTGAGACCAGCCCGGAGAGAGGAGAGGCGCTGTTCGGAATCGTGCAGGGCGGCATTTACGGCGATCTGCGTGAGGAATCATTGAGCGGCCTGACCGACATCGAGTTCGACGGCTATGCGATCGGCGGTCTCGCGGTGGGCGAGCCGGAACACGAGCGCAACGCCGTCCTCGATACGCTGATACCCAGGATGCCGGTCGGGAGCCCGCGGTACCTGATGGGTGTGGGCACACCGGTCGATATAGCCGAAGCGGTCTCGCGCGGCGTCGATATGTTCGACTGCGTCATACCGACGCGCCACGCCAGGAACGGCCAGTTATTCACTTCCCGGGGCAACGTCAAGTTCCGCCACGCACGCTTTGCCGATGACACGTCCCCGCCCGACCCGGACTGCGCCTGCTACACCTGCTCGAACTACAGCCTCGCCTATTTGCGGCATCTCGAAAAGTGCGGGGAGATCCTGGGCCCGCGCCTCGCGACTATTCATAATCTTTATTATTATCAGCAACTTATGTCGGCGCTGCGGGACGCCATCAGGGCCGGCGGCCTGGCCGAGTTGGTCGCGACCCTGCGCTCCCGCTACGCCTGAGGCTTGGGATTCCCGAACCCGCCCTTATTTCCATTGCTCTGTGCCATAATACCGCGCTGATTTTCGGGGGCACCCACACGGCCCGTAACAAAAAGCAATAGACTCATGGACTTCCTGATACAAAACGCTTACGCGCAGGGCGCGCCGCAGGGTGGCGGATTCAGTCCGCTCCTGGTCATGGTGGCGTTCATCGCGCTCATGTATTTCATCGCGATTCGCCCGAACCAGAAACGGCAGAAAGAACACGCCCAGCTTGTCGCTGCGCTCAAGGTTGGCGACGAAGTACTGACGACCGGCGGCATTCTCGGCATTATCACCGGCATCTCGGATCACTACGCAGTCGTCAAGATCGCCGATAACACCGAAATCAAGATCCAGAAGACGAGCGTCGCCGCAGTCGTACCCAAAGATACTTTCGACAACGCGTGAACAAGTATCCCGCCTGGTTGAACACCCTGGTGCTCGTCGTTTTGCTGACGGGCATCCTGTTCGCGATGCCGAATGTCTATAGCACTGCGCCTGCGTTGCAGCTTGCGGATTCAGCGGGCGAAGCTGTTACCGAAGAGCAGTTAACCAGCTACTTGCGTGCGCTCGAAGGCGAGGACATTACACCTGAAGCGCACTTCATCAAGGACGGTCGGGGAGTGATTCGTTTCGCCGGCGAAACTGATCAGCGTGAGGGCGCCGAGTTGCTAAGGTCCTGGTTCGGGCGCAATACCAACGTGGCGCTGACGACGGCGCCGAGACTGCCCGACTGGATGCGAAACCTCGGCCTGAACCCGATGAGCCTGGGTCTCGATCTGCGTGGCGGTGTCTACGTTTTGCTCGAGGTCGACATGGCTACTGCGATCGGCAATCGCATGCAGGGCTATGAGCAGGATATCGATGACCGTCTGCGCGAGGCCAGGATCCGCCATCGCGTCGACCTGGACGACGGCATTATTACGATTCGCCTCACCAGTTCCGAGGACCTCGAGGCCGCGCGCCGTTTCGTGAACCTGGCCGATCCAAACCTGCTTGTCGCCGAGGGCACGGATGGCAAGTCGCTGACGGTCCGGATGACCGACCAGCAAATCAAGGAACGCCAGGACTTTGCGATCGAGCAGAACATGACGACATTGCGCAGCCGTGTTGATCAGCTGGGCGTGGCCGAACCGCTTGTCCAGCGACAGGGCGTCGACCGAATCGTCGTCCAGTTGCCTGGTGTCCAGGATCCCAACGAACTCAAGGGTATTCTGACGGCGACGGCAACCCTCGAATTCCGCCTGGTCGACCAAAGTGGTGACATGCCCGGTTCGAGATCCTATCCCGGGCGCGGCAACGAACCGACGCAGGTCCTGAAACGCGAGGTCATAGCCTCGGGCGATGAGATCGTCGACGCCGGATTTACCTATACGCCGGAAGGCCAGCCGGCCGTCAGCATCACGCTCGATTCGGCGGGCGGCGAGCGCATGCTCGCGACGACGCGTGACAATGTGGGCAAACCGATGTCCACGCTGTTCATCGAATGGCAGGAGAAAGAGGTCGTTCGCAACGGGGTTCCCGAGCGGCGCCTCGTCAAGAGCGAGGAGATTATTAACACCGCCACCATTCGCGGCGTGTTCAAGAATCGTTTCCAGATAACGGGCATAACGCCCGTGGAAGGGCAGAAGCTCGCAGTCCTTCTGAGGGCAGGCGCATTGGCGGCGCCGGTATTCCAGGTGGACGAGCGGACGATCGGCCCGAGTCTCGGCCAGGACAATATCGATCGAGGTTTCCGCGCCATCCAGATCGGGTTCCTCGCCGTCATCGTGTTCATGGCGTTCTACTACCGCTGGTTCGGCATGATCGCCAATGTCGCGCTGCTGTCGAACCTCGTCTTCATCGCCGCCGTGCTCTCACTCCTCGGTGCATCGCTGACCTTGCCGGGTATTGCGGGCATCGTGCTCACCGTCGGCATGGCAGTTGACGCCAACGTACTCATATTCGAGCGAATACGAGAGGAACTTCGAGACGGTGCAACGCCCCAGGCGGCAATCAACTCGGGCTATGAAAAGGCACTGTCATCGATTGCCGATGCGAATATCACGACACTGATCGCGGCAGTTGTCCTGCTGGCCTTCGGTACGGGGCCGATCAAGGGGTTCGCGATCACGCTGATGATCGGCATTCTTACGTCCATGTTTACGGCGATCGTCGGCACAAGGTCGATCGTCAATTTCGTATTCGGCGGCCGCAAGCTGTCGTCGCTGCCGGTCTAGGAAGTCGATCATGCGCTTAATCAAACACAAGACGAACATCGATTTCCTTGGTGTTACCAGGCGCAAGATCGCGCTTGCGATCTCCGTCATCATAGTCGTCGTGTCGCTGGTCGAGCTGGCGAGAGAAGGCCTTCAGTTCGGCATCGACTTCACGGGCGGTATCCTGCTCGAGCTCGGCTATCCGGAGCCCGCTAACCTGGAGAACATCCGGCAAAATCTCTCTGCGGCCGGATACGACGACGCTCAGGTGCAACGATTCGGAACCGAAACCGACGTCCTCGTGCGCCTGCCACCACAGGAAGGGGTCAATCCCGAAGAGTTGCGCGAGGACCTGCGCCGTACGATCGCCGAGGGCACCGATGGCGTCGATCTGAGACGCGTCGAGTTCGTCAGTCCCCAGGTGGGCAAGGAACTCACCGAACGTGGGGGCCTGGCGATGATCATCGCGCTACTGCTGATCTTCGTCTACGTGATGATCCGCTTCCAATGGAAGTTCGCTGCAGGAGCCGTGGCGGCGCTTGCTCATGACGTCATCGTCACGGTCGGGTTTTTTGCCGTGTTCAAGCTGCCATTCGACCTGACCGTCGTGGCGGCCGTGCTCGCCGTGATCGGATACTCGCTCAACGATACGGTCGTCGCGTTCGACCGTATTCGTGAGAACTTCTTCAAGCTGCGCGGCGTCTCGGCCGAAGAGTCGATGAACACCTCGATCAACGAGATGCTCGCCCGCACGATTATCACGGGTGTCACTACGTTGCTCGTACTTGTTGCGCTTTTGCTGCTGGGCGGCGAGTCGATTGCGCCGTTCTCGATCGCGTTGATCATTGGCATCGTTGTCGGTACGTACTCGTCGATCTACACGGCGAGTGCGACTGCACTCTTACTCGGCGTCAACGCGCAGGACCTGCTCGAACCCGTCAAAGATCCGGATCTTATCGACGACCTGCCATAGGCACGTGCTACGCCATTATGAGCGCAGCTGAGTGGTCTGGAAACGACTGCTTTACAAACAACACCGGTCATTCGATCGCCTATTTTCAGTGTATCCTGACCGTCTGCTAATGACCCTTAGCGGACGTTGAAGGTGCTCCTAGTTTGCCGCCATTTCGGGCGGGATCGGCAGCGTCACCTCTCCCGTCGCCGCCCACTCAACGCCCCGTAAAAATGTAATCTGGAACGTCTGGTCGCGGACATTGTCAGGTCCGTGCCCAAGCGCGGTCGCAAAGACGCGTCCCTCCCCGTATCGCGTCGTCCACAAAAGCGGCTGGTCCATACCATCGCCGGGCGGTGGCGGCCAGATGCCAGTGTAGAGCGCATGCTCGTCCCAGGCCGTGGCGAGGACGCGGTATAACCCCTCCGGCTGCCAAACGAGGCCCGCGTACAGTTCGTCATTTTTGACTGGCAATGGCGACTTCAAGCCGTATGTGATCGGATGCTCAACGTCTACGATGTCTAGCAAGAAGTCGTGCTGCGGCGAGTGATAGCTTTGTCGGAAACGCCAATTCCCCCCGCTCATCTGCTCAAACTCCGTCCACCCATCGAACGCTGCGAGCGAAATATGGTAGTGCACGACGCCCTTTCCAGAGCGGACAAATTCCTCAAATGCTCGCTCGGCGCGCTGGCCCCACCAGCGAGGAGTTTGAATGTCATAGATAGCGTCGCCGCCCCGCGTTGCTCGAATCAGATTCAGGATGACGACATCGTAGGGTGCGAGCGTTTCTGGACCGGTCCCGCGAAACTCCTCCATCACGCGCACCTCGAACCTTCCGGTGTTTTCGAGCATCTCCCTAAGCAGTGGGGTCGTCTCGCGCCACGCGTGACCACCCAGACCTGTCAGAATCAACACCTGTATCTTCTCAGGGGAGAAGTCACTTGGTTGAGCAATGAGAAAACCCGGCTGAACAAGGCAGCCGACCAACACGACGGCGATGACGGCTCTCCTCATCACGTCCTCCTTCGTCTGGTTCTTCTCTACGGGATGAGCAGCAGACAGGAAGTATAAAGGACGGTTTTGGTGGTGCCAGTCAGAAATTAGATTTCCGCTTGTGGCCGTAACCAGCCGGTCGCCTGGAATCGGCTACAATGGCAGCTTCTGACCCGTTGCTCCCATTGAGGAATTTGCCGGCATTGGCCGAAAGTGGCAAATTGTCGGTACCCGACTTAAATTTCGCCCCTGTACTACACGATGTAATCAATGGACAAAGTCTGGCGAAGATTTCTTCTCGGATTGCTGCTGAGCGCGGTGCTCATGGTGCCGATCGGCTACCTGATTCTCCAGGTCTTTCCACTTCTCGGCTATGACGATCCAAAGGAGGCGCCAATAGTCCTGCGAACGGTAGCTATGAGCGCGATTATCGTGACCTGGGTGATAATGTTTCGCTTTGCTACAGGCGACGCCTACAACGAGCTGCAAAGACGGCAACTGGAAAAAAGGAAGCGCTGAAAATAATTTTGTCTAGCGGTTGCGAATTCTTGTAAACACCGACGGATGGGTTCGCGCGGGGAGAAGTGGCTTTTCTAGTCTAGAAGTGGTTGTACGACGCAAGATCGATACTCTCGAGATCGGCTTCAGCGGCCGCTCCTGGCCGAAAGCAGCGTCTCACCTGGTGATAGACTCAGCGTCTGGTATTGACCCAAAGCAGACGTCCGCGAATACGCCGACAAGCCTGGCCGAATTGAGTGGGGTAAAGGCAATTGAAGAGTAATGACTGGAGGAGCATTGCTGAATTAGTCGGGATTGCCGCAATCGTCGCATCTCTTATATTTGTGGGTTTGCAGCTGCAGCAGTCGCATGAGATCGCGCTGTCACAAACGCATTCGCAGCGCTCAGGAGCCGTGATTGAGCAGATAATTAGCGTTGCCGAAAATCCGTACTATCTTGCCGCAGCAGCGAAGCGCGAAGCCGGCAAATTCGATGAAATAACTCCTGTCGAGCGTCAAGCGCTCTTGCAGGTCGCGAACGCTGCGATGTTCAGCATTGAGGACGCGTTTTATCAACACAAGAAGGGATTTCTTCCCGATGAACGTTGGAACGCGTCACGCGAAAACCTGAGATGGTTCATGAGCGGCGAGGCGCACATCCAGACGCGGGAAATCTATGAGCGCAATCCATCGGCCTGGAGCAGCGACTTTCAGCAGGTGGTGGAGGAAGTCCTCCGAGAAATCGATGCGTCAGATACGCAACATGGTGGCACCTCAATTACAAACTAGAGTCATACAAGCTCTTAATGATCACGCGTCCGCTTCTGGCCGATTCCGGCCATTTGCCGCATTTAAGCTAAACTGACCGGTAATGACCGAAAGCGGACGTTTCCAAATTTTTTTGACCTGACGCCCCTAGCAATTCACAGACCACAAGATGAAGAATATCGACGTAGGCCGACTGATAAATACAATCGCCAATATTGGCGTTATAGGCGGTCTTATTTTTGTGGGGCTGCAGCTAAAACAAGATAGTGATATTGCAGAACGAGCCACCTTATTTAATGCCACAAATTCTAGATTGCAGTGGGCCGAACTGGTTCGCGAGAGCAGCGAGATTTGGGTCAAAGGCTTAACCGGTGAAGAATTAACCGACTACGAGTATGCCGAGTTCGATGCACTAGCGACTGCATGGGAGCTTTCGCACTACACATACTATAGGGCACAAGAACTTGTATCACTTGACCCTTCGAGGTTCGTCAGGGAGTGGGCGCTAGAACTAGATAGCCACCCCGGTTTATTGAATTGGTGGCATCGTTATAGAAATAGAATGGACTATACCGATCCCGATTCGGATCAAAGTTGGCCAATTTCAGTAGACGTCGAACTGCAACGTCTGTCCGCGAGTAAATCTACTACAGAATAACGCTGCAAATGGCTGCTTCTGGCCGAAAGCAGCCCTTCGGCCTCTGATACACTCAGTGGCTGGTAAAGACCCAAAGCGGACGGTCGCATTTTTTCCTCGAAACGACTACGAACGATTGCAGATTCTGACTTCGCAAAAAGTAAAAGCGCTTGTCGTAGAGCAAGTCGAAGCGGGCACCCAATTCGATAACTGGCACGGATAGTTACCGGCCAGAATGCCGGACTTTACAACTTACGTGCCGTTCCCTGAATGACTGCGCCGTCGGCAATATCCAATGATGCGTATTCGACGTTCCCAAGGATCCGTGCTGTGGGCGTCAGCTGGAGATGGCCGGTCGCATAGACATTGCCGTGCACAACCCCAGCAATAAAAATATCGACAGCCCTGACATCGCCGTCGACTTCACCGTGTTCCGCCAGACTGATTGCGGTGCCGGTGTCTTCACTGCCGACCACGTCCAGGCCAACATACCCGTGAATGTGAATGCCGCCCGTAAACCTCAAGAAATTGCTATCGATATGCGTTGAGTCACCGATCAGGGCGGTCACTACCGCTTTCTTCGTGCTTTTTTTCCCGAATAATCCCATTGTTAAATCGACTGAGATTGCAACTGCCATATCGTGGCGATTATTGGTCTAAACTAAGTCTAGCAGCCTGATATATCGACATAAGAAAAGGCACGCTTCGACGGATAGATGACCAATGCGCCTTATCGAGACGATCTGAACAAGATCGTTGTACTAAACCCCAAGGGCGGTTGCGGCAAGACCACTCTCGCGACCAACCTAGCCAGTTACTTTGCGCTGCGCGGGCCCACACCCACGCTTGTCGATTGCGACCCCAAAGGCTTCACGAAATGCTGGTTGGAGAAGCGGCCGCCGGATAGCTGCAGGATCAAGGGAATCTCCAGTGACGACTATGTGGTACACGGCAATCGCAACTGGCCGTTTCGAACGCCAAGGGAAGCCGGTGCGGTCATCATCGATACACCGGCCGCCCTTGGCCGAAGCGAGATTTCAGAGCTGACCCATATCGCCAACTGCATTCTGATTCCCGTCCTGCCCTCGTCTTTCGACGTGCAGGTCATGACAAAATTCATTGCCGATCTCCTGCTCCTGACCGACTTTGACTTGCCGATGGCAGTCGTCGCCAACCGCACGCAACAGAACACCAAGAGCCTCGAGATGCTGATGCGAATCCTGGCGGGCCTGGAGATCCCGACGATAGCGGCGCTGCGCAACACCCAGAATTACGTTCACGCTGCAGCCCATGGCCTCGGTATTTATGAGATGCCTCTATTCAGGGTGAAACGAGACCTTGAACAGATGGATCAGCTTATCGTCTGGCTTGACGAACAGCTGGTAAGGACTTTTGAACCAACATTTATGTCACGGGTTAACCCGCTGCCAAGGCTCTTCGCGGCTTCTGGATCTGGTCCCTCGCACCAGGATTGAGCGGCTCAATGAAATCGGATGAGCAAATGGCCCGAATCCCTGATCGGAGGTTGGCTCCAAATGTCCGCTTCTGGCCGTAAGCGGACTGCCAATCTTCCCTGAAGATACTGCGTTGAACGTCCGCTATCGGTGACAGCGGTTACCAGCCAATTTCCGCGAACGAGGTACCCTCCGGGGTAGACGGGCTCCTACGAAACGAGTTTCGAGATCTCCGACGCGCAGAGCTTCGCGAGGCCGGCATAGATCTTCGGCGTGCCGCAGAGTATGTGGCCCGTGTCGAGGAAGTTCTCACTGCCGTCGAGACCGCTGACGATACCGCCGGCTTCGCGAATCATCAGGCTGCCGGCAGCAAGGTCCCAAGGTGCGAGACCGGTCTCCCAGAAGCCATCGAGACGGCCGGCGGCGACATAGGCAAGATCCAGCGCAGCCGCGCCGGGGCGCCGCACACCGGATGTGTTGTGAATGACCTTGCTGAGCATGTCGAGGTAGGGCGTGATCTCTTTGTCAGCTTCCCGAAACGGAAAACCGGTCCCGATCAGGGCGCGCTCGAGGTGCAGCTGCCCGCTGACGCGAATTCTGCGGCCATCGAGCTGCGCGCCCTGGCCTCGTGATGCCGTGAACAGTTCCTGGCGCAACGGGTCATAGATGACGCCATGCTCGATGCGGCCGTTCACCTGCACACCGACCGAAACCGCAAATACCGGAAAGCCGTGCAGGAAATTGGTCGTCCCGTCGAGCGGATCAATGATCCAGACAGTATCGGATTCACCCTGCACGCCACTCTCCTCGGCAAGAATGGCATGGTCCGGGTAATGCTTGAGAATGCAGTCGATAACGGTCTGCTCGGCCGCCCGATCTGCGTCACTGACGTAATCGTTATGCCCTTTTTCCTCGACCGAGAGCTTTTCAAGGTTGTTCATCTTCCTGATGAGCACCGTACCGGCGCGTCGTGCCGCCATCACGGCCACGTTGAGTAGTGCGTGCATAAAGCGATTCCGTCAATGTGAAAGAACTCGGCCCCGGAGGGCCGCGGCGCTAGAATAGCGGACTTTAGGGATTCCTGGCCAGCCATGTCCATACGTATCGTACTCGTTGGAACGACGCACCCCGGCAACATCGGCGCCGTCGCGCGCGCGATGAAGAACATGGGCGTGTCGGATCTTGCCCTGGTCGAGCCGCGGCACTTCCCGCACAAGGACGCCACGGCGCGCGCTTCCGGTGCAGTCGATGTACTGAATAACGCAACAGTCGTGGACTCGCTCGGCGAGGCCGTTGCGGATTGTGTATACACGGTAGGGGCCAGCGCCCGCTCGCGCGCCATCAACTGGCCCACGCTCGAGCCGCGTGAATGCGCTGCCAAACTCATCGAGGAGAGCCGGGCCGGGCCGGTGGCTGCCGTTTTCGGTCCCGAGAAGTACGGACTGACCAACGAGCATCTCGACCTTTGCGACGCGTTGCTGACGATTCCGACGAATCCGGACTTCAGTTCGCTCAACCTGGCAATGGCCGTGCAGGTGCTGACCTATGAATTGCGGGCGGCCGGCGTGGATGACGCCCAGCCGCACTATGAGCCCGATGCGCCGCTCGCGACGAACGCGGACATGGAGCATTTCTATGCGCATCTCGAGGACGTTCTCAGGGACATTCGCTTTCTCGATCCGGATAATCCGCGGCACCTGATGCGCCGGCTGCGTCGCCTGTTTATCCGCGCACGGCCTGACCAGAACGAGGTTAATATCCTCCGCGGTATCCTGACGGCGGTCGACCGCAAGGGGCAGCCCCGTGACTGATTCCGAATCGATGATTTACCTCGACTACGCGGCGTCGACGCCTGTGGAGCAGGGGGTACTCGAGGCGATGACAGCGGCGATGACGATCGACGGCAATTATGCGAATCCCTCGTCGACCCATGCCGCAGGGCTGTACAGCAATGTGCTGATTGCCGATGCTGCCGCCAAGCTCGCCGGCCTTCTGAACACGCAGCCCGAGCGGCTCATCTGGACCTCGGGAGCGACAGAATCCGACAACCTCGCGATCCTCGGCGCCGCCAGCTATCGCAAGGACCGCGGCAGGCATCTCATCTCGATGCGCACCGAGCACAAAGCCGTAACCGATCCCTTCAGCGAGCTCGCAAAGAACGGCTACGACGTCACCTGGCTCGATCCCGAGCCCGACGGTCTGCTCGATATCGCCAGGCTGGAAGACGCGATGCGCGATGACACGCAGCTGGTTTCCGTCATGCACGTCAATAACGAAACCGGCGTCATCCAGGACATCGCGGCTATCGGCGCGGCATGTCGCGACCGGGGTGCACTGTTCCACGTCGATGCGGCGCAGTCCTGCGGCAAGCTGCCGGTCGACCTCGATGATCTGCCGGTCGACCTGATGTCCATAACCGCGCACAAGTTCTATGGGCCGAAAGGTATCGGTGCGCTCTACATTGCCGACCGCAAGGGCGTACACGTGGAGCCGCTGTTATTCGGCGGCGGCCAGCAGCGGCGGCTGCGGCCCGGAACGCTGCCGACGCAGCAGATCGTCGGTTTCGGCGAAACGGCGGCGATCGCGGCCGCGCGAATGCACGAAGATTTTGCGCACATCACGCAAATGCGTGACCGGCTCTGGAATGGCATCAGGGATGTGCCCGGCGTCCGCGTCAACGGAACGCTCGACAAGGGTTTTCCGGGGATCCTCAACGTCAGCGTCGAGGATGTCGAGGGTGAGAGCCTGTTGCTCGCGATGGAGCCATTCTGCGTTGCTACGGGATCCGCCTGTAACTCGAAAAGCCAGGAGCCTTCCTACGTGCTGCGCGCGCTTGGCCTTGGTGACGACCTGGCGCAAAGCGCGATTCGTTTCAGCTTCGGGCGACCAACGACAGAAGCCGAGATCGATTTCGCAATCGAGCGGTATCGGCAAGGCGTTGCACGGCTGCGTGAGATGGCGCCGGGACGCGCTGCATGAGCACGGATCCCTACAGTCCCGAGGTCCGCGCCTTGTTCGCCGATCCGGCGCATGCCGGGGCGATCGATGATGCCTGCTGCGTCGAACTCGATGATCAGGGACTCAGGATTGCGCTGTACGCCACGGTCGAGGACGGCACGATCACGGCCCTGCGTTTCCTGGCCTGGGGTTGTCCCCACCTGATCGCGGCCGCCGAGGCCTTCTGCCGTGACTACGAAGGGCGCGATCCCGGCCAGCTGCTTGAATTCTCGTCATCCGGCCTTATGCAAAGTCTTTCTGTACCTGTAGAGAAGACCGGACGTATACTCGTGCTCGAAGACGCGGTTCGATCGCTTGGGAACGTCGTCCGCGAGGCTTTGAAGGCTCAAGAAGACTGAATCATGGCAATTTCCTTGACGGATGCGGCAGCCGAGCGCGTGAGCAAGTACCTCGCGGCACGCGGCCAGGGTGTGGGACTCCGGCTTGGCGTGACCAAGACCGGATGCTCGGGCTATTCGTACGTTATCAACTACGCGGACTCCGTCGAAGGCGACGACATCGTCTTCGAGGATCGCGGTGTGAAGATCGTCGTAGACCCTGAGGCCCTCGAGCTGATCGACGGTACCGAGGTCGATTTCGTCAAGAACGGTCTGAACGAGGCATTCAGCTTCCGGAATCCGAACGTCACGGGCGAATGCGGCTGTGGCGAAAGCTTCAACATCTGAAGTAAAATTAAGCGTTTACGTCTTTCTCTCGCTAGCCGCTGGCCCTGCGAGAGCCTGACCCCACATCACCTGAACTGCGCCTTGTGGCGCCCCAAGATAAAGGACTAGCGAATGACCGTTGAGCAAACGCTCTCCATCATCAAGCCGGATGGCGTGGAAAAGAACCTGATCGGTGAGATTTACGGCCGCTTCGAGAAAGCGGGCCTCGAGATTGTTGCAGCACGGATGACGCACCTGACGACCGATGAGGCCCAGGGATTCTATGCCGTCCACAAGGAACGGCCGTTTTACAACGACCTCGTGAGCTATATGACCTCGGGCCCCGTGGTGGTACAGGTGCTGCAAGGCGAAGATGCGATAGCGAAGAATCGCGAGATCATGGGTGCGACAAACCCGGCCGAGGCCGATCCGGGGACGATTCGTGCGGATTTCGCCGCGAGCATCGAGGAAAATGTCGTGCATGGTTCGGACGGTCCGGACACGGCCGCGGTCGAAATCGCGTTTTTCTTCGGCGACGACGGGGTTTGCCCAAGGACCCGTTGAGGAGAGCTCTTGGCAAATGACAGGATAAATCTGCTCGGCATGCCGCAGGCGGCGCTCGAGGCGCTGTTCATCGAGTTCGGTGAGAAGGCTTTTCATGCGCGCCAGTTGATGCGCTGGGTTTACCAGCGCGGCGTCACCGATTTTGAGGAGATGACCGACCTGTCGAAATCGCTGCGCCGGAAACTCGAGGACGAAACGTCCATCGAGTTGCCGGAGGTCCTGTCACAGCACGACTCCGAGGACGGCACAATCAAGTGGCTGTTCGAAAGTGGCTTCGGCCAGGCGGTCGAAGCTGTCTTCATTCCCGAGCCGGATCGCGGCACCTTGTGTATTTCGTCCCAGGTCGGCTGCGCGCTCGATTGCGCGTTTTGTGCGACCGGCGCACAGGGTTTTAATCGCAACCTGTCAGCGGCGGAGATCATCGGCCAGGTCTGGCATGCGAACCAGGCATTGCCACGCCGTGACAATGATGCCGCCGATTTTGCGGTAACGAATGTCGTGTTCATGGGGATGGGCGAGCCGCTGGCGAATTACCGCAATGTGGTGCCGGCCATCGAAGTATTGATCTCGGACCTGGCCTACGGAATTTCGCACCGCAGGGTGACGGTCAGCACGAGCGGGCTGGTGCCGAACATGGACAAGCTCGGCGACGAGTGCAATGTGTCACTGGCCGTGTCGCTACATGCGCCAAACGACGATCTCAGGGACGAGCTGGTCCCGATCAACAAGATGCATCCGATCGAGAAGCTGCTGGACGCCTGCTGGCGTTATGCCGGGAAACGCACGAATCGGCACATCACGTTCGAGTACGTGATGCTCGATGGCGTCAATGACAGCCTGGCTCATGCGGATCAACTCGGGGCCCTGCTCCGGAACCGGCCGGCGAAGGTCAATTTGATACCGTTCAACCCGTTTGCCGGCAACGAATACCGGCGCTCGCCGGCCGATACGATCCTGGATTTTCAGAACCGGCTGCGGCAGCACGGCCTCGTTGCAACGACGCGCAAGACGCGCGGTGAAGATATCAATGCAGCCTGCGGCCAATTGGCTGGTAAAGTGAGTGACCGGGTTCGCAACAGACTGAGCGAAAAGCGAAGAAGGGTGGCGACAGCATGAGAAAGAGCGAAATCGTGTTGGCCGCGATTGCGGCAGGATTGTTGGCTGGTTGTGTTACGACGACAACCGTATCCAGCATACCGGAGTCGAATGCCGACGATGCTGATGCGGCCGAGCTCAACTATCAGCTCGGCGCGCGATATTTGCGCAATGGCAACTACGAGCTGGCGCGCGACCGCTTGCTCTATTCGATCGAACTCGAGCCGAGAAATGCTGTAGCTCACTACACGCTGGCGCTGACTTACGAGCAGCTCGACAATACACGTCTGGCGACCGAGTCCTACGAGAGAGCGATAAGGATAGCGCCGCGCGACTACAATGTGCAGAACGCCTACGCCGTTTTCCTGTGCAAGCAGCGGGCCTATGACGAGGCTCGCGAGCAATTCGATAAAGCGATCAAGGTGCCCGAGAATGACAATGCCGAGATCACGATGACGAATGCCGGCGTCTGCATGATGCAGAAACCCGACGCCGCCCTGGCTGAACAGTATTTTCGCCTGGCGCTGGGCCGCAAGCCGACTTATGGCGAGGCACTGTTGCAGTTGAGCGTTCTGAAGTTCTCGGTTGAAGACTACCTTGGCGCGCGTGCATTCCTGCAGCGCTACCTGAGCGCCAATATCCCGACTGCAGGTGTGCTTTACCTCGGCGTCCGGATCGAAGAGGAACTCGGCGACGACCGCGCGCGGACCGATTATTCCAACCGGATTCTGCGTGAATTCCCGAACTCCCCGGAAGCAAGGACGATCCTGGAATCCAGTTGAGTATGAGCGACGAGCAGGACAAACCGGCGGAGGACAGGGCCGAGGCGGAGCCCGAAGGCCCACGTTGCGGCGAGCGTCTTCGCGATGCGCGGCGCGAGCGGCAAATCAGCGTGCTCGAGGTCGCCAAGGAACTGCACCTCGATGAGCCCAAAGTGCGTGCACTCGAGCGCAACGAGTTCGAGACGCTTGGCGCACCCGTGTTTGCCAAAGGCCACCTTCGTAAATACGCGGCGCTTGTCGGTGTCGATGAAGACGATGTTCTGACCGACTATTACCAGATGACCCGGCAGGAAAAACTGCCGCCGGTTGTGGTCGCAAGGCGCCGTATGCGGCAGGAATTGTCGCCGGGTCCCTGGATCGCCGTGATCGTCGTGATTCTCGTTGCCGCGGCCGGGTACTGGTGGTTCGCCGTATACAGCAGCCAGCTGCAGATACCGGCAACCAGCACCGCAGACCTGCCAGCCGAGGAACGGAGCACTGCCCCGGAACCGGAGATCGGGGATGTGCCCGACGCCGGAGAAAGCCAGGCCGAGCCGCCGACCGAAGCCGTTGCCGGGGATGTCGAGGCGCCGGCCCCCGAGGCGCTCGCCGATGGCGAAGTCCGGCTGTCGCTGAGTTTTTCGGGCGATTGCTGGACCGAGATTTCGGATGCGACCGGGCGTCGCCTGTTCTTTGAAATGGGGCGCGCGGGCCGCACCATCGAAGTCACCGGCATCGCGCCATTTGCCGTGCTGTTCGGCAACGTCGACAATGTCTCTGTACTTGTCAACGGCACCGACTACCCGGTGACGACCACCAACCCGGGCAGCCGCACCGCACGCCTGACCATCTCGAGTCCGTAAGAGCCCGTGAAACCCAGAGCCATTCGCGGAATGAATGACATCCTGCCGGACGTGTCCGGCACGTGGCATTACATTGAGACCGTCGTACGGGACATCGTCCAGTCGTACGGCTACAAGGAAATTCGCCTGCCGCTGCTCGAGCAAACCGAACTGTTTCGTCGCTCGATCGGCGAAGTGACCGATATCGTCGAAAAGGAAATGTACACTTTTGACGATCGCAATGGCGAAAGCATAACGCTGCGGCCGGAAGCTACGGCGAGCGTGGTCCGTGCCGGCATCACGAACGGCCTGTTGCACAACCAACGTCAGAAGCTATGGACCTCCGGCCCAATGTTTCGCTACGAAAAGCCGCAGAAGGGACGCTACCGGCAGTTCTACCAGTTCGACGTTGAGGCACTGGGCTACGAGGGTCCCGATGTCGACGCCGAACTCATCATCATGTGCGCCCGCATGTGGGAAGCGCTGGGTATTTCGCGGCTCACGCTCGAGATCAACTCGCTGGGTACCGCGGAGTCCCGCGCGAACTACCGCGAGGCCCTCATCGAGTACTTTTCGGGCGTGAAAAGTCAGCTTGATGAGGATAGTATTCGGCGCCTTGACCAAAATCCGTTGCGGATTCTCGACAGCAAAAACCCCGAAATGCAGGACATCGTGCTGGCCGCGCCCGTCATGCTCGATTACCTCGATGAGGATTCCGAAGCGCATTTCCAGGCGCTGAAGGGTCTTCTGGATGCGGCTGGAGTGTCCTATACGGTGAATCCGCGCCTCGTGCGAGGGCTCGACTATTACAGCCGTACGGTATTCGAGTGGGTTACGGACGCGCTGGGTTCTCAGGGTGCCGTATGTTCGGGAGGGCGCTACGACGCGCTGGTCGAGAAACTCGGTGGCAGGCCGACGCCTGCCATCGGCTGGGCCATGGGACTCGAGAGACTCGTCGCCTTGTTCGGGGTTTGTGGTGGTGAAGCGCCCGCGAACGATGCGGATGTCTTCATTGTCGCAGTCGGAGACGGCACGCTCGGCGCGGCCTTCGGCATTGCCGAGCGGCTGCGAGATTGCATCCCCGGCATTCGCGTCGATATGAATCTCGGCGGTGGGAGTTTCAAGTCGCAGCTGAAGCGGGCCGACAAGAGTAATGCAGGGTATGCGCTGATCCTGGGTGAGCAGGAGATTGCCAATAAGCGCGCGGGATTGAAACCTTTGCGCAGCACCGAGGATCAAACGGATGTTGCGTTCGATGAATTGCCGGCAAAGCTGGCGGAACTGTTAGGAAAGGCATAGTTCGTGGACGAATTTCAGTCAGAAAAAGAGCAGATCGAGGAAATCAAGGCCTGGTGGGCCGAGTACGGCCGGTACGTAATTGCGGGCGTCGTCATTGCCGTTGGCCTCCTCGTCGGTTTTAACCGGTACGAAGCGAGCAAGATCAACGCTCAGACAGAGGCTTCGGCGCTTTTCGAAGCGCTGGCCGATAATATCGTCGATGGTGACCTGGAGGACGCAATCTCGGTAGCCAGCGAACTGTCGAGCAATTACGCCAACACAGCGTATGCGGCGCAGTCCAGGCTGGCGATGGCGCGACTCTATATGGACAAGAACCGTGACCAGGACGCTGTCGACATGCTCAATGAGCTGCTCGCGATGCGCGGCAATGGCGCTTTGAAACACGTCGGCCGAGTGCGTCTTGCCCGAATTTACCTGTATCAGGACAAGCCGCAGGAAGTTCTCGACCTGCTGGCCGGGCAGGACAATGCGGCGTTTGCCGGACTGTATGCCGAGGCGCGGGGCGATGCTCATGCAGCACTCGGACAAATCGAGGAAGCCAGGGAGGCCTACGCTATTGCGCTCGCCGACACCACCCAGTCCGTAAACCGGGGATTCGTGCAGATGAAGTTGCTCGATCTTCCGGACGTCGTAGCGGCTGTAGCGCCTGACGCTGCCGCCGCCGAAGAGCCAGGCGCGGAGTCGACCATGGATTCGCCCGTCGAGGACACCGCTGTAACCACAGATGATGTGACAGCCGGCGACGAGGCCGGAGAAACGGAGTGACTCCGATACTGCGGACATCAGTGCTGGTGGCGGCAGCCTTCGCTGTCGCGTCGTGCAGCTGGTTCGGCGGCGACGACGATGAACTCGAGCCAACCAAGCTCGTCGACATCGAGACGAAGGTCAAGGTAAAGCGGCTGTGGACCACGACGGTTGGCGGCGACGCCGAATTCCTGCGTGTGGCCCTGCAGCCGGCAAGTGACGGTAGCCGCATATACGCGGCAAGCCGTGACGGCAATGTGCTCGCACTTAGTCCGGACACCGGCAAATCGGTCTGGCGCACCGAGCTCGAGATGGACCTGTCGGCCGGACCGGGTATTGGCGAAGACCTCGTGGTTGTCGCCGCGGCGGACGGCTATTTGATTGCGCTCGACGCAGACACAGGCGAGGAGATGTGGCGAGCAAACGTGGCGGGAGAGTCATTGGCGCGCCCGCTGGTCGACGACGGTACTGTCGTTGCTCTGACGATCGACAATCGGCTGCGCGCGATCTCTGCCTTCGACGGCAGCGAACGATGGACGGTGGAGCAGTCCATCCCGGCACTGACAATGCGCGGATCGGCAGCCCCTGTGCTGGTGGGCACCACTGTGATTGCGGGATTCGACAACGGCCGCCTGGTGGCCGTCAACATGTCGGATGGTGACACCGTTTGGGAGACGATGATCGCGCCGCCGACTGGCAGGTCGGATCTCGACCGGCTTTCCGATGTCGATGGGCAGATCAGCGTCGTCGGCCAGGACATCTACGCGTCCGGTTACCAGGGCGCTATCGCCGCTATCGCGTCGGAGTCCGGCCAGATGCTCTGGGCGCGCGAAGTGTCTTCGTTCGAAGGCGTGTCGGCAGACTGGAACAACCTCTATACGGTGGATGAAGAAGGTGTGGTCATTGCATTGACCCGTCGTACCGGCGATGAGAGCTGGCGCCAGACGTCATTGATCCGCCGGGAGCCGACGGTGCCAGCGGCATACCAGACAACCGTTGTCGTCGGCGATCTCGAAGGGTATTTGCATTTCTTCAGCAACTTCGACGGTGACCCGGTCGCGCGGGTAAGGGCCGCCCGCTCGGCCGTCTCGATCGCGCCGGTCGTTGTCGGAAATCGGCTGCTCGTGCAAGGCGACGATGGCAAGGTATCCGCCTACGCCATTGAGCAACCCGAACTGCCGGGCAACATGCCGGCGATTTCGGACGAAGAATCCTGATCGGATAAGCAGGTAAGTTGCGATGCTCCCCGTCATTGCACTCGTTGGCCGGCCGAACGTCGGCAAGTCGACGCTGTTCAATCGACTCACTCGATCGCGTGATGCGATTGTTGCCGACTATCCCGGGCTGACGCGTGATCGTCAGTACGGTTTCGGCCGGCTCGGCCCGATTCCCTACATTGTTATCGATACCGGCGGTGTCGCCGGCGGTGAAGAGGGTATTGACGAGCGCATGGTCGAACAGACGGTGCGGGCGCTCGAGGAAGCCGATGTCGCGCTCGTCATGGTGGATGGTCGCGATGGCATAACGGCCGCCGACGAACATGTTGCCGACCTCGCACGCAGGACGGGCAAGAAGTCGTGGATCGTCGTGAACAAGTCCGAAGGCCTCGATACATCGATCGTGAGCAGTGAATTCTATGCGCTCGGTCTCGGCGATCCGGTCGTCATTTCGGCCGCGCACGGCGACTATGTCAACGCGATGATGGATGCGGTGCTTGCCGAATTCGAGCCCGAAGATGAAGAGCCGGTCCCGTCATACGATGATGATGAGCACGCCTTGCGTATCGCCGTCGTCGGACGTCCCAACGTCGGCAAGTCGACGCTGATCAATCGGCTGATCGGCGAGGACCGCCTCGTCGTCTACGATCAGCCCGGCACGACGCGGGACAGCGTTTCGGTGCCTTTCGTCAAGAATGATCGCAAGTACGAGCTCATCGACACGGCCGGTATCCGGCGCAAGTCGAAAGTGCGCGAGACCATCGAGAAGTTCAGTATCGTCAAGGCGCTGCAAGCCATCGATCGTGCCGAAGTCGTAATTTCGGTGCTCGATGCGCATGAAGGCGTCACGGAGCAGGACGTCAGCTTGCTCGGCCTGGTGCTCGAGCGGGGCCGGTCGCTCGTCGTCGTCACCAACAAGTGGGATGGCCTGTCGGCGGCGGACAGGAAGCACGTGCGCGACGAACTCGATCGCCGCCTGCCGTTCCTCGATTTCGCCGAGCGCATCACGATATCGGCGCTGCACGGGACGGCGGTTGGCGATGTGCTTCCCGCGGTCGAGCGCGCGTTCAAGGCCGCGGTTATCGACATGCCGACGACGGATCTGACCCGCGAACTCGAGAGCGCAGTGACCGCGCATCCGCCACCGCTCGTGCGCGGGCGCCGAATCAAGCTGCGCTATGCGCACCAGGGCGGGCGCAATCCACCCGTCATCGTCATCCATGGCAATCAGACCGAGCGGGTGCCGGACTCCTATCGGCGCTACCTGATCAATCATTTTCGAAAAGTCTTCAAGCTGCGCGGCACGCCCGTGCGACTGCAGTTCAAGTCGAGCGAGAATCCGTTCAAGGGCAGGCGTAACAAGCTTACGCCGCGCCAGGAGCGCCGCCGCAAGCGCCTGATGAAGCGGGTAAAGAAGTAGAAATCCGTGATATAACAGGCACATGGGACCCGGCACAAAAACAATAACGCTCGACGGGCGTTTCCAGATGCATCGCGCCGGCTACATCGAGTCGCCAACGCTCGCCTATGAGACCTGGGGCGAACTCAGCGAAAAGCGCGACAACGCTATCCTGATATTCAGCGGGTTGTCGCCGTCGGCACATGCGTCCTCATCGGCCGAAGACCCGTCGGATGGCTGGTGGGAAGACATGATTGGTCCCGGACTGCCGCTCGACTCAAATCGCTTTTACATCATCTGCGTCAACTCGCTGGGCAGTTGTTTCGGATCGACAGGTCCTGCATCGATCAATCCGTCGACTGGCGAATTGTATCGACTGGACTTCCCTGTCCTGACGCTCGAGGACGTCGCGGAGGGAGCCTTCCGCGTTGTCGAAGCGCTGGGTATCGAGCAATTGCATACGGTGATTGGCAATTCGATGGGCGGCATGAGCGGGCTGGCTTACTGCGTCAATCATCCCGGGGCCGTGCGTAATTTCATTTCGATCTCGTCTGCGACGCGCGCGGAACCGTTTGCGATTGCTGTTCGTTCCCTGCAACGGGAAATGATCCGGTCGGATCCCAAGTGGGATCTCGGCAATTATGATGTCGACGACCCGCCGATACTCGGGCAAAGGCTCGCCCGCAAGCTCGGCATGATGACCTACCGGTCGCCTGAAGAATGGGTAGAACGATTCGGCCGCCAGCGCACGACGGCTACCGAAGAAAATGTTGCCGACCCGTTCAAGATCGCGTTCTCGGTGGAAATGTACCTGGAGAACCATGCCAACAAATTCATCGGGGCGTTCGATGCCAACTGCTATCTGTACCTGTCGCGCGCGTCCGACCTCTTTGACCTGGCCGAGCATGGCGGCTCTCTCAAGTCTGGATTCAAGCGCCTGAAGCTGGAGCGTTCGCTCGTGATTGGTGTTGTGACCGACATCCTGTTCCCGTTGCACCAGCAACAGCAGCTTGCCGAAGGCCTCAGGGAAGTGTGCCCGGACACAGTACTCGTCGAACTGGACTGCATACGCGGCCACGATTCGTTCCTCGTGGATATGGACGCATTCCGCCCTGTGATCTGCGAGTTCTTCGAGGGCGACTGCGGCTAGGGCGCAACCATGTCGTTTTTCGACGAGCTCAAGCGCCGTAACGTCATCCGCATAGCCGCGGGTTACATCGTCCTGGCCTGGCTCGTCGTGCAGGTCGTCGAAACGATATTCCCCGCGTTCGGCTTTGGCGACGCGGCCGTTCGCTTCGTCGTGGTTGGATTTGCCGTCGGCCTCATACCAGTGGTCGTGCTTGCGTGGGTGTTCGAATGGACGCCGCAGGGGATACGCAAAGATGTCGGCGCCATTCAGGGTGCGGCCAATGTCGAGATGGCGAAACGCTGGGACCGAATTGTCATGGTCATCCTCGCTGTTGCGGTCGCGTTCTTCATTGTCGAGAACATTCTGGACGAAGACGTCGACGTAGAACCCGCCATTGTGGTATTGCCTTTTGAGGGCGAGGGATTGGGACCGGAGTCAGAGCATCTTCCGGACGCAATCGCAGAAGGGCTATACACATCGCTCGCTCGCATACCCCAACTTGTTGTTTCGGCCAGACCGACGGTGATCAGGCTTGCAGAGGAAGGGCTCGATGGCGACGAGATTGTGGACACGCTTAGCGCCGCAAATTCCTTGCGTGGTTCAATTGCGGTAACTGATGGCCTGCTCAACCTGACGATTTCAATAGTTGAGACAAAATCGGGCCAGACTATTTGGCAAGACACATTTGCAGGATCGACTGCGGAGCTGTTCGAATTTCAATACGAGATCGTTGCCGCCGCAGCCGAAAACCTGCAACTTGGGGCGACGGGCGTCCCGTACAAGCCACCCGAAGTGGATCCCCGGGCCAGCGCCCTGGTATGGCAAGCCTGGTCCGCCGGGCTTGAGGCCGAGACGCCAGCCCAGGTGGCTGCGGTTATCGAACTGCTCGAGCGCGCTCTGGTAATTGACCCCGACTATCCTGCCGCGCTCATGACGCTTTCGGCTGCGAGGTGGTTCCAGGCCACACGCGAAGGAATGTCCCAGAAGGATGCGACAGAGTTGATCCGCACGTATTACGAGCGGGTCTTCGCGATCGATGGTGACAACGGTTTGCTGAATACTTACGCTGCGTGGGAAATATTCTGGGACGATCGACATCCTGGTCATGCCAATCATCATCTGCAGGTGGCGTTACGCACAGGCCTTAATGATCCGGAAGTATTGAGGGTATTGGCGGGCTTTGCGCGGAGAACCGGCAATGGCGATGCAGCAGTCTGGTTGGGTGAGCGGGCCGTCGCGATCGACCCGACCTGCGCGAACTGCATCTGGCAAACCACTGAAAACCTGTTCTACGCGCGTCGATTCGAGGACGCGATCGAAGCCAAGACAAAGTATCGGGAATTTGGGAGAGGTGGGTACGCACATCATGTCTTTATGCTGATTAGTATGGGTGAACCAGTTGCAGCGCTCGAGCTTATGGAGGGAGAAGCCGCCAACGACGTTATTGCCGCTCCGCTTCAGGCGATGGCCTATCATGTCCTTGGCGATGACGAGAAGGTTGCAGACAGAATTGCCGAAGTCCAACAAATGGAAGACTGGTCAGCAAAAATGGCGCTCGCCGAAGTCTATGCGTTCACAGGCGACAACGACCGTGCATTTGAGGTGCTCGACGAAGTAATGGAATTAAGCGATCGGATGGAACGGGAGATATTCCTGCCACAATGGGACAACCTTAGAGATGATCCGCGCTGGACTGAACTACGTGAGCGCCTGGGAATGTCGGAAGAGAGTCTGGCTATGCTGGATTTCTCGCCTGTCCTCAAATACGAACGATAATTACCGATCATTGACGTGTAACCGCCGTCGCAGTAACAAACAAAGGGCCAGTAACGTTCCGTAAACGGCGATCTCAATCAAGAACACACCCCGGTTATGTTCNNTTATGTTCGGTGAACGGCGGCCAGGTCAGCGTGTGAAACCACGGTAATGGCAGCGCCAGGTGGGCGTCGGATACCGGCCAGAAGATCCCGATGCCGTTGCCGTGCGAATACAACGAATCGAGCACCATGTGGCTGAACCAGGCGAGTGCCCAGAGCGACACCACCCGGGCGCCAACTTTTTCGTCGAACTTGGGCACCAGCAGTAACAGCGCCATCGGTATCACGAGCATGCCGGTAACGAAGATGCTGTGGCTGACCTCGTATTCCGCATGCCCCCACCCGGGCAACGGGAAGTCCGGGACGTTGGCAAAAAATACGAACAGATGACCGACGAGCAGGTACCAGGTCAGCGAACGGCCCTTCGGCAGCGCCAGCGCCGCAATCGATAGTCCGGTCAGGCTGTGTCCTACAGTCGTCATGCGGGCGAGGGTACCACGTGCGGCTGATGCGGCAGGGCTAGGTACAAGCCCGAATTGTCTCGCCACAAGCGAGGGTCATGATACGTAATGGGAGAAAGGTGGTCTGCTGTGGCTGACTGGAACTTGGTCGCGGGCTGGTCCGGCATGATCCTGGGGTTATTTGCCGGCGCATCCATCGGTCTGTTCTTCCACCGGGAGTCCTTTGCGGGTGGCTACAGTTCGTTCCGCAGGCGCCTGATGCGTCTCGGCCACGTCGCCTTCTTCGGCCTCGGCATCCTGAACGTCCTGTTCGCACTGACGCTCGACATCACCGGCGCCGAGTTGCGCTATCCGGCGGCAGCGTCGTTGAGTCTCATTGCGGCGGCCGTGCTCATGCCGCTGATCTGCTTCCTGAGCGCGTGGAAGATGCCATTTCGCCACCTGTTCGCGATCCCCGTGTTCTGCGTGGCCATTACGCTGGTCTTGTTGACCGAAGGACTGGTGAAACTATGAAACTCGGCCTCATCGCGATGAGCGCTACGCGCGCGCATAACCGGGAACTGACCGAACTGGGTTTCACGCTGCCGGGATTCGTCGACCGCAGCCGGGTTATTGCTTCTTTGCCGAGTCTCGGGCTGCTGACGCTGGCGGGCATGACGCCGCGGGAGATCGACATGGAGTACATCGATGTACCGGATCTCAGCGATGTTGAAGGATTACCTGGCGAATTCGACGTAGTTGCGATTTCATCATTCACGGCGCAGATGAACGAGGCCTATGAACTTGCAGACCGCTACCGGGAAGCAGGCACCAAAGTGTTACTCGGCGGCCTGCACGTAACGGCATTACCCGACGAGGCGGCGCAGCATGCGGACGCTATTGTCATCGGTGAGGGCGAGCCGTCCTGGCCCGAGTTGATCGGGGATCTGCAGCGCAACCGCCTGCAGCCTGTGTACGACTCACGTGATCGAACATTCAATCTCGGGAAAAGCCCGCTGCCACGCTTCGACCTGCTGGATCATGATCGCTACAACCGGATGACGATTCAGACGGCGCGGGGTTGCCCGTTCCGCTGCGAGTTCTGTGCGGCGTCGATGCGGCTCTCGCCGTTCTATCGCGTCAAGCCGGTCAGGAACGTCATCACCGAGTTACGCCACATCAAGGAGTTCCAGCCGGAGCCGTTTATCGAGTTCGCGGATGACAATACGTTCGTGAACAAACGCCATGGCAAGGAACTCATGCGGGCGCTCGCGAAAGAGCACGTCAGGTGGTTTACCGAGACCGACATATCGGTGGCCACGGACGCCGAGCTACTGACGTTGATGCGAGACGCCGGCTGCGTGCAGGTGCTGATCGGATTCGAAAGCGCGACAAAGGCTGGGTTGGCCGGCGTCGAGACCAGGTCGAACTGGAAGGCGCAGCAGTTCGACGACTACATGGCGGCGATCGACAAGATCCAGGGACACGGAATATCGGTTAACGGCTGCTTCGTGCTCGGCATGGACAACGACGGGCCCGAGTGTTTCCAGAACGTTGTCGATTTCGTGCGCGACAGCAACCTGTATGACGTGCAGATCACGATGCTGACGGCGTTCCCGGGAACACCTTTGTACGATCGGCTGCTCGAAGAGAACCGCATCATCGAAAAGAGCGCCTGGCATCTCTGCACGCTGTTCGACGTTAATTTTCAGCCAAAACACATGCCGCCCGAATTCCTGGAGTCACAATTTCGCTGGCTCGTGGAACAGCTTTACGGTGAGGAGTTTACGCACGAGAGACACGCAAAATTTCACGAACGACAGGCTGCGCTGCTAGCAAGCAGTGCTGGCCAGGAGGTCAAGCTCAATGAACATCACTATGGTTAGGGGACTATGGCTCATCGCTGCCGTCTATGACGGCGTCCTCGGTCTTATCTTCCTGTTCCAGCCAGGACTTGCCTTCGAGATCTTCGAGGTAGTCCCACCCAATCATTTCGGGTACGTGCAGTTTTCGGCCATCCTGCTGCTCATTTTCGCAGCGATGTTCCTGCGCGTGGCGCGGGACCCGATACCGAACCGTTTCATCATGTTGTACGGCGTGGCGCTGAAGGCAGGATATAGCGGCCTGGTCTTCTACTACATGATGACCACCGGCGTTCCGGCGATGTGGGTTCCATGGGCATGGGCAGACCTCGTATTTCTGATTCTGTTCTACCTGAGCTGGCACTACACCGGCAAACTATTGTCGGAACCCGGCGAGTAGGACGGGCATCGAGCGGGAGTTGAGCATGAAACCGGCCAACAGATTGCTGCTGGCGGTCGTCTTTGCGCTTCCTGCGCAGGCCACCGCGGCAGATTGTGACACGGACTTTGCCGATGTCTTCCGAGACGTTTCGCCATCGGTAGTCCAGGTCTATGCCGTCTCGATCGATCCGTTCTCGCTGATGCACCGCGTTCAGCACGGGGTCGGTACCGGGTTTGTCGTTGACGATGACGGGCATGTCGTCACCAATGCGCATCTCGTCTATGGCGCCGGAACGATCATGATCGCGACACACAGTGACGAGATGCTGCCTGCGGAAATTGTCGGAGTGGATCCATTGTCGGACCTTGCGGTCATTAAACTCCGCATGCCGTTGAAGCAGCTCGAAAAAGCCGCACTCGGTGCCTCGGTCGAACTCGAGATCGGGGATGAAGTGCTGGCCGTTGGATACCCGTTCGGCATCGGCAAAACGGCGACACGGGGCATTGTCTCGGGCATGGAGCGCGTCATGCCATTCAGCACGTGGAGCTGGATGACGCCCCTGGTCCAGACCGATGCAGCCATCAACCCCGGGAACTCCGGTGGACCGCTGGTCAATCGATGTGGTGAAGTGATTGCGGTCAACACGATCGGCTCGACGGCGGCGCAGAACATCAACTTCTCGATACCGATCGACACGGTCCGCGAATACCTGCCGCAGCTCATCGAGCATGGGCGCATCATCCGGCCCTGGCACGGCATCAACGGCGTAATCGTTCCGATGCCGATGGTTTTCAGTTTCGGAATACCACCGGGCTATATGATCGAGACGATCGAGCCGGGCAGTCCCGCAGAGGAGATAGGCCTGCGAGGTGGGAACTTCCCCGTCGTGATCGGCAACAACGAATACCTGCTCGGCGGCGACGTCATCAGCGAGGTCAACGGTATCGAGGTGACCGACATGGATACCGTGTTCGAGATTGCGCGCTCATTGAGGGTTGGCGACGCTATTTCGATCAGGTATTACCGCGATGGCATGCTGCAAACGGCAGAGGTCGAGTTGCCGGAACGGCCGATACTGCCGGGGGACACCTTGCGTTTTCGGTCAAACAGCCACGGCCAGTAGCCTGCCCGGTCGCGAGCAGAACGCGTCAAACGCGTTACGCGACAGAACCCAGCGCCACCTTGATGGCTTCGCCATTGATGCCGCTGGCCTGCTCCGAGGCTAAAAACGCAATTGTCTCGGCCACTTCGTCGACACTGACTACCCGGCCGGGCGGATAAAGCGCCGCGCGTCGTTCCCATACCTGGTCGATCGTCATGCCATGATCACTGGCCTCCTGCGCGGCCGAGTTCTCTGCCATTTCGGTGCGCACCCACCCGGGCAGGACCGCGTTCGACGTAATGCCGTGCGGCCCGGCGTCGACGGCGACAGAGCGCATCAGGCCGAGCAGACCGTGTTTGGAGCTGTTGTAGGCGCTGCCCGCGAATTCGGCGACCAACCCGGCCGTCGAACTTGTGTACACGACACGCCCGTAGCCCATCTCGACCATGCGGCCGACAATCAGGCGGGACAGGTAAAACGGGCCGTCCAGGTTTACCCGCATCGTCTCCGCCCACAGCTCCGGGTTTTGCTCCCAGATGACCTTTTCCTGGGCGGAGCCCAGGCCGTGGTTGCAGACGAAAATCTCGACAGGACCCAATCGATCTTCGGTGCTCGCGACTGCCGCCGCGCAGCCGTCCGGCGTGCCGAGGTCTGCAACCGTGTATGGGAGCCCGACATCGGCCAACTCGTTTTCACTGCGCGCAACGCACATGACATTCGCGCCGCGTTCGGCAAGCAATTCCGCGGTGCGGCGGCCGATACCGCGTCCGGCCCCGGTGACCATGGCAACACGGCCTGCGACACCCGTCATGCTATTGGCTTCCATCCAGCAGCAGTGCCGGGTCCACGGCCGTGCCATTGAGGTAAGTACCGAAATGCAGGTGCGCGCCCGTGACGCGGCCGGTCTTGCCGACCCGTCCGATGGGTTCTCCCGCAGTAATTGGCTGCCCTGTTTCGACGCCAATTTCACTAAGGTGGCAATACATCGAGATCAGCCCCTGGCCATGATCGATGAAAATCGTGTTGCCGTTGAAGTAGTAGTCGCCGGTTTCGCTGACGATGCCTGCCAGAGGCGCCGAGACCGGTGTGCCCTCGGGTGCCGCGATGTCCATACCGCTGTGCGGCGAGCGGGGCTCGTTATTGAAAAAGCGCCGTTTGCCGAATGACGAACTTCGGGGCCCTTCAACCGGGCTCGCCAGGGATACGCTGTCGACAGGTATGTCACGCCAGTTGTTGAGCGCAGCGTCGATGACCTTGCGTTCCCGCTGGTACCGGGCGAGGTCTTCGTCACTCAAGGACACGTAACTTTGCGCAACCTGCAGATGCTCCACCGCGTACGCGTGCTCCACGACGTCGAACGACATCGTGATGCCGCTCGGGAAAGAAATGCTGGCGCGACCGGTCTCGGCACTGAGCGGGATGCCAACCACGGCGCGCCATTGACCGCCCTGGTTCAAGACGAGAACGCGTTTGCCATCGAACTCGACGACGGGAGCAGGACCGTCGGCAGCGCCCAGGTCGAGAAACGCAATTCCGCCGGGCCAGGCGGAATCCGCCATCGATGAAAATGGAAAAAGAATGCAAAGCAGCAGGGCGCCGAGTCTCATGATTTCTTGGACTTGATCGTGGCGGTTAGTTCGCCGGTCGCGAGCCGCGCGCGGATGTCTTCGCCAACGTTGGCATCATCCGCTCGCGTCAAAACCTTGCCGCTCGCGGCATCCTCGACAATCGCATAGCCGCGCTCGAGGGTTGCGAGCGGACTGACGGCGTGCAAACCACGCATGGCCAGTTGCAGGCGGTGCTGCGAATCGGCAACGGACCTCGCGCCGCTGGCGCTCAATCGCTGCCACAGGTTGGCAATCAAAGGCTGCCTGCCGGCCAGCCCGTATCGGATTGCCGCCAGGAGACGGCGCCGGTTTTCACGGAGCCGCTCATGCTGGCGCCTGAGCGTCTGCTGCGGGCTGGTTTGCACGAGCCGGCGGGCCAGCCAGTCGAGGGTCTGGGCGCGGTCTTCGAGCGTGCGCTGACCGAGCCGCGCGATGCGCGCGGCCAGCGAGTTGACGGATCGTAGCCAGTCGTCGCGACTCGGCACGACAAGTTCTGCCGCGCCCGACGGGGTCGGCGCCCGTACGTCGGCGACGAAATCCGCGATCGTGAAGTCGACTTCGTGCCCGACTGCGCTAACGATCGGGATCGGACAATCGGCGATAGCGCGGGCGAGCTGTTCGTCGTTGAAAGCCCACAGGTCCTCGAGCGAGCCCCCGCCGCGACCAATGATCAGCACGTCACATTCGTTGCGACTGACAGCCTTCGACAGCGCGGCGATCAGCTCTCCGGGCGCCGCCTCGCCCTGGACCGATGCCGGGTAGATGACGACGGGAATCGACGGGAAGCGCCGGCCGAGAATAGTGAGAATGTCGCGAATCGCCGCGCCCGACGGCGACGTCACGACGCCGATCCGTTCGGGCAACGCCGGGAGCTCTTGCTTGCGATCCTCGTCGAACAGGCCCTCGGCCGCGAGTTTTTTCTTGAGGACCTCGAACTGCCGCTTGAGGGCTCCCTCACCGGCCGGTTCCACCTGTTCGACAATCAGCTGGAAGTCGCCACGCGGCTCGTACAGGCTGACGCGACCGAAAGCCAGCACCTGGTCACCATTTTTCAGGTTTATCGTCGGCCCGCGCTGGCGCTGACGGAAGAATGCGCAACGAACCTGCGCCTGATCATCCTTGAGACTGAAATAAACGTGGCCGGAGGCGGGACGGGCGATATTCGAGATTTCGCCCTCGACCCAGAGGCGGGCGATCTTCTTCTCGAGCAGGGCCTTGACCTGGCGGTTGAGCTGGCTGACGGTGATCGCCACTGCCATCCCGTTCGCTTGGCCCGCTTTTTCCATGCTCGCGAGTATAGCGGAGCCTGCACAGCTTTTGCCGACAAAATGATCGGCGTAGAATTGGCCGATTAACCTCACTACAGGGACCCCGAGACTCTCATGCGCATCGCCAAGGAAGCCCTCACGTTCGACGACGTTCTGTTGCAGCCCGGTTACTCGTCGGTGCTCCCCCACGAGGTCGACCTGAGTACGCAGCTGACTCGCGGAATTCGCCTCAACGTGCCCATCGTCTCCGCCGCGATGGATACCGTGACCGAGGCCCGGCTCGCGATCGCTATGGCCCAGGAAGGCGGCATCGGCATCATTCACAAGAACATGTCGATCGAGGGACAGGCGCGCGAGGTCGCAACGGTCAAGAAATTCGAGAGCGGCATCGTCCGCAATCCGATTACGGTATCGCCGGACATGACCATACGCGAGGTCATCGAACTGACCAAGGCCATGGGCATCTCCGGCGTACCCGTGGTCGACGGCAAGCGGACGGTCGGCATCGTTACGGGTCGCGATCTCCGCTTTGAGACGCGCATGGAGGCGCCGGTCTCCGAAGTCATGACACCGAAGGCCAGGCTCGTTACCGTCGGCGAGGGGGCGAGCGACGACGAGGTGAAGGCACTGCTTCATGAGCACCGTATCGAGAAGGTGCTTGTTGTCGACGACAACGATGAACTCAAGGGCATGATCACGGCCAAGGACTTCCAGAAGGCCAAGGATTTTCCCCAGGCCGCCAAGGATGACAGCGGAGCGCTGCGCGTTGGCGCGGCTGTTGGCACCGGTCGTGATACCGACGATCGTGTCGATGCACTCGTCGAAGCTGGCGTGGATGTCATCATCGTGGATACGGCACACGGTTTTTCGAAAGGCGTTATCGATCGCGTCAGTCAGATCAAGAAGGCTTACCCGGACATGCAGGTCATCGGCGGCAACATTGTCACGGGTGAGGCCGCTGAGACACTCGTCAAAGCGGGCGCCGACGCGGTCAAGGTCGGCGTTGGCCCGGGCTCGATCTGTACGACGCGAATCGTCGCGGGCGTCGGCGTACCGCAGATTTCCGCGATTGCTGATGTCGCATCCTCGCTGAAGAATACCGACGTGCCGTTTATCGCTGATGGCGGCATTCGCTACTCGGGTGACATCGCGAAAGCACTTTCGGCCGGCGCCCACACGGTCATGATCGGCGGGCTGTTTGCCGGAACCGAGGAATCGCCGGGCGAGGTCGAGCTCTACCAGGGCCGCTCCTACAAGTCCTATCGTGGCATGGGATCTATTGGCGCTATGGGCGGGTCTCACGGCTCCTCGGACCGTTATTTCCAGGATATGACCGAGGAACTCGAGAAACTCGTGCCCGAGGGTGTGGAAGGTCGCGTCGCCTACAAGGGCAGCCTGGTTGCGATCGTGCACCAGCTCGTCGGCGGAGTTCGGGCCGCCATGGGATACACGGGCAGTGGTAATGTCGACGAGATGAGGACACGGCCGCTCTTCGTGAAGATTACGGGCGCCGGGATGAAAGAAAGTCACGTGCACGATGTGACGATCACCAAAGAACCCCCGAACTATCGCAGCAACTGATGGAATCAACGGAATGAGCCAGCCTGCTGAGGCCAGCAACGCCGCACACCCCGATATCCACGCCCACCGCCTGCTGATCGTCGATTTTGGCGGCCAGTACACGCAGCTGATTGCGCGGCGCGTGCGCGAGTGCGGCGTCTACTCGGAGATTCACCCGTGGGATATGTCCGATGAGGAGATCCGGTCCCTTGCACCGGCGGGTGTCATCCTGTCCGGTGGTCCTGAATCCGTGAACCTCGACGACCCGCCGCGGGTATCCCCCGTTATCTTCGACCTCGGAGTGCCCGTTCTCGGCATCTGCTACGGCATGCAGACGATGGCAGCCGAACTCGGCGGAAAAGTGGAAGCTTCGGAACATCGCGAGTTCGGCTATGCCGAGATCTCGCCGGGTGAGTCAGGCCTTTTCGGCGGCTTCAGTGACGCCGACAGCGGTCAACCGGTGCTCAAAGTCTGGATGAGCCATGGGGACCGGGTCGAAGAAGTCCCGCCCGGCTTCACGATATCGGCCAGCAGCCCCAATTCGCCGATCGCCGCCATGGAGGATGCCGAGCGCAACTTCTACGGCGTGCAGTTTCACCCCGAAGTCACGCACACGTTACACGGCGACGCGATTATGCGGCGGTTCGTTCGCGAGATCTGCGGCTGTCCGGGCGACTGGACGCCGGGCAATATCGTGGCGGACGCGATCGAGCAGGTGCGCGAGCAGGTCGGCGACGGCCAGGTCCTGCTGGGGCTGTCGGGCGGTGTCGACTCCTCGGTGGTTGCAGCGCTG
Source organism: Woeseiaceae bacterium (assembly GCA_011772865.1). GTDB lineage: Bacteria > Pseudomonadota > Gammaproteobacteria > Steroidobacterales > Woeseiaceae > UBA1847. The sequence goes on along the minus strand of WVYQ01000036.1, from coordinate 7,801 downwards.
TTGCACGAAGCCATCGGCGACCAGCTGACCTGCGTCTTCGTCGATCATGGCCTGTTACGCCACAACGAAGGCGACCAGGTCATGGAGACGTTTGCCGAGCACATGCACATCAACGTGATACGCGTGAATGCCGCCGATCGATTCTTCGAGGCGCTGGCTGGCGAGTCCGACCCGGAAAAGAAACGCAAGATCATCGGCGGCAACTTCATCGAGGTGTTCGACGAGGAAGCTCACAAGCTCGAGGGCATCGAGTGGCTGGCGCAGGGCACGATCTATCCCGATGTCATCGAATCCGCCGGCGCCAAGACGGGTAAAGCGCATGTCATCAAGTCGCATCACAATGTCGGTGGGCTGCCCGAAGACATGCGTATGAAGCTGGTCGAGCCGCTCAGGGAACTGTTCAAGGACGAGGTGCGCAAGATCGGCATCGAGCTCGGGCTGCCACGCGAAATGGTCATGCGGCATCCGTTCCCGGGGCCCGGCCTCGGCGTTCGCGTTTTGGGCGAGGTGAAACCCGAGTATGTCGAGAAATTGCAGCTTGCAGACGACATCTTTATCGAAGAACTGCGCAAACAGGATCTCTACGACCAGGTTAGCCAGGCCTTTGCCGTATTCCTGCCGGTGAAATCGGTCGGTGTCATGGGCGATGGCCGCCGCTATGAGTACGTTATTGCATTGCGCGCCGTCGAGACGATCGACTTCATGACCGCCCGCTGGGCGCGCTTGCCTTATGAATTCCTCGAGCACGTCTCCTTGCGCATCATCAACGAGGTCGATGGTATTTCACGCGTGACCTACGACATCTCGGGCAAGCCGCCAGCCACGATCGAGTGGGAGTAGATGAGCGACGCCGATGCCGGTTTCATGCAAGCGGCGCTCGGTGAGGCCGGCAAGGCCGCGGCTGCTGGCGAGGTTCCGGTCGGCGCCGTCCTCGTAGTAGAAGGAGAGATTATTGCGACCGGCCAAAATCGGTCTATTCGCGACAGCGACCCCAGCGCGCATGCCGAAATTGTCGCGCTGCGAGCTGCAGGGCAGGTCCAGGGTAACTACAGGCTGACCGGCGCCACGCTGTACGTCACGCTCGAGCCTTGCCCGATGTGCATCGGCGCGCTCGCCCAGGCAAGGGTTGCGCGGCTGGTCTTCGGCGCCTACGACTCCAAGGCAGGCGCAGTCGGCAGCGTCATCGACCTCAGCGACAGCCAGGCATTCAATCACCGCTTCGAGATCCTGGGCGGAATATTGGCCGGGGACTGCGGCGCGCTGCTGCAGGAGTTCTTCGAGGCACGGCGCTAAGCAGCAATTTTTTCCAGCATGCAGTAAAAGTTGCGAATTCCGTGAATTACTATTTCGAACTTGGTCTAGTAACCTGTTTCATTAACTTTTGACATGTAAGCAAACAAGGACATATCAATGCCTGACAATAAATATCGGTTCCCGCTTTTCCTGGCCGCACTGGCCTTAGCTTCATCCGTTTTCGCCGATGATGATCCGCGCCATGAACGCCACGAGTTGATGGAAAGCGTGGGCGAAGCGGCGAAACCCGTCGGCGAGATGCTCAAGGGCGAGGCAGAATTCGATGCCGATACGTTGCTGCAGTCGCTGAACGTCTGGAAGGATGTCGGCGGTCAATTCGGCGGGCTGTTCCCGGAAGGCAGTGAAACTGGCATGGGAACCGAGGCAGCGCCCGCCATCTGGGAGGACCGTGCGGGATTCGAAAAGGCTCTCGCGAAGTGGCAGGCTGCTGTTGATGGCGCCATCGAAGCCGGTCCCGATTCACTGGAAGCGGCCAAGCCGGTAATAGGCCCGGTTTTCGAGGCCTGCAAGGGTTGCCACGACAACTACCGTATCGCTGAAGAGTAGAACAGCCAGGACCGTCTGCCGATGCTGCGCATCGTTCGCGCCAGCGCCTTGCTGATCGGGGCGCTGGTTCTTGTTTCCTGGTGGCTTACCCGGCCACAGGCGTTAACGGCTGACGATTTGCCACAGCATGAACCGGACTCCGTTGCGGGGCAGGCAGTATTCTGGGCGGGCGGTTGCGCCTCCTGCCACGCGTCGCCAGTCGAGGGCAAGCGCGCCAAAGGTGAAGCCAAGTTGCGCCTGGGCGGGGGCGCCGAACTCGATACAGGCTACGGTGTCTTCCGGGTGCCGAATATCTCGCCCCACGAAACAGCAGGTATCGGCGGCTGGTCGATGCTGGAATTTGTCAATGCGATGCAACGCGGGGTCTCGCCCCGCGGCCGCCACTACTACCCCTCGTTTCCCTATACCTCCTACGCGAGGATGAAGATCGAGGACGTTATGGACCTCAAGGCATTTCTCGATACGTTGCCTGCGGTCGAGGGCGGGGCCGGAGACCACGGGCTCGCTTTTCCGTGGAACATTCGCCGCGGCATCGGGTTGTGGAAACGGCGCTATCTGACGCAGCAGAACATCGTAGAGCTGGACTCGGTCGAGCCGGCGGTGCGGCGCGGTCAGGCCCTGGTCGAAGGAGCGGGGCATTGCGGCGAGTGCCATACGCCGCGCGACCGGTTCGGCGGGATGCTGGCCGATCGCTGGCTTGGCGGAGCCCCGAATCCCGAGGGACGCGGGCGCGTTCCCAATATCACGCCGGGCGGCAAAAACCTCGCGGACTGGTCACAAAGCGACATCAGCTTCTACCTGGAATCGGGATTCACACCCGATTTCGACACGGCCGGCGGTTCGATGGTGGCTGTCCAGGAAAATATGGCGCAGCTGACGAAATCCGATCGCGACGCGATAGCGGCGTACCTCAAGAGCATCCCGGCCATCGAATAGCGAGCGTCAGGTACGCTCCACTTCTGCGGCGTCTGCCTCGATCGGCGGCGCCACATCGCCGGGTATATCGAACTCACGCATCTCCGCCTCTTCGTTCGCCGTCAGCCACTTGAGAATATTGAAATAAGCGCGAATGTTGTCGACATAGAGCACCGGCTCCCAGCCCCTCGCGTAACCGAATGGCACGCGGCTGTACCACTCACGTTTTGCGAGCAGCGGTAGCGCATTGCTGATGTCGACCCACGCATCAGGATTGCCGCCTTGCCATTCGACGATCTGGCGCGCGTCCTTGACGTGATTGAAGCCGACGTTGTACGCGGCCAACGCCATCCAGGTACGATCCGGCTCTTCCACCGAATCGGCGACGCGCTCCGTCTGCCGAGCGTAATACTGAGCGCCGCCAAAAATACTGTTTCTCGGATCGACGCGGTCTTCGATGCCGAGGTAGCGAGCCGTGTCCTCGGTAAGCATCATGATGCCGCGCACGCCCGTGGGCGACACCGCGCCCGAGCGCCAGTGCGATTCCTGGTAGGCGATCGCGGCCAGCAGACGCCAGTCGAGACCCCACTGGGCCGCAGCTTCCTCGAACATCTCGCGGTAACGTGGCAGGCGGCTCTCGTAATGGCGAATGAAATTGCGAGTGCCGACATAGTCGAACTTGTCGGTGTGCCCGTAATACCGATCCTTGACTCTGGCTAGAAGGCCATCCCGCTCGAATTCAATCAGGAAGTCGTCGGCGCGGCTCAGCAGGCTGTCACCCGATTCCTTCGGGAACGCCCAGGCGAGCGGATCGCCGAGTTCGAGATCGATTGCGACGCGCAGGTCGGGGTAGAAGTGTCTTTGAATATTGAATTCGGTGCTGTCGGCAACCGTAAAGTCCACTTCGCCTTCGGCGACTTTCGCCAACAGTGTCGCAACCTCGACATCCGCATTTTCGGTCCACGTCAGTTCGGGATGGTCTTGCTTCTTGGAGACGAGCGTATCGACGTGACTGGTCCCGGCGACAACTTCTATCGTGCGGCCCAGCGCCTCGTCTATCGAGTGCGGCTTGCCCGTGCCGAGCTTGTAAATCAGGTGGATGTCGACCAACTCGTAAGGGTGGCCGAAATTGACGTACTCCCTGCGTGATTCGGTCGTGGACAGGCCGGCTGCAGCCATGTGTGCCGTACCGTCGATCAGGCGAGGAATCACTTCGGACACGCTTTGCACAGTGTCGATGACGAGGTCGACGCCGAGATCGTCGGCGAAGGCGCGCACGAGGTCGTACTCGGGACCGGAGGGTCCGTCAGGGCCCTCGACATACGCGGTAGGACTGTCACGGCTGACGACTCGGAGTTCGCCAACCTCCAGGACCTGCTCGAGAATCGAGGGCTGCGGCGAACAGGTGCCGAGAAGGGCAGCCACCGAGATGTAGAGGACCAGTCGCAATGACTTCTCCGTAGTGCTCTACTTTGTAGTTTCCAATTTTACCCTAAAGAGTTGGCGTCTGCCGCTAGCGGGGCATGAGCCGGAGCAGCCGGCCGCCGCTCCCGTCCTCGAGCAGCCAGATCGCGCCATCGGGGCCTTGCTGCACGGCGCGAATCCGCACCTGCAGGTCGAATCGCTCGGCCTCGCGGGCAGAGGTGCCGTCGAACTCGACGCGGATCAGCGCCTTCGACGACAGGCCGGGAATGAAGCCATCGCCTTGCCAGTCCCTGAACAGCGCGCCCGAGTAGATCATCAGGCCGCCAGGGGAGATAACCGGCGTCCACCAGGCCTTCGGCGCCGCGAATTCCGGCCGCGTGTCGTGATCGGGAATGGGCAGGAAATTGTAGTGCCTGCCATTGGAGACTTCCGGGTAGCCGTAGTTCTCGCCTTTGATAACGAGGTTGAGTTCATCGCCGCCCCTGGGGCCCATCTCGGTACTCCAGAGCCGCCCCTCGCTGTCGAACGCAATGCCGAGCGGGTTGCGGTGCCCGAGCGACCAGATCTGTGCCGTCACGCCCCCCTGGTCAAAAAACGGGTTGTCCCCGGGAACACGGCCGTCGTCGTGCAGGCGCACGATCTTGCCGAGGTTTCCCTGCATGTCCTGTGCCGGATCGAACTTCTGGCGCTCTCCCGAGGAGATGAACAAATAGCCGTCCGCGGAAAACAGCAGCCTGTGACCGTAATGGCCCTTACCCGTAACTTTTGGCACTTGCCGCCAGATCACTTCGAGGCCAGCAAGTTCCATCGCGGTACCAGTGTCGACGAGCTTTGCGCGCGCAACGGCCGCACCGCGCGTATTGTCGTCACCGGCCTCGGCGTAGCTCAGGTAGAGCAGGCCGTTTTGCCCGAACTCGGGATGCAATAGGACGTCACCGAGCCCGCCCTGGCCGCCGTAGTCAACCTCGGGAACACCGGCAACCTCGGTCGTACCGCGGTTGGTATCGACGAGCAGCAAGCGGCCTTTTTTCTCGGTGACCAGCAGGCTGCCGTCGGGCAGGAATGCCATGGCCCACGGCTCATTAAATGTGCCTGCCGGGTCGACGACGAAAGGCAGGTCCGATTCCCCTGCGGCGTGGCCGGACAGGACCAGCAGTAGACCGAGAAACAGCAATCGCAACACAGGTACCTCCTGTTTTCAATATGAGATTAGGCGGCAATGTGCCGCTGGAGTTCAGCTCGCGAATTGTAGCGGCTTTCAGTACAATCCACGCCCCGCAAGCGGAGAGGTGCCGGAGTGGTCGAACGGGCCTGACTCGAAATCAGGTGTACGGTTATACCGTACCGTGGGTTCGAATCCCACCCTCTCCGCCAATTCCGTTCCTAAGATACTGAAAATTAAGAATTATTTAATAGAAGCGAAGCTCTGGCCTACACCCTGGTCTACATCTGTGTCATTGCTTTCGTGCCGGCCCTCGGCCGGCTCAACTGACTCGATCTGCGCAGCAGACGAGTGATGTGGTTGGTTGTCCAGGGCTTACGGTGCTGATCTCAGTTGGTTAGTTTTACTGACCGCCACATGCCCTGAGAGGCAGCATGGCTCACCGAAGTGATACTGGTCGCGGGACACCAATCCCTGCTCTGGACTGGCCTGGTAACAGGCCGTACCGGGGTCTCGTTTTCGAGGCTTACCCGATAGGTTCCAACCTGGCCTCAAGGGCCGAATGATTTTAAGTTGTGATTTCCTCCTTTGGTCGCGGAAGCCGTTTTGCATACGGCCGGTTTGATGAATGATCCTCGATCAATGATCGCGGCGCTGCTCTCAGGATCCTCGAGCGCCTTGTTGCCACTTTGAACGCTGTGGCCGCGTCTTAAACCGATGATTGCCGAGCCGTTCAGCGACGGCGTCACTCGCCCATAACTCCGAAGATTACCTCCGCAAGCCTTGCCGCTCCTGGCTTTGCCGCCTGCGTCACTACAGCGCTTCGCTTTGTAGTGACGCAGGCGCGTCGCTTCCGATTAACCTACCAGCCTTCGGAACGCCTGGCACGCGTCAGAGCCGTTCGACATCCGAGAGCGTCCACCAGGTTCCGCGTGATGGACAACCCCTTGCACAGTTTGCGCAAAAGCCCGGCTTGGTGGTTACGTGGACGCCTGCCCCGTTCGATCTAACGGGGCCATGATCGAGTAGCTGTAATATTGAATGTCAGATCTCATTCAAAGCAGACGCTCGAATGACGCAGAATTGCTAGTGCAATAGGGCAGGATGCGGCCAGAACCAGTCAGTTATTTCTTCATGGCATCGAACAGGTGGTATAGGATTATTCTCTTGCTCTTGGCTGGCGGAATCTTTTCTACCGGAGTCGAGGTATCAGTGTGACCCGCGTTGGTGTAGTTCTGAGTTCCGGAGGCGGCCGTGGTGTGTTTGCCCACACCGGGTTCATGACGGCGCTGAGGAACCTCGGATTGAACGTTACAGCATCATCAGGTTGTAGCGCCGGTGCGGTTGTCGGTGGAGTCATCGCAAGCGGAACCCCACTCGAAGAATGGACCAACACCCTCTCTCGAATCCACACCGCCGAGTTCTGGCAACCCGCTTCCGCCTGGATGCTGCTCTATAAACTACTTGTGCACAGAGGTCGTGGCGTAGTGGGGTTTTCCGATACAAGCGCCGCCATACGCTTTATTGAAAGCCAGTTGCGCGTCAAGAATTTCGAAGATTGCAACTACCCTTTTTCATCTATCGCAGTTGATCTCGCAACAGTCGAAAAGCGAATATTCTCTGCGGGCCCACTGGCACCTGCCGTCATGGCAAGCGCCGCGATCCCGGGATTTTATTCGCCTGTCTCTATCGACGGTCGGCTCTACAGTGATGGTGCGATTTACGAACTGGCGCCGGCAGAAGCAATATGCTGCCATCACAGTCTTGATGCACTAATTGTGCACCATGTCCAACAACAGGATCTTACCCAAGCCAGTCTTGACAACGCATTGAAGCAGCCGTGGACGATACTCAACATACTGCAACGGCTGATCATCAAAACGCGGCCGTGGTATTCGACCGGTGATGCCATAAGTTTCAGTTCCTGCCCCTGTGGGTGCAAAGCGGTTGTCGTCGTTGTCGAGCCGGTACTTCCAGATCTTTCGTGGCCGATGACAGACGGTGGTCAAGCTGTGCTGGTCGCTGCGAAGCATCACGCAACAGAACATCTCGGTCCATTGCTCGACAGACTGAAAATGTCGCCGCGTTCATTGCTAGAGAAATTATATGACCTCTCAAAATGAATTGCGGACTAACCTGCTGTCAGGGCTAGGAAGGGTGAACTTCGCCGAAATTGAACGCTGGACTTGCTGTAACGGGCGAATATTGGGGGGGCAGCTTTGGGTCATTTCCAGCCCTTGAGTCTATCACCTATTGACAGGCGGCTAAGCGAGGTGAACCGGACGGTCAAAGATGTTTCCGCGGAAACATCGGCGCGACCGTCTGCTTTTGCAGCAACAGCGGAAGTCATTTCTCGACCTGGGCGAATGCGTACTTTCGGCCACAAGCAGTCATTCGAATAGGATCGAAAGCGAGTCAGACTTGTGCTTGGCCAAAAAT